>DATDIT010000054.1:0-5974 GCA_036520875.1 Candidatus Acidiferrales bacterium
CGGATCTCCGCGCCGCCGCCGCGCTTAGCGACGATCCCGCTTTCGCCAAATTCCTCCGCTTGCGCGCCGATGCTCTGCTCTCTGACAATTATTATCCGAGCGACATCGCCTGGATGGACCTCGATAACCCGAAATTCGACATCGTCTTCGCTCCTTACGAAGTTTATCTGGATGGCCTGCTTGGCGTGAAAACGTCGTACGGCGCATCCATCATGATTCGCAACGACGCGGAAAGCAAAAAACTCGCCGCGTTTCAGAAATACGTCCCCGATCTCCAGGAATCGCTTCCACTCCCGCATGAGGATTTGCCTTCCGAACGCGGGCAGCACGCGCCAATGGAAGTGGTGGACGCCATTTATCGTGCGGGCGACCTGCTCCACGGTTACCAGGCTGTGGCCGATAATCTGCCGAACGATCCGCGCATCCACCAGGAAAAAGGCTCGAAGAAAATCTTCTGGAAGAATTTCCTCGATGCGCGCGTGAACTTCATCATTCTGCCGCTCGCCGAGCGCCTCCTGCCCGCCGGTCAAGCCAAGATGGTTACCGGCGAAGGCACGCTCGACTTCGTGACCCTCCACGAAATTTCCCACGGACTCGGCCCCACATACGTGCACGGGTCGAATGGCAAGCTCCAGATTGGCGAAGCAATCGGGCCGCGATACTCCTCACTCGAGGAATCTAAAGCGGACATCACCGGCCTGCTCTGCGTGAAGTGGCTGGTGGACCACGGAGTGATTCCAAGCAGCAAGCTAAACGAAATCTACGCCTCTTTTCTCGGCGAAACTTTTCGCACCATCCGTTTCGGAATCGCCGAGGCCCATGGTGCTGGCGCCATGATGGAGATCAGCTACCTCACGGAACAGGGCGCAATCCGCCGAAACTCTTCCACCGGCCTTTACGAAGTCGATTTCAAGAAAATGCCCGGCGCAATCGCATCGCTCGCCAGGGAATTGCTCGAGCAAGAGGCCACCGGTGACCGCGCGCGCACCGAGAAGTGGTTCAAAAGATACGCAGTTATGCCGCCGCAGCTCTCCGCTGCCCTGGCGAAAGGCTCCGACATTCCGGTGGACGTCGATCCGCAATTTGATTTTCATCCGCCGTTGCGGTAAGAACGTCTCTTACCCAGCAGATGTCGCCCCAGCCTTTCACCAACCATTAACGTCCCGCCATTAAGATCGGGACTCACGCCGAAAGGAGAAGTTATGGCAAAGGTAAAACCAGTTCCGGAAGGTTTCCACACAGTCACACCATATCTCGCAGTTGACGACGGAGCGCGCGCAATTGAGTTCTATCAGCAGGCATTTGGAGCCAAGGAAGTCATGCGCATGCCCGGACCCGATGGGAAAGTCTCCCACGCTGAAGTCAAGATAGGCGACTCGATCATTATGCTCGGGCCTGCGCAGGCAAATACCGGGGTCCGCTCTCCCCAATCGCTCGGCAGCTCCACGGTCAGTATCTTTTTGTATCTCGATGACGTTGACTCGACCTTCAAAAAGGCATTGTCCGCGGGCGCTAAAGAAGCGCAACCGCTCGCCGACCAGCTCTGGGGCGACCGTTACGGCCGGCTCACCGATCCGTTCGGCCATTCCTGGTCGCTGGCCACTCACAAAGAGGATGTTTCACCCGAAGAGATGAGCAGGCGGATGCAGGAAGCAGCGAAGGCGCAACACCGCACGCAGGCAGCCGGCTAAGGATGCGAAGATTCGGCGAGGGTTTAAGGATCGCTCGACTTCCTGATCCGAGGACTCTCGCCGGAATCCGCTACCAATTCATCGCGAAAAAAAGTGACTAGAGGATGCTCTGGATTTCCGCGTCAATCGAAACGTGGGTCTGCGGAAAGCCATTGATCTGGAAATTCGCGCCGGAAGCGCACTCGAAGTGGAAGTAGCGGCTGATGTGGTAGTCCTCATCGAATGTGCCGAACACATCTTCAACTTCCTTGGCTGAAAGGCCTAGGGAATCCAGCGCGACCTGCCGCCCGTAGCTGCCGGCTGCTCCCAAATACTTCTGCACAACCTGGTTTAACTCAATTTTGGCGTCTGAATCCGGCGTTTGCATCGCCATCGACTCCATTCAAAAAGTGTCTCTGCACTTCCAGACGGCGCATGGTAGCAGAATGCGGCGCGATTATCCCTCGGGTAAAACACCTGTAAAAATGCCTCGAATTCAAGGCATCGGGGCCGGTGGCTTGCGTTTCAGGGGTAACCAAGCTTATACTAAATTTGCTTCCAGATAGGTCGCACAAACTAGTGGGCGCGAGCCCACTTTTTTGTTGGCCGCATGAAACTGGGACGCGGTGCCTCCGGCGAGGGGTAACTGCCGCGATTAGAAGAGAATGGACCTAGAAAGGATTCGACAGGCGGCGGAGCGGGTGGCCCATTCCGAGGGGCTGGAAATCTTTGACGTCGAGTGGAAGGTAGGAAAGCAGCGGCTGCTGCGAGTCTACATTGATCGCCTTCCGGATCCGGAGCATCCCGACGCGGCCGTCAGTCACAATGACTGCCAGAGGGTAAGCGAGCAGTTGAGCGTTATCTTGGATGTGGAAGAGTTGATTCCGGGAATGGGCAGCTATGTCCTGGAGATCAGTTCACCGGGGCTGGATCGAAAGCTGATCAAGCCGGGCGACTACGAACGGTTTGCCGGAAGGCTGGCAAAAATCTGGCTGACAGAACCGGTTGAGAATCAGAAATACTGGGAAGGCCGGTTGGCTGGCCACGACAATGGCATTGTGAAACTGGCGGTGCGCGATCGCGAAGTCGCCGTGCCGTATAACCAGATTCGGAAAGCGAATTTGGTCGTGGAACTGTGATGGGCCATTCTGGCACCGGGGGGAGAAGGAAAGACAGATGGCGAGTCTGTTATACCAGACGATCGAGCAGATCAGCCGGGAGAAGCACATTGAACCGGAGATCATCGTCGCGGCCATTGAGGACGCGATGGTCGTGGCGGCGCGCAAATACTACCGCACTGAGGAAGAGCTGCGCTCGAAATTCAACCCCGAAAGCGGCCAGATAGACGTCTTTTCAGTTCACATGGTAGTTGACGAAGTAGCGGACCCCGTTCGAGAGATTTCCTTAACGGACGCCCGCAAGCGAAATCCGGAAGTTGAGGTCGGCGGAGAAATCACGCAGACCAAACCTACCGACGTGCTGGGAAGAATTGCCGCGCAGACCGCCAAGCAGGTGATCCTGCAAAAAGTGCGCGAAGCCGAGCGCGATACGATCTACAACGAATTTCACACCCGGGTGGGCGAGCTGATTAATAGCGTGGTGAAGCGGATGGAAGGTCCGGACATGATCGTGGACCTCGGCCGCACCGAAGCGCGCCTGCCAAAGCGCGAACAGTCGCGCCTTGAAGCCTACAATGTCGGCGATCGGCTCCGCGTAACGATTCGAGCGGTCGAGCGCGCTGCAAAAGGACCGCAGGTGGTTGTTTCCCGCGCCGACCCTGCTTTGGTGCAGAGGCTCTTCGAAATGGAAGTGCCGGAAATTTATGACGGAACCGTACAGATTCGCGCGGTAGCGCGCGAGGCGGGCGAGCGCACCAAGATTGCAGTCGAAAGCCGGGACAAGGATGTGGATCCCGTGGGCGCGTGTGTCGGAATGAAGGGCATGCGCGTGCAATCGATTATCCGCGAGCTTCGCGGCGAAAAGATCGACATCATCCCATACAGCGAAGAAACAGTTGCTTTCGCCCAAAAAGCGCTCAGCCCCGCGAAAGTGACTCGCGTGCAGATTGTGGACCCGGAGGAAAAGCGCCTCGAAGTGATCGTCGAGGATACGCAGTTATCTCTGGCCATCGGTAAGAAAGGCCAGAACGTCCGCCTCGCCAGCAAGCTGATCGGCTGGAATGTGGATATCAAGAGCGAGGAAGAAAAGCGGCGCGAAATCGAAGCGCAGATGGCCGCGCTCACCGCTCCTGGCACCGCGCTGACCGAACTCAGCGGCGTCGGCCCGAAAACAATTGAGAAGCTTGAAGCCGCGGGAATCACTTCGATCGAAAAACTCGCCGATATGACTCCGGAGCAACTAGTGGAAATTCCAGGCATCGGCGAGAAAATGGTGGAAAAGATTCACCAGTCCGTCGCAGCGTATTTCGAGGCCCTCGAAGCGCAGCCGATCGCTCCGGTTGAACCATCGACTGAAGACGAAGCGGCGGCCGAAGCAATGCCCGAGACAAATGAAGCAAGTGTTGAAACGCCGGAGGCAACCGAGGCGCCGGACGAGGCGGGAGCAGCCGATTTGAACGAACAAGCGCAGGCCGATCCAGCACAAAGCGCGGAGGAAGCGTCCGAAGAGACCGAAGAAACCACTCCGGCGGATAAGGAAGCAGCCGCCAAGGTAGACGAAAGCGCAGAGAAGCGAGAAACTCCGGAAGAATAGCACGGCCCCCGGCGGAATCGGCGCCGGGAACGAGTTTTGGATAACACGCTTAAAGAATAGAGGCTGATGTCAGATTCCAACCAAATTCGCATCAACGAACTGGCGCGAGAGCTTGAGATTAAAGCCAAGGTGCTGATCGACTTTCTGCCCCAGATCGGCGTCACGGAGAAAAAGACCCATTCGAGTTCACTCGAAATTGAGCATGCCGAGCTCGCCCGAAAACATTTTCGTGAGCTAGCAGACGCGGAAGCGGCGGCTGAGGCGGCCAAGACAGCCGCAAAGTCCAAGCCCGCCCGGCCTGTCGTCGTGCCAGCGAAGCCCGCTGGACCGGCACCGGCACCGGCCGTACATGCTGCTGCGCCAGCTTCGCCGGCAGCTCCGGCACGAACATCGTCCGCACCTGCCGTGGCGCCGCCTGCAGCGGCGCCGGCTGCGCCTGCTCGTCCGACTGTTTCGCCGGCCGCCACGGCAACGCCAGCTACCGCGCGGCCTGCTGCGACTTCGGCCACGCCAACAGCGCCACGGACTGTGCCACCAAGCCGCCCGTCTCCTCCAGGAACGGCCGCGGGACAGCCGTCCGCTCCCGGGACGATGCGTCCAGCAGCGGCTTCTTCATCTCCTGCGACGAGCGCGCCAAGGCCCGCAGGTCCTCCGCAGCCAGGACAGCCTGGGCGATTCCCGCCGCGTCCTGGTCAAGGTATCGGCCAAAGCCGGCCGGGCGCTCCTCAAGGAATGCGCCCTGCGGCCGCGCCAGGTCAGTCCAGACCGAGCGGCCCACCGCGACCCGGAGGCGCGCCGCCACCAAGATTTCCGCAGCGGCCGGGCACCGGACGTCCCGGTCAGGCGCCCATTGGAAGTCAGCGTCCCGGCGCAACGGGCCTGCCCAAGGCAGAGCCAGGAAAGCCTCTATACCAGCGAAAACCGCCCGCTTCACGCGGACGTCCGACCATCGAAAAACGCTATGCCGAAGGTGAGCGCAGGCTGCATCCGGTTCGCACGCGCGCTGGTGTGGGAGCGGGACGCGCGGCTCACGCTGAGCCTGTGGCTCCTGTGCAACGCGAGCCGCGGAACGTCACGGTTACGGAAGGCATTACCGTGCGCGAGCTTGCCGAGAAAATGGATATTCGCGCGAAGGACTTGCTGAAAACGCTGCTCGACCGCGGCGTTTTCGCCAGCATCAATCAAGCGCTCGACGTTCCGATGGCGACCAGTTTGGCGGAAGCGTTCAATGGAGTCGTCCAAGTTGTTACCTTTGAAGAGCAGGTGGTCCAGGAAGAAAAGATCAGGGAAGAGCGCACTGGGAACCAACTGCCACGCGCTCCGGTAGTCACCGTGATGGGCCACGTGGACCATGGCAAAACCAGTTTGCTCGACGCCATCCGCGAAACCGAAGTAGCGGCTGGCGAAGCGGGCGGAATCACCCAGCATATCGGCGCGTATGAAGCGCACGTGGACCAGCGGCGAATCGTTTTTATTGATACACCGGGTCACGAAGCGTTCACGCGAATGCGTGCGCGCGGCGCCAAGGTTACCGACATTGTCGTCCTGGTGGTAGCTGCGGACGATGGCGTGATGCCTCAGACCGAAGAAGC
>DATDIT010000055.1:0-30570 GCA_036520875.1 Candidatus Acidiferrales bacterium
TGGGGCGTGAAGGGAAAACCGGATTGGGCTGTGACCACGCTTTCCAACGACCATCCGCTGAGCAATCGGTCGCCCCAACCCGCCACGGAACTCGCAAAAGGTTTGCCTCGCCCATACGGGAGTTCGTAGATCGCGCTGATGACAGCGACATTCTGTGCGTTGTAAGTGGCGAGACCCTTATCTGATCGCAAATCGTAGGGGTTGGAGACAAGGCCTGGGGCGTTGTTCGCGGTGGTGCCGTTCAACGAATCACCGTCGTCGAGAGCCTTCGACCAGGTGTACGTTCCGCGCAGCGAGAGGCCGCGGCTGAAGCGGTGGACCAAATCCAATTGCAAGGCGTTGTACGAACTGTTGCCCAGCGCGAACCATGTCCAGGTGCCTGTGAGGCTGGCATCGCATGTGGCATTGGACGCGCTGCAGGCGGCCGGAACGTAGTAGGTCCCCGCGGGCACTGGCGCTCCCGTAAGCGCTCCAAAGTTGGCCGGGAAGGCTGCGGGGCACGGCGACATGGGGCAAACCACGGGGGCCGGTTCGTTCGCGTCCACGCCGATAATTTCGTGATAGCCGTGCGAACCGACGTAGCCAACAGTCAGCGACGTATTCGGAGTGAGTTCTTGTTCGAGGCGCAAGGAATACGAAAGCAGGGTAGGCGGTTTCAGATCTGGCTGAACGCCGCCAGGCGACAGTTTCGCAGTGGACGGCACGGGCGAAACCGCCACAGGAAAATTCGCGACGGGCAAGTTGCTAATTCCAAACGTCGGATTGAAAGGCGCATTCTGGTCCATCCGATATCCCAGCGCATCTTGCAGGTCGTTATACATTCCGAATCCGGCGCGAACCACCGTCTTATTATTTCCGAACGGACTCCACGCCATGCCGATGCGCGGCTCCGGCAGAAACTTTGAATTGTTGGTGCTGAAGGCGGAGCTGCCGACGTGGGGAGTGGAATTGATCACGCCGTTGGTGAAGAAGTAGTTGGCGGCGCGCCCGTGAGCCTCGTTCCAGCCAGTTGAAGACTCAGCTCGGAATCCAAGCGAGACATTGAGCTTCGGGGTCAGTCGAATCGTATCTTCCGCATACCATGCGGCAAAGAGTGACCTCCAATTCATTTCCGTCGGCGCCGGATCATAGGTAAGCGTCCCGACGACACCGCCGAGAAGCGCGTTGATGCCGCTGAACGACGCTTGCCCATATTGACTGAGGGCCAGATTTTCGTTGGATTGAAACTGCTGAAACCACGCACCGAAAGTCAATTGATGCCTACCGCGCGTGAGCGTGACTTGGTCTTCATAGGTGAACAGATTCCGGAAGACGTTCAGGTTGGTGCCATTGTTGCTTCCGGCTAACCCGAGCTGCGTGGCCGGGTTCGATGCTGTGCTGCCTCCCACAACCACGGCGCCGGTCGGCAGATTGCCAACAAAGCTCGTCAGACCTGCGGCTGGCGTTCCCGGCGTCGGTTCACCCAGAAAAAAGTAGGCCGCGCGAGAAAAGCCAAATCGCCCCGTGTTCACGAATGCGGGCGAAAACACGTGCGTTTCCTCCAGGCTCAGCACCTGTTCGCGCAATCGAGCCAAGTCGGTGCTGTACGGATCGGCCGCTGTTGCCGTCACGTCCGCGCCGTCATCAATGGTATACGCGGCACTGAGCGTGTCGTTCGCGGAGAAAACGTGATCCATACGAGTGGTGCCAAAATCCTCGCGGATGGTTTGCAGCGGGCTGCTGAACGATGCCGCAATGCCGCTCGGGCTGCCGTTCGGTAGCGTTAGTTCTGGGCCGTTCGCGAGGGGCCAGAGGTTGAGCAGTTGGTTCACAACCGCCGCGCACGCGGCAACTTGCGCTGCGGAACATGAAGATCCCAACGGCACAAGGGTGCCGTTGCGCGCATCGGCGGCAGGCACAAACGTTTCCGAGGTCTGATGCAGGTTTTGCCGCAGGCCTTCGTAATTTGCGAAGACAAACGTCTTGTCCGTCTGGATCGGCCCGCCCAGCGAAGCGCCAAACTGATTGCGCTGGAACGGCGGCGCCGAGTCGACGTCAAAGAAGTTTCGCGCGTCCAGATCGTTGTTGCGCAAAAATTCGTAGGCCGATCCGTGCCATTGGTTCGTGCCCGATTGGGTGACGATAGATACCTGCGCGCCGGGCCGTTTGCCGTACTCAGCGCCGTAGGAATCTCGCAAGACATTAAATTCCCTCACGGCGTCCACGCCCAGCAGTTGCCCGCTGGTGCCGCCGGGCTGCATGTTATTTTCTGCGGCTCCCGTATACTCCACGCCGTTCAGGAGAAAAAGATTCTGCTGGGGCCGATTACCCGAAACCGCAAAAGTATTGCCGTTCGTTGAATTCGATACACCAATCCCGCCGGTCTTCTCCGCCGTGAAATTTACAACGCCAGGATTTAGCGTCACTAGCTCGTCGAAACTGCGGCCGTTCAGCGGAAGGTCCTTAACCTGACGTTCGCCGACTAACCCTGAGACGTCAGCAGTCGTAACGTTGACGGGCGGCGCATCTGCCTCCACGGTAATCTGCTGACTGACTTCCCCAACTTGAAGGCGCAGATCGACGGTGGCATCCTGCCCTACCGCGAGTTGTATACCTCTTCTGATTTCCTCAGCGAATCCCTGCTTTTTCACGCGGATTTCGTACTCGCCAACAGGAAGAGCAACAAGCTGATACCGCCCGGCGGCATCCGTGGCCGTATCACGCTGGACCTCAGTATGCATATCTCGCACGACGACCGCTGCCGACACGACTGCAGCGCCACTTGGATCGGTGACCGTGCCGGACAGGCTGGCGGACACTTGCGCGACCGCCATCGGTCCGAACGCCAGGACAGCAACAACAAGCACCAATAAGCGGATCCGCAATGAGAATCCGCACCGGCTAGCACCGCGATGCGGTACCGGGCGCAACACCGCTTTGTTCGTGACGCCTTCGATTTCGGACAGGTAGAGCATTCGAAGTAACACCTCGGCAAAGAGTGGTAAATTAATACGGATAAATTAGATATGTCAATATGCTTTTATTCGTTGGCAGAGCTGACGCGCTCGCGAGGATTTAAAGAAAATGCCGCCATAGATGGAATCCGCACACGAGGATTTAGATACGGTAAAAATGGCTTCCGTGGGTCCCAGCGATGCGGTGCCTCAGGAGAAATCGCTGACGAACATGAAGACTTGGGAGACCTGACTTAGTCTTCGCAAAGCTGCGCGCTTAGGGACGGAATTTCCAATCGTTGGAGATTCCCAGCAGGCTCGTCGCCGATTCTGGGTTACCTTTGGAGCCTAGGCGCGTCTAAGCCCACGTGGCGACAATGTATCGTGCGGAAACACCTTAACTCGCTAAACCTAGATTAGGTCGAGTGAAATCACGTTTGGCTAATCCTACCCTGACCTAGTTCAATCTCTAAATCTTGCCCTGATCCACTTCGGTGGAGCAACAGCGCGCCCGATCCGAATCAGAAGAGCAGTCTCACCGCGAACTGAATCTCGCGCTGGCTGTTCGGCACAGTGGCCGTGATCCAACCGTAGGTCGGACTGGGAATGCCGATGTCCTGCCCCCCTCCTATGCCAAGGGGCGCAAAGTAAAGGCTGGGATTCGGAGCCGCGAAATCGGTTCGATTCGCGATGTTGAAAAACTCTGCGCGGAACTGAGCCGAGAGCCGCTCCGTGATTTTTGTGTCCTTAATGAGCGAAAAGTCCAAATTGATCAAACGGGGGCCCAGGAGCGTGTCTCTTTGCGCGTTGCCCAGTGTGCCGACCGGTTCGAGCGCGAAGCAGCTGCTGTTGATCCACTGAGGCTCAAGGTAGGGTACGCCAGGGCCGGGGGCTCTTTTCTCTACGTACGGATTGCAACCGGGTGTTACGTCTGGGCGGGTCGATGCGACGTTGTTGAAAAGCCCGGCCTGGTCGAAGCCATCGCTGATGCTGAATGGCAAGCCGGTTTCAGCGGTAAAGATACCACTGACCCGCCAGCCCTCGACGAGCCGGTTCCCATGAAAGGGCAACTGATAGACCACACTACCGACGAAATTGTGGCGGAGATCGAACGAACAGTTGCCATAGTCATATCGCGGATCGTAAGGGTCAAGCAGGCCAGTCGCCCCTTCTTCCAATCCGTACGTTCCGTCAGCATCGCTCAGGCAATGCGAATAGGTGTAGGACAACTGCATTGTGATCCCTCTGGCGGCCTGCCGGACCAAACTCACCTGCAGTGAATTGTAATTGGAACTTCCTTGTGTGACGGCTTCATTCAGAGGACCGTAATTATCATTCACACGCGGTAGCAGCGGTTGCACACTGCCCAAGCCGAAGGGGGGCTGGACGAAAGCGCCAAAAACGCAGCTCGATAAATTCGCGGTCGTTGGGATACACGCCGAGCCAGTTGGCGTAGCGCATGCGGCAGTAGCGACTCCGCCACAACCGGGCGCAGCCGCCGTGCTCGTTAGCGATGGGTTCAGGTTCTCTTGGGCGAACAGATGCACGCCGCGAGAACCCACGTAACCGACGGTGAGAATGGTCCCTCGCCCGAGTTCCCGTTGAATGTTCAAGTTCCACTGTTCCTGATACGGCGCCACCTGTGTGTTGAATGGCACGCCGTCACCCAGGCTGGTGCACCCTATACTGTTGTTGACGACGTTGTTCGCCGCGCACGCGGTGGGCTCGTCTTGTGGCGGCAGGGGGGCAGGCAAGCCGAAAAAGGCATCCGGAAAACTCATCGTGCCGGAAGGAAACTGATGATAGTTAAATGGCGGGTCGAAGTAATACGCGGACGCGTAGGTCCGAGGAGCAACCGGATCGTGGAAAATTCCGAAACCCGCGCGGATCGAGGTTTTCTGGTCTCCAAACGGAGCCCAGGCCAAACCTAACCGCGGATCAATGTTCTTCCGATTCGGGCTGGTCTGAAAGACGTGACTGACCGGCGAGAATCCGCCGTTCCCATATGGCGGGTTCAGAAGCGTGTTAAGCGGCCAGCCGGAAGGATTGGTTCCGTACTCGTAGCGAACACCGAGGTTCAGCGTTAGCCGTGAACTGACCTTCCAACTGTCGTTGATGTACGGGTTGATGTCGATTTCTCGAAAGTAACGGGCAGCATTGTCCGTAAATGGGCTGTTCGCAACCGCGTATCCGGTGCCACCGCCCGGTATCCCTTGGAGAAAAGTCTGCAGGCTGGAAAAGGGGTAATCGCCTCCGTACTCAAAAGGCGAAGAGAGATTCGACTGGACTCGCAGGATGTCCGCGCCAAACGTGACCGTATGCGCCCCATGGTTCCACGCAACGTCGTCGCCGGCCCCGAAGGTGTTTTGGACGAGGGTGTCGGAGACAAACTGATTGCTGCCAATCCCCGTGATGGTAAATCCCAGTGGACTGACAGATGCATCTTCAGGAAACCGGCTAGGGTTGAAATTCAAAGGGTCCGAAGCAGCTGGGAGGATGCTGTGTGAGTATGACGATTCATACGTGCGAGTGAATAAGAACCGGGCGTTATTCACGACGTTGGAGGAAAAAATGTGCCGCTCCTGAATGGTCAAGAATTGGTTCTTGGTGTGATCCACTTCCGGCCAATAGGGTAGGGCCGAACCAAAAAATCCGGTGAGCGGAAGAAGGTTGTTTGCCTGGTCGATAAAATAGCGCCCGAAAATGCTGTCGTTCGCGGAAAGCGTGTAGTCCATTCGCCCCAGGCCGTAGTTTTCGCTTGCAACCTGGGTTGCGCTCGATGTCGTGAAGTAATAGCCCCCCTGGTCCACAGCGCCTGCCGGAGGAGTAAAGGCTTTATTGTAAAGGCCCAAGATGCCATTTATGGCAGTTCCGGCTGCCGCTGTTTGGCCGGCTGCCCCACTTCCAAAGGCGGCTTCCGGCTCGATCGGGTTACCGGACGTGCCGACCGCGGGCCAAGCACCAGCTGGCGTGAGGCCCGCACAAACTGGTGAAAATGTGTTAACGGCGGCTGTTGGACCCGAGGCGCCAGGTTGGCCGCACGGCAGCTCATCTGACGCAAGATAGGGTTCGGGGACCCCCACGTTTGCTACTGTTTGGCCAAGCGCCTGGCGAAAACCCTCATAGTTGGCGAAGAAAAAGAGCTTGTTCCTCTTGATAGGGCCGCCCACGCTGCCGCCGAATTGGTTTCGGCGGAATGGCGGCGTATACGGTTGCCCCGCAGGCGTGAGATCGAAATAGCTACGGGAGTCGAGTGCGGAGTTCCGCAGGTATTCGTACGCCGAACCGTGAAAGTCATTCGTACCTGATTTTGAAGCTGCATTCATTACAGCGCCGTTTCCGCCAAACTGCGAGCTGTAGGTGTTCGTCAGCATCGAGAATTCCTGAATCGCTTCCACGCCGAGCGAAGTACCTAGCACTTCGGAGCCGGCTTGGTGGTTCCAAAAGTCGGCCATGTTGGTATAGTCCAGCAAGAATGCCGTGCCCTCAGTTCTGGCTCCGGCGATGGAATAACTCGGGGCGACCCCATAAAGTGCGGTTGTTCCGGCGGGTGTTTTCGTAACTCCAGGCGCGATATCGAGCAACTGCTCGAAGTTGCGCCCGTTCAGAGGCAAGTCTGCCATCTGCTGCGCGCTTACCAACGAAGTAATCGCGGTCGACTGCGTCTCCACTTGCGCGACCGCCGACTCGACGGTGACCGTCTGCTGCGCTTGTCCGACGGGTAGGGAGAAATCGACGACGTGCTGGTTGCCGACGGTTACGCTGACACCTGTTTGCACCACCGTTTGAAATCCGCTGTTCGAAGCCTGGACGTCATAGGTCCCGATGGTCAAATCTGGGACGTTGTAGCGCCCCTGGTCATTCGAGACCGTGGTGAGTGTGACGCCGGTCGCGGTGTTCTTCACTTGAATGTTTGCGCCCGCGATGACTCCGCCGCTCGCGTCCGTCACGGTTCCAGAAATGTTTCCCGTGACAGCCTGCGCGTGCACGCGACTTGCCAGGCCAACAAACAAGAAAAGAAGCAATCCACTGAGGATGTAAATTACACTCAGCCTATACGATCCCGCGCCCTTGGGCATATTGCGGCCTCCAAGTAGTAGTTGTTGTCTGTGGTGTGCGCCCACCCGACGCACATCATGGCAATGGCCTTGTACTATCCGGTCTCGCTACCTGTCAAGTATGAAATGGCAAATGGTGAATGCCGCTATTAACTCTCTCGTCGCGGGTGCCATTCAGTTTGGGACAATCGTTGGCGCTCGAAAGAGGTGTCGGGCATCTGAAGTAGTTGTGCACGCTGCGGAGGGGCCTGCGTGAAAACTTGCAACTGGCGAATTGCTTTGGCAGCCATGACAGTAGCTATGATGCTGGCTCCGCAGACTACCCCCGCGTACTCCGTCTTTACGCACGAAGAGTTAATTGACCTGACCTGGCGAAGCGCGATTCGCCCGCTCCTGCTCGAACGCTTCCCCGGTTCCACCGACGCGCAGTTACGCGAGGCTCACGCCTTCGCCTACGGCGGCTGCGCCGCGCAAGACATGGGTTACTATCCGTTCGGCAATAAGTTCTTCAGTGACCTCACCCACTATGTGCGCGCCGGCGATTTCATCAACAATCTCTTTCTAGAGTCGCGCAACGTCGATGAATACGCCTTTGCGATCGGTGCCCTGTCGCATTACATCGGCGATTCGATCGGCCACTCGGTAGCCGTCAATCCCTCGACCGCAATCAACTTTCCCGGGTTGGCCAGAAGGTATGGACCCATCGTTACCTATGATGAAAACCCGCACGCGCATGTGCGCACGGAGTACGCATTCGATATCGGACAGCTTTCAAAGCGCACCTTCGCTCCGCCCGCCTTCATGCGATTCATCGGCTTTCGAGTGCCGCGCGGGCTGCTGGAACGCGCCTTTGTCGCCACCTACGGAATTGAAGTGCGCGAACTCATTGGGAAGACGCGGCCTGCGATGAAGAGCTACCGCACATCGGTTCGCACTCTGATTCCCATTTTTTCCGATGCCGAAATCGTTCTTCATGGCAAGCAGTTCGCGCCGGATACGGACAACCCCGAATATCAGCAGTTTGTGAAACAGCTGCGGCAGGCGGATTACGAACGCCATTGGGCCTATACCTACCGAGGGCCTGGCATCGGATCCCATCTGCTCGCGATTGTAATCAAAATTATTCCCAAGATAGGTCCGGCTTCCTATCTGGCGATTAAGATTCCCGATGCGCAAACGGAAGGGTGGTATATCCAAAGTGTGAACCGTTCGGCTGACAATTACCGGCGTCTTCTAGAAAATCTGAGGGCGCATCCGACCACGGTGCTCGATCTGCCGAACCGGGACCTCGACACCGGCGCCAGAGTGAAGGCTGGCGACTATGCCCTCACAGACGATACTTACGCGAAGCTGGTGGATCGTCTGATCTCTGACCCGTCTCGCACCATTCCCGATGGCTTGCGAGAAAATATCCTCGAGTATTACGGGGATCTCAGCGCGCCTATCAGTACAAAGAAACATCCTCGCGAGTGGAAACGACTTACATCCGAGCTTCAAGCCATGGCAGGGATGAAGTCAGCCGCTGCGTCAGCGACGCCGAGCAAGTGATTGAAAAATGGATGTAAGGCGGCCCTACGATTGCACAGGCGAACTCCGGTACGGCCCCTCAGTTCGAGTATCTCATGCCACAAAGGTTGCGTTGCCACGCCGGCACACATATGATGTACGCTGAATTCAGGAGGCACTGTGACCATGAAGAGGACATTGCTTTTTCTGCTGACGCTGACACTCACGGGTCTTCCACTGTTCATCGCTCCGCGAACGGCCCGGGCGGACGATAAATCCAAAGACGAAGGTCGGTTGGAGAACGCCGGGGAAGTGATGAAGCAAATCCTCGATATTCCCGACGATATTCCGCAGAGCTTGCTGGACAAGGCCGACTGCGTGATCGTGATTCCCTCGGTTCTGAAGGCGGCGTTTATCGTAGGCGGCAGCTATGGCCGCGGCGCTATGACCTGTCGCAGCGGCGATAATTTCCGCGGCCCGTGGGGCGCGCCCACGATGATGGCGCTCGAAGGTGGTAGCTTCGGGTTCCAAATCGGCGGCCAGGCTACCGACTTCGTCTTGCTGGTAATGAACGACGGAGGTGCAAAGTCGATTCTCAGCAGCAAAGTGAAACTCGGAGCAGATGCGTCGGCTGCGGCGGGACCTAAGGGTCGCGACGCGGAAGCTGACACCGACGTGACCATGCGCGCCGAAGTTCTCACCTACTCGCGCGCACGCGGGCTCTTCGCCGGTATCTCTCTTGAGGGCTCGACCTTGCGTCCGGATAACGATGCGAACCGCCGGATCTACGGCAAGGAAATCGACGCGAAGGAAATCGCCCTGCATGGAGCCGTTCCGATTCCGGGATCGGCGAGACAGCTCATTAACGTCCTGAATCAACACAGTCCCAAGAACCGATCCCACTAATCGGGATTCCCTTAGCCGTCTCGCACACTGGGTGAAGACCATCGCGCCTCAGCCATTTGGGGCGTCCGGTCGGCTATTTATACCCGGTCACCGTGGACGACTTTTCTTTACACCAACAAGTACTTGCGCGAATTCGGCTCTCCGTGTAAACATTTCCCTCGTATCCTCGGACTGTGCCCACTTTCGGCGCACGTCCTTATGACCAACTCGGGTGCCCGATGAGAGCACCCACCCAATAACACCTAACAGGAAGTGGAGCGCCTTAACATTGACTTGACGTTAATTATGACTTACAGTCGTAATTGTCCAATGGTCACTGAATTGCCCAGACGTCGCACAGCCACCGTCCTCCCAGGGGTCCGGCCAGGCTCGCGCGCCGGGATGGGCCGCCGGGAACGTCATCGGGCGGAAACCCGCGAACGACTTTATGAAGCAGCGTTGAAGCTCTTTGCAGAGCGCGGCTATCTGGAAACCACGGTGGAAGACATCACCGAAGCCGCCGACGTTGGCAAAGGGACCTTCTTCAATTATTTCCCCACCAAAGAGCACGTACTCGCCACCCTTGGCGCCGAGCGCGTGGCTGCCATCGAGCGCACTCTCGAGAAGGCGAAATCTGGTCCCGTGCTTCCGGCGCTGAAAGAATTGGCGACGGACCTTGCGGGCCAATCCTCGTCGCCTCCTGCCCTGCTTCGGGCTATCTATGCCGCTCACGCTTCCTGTGAGCCGGTGCGCGCGGAACTGCAGAAGAGGCTCTCCATCGGCCGGAGACTTCTGGCGGAAATATTTAGGCTCGGACAGAAAAGCGGCGAAATTCGGCGCGATCACTCCGCTGCCGAACTCGCGCGGCTGACGCAAATGCTCTTGTTCGGACTTACTCTGGCCTGGGCGCTGCACCCCGATTCTTCATTGCACGAAACTGCTGAAGACGCATGGAATCTTTTCTTTCGCAATCTTGCCACTGGCGATAAGCGCGCGAATGCCGATACCCGTAGAGCACGCACGTGATTCCCGGTGCGCTTTTAATTGTTATTCGAACTCATTTGTGCTGAGTCTTTAATATCTTTGGTTTCATCCAAGGTACAACCGCCCAGGGAGGCAATGCTGTGATGTGCCGGGCTACAGTCCTTTTCGTCTTCTTGGCCGCTTTGCTGCCGTTAATGGCGGGACGTGCGCAAGCACAAGTGGCTCCAGCCTCGTCCGCCTCAAATGACGCGACAAGCGCTCCAGCGACCGGCTCAAGTTACACCTCCGGACCCTCCGGGCTCGCCGGCACTCCTTCCCCTCAGGGCTCCCTCCTAGGCAGCGTTCCGGGAAAACTGGAGCCGGGAGTCGTGCAGCTTTCCTTGCAGGACGCCATATTGCGTGGCTTGAGACAAAATCTCGGACTGTTGCTGGCGGGCCAGGATGTTCGCAGCTCTCGCGGAGAGCGCTGGCGGCAACTCAGCGCCCTATTGCCCAACGTGAACACCTCGAGTTACGTCGCGGATTCCAAGGTCGATCTAGCCGAGTTCGGCTTCACCTTTAAATTTCCCGGTGTGACAATCCCTGCGGTTGTCGGACCTTTCTCTTATATCGATTCGCGGGCCTCTGTAACGCAAAATATTTTTGACTGGGGGGCAATTAATCGCACCCACGCGACATCTGAGGAAGTCAAGTCCGCGCAAGACACATACAAGGACGCTCGCGATCTCGTGACTCTCGCTGTTGGCTACGAGTATCTGCAGGCAATCGCGGACGAGGCCCGCATCGACACGGCAGATGCCCAACTAAAAACTGCTCAATCTCTCTACGATCAGGCGTCCGACCAGGTGAAAGCAGGAACCTCACCCGCCATCGACGGGCTGCGCGCGCAAGTCGAGATGAAGACGCGCCAGCAGCAACTCATCCAGGCAAAAAACGATTTCGCCATTCAGAAGCTCACCCTCGCGCGTGTAATCGGATTCGCTCCGGGGCAGCAATTCGAGTTAACTGATAAATCCCCCTATCAGCCGTTCGTCGGCATCACGTTGGAGTCCGCCCTGAAGCAAGCGTACGACTCTCGTTCCGATTTCAAGGCCGCAAGTGAGGACGTGCGCGCCGCGCAATACTCGCGCAAGGCCGCCGTAGCCGGTTATTTGCCTTCACTATCCGTGAGCGCCGATTACGGCTTGGCTGGGACCGTTCCTCAACTATCGACGCACGGCGTGTTTGACGTCCGAGGAACCCTGGCCATCCCCATCTTCCAGGGCGGCAAGGTCCACGGCGACGTTCTTGAAGCCGACGCGCGCTTGGAAAAAAGCCGCGAGCACCTCGAGGATCTTCGCGCCCAGATTGATCAGGACGTTCGCACCGCGCTCCTGAATATAGAATCCGCGGAAGAAGAAGTCGCGGTGGCGCAGAGCAATATCGCCCTGGCCGACCAGACGCTCGCCCAGTCCCGCGATCGTTTTCAGGCCGGAGTCACCGATACGGTTGAGGTGGTGCAGGCGCAGGAAGCGGTTGCCAGCGCGCACGAAAATTACATCTCCAGTTTGTACCGGGACAACTATGCCAAGATTTCTCTGGCCCGAGCTTTGGGAGTTGCCGAAGAGGGTGTTAAAGAATACTTCAAAGGAAAATAAGCCATGGCACAAAGCACCGAAACCGAAACCTCGCCTAGCGCCCCAGCCGAGGAACGCGTTCGCACCGAGCCTCATTCCGCCGCGCCTCCGCCGCCTTCTCGCCCCTCCAATTACTTTCGGCGGCGGCCTCGTGCGCGAATGTTCCTGATCGTCGCGATCCTGATTGTCTTGGTGGGAGGCTTCTTTGCGTGGCGCTACTTTTCAAGTTACGAGTCCACCGATGATGCCCAAGTTGACGGCCATCTGATGGCGGTCAGCGCGCGGATTTCGGGTTACATCTCCAAAGTGAACGTGGACGATAACCAATCCGTCCCCCAGGGCTATGTGATTGCCCAGATCGATCCCCGCGATTATCAAGTTGCCGTGGATCAAGCGCAAGCGGATGTCGCCACTGCCGTTGCAACGGCCCATTCTTTGGGCATCGACGTACCGGTAACCTCTGTCAGCACCACCAGTCTGGTGTCCACATCCGAGGCCGACGTCCAAGACGCCGAAGCCGGAATCGGAGTTGCCCTGCAGCAGGCGGACGCCGCTCAAGCACAGCTCCTCCAAGCGCAAGCGAACAACGTCAAGGCGCAGAACGATCTGGGCCGTTACAAACAACTCGTCGAAAAACAGGAGATTTCTGAGCAGCTATACGATCAGGCTGTGGCTGCCGCCGCGGCGGAGAGTGCAGCGGTTTCTTCCGCAAAGGCTTCAGTGGCGGCCTCATCGCAGCAAGTGGCTCAGGCCCGCGCGCGCCTGGCCCAGGCCCAAGCGGCGTGGCGCTCGTCCCAGACTGGTCCTCAACAGGTCGCCTCCAGTCGCGCCCGCGCCCTTTCCGCTGCGGCAACCGTCAAAGCCAAGGAAGCGGCGCTGGAAGCCGCTGAACTCAATCTGCAATACACGAAGGTGTTGGCTCCCGCGGATGGCGTGGTCACCAAGAATCTCGAAGTGGGGATGAATGTCCAACCCGGTCAACAACTGGCCAGCGTGATTCCATTGAACGATATCTGGATCACAGCGAATTTTAAGGAAACACAGTTGAAATATATGAAGCCTGGGCAGCGTGTCGATATAAAAGCGGATGAGAATGGCCGCACGTACAAAGGCCACGTGGATAGCATCGCCGGATCGAGCGGCGCGCGCTTGAGCCTGCTGCCCCCAGAGAACGCCACCGGCAATTACGTGAAGGTCGTGCAGCGCGTCCCGGTGAAAATCGTTCTCGATCCCGGTGAAAACAAGGACGACTCGCTGCGATTGGGGATGTCGGTCGAACCAAAAGTCTACATAAAGTGAACGCTCGCGAATCCTCGACGTTCAACAAGCGCGAGGCTTTCCGATGACCTGTCCGATTTGCGGGAAGCGTCCGCCCAAGCGGTTTTGTCCCGCCAAGGGCGAAAAGATTTGCGCGATTTGCTGCGGGCGCGAACGCGAAGTCACGATCGATTGCCCGTCTGATTGTCCGCACCTAGTGGTGGCGCATCGCTACGAAGCGGAGCATCGCCAGCCGCTGCCCGCCGAAGAATTCCCTTATCGTGATATTCAGTTTTCGCTGGATTTCGTCTACGAGCGCTGGCCCGTCGTCACCGGAATCGCGGCTGCGATTCTTTCCGCTCAGGTCCAGCACACAGATCTGCAGGATAGCGCCGTTCACTCCGCGCTTGAGTCCTTGGCCGAGATGTATCGCACGCTCGGCAGCGGTATCTATTACGAGCGGCCGCCGGCTGCTCATCCAGCTCGCGCCGTCTACGCGCAAATCTCGCAATCGCTCCAGGAATTTCAAAAGAACGAATCGGGACGCTCCAATTTTCCCCGGCTGAAGGACTCCGATATTTTCCAGTTGCTCGTTTTTCTGTTGCGAGTTGGCAAGCAAGAATCCAATGGACGCCCGCGCTCGCGCTCATTTCTCGATTTCCTCCGCGCTCGCTTCCGGCTGCCTGCGGATGCGCCCTCTCAAGATGTTCCGCGCATCATCATGCCCTAGTCCAAAAGACGACTTCAGTTTCCGCCAGCCTTAAAGTTCGGATTCTGTATGATGCCGAGCACGTTCCCAAAGGGGTCGTGGACCGCTCCGATGAGTATTCCTTCGCCGGCGTCCTGCACCGGTTCCTGCGCCTTGGCTCCAAAATTGAGCAGGTGCTGATACGCTTCGCGGGCGTCTTTCACGCCCCAGTACGCAATTCCCGCGGGCGCTCGCTTTTCGCGCGCGTCCGTTGCCGGCACGAGCCCTAGTTCGTAGCCGCCCACGTTGAATCCCACGTAAAACGGCTGATCGAAATAAGGTTTCACGCCCAGTACCGTGCTG
The DNA here is from genome assembly GCA_036520875.1 of Candidatus Acidiferrales bacterium. GTDB lineage: Bacteria > Acidobacteriota > Terriglobia > Acidiferrales > UBA7541 > Palsa-295. The sequence goes on from DATDIT010000055.1 coordinate 14,291, forward strand.
TACCACTCTTTCGCTCGATCAAGATCCTTCACCTGGTACGTCGCGGTCCTTAATGCTTGCAACATCGCGCGCTCCTTGAGTTCCGGAATAGTGGCCATTGGCCCGGCCGCAGACGCCGAAGGGCGCCCGGCCATGAATGCGCCGAAGCATACCAGTGCAAAAATCATCGTCAACATTGACACTGTCTTCAGCTTGACGCCGCGAACCCGCTCCTCTTCCGCATCCAACGGCACCACCGCAAGTTTCGGCGACCCCGGCACGAACTGCGGGGAAGCGGCAACCCGGCCCGGTTTTCTTTTCGCTGATGCGGTCTTCGGCATTATTTCTCTCCGTTTTCCAGTGCAAGTTGCAGTTGCGGCGAATGCCAGGCCTGCGTCTCTGGCTTCTTAGGGCGCGATCCAAGACCATACTTGCGCCGCAGGCGTTCGACGCGCTCGGAAATTTCCTTGCGGTAGCTCTCCGGCGCGTTTCCGTAGCCCCTGAACCAATCTCGATACTGCCGTGCAAGCTTCGGAAATTTAGCCTCCAAAAATCTCATGAACGATTTCCACGACGCCGGCATCAGAAAAAGCACGTTCCCGGCAATCCACTGCGCGCCGGAGTCTCGCGCGGCCCGCATCAGCGCGTCCAAGTCTGCTTCGCTGTCCGTCAGGCCCGGCAGAATCGGCATCGCGTTCACTCCCACATTGATTCCTGCTTCGCGTAACTTCCGCACCGCCGCTAGACGCAGATCCGGGCGCGGCGCGCGCGGTTCCAGCATTCTCGCTAGGCGCGTGCGCACCGTCGTTACAGTTATGTTGATCGTCAGTGAAGAGCGCGCCGAGATTTTCCGCAGCAAATCGATATCGCGCACCACTTGATCGGATTTGGTCGTGATCGAGAGGCTCAACCCCTCCCGCTCCGCCATTTTTTCCAGGATCGCCCGAGTTGCGCCAAATTCTCGCTCTGCTGGCTGGTAAGGATCGGTTGCAGTTCCGATCGCAATGTGCTCGCCCCAAATCTTGTCGTGGGTCAGATCGCGTTCCACGAGACTGCCCGCATTCTCTTTCACGTAAATTTTCGATTCGAAGTCCGCGCCGTCCAGTTCCATGTACTCGTGGGTGTAGCGCGCGTAGCAGTAGTGGCAGCCGAATTCGCAGCCGCGGTACGGATTCACCGTCCATCTGAACGGTACTCGCTCCGAATGACACTCGTTCAAGATGGACTTTACGGGAAGAAGAAAATATTCTGTCCCCCGTTTCGCTTCTGCGCGGGGGGAGGAGGCGGCGAGGCGCGCAATGCCAACCAGTTCCGTCGCGGGCTTCCTGCTCCGGTCAGGCGCCGGAGGGGGCGCGGAAGCATCGCTTGGTAGCTCACAAGTGCCGTGGCGAGCGGCTGTGGGGAATAGCGTGAGACTGGTTTGCTTCGGCTTCTCCGGCTGGCGCCGAAGCGTCGCCGGGGTTGGTCGAAGGATGGGAGAAGTGGCCATTGTTGACCTCGCCGCACTTTCGCAATATATTCGCCCTATGTTCGCCTTGTCAAGTTAAAAGTTTTGCTTTTTGTTCGCCTACAAAGTCGCGAATCTCAGACCTGGAAAGCCCGCCCGTCGGCCTCCGTCCTCCTCCCGCAACAGCCGCTATACTGGACAGACCCTTAGGAAAGGAATCTGTGGCAGACGTAGGCATCCTGATCCTTGACAACGACGTCGCGAGTCAGAATGCCCTCAAAAGCCTTCTGGACGTCGAAAACTGGCGAATCCGTGTAGTTACGCGGCCAGCACACGCGATGGCCGAACTAGCCACCGGCGCTTGGAACCTTGTGATTGTCAACGCCGCCCTCGCTGATCCAAAAGGGGCCCTCTTCGCTACTCTAAGTGAACTAGCCCAATCCGAGTTTGTCGCGCTTGCAGAGAGCCCGGACGGCCCTCCGCGAAAGCGCCTGAGTGTGCTCTTCTTGATGTCATCCCAACCCGGACAAGTTCAAACGGTGCTTGAACGCGAAAGCCTTCCCTACCTACAAAAGCCATACCATCTGCACGAGTTCCTCGAAAAGGTCAGCGAACTTCTGGTCGAATCGGGCGCCATTGCAGAGCCGATACGCTCTATCGGCGGCTTCGGTCGGGCCAAGAAGCGCCGCCGGTCGGTTCGAACTTCGCGCGACACCAGCCGAAGCGTAATGTTCGCGTCTCGTGAGGACTACCAGATGACCGAGGAAGAAATGGTCGAATTCGAGCGCCAAGAAGAAGACGACCGCAAGAAGCGCGAAAAGGAACTCAAGGAAATCAAAGAGCGCGGACACGCGTGAAGCGCAATCACGCCTCCTCTTTCTTCAGCCGGACTGAATACCGATTTTCCGCCTTTTAAGGTTCGACCGGCCCCGGTAGAATCTTCGCATCTTGAATCGCCGTGCTTCGCGCTCGCTCTACCTCGTTCTCTTCCCGATTCTCCTCTTGTTGTGCGGCTACTCCTGTGACGCCCCGCTTGCGCCAGGGTATCTCGCCATTAAGGAATCGGGCCAAGTCCGCTTCCTTCCCAGCGACCCTCCGACGCTGCAAATCACCGCGCACTACAAGTTTGAAAACTCCGGCACCTCTGATTTGACGTTCATTGACGTAGCGTTGCCGAACCAGAGAGCCTTCGGCCTTCAGGATCTCGAAGTTACGGTCAACGGTTCTCAAGTGACGCCCTCCGCCCTTTCGCAAGGGGACCAATACTCGCAGACGAACATCCTTCGGCTTCCGCTAGATCCGCCATGGGCCCGCAAGCAAACCCGCGACGTCTCCATCGAATACGCCTTCCGATCGCCGACGAATCGAGGGCCGCGCATCACCCTCGACAAAGACGATTTTCACCTTGGCTCACAAGGGTGGTTCCCCCAATTTCAGCCGCCGAAACATCTCATGGCACGTGCGCCCAGCCGTCCCGATCGCACCGATTACACCATTCGTGTCCCTGCCGATTTCTTGGTCTTGGCCAGAGGCGCTCCAAAGGGCAAGAAAAAGACCGGTAGCGAAATCGAATATCGTTTTGAACTTTCCAAAGACGACTTGTCACCCTACATCGTCGCGGGACGCTACATGCAATGGCCCGCCGGCCGCAATTCGCAATCCGCGTCTTTTTGGACACTCCAGCCGCTAAAAGGTGATCCAGCACCCGCAGGGCAAGAGATCACTTCGGCGTGGCACACGCTGGAAACCGCTTTCGGGCCTCTCGACAAAAATGTTGCCGCTCCGCACATCGTTGAATCCGCGCAACTGCGCAGATCGGATCAAAGCCAGGAAGGCCCCGCCGCCGTCACCGCGTTTCCCGGTGGCGCGATCGTAAATCCCGCGGCGCTCGACCTGGGAGTCGATAACAGCCAGTTCCTTGACATAGTCAGCCATGCGCTCGCGCACAATTGGTTTGGCGACGAGTTGGCGCCTACTCCCGATGCCGCCCTTGGCCTGGGAGAGGGCTTGCCCGAATATGCCACCATCGTGATTGAGGAAGCGCGCAATGGTCCGGCGGCGCGCCGCGATCGCATCCTTCGCTACCTGCAAAGGTACGAGGAAGCACGCAAGCAGGCCAACGAAACGCCGCTCGGCCTCACCATGTTGACCGATCCCATTGCCCAGCGCCGCATCGCGCTCGCCAAGGCTCCGCTCTTTTTTATCGAACTGGAGGACATATGCGGTGAAGCTCCGATGAGAAGTGGCCTGGCGCATCTTGTCGCGCTGCTACGCGGCCAGGAGTTAGGTTATGACGATTTGCGCTCCGCTCTCGAACAAACAACCAATCGAGATCTAGCGAAGCCCTTTCGCGTCTGGCTGAACGAAAAAGGGATTCCGCAGGATTTCCTCGACCGTTATCCTCTGTCTTCCGCTGTTCTGCAAAACGGCCAGTGACGGTTGGCGTACAATATCTCGGTTTCCGCTTCGCCGGAGCCCATGCAGGCCGTGCAAATCGCTGTAATCGCCATTTAACCTTACCCTGTAACTTTCTTTTGAGGAGGCATCGTGAAAAGCGTAATCTCCACCGACAACGGCCCCAAAGCCATTGGTCCGTACTCGCAAGCAATTAAAGCGAACGGTTTCGTTTATACTGCGGGCCAGATTCCCTTCGATCCTGCTACCGGCCAGTTGATCGAAGGCGATGTGGCGCGGCAAACTGCGCGCGTTCTCGATAATCTGAAAGCAATCCTTGAAGCGGCCGGCTCCTCCTTGGATCAAGCCGTTAAAGCGACCGTGTACTTGAAGGATATGGGCGACTTTGCGGCGATGAACGAGGTCTACGCTCGCTATTTCACCAAGAATCCGCCGGCGCGCTCCACTGTCGAAGCCGCGCGCCTTCCGCGCGATGCGCGCATTGAGATCGACTTGATCGCGCTCGCCTAAACGGACCACGAAACCTCTGATGGCCGACCAGAATTATGACCTCATCGTAATCGGCAGCGGCCCCGCCGGCCAAAAAGGCGCCATCTGCGCGGCCAAGTTGCGCAAGCGCGTGGCCATCATCGACCGCATAGTGATGCTCGGCGGCGTGTGCGTTCACACCGGGACGATTCCCAGCAAAAGCGTCCGCGAAGCCATCTTCCAGCTCACTGGAATCGCGGTGCGCACCTTCTACGGCAGCAATTATCGCGGGAACAGCGACATTTCCCTGCAAGACTTGGCGTTCCGTGTGGGAAATATCGTCTCTCGCGAGACGGAGGTCATTCGGGCTCAATTGCGCCGCAATGGCATCGCCATCTTTCAAGGCGCGGCTCAATTCGTCGATCCGCACACCATCGAAGTAAATGGCGACAATGAGAAGATCACGTTGCACGGTGAAAATATCCTCATCGCTTGCGGCACTCGCCCAGCGCACAGTCCCGATATCCCCTTCGATGGCAAACGCATTCTCGATACCGACGAGTTCACGAGTATCAGCTCCCTGCCGCGCGAGTTGATCGTCGTCGGCGCCGGCGTTGTCGGCCTCGAATACGCCTCGTTTATGGCCGCGGTCGGCGCCGAAGTCACTTTGATCGATCAGCGCCCGCAAATTCTCGACTTTGTTGATCGCGAAATCGTGGACGCGCTCGCCTACCACCTGCGCCAGATGGGCGCCACCTTCCGCCTCGGCGAAAAAGTCACCCGCGTCGGCATCGATCCGCTTCGCGATCGCGTCTTTGCGGAATTGGAAAGCGGGAAGAAGGTGCAAGGTGACATGCTTCTTTACGCCGTCGGTCGGCAGGCCAATGGCGACTCTCTAAACATTGAATCGGCGGGCCTTCGAACCGACCCTCGCGGCAAAATTAGCGTGAACGCCGATTTTCAGACACATATCCCGCACATCTACGCTGCGGGCGATGTCATCGGCTTCCCCGCCCTCGCGAGTACCTCCATGGAGCAAGGCCGCTTGGCCTGTTGCCGCATGTTTGGAGCGCCTTCCGAGCACATGCCGGAGCGATTTCCGTACGGCATCTACACGATTCCCGAAATTTCGATGGTCGGCAAAACCGAAGAGCAATTGACTGCGGAAAGAATTCCCTACGAAGTGGGCATTTCGAAATTTAATGAATTGGCGAAGAGCATGATGCTAGGCGACGAGACGGGCATGCTCAAGCTGCTTTTCGATCGCAATGACCGCCAGCTCTTGGGCGTTCACATCATCGGCCAGCGCGCCACCGAGATTGTCCACATCGGCCAAGCTGTCCTTGCTTACGGCGGCTCCATCGAATATTTTCGCGACACCGTCTTCAATTATCCGACGCTCGCCGAAGCCTACAAAGTCGCCGCCCTGGATGGTCTCAATAAACTCTGATCGCGCTCCCCTGCTTCCCGACCGCGCCTCCGGCTCTACGAAGATCGCCCCGCCAGAATCTTGCGAAAAGATCCGCCGCGAAGTTCGGACTGAGATAAGCCGGTGAGCGCTTCCACTTCGGCCGGCTTCAGCGCGCCGCAGTTCGTCGCCTGCACAAAATAATTCAGCAGCCCCTGCGCCATCGCGGCATCGTCAAACACTTGCCCCACGCGCGTTGCCTGCGCCGCCTTCTCCACAAAATTTCGAAGCCGCTCGACCGAAAGATCGAGATTCTCCAGAAAGAATGAATAGACGGCCGCATAGCGCGCCGGTAGCTGCGCCGGGTGCAAATCCCATCCTTGATAAAAGCCGTTCGCCATGGACCGCCGGACATTTTCGTAATGCAGCTTCCAACCGCGATGAACCGCCCCGCGGTTTTCTTCCAGTTGGCGGGCACTGAGCTTCGGCCCTTCTTTCGTGCCGCGATGGGGCGGGATAGGCATGATATTCGTAGGCCCGTCGGCCAGCCGAATTCCGGTCCCCGCCAGCGCAACCTGCATTGCTGCTCGCGCGAAATCCGATGCAAAATGTGCAATCGGCTGATACGTCGCCGCGATGTTCAGGGAAGCCGTGTAATCATACGGCCCAAAGTGAACGGCCACGCAACGTCCTCGCGCGGCGCTCACCAGCGCTAGCAGATTTGCTTCGCCGCGCTCATTGAAAATCGCTTGCGGCGTCTCGACCATCAGTTCGATGCGCAACGATCCTGGCTCGTAATCGAGCATCGGTTCCAGGCGCGAACAGATATCCGCAAGCGCCGTAACTTCATCCGGCAATGCCACCTTCGGCAGAGTGACGCAGAAATGTTTCGGCAACTCGCCGCGCGATTTCGAAGCCAGTTGCGTCAGAAAAATATCCAGCGTGCGAATGCTGCGCGTACGGAGTTCCTCCGTCAGCGGCTTGATTCGTATCCCAATAAACGGCGGCAGCTCTCCGGCGTTCATCCCCGCGCTTACTTCATCCGCGGCCGCCGCGGCGTGCCCATCTTCTTCCTCGTCCGGCCGGTTGCCGTACCCGTCCTCGAAATCGATGCGAAAATCCTCGACAGGCTCGCGCTGAAGTTTTTCGCGCACGCGCTTGTAAATTGTGTGCGCGAACCACGCCGGACGGTTTTCGCGCCGCGCTATTTCCGGATCCGCCTCGATGGATTTCGCGATCGCTTCCGCCGCCTCTGCTGAATCCGGCAAGCCGGTCGCATCCGGCAGGGCAATTGCTTTGGCAAAGGCCGCAAAGTTGGGTGCATATTCGTCGAGGGATTTCAGCGCGAGTTCGCCAAATCGCTTGGCCGTACCCGCTCGAAAGAGATGCGCGCCACCGTAAACCACGTGAACCGGCTGGCGCTCGGCTGAAGGACCCGGATAGCGCCGCTGAAACGCCTTGTGCGCCTGTTCCAGCCGCGCGTTGACTTCCTGCAAAGCTTCCGGTGGCAGCGTTCGTTTCACAAAACCTCGCCGGGACGCGCGCTCACTTTTTTGCCACCCGCTCTTCACCAGAATAAATGACGAAGCGCCGCCCGCGCAGAAATCCAATGAGCGTCAGACGAAGTTCTCGCGCAAGCTGCACGGCCAGGCTCGATGGCGCAGAAACCGACGCCACCACCGGCGTTCCGGCCACGATAGCCTTCTGCACGATTTCGAATCCGCCTCGGCCGCTAACCAGCATGATGTTCTCGCTGAGCGGAACGCGATTCTCCAGCAGCGCCCAGCCGATCACTTTATCGACCGCATTGTGCCTGCCGATGTCCTCGCGCAATACCAGCAATTCGCCGCTCGTGCTAAAAAGAGCCGCCGCGTGCAAACCGCCGGTCCGGCCGAATACCGCTTGCGAAGCGCGTAGCGCGTCGGGAAGGCGCACCAGCACCTCTGCATCCAAAACAAAATTCGGGTTCGGCGGCGCCATGGTTCGCGCGCGAACCGAATCAATCGAAGCCTTGCCGCAAATCCCGCAGCTCGAAGCCGCGAAAAAATGGCGCCGCATTTTCTCGAAGTCCGGCGCCGACTCTGGCGCGAGTTCCGCGCGCACCACGTTCCCGCGATTCTTTTCCTCGTCCGGAAAATCGTCTTCGAGCGCAATAATCTGCGACCGTTGCTGCACCAGGCCTTCCGTGAACAGGAACCCCGCCGCCAACTCAAGGTCGTGCCCCGGCGTCCTCATCGTGACGCTTAGCGGCTCATCCCCCACGCGAATTTCGAGCGGTTCCTCGGCCGCAAGGTAATCCTCCTTGCGTCGCACCTTGCCGTCATCCCACTCTGAAATCTGCGTCAAATCGACGCTGCGCTTTTTTCCAGCCAAGCGGCCTCTCCGCGAAAGCCCCAAAGCGTGCGGACGGTCAAGCATACATCTGAGCCGCCGATCCTCCGCCGCATAAAAAACGTTGCGCATTAAATAAAGGTTCGCGCGGAAAAAAGTCGATTGCAGGAAGGGATTTGCCGCAGTCCGACGGTTGTACGATCGCGTGGTTATTTCAGGAGGGCCAAAACTCTGCTACTGGATCGCCAAGACATCTCCGGCCTGCAGCGATCGCTCCGCCAGAAATGGGTTCGCCTGCTTTAGAGCCGACACGGTTGTGCGATTGGCGCGTGCGATCGAATATAGCGTCTCTCCCGGCTTCACGAGATGCTCTTGAGTTTCGGCCGCGCGGACGCCGTGCGTGGAAGTGGATGAAGTGGATGTGGACACGCTTTCAACCCGCGCTCCCGAATTCTCTGCGGACTTTGCTCGAGTCTCCTCTGAAGGCGCGCCACCAGCGTAGATCCGCAGCCTGGTTCCGCGCCGCACGTGGGGCCCGGAAATATGGTTCCATCGCCGGATCTGAGCCACGGTGACGTCAAAACGGTCCGCAATCCCGGCGAGCGTGTCCCCACGTTGTACCCGATAGCGGACCATCCGCACCACCGGCGGTGCCGTCGGCACATCCAGCAAAAAGCCGGCTGGCACCGTCGCGCGCGCCTCCAGATGGTTTGCCGCCACGAGGGCGGACACCGTCACGCGGTAATGCTTCGCGATATCCGAAAGCGTTTCTCCCTGTTCGGTGGTGTGCAACCGCCAACTTGTCCACTTCTCTTCCGGCACCTGTTGAATATTCTCGTCGAAAGCGCGCTCTGCACCCGCGGGAATCAGCAGATGGAATCCCGATTCATTCGGCGTCACATTGCGGAGCAATACCGGATTGAGCGCGTGAATGTCGTCTAAATCCACTCCCGCCGCGTCTGCCACAAGGTGAAGGTCGATTGGGTGATCCAAAGTAATCGTATCGGCCGGGACTGGTTTTTCCGGCGTAACCTGCACTCCATAAAGCGCGGGAGCTTTCGCCACCAAAGCAAGCGCAAGAATAATAGGAACGTAGTTTTTTGTTTCGCTTGGCAACGCGTTGCGCTTCTGCAACTCCCAGAAATCGGCATACCCTGTCCGCTCGATCCCGCGTGCCACATTGAGCGGCCCCGAATTGTACGCTGCCATCACCAAATACCAATCGCCAAACATGCTGTAGAGGTCTCGCAGATGCCGCGCCGCCGCCCGTGTCGCTTTTTCAGGATCGCTGCGCTCGTCCACCCAGTTCGTGCGCTCCAGGTCATATTCCTCGCCGCGATACGGCATGAATTGCCAGATACCTCGCGCTCCCGCCCTCGACACCGCATCTGGCTGGAACGCGCTCTCGGCCTGCGCCAGATAAATCAAGTCCTCCGGAACTCCTTCTTCCCGCAGCACGCGCCGGATCATCGCGCCGTACCGCCCCTGGCGCTCCAATCCTCGCGTCACGATGGCTCGGCCACGCGTGGTCGTAAAGAAGCTCAAATATTGCAGCACCGAATCGTTCACCGTCAGCGGCAAGTCGTGCCGGACGCTGATCAGTTCCCGCTCGGCCCTCGCGGCCAACCGAGGATCGCCCGCCGGCAGCGTCAAATCCGCGATCTCGTCGATGGGCGCCGGCTGCTCGGGCGCTTCCGCTGTCGCTTCTGTGTCTTCAGTCTGTTCGTCCGTGTTGTCGGCATTCAATTCGTCGGAATGCGTGGCTTCGCCAATCTCATCGAACAGTTTCAGCAGTCGCGGATCAGCATCCCTTCGGAACCCGCTGTTGACAATCAGATTAACCGCTTCGTCGAAATCGGCCTGCGCCTTCGCAACGTCTCCCGCCGTGTAATCGTGTTGACCTTTATCAAAGCTCTTCTGAACCTGCTCCACAAGAACGTCCATCGCCGGACGCATGGAAGCCATTGCCGTAGCGGGCGGGTTCTCAGGCAGCGGCAAGTACAGGCGGCCATAATCGACCGCTGGCGCAGCGCTCGGCGCAGCCGCCGGAGGTCTCACGCGAACTTGTTTACTCACCGTCCCTTGGCACCCGCCGAGGAACAGCATTCCCACCGCCGCTGCAAATCCGATTGTCGCCGCTCGATGTCTCATGTTCCGCCGTTTAAGCCTGCGTTTGAACCAAAACGGCACCGCCCGAGGCGCCGCTTTTGAGCAATTTCAGCTCAACTGTGAAATCTTACGGATGCTTCAAGCCGGGGTCAATGGAACTAACGCCAAATAATGTGTCGCCCCGTTAACGAGAACAGGACAATGAGTACTAGTCGATTTCAGCCGCCATTCTGGATGGAAAGCGCTCCACGCCCCGCCTCAGTCGTCCAAGGCGACGCTTATAGCACCTTCCCGAATTGAATTACCAGCCCTTCGAGCGGCCTGGTGCGACGATGTGCTTTTGCTTTTGTAGGGCATTACATCTCATGCCCGTGCGGAGTTGCCATGCGGACAATCACTTACGCGATGCCGATTCTACGCCTTGTTGGGGCAACTGATCCCTTAGGCTACCCAAGCGCCTGCCGAAGGTCCTCTATCAAATCCGCCGCATCTTCCAACCCGATCGACACCCGGACCGTCCCCTGCTGCACCCCCGCAGCCTTCAGCTCCGACCCAGACATCTTATAGTGCGACGTGTACACTGGCAGGATCACCAGCGATTCCACGCCTCCCAGGCTCGCTGCCAGGTAAAACACTCTGACCCGGTCGCAGAAGCGTCGCGCTGCCGCTAGACCGCCCTTCAGATCGAACGCCATCATTCCGCCAAATCCGCGCATCTGCCGCTTCGCCAATTTGTAATCGGGATGCGCAGGCAGTCCGGGATAGTGAACGCGCTCCACCTTGGGGTGCTTCGCCAAATACCGCGCCACTGCCATCGCCGTTTCGCACTGCCGCCCGATTCGGATCTGCAGCGTTTTCATCCCCCGTACGAGCAAAAAGGCCGCCTCAGGATCCATCGACCCGCCGATTTGGATTACATTCGCCCGCACCCCGCGCATCAGAACGCTGCTTCCGGCGGCAGCTCCCGCGATCACGTCCGAATGCCCGCCTAGATACTTCGACGCGCTGTGCAACACAATGTTAAATCCCATCGAGAGCGGTTTCTGCAATACCGGGCTGGCGAACGTGCTGTCGACCATCGAAATCAAGCCCCATTCCTGCGCGAACGCCGCGGCCTTCGCCAAGTCCACCAGACGCAGCGTCGGATTCGTCGGTGATTCCACGTAAAGCACTTTAGTCCGCGGCCCAACCAGCTTCTCAATTCCCTCCAGATCGGACTCCACATACCGGACCGCAATCCCAAATCCCGGCAGCGTGTCGCGCAACAGCTTGTAGCTTCCGCCGTAAAGCTGCCGCGTGGCGATCACCTCATCGCCCGCGCGCAGCAGCGAAAATAGCGCCGCCGAAATTGCTGCCGACCCCGACGCTGTCACTACCGCATCTTCCGCTCCCTCAAGCGCCGCGATCTTCTTCTCCGCCACGGCCAGCGTCGGATTCCCATAACGCGAATAGATGTAAGCCGAGCTTTTCCCCTCCGCCCACTTCTTCATTTCCTCCGTGCTCGCAAACGTGAAGTTGGCTGTCCGCGAAATCGTCGTTCCCACCGCCGCGCCCACGTGAAACTTTTCCTCGCCCGCGTGTATTGCCAGCGTTGCGTCGCCCAATTTGTGGTTTTTGGATGGCTTCATGATCGCGGCAGATTGACGCACTTCACGCCGAAACAGCAAGCGCCAATTTGGTTTATAGTGATGAATCGTTCAGGCGAATAAAAATGGACATTACTGCGAACCTGATCCGTGGCGCTTGGCTTGTTTTCGTTGTGTATTGGATTTTTGCAAGCCTATCGGTAAATAGAATCCGGAAAAGAGAGCCCGCAGGGTCGCGCCTCATGCGATGGGCCGCGATCATCGTCACACTGGTGCTTCTGAATACTGATTTCGGGTTAGCCGGTTTTCTCGGCCGGCGGTTTGTTCCCTGGAACCCCTTGCTGCCTCGGGTGGGCGCTGCCCTGGCGTTGACTGGCATCGCCTTTGCCATCTGGGCGCGCTACCACATTGGCCGCTACTGGAGCGGATCGGTCGCCTTGAAAGTCGGACATGAGCTGATCCGCACCGGCCCCTACGCGCACATTCGCCACCCCATCTATACAGGGGTTCTCGTGGCGCTCGCAGGCACGGCTCTAGCCATCGGCCGCTACGGCGCGCTGCTGGCCTTCCTCATACTCCTCGCCGACCTCACCTGGAAATCCAGAACGGAGGAAGCATTGCTCGCCCAGGAGTTCGGCCCGGCCTTCGAGGAGCATCGCAGCCGCACCGGCTTTTTCCTCCCCCGCTTTTCCTGATTCGCACTCATGTGGAGTGCGGCGGCTTGGACTCGCTGTTTGCCGTCCGAGCCTGCCCGGACGTGCTCCCCGCATTCAGCTAACAGCTACGCTGGGGTCCCTCGGCGACGTGCTGTTTCCTCGTAGGGGAAACCTACTTGGCCGCTTGCTCACCATCCGCCTCGTCCTGCACGGACGCGTGCTTTATAGCGCCAACGGCTTCAGCCGGGCATCTTTCTCCTCGCCTCCGCGTCATGAGATCCACGCGCTGGCAGAAGCTTCGCCTTCCCTTCTCTATTGGCTCTGACGATGCCTCCTCTGGAAAACGTCCTGCATCGAATATCTTATGTGCCAAGATATACGCAGACGATTCAGGCCCGCTTTTGCGCACCACTTAGTTTGGAAAAGAGGACGGCGATGAAGAAGCTCGGGGCTGTGCTAATTTTGTGTTGCTGCACGCTTCCTTTTTCGGGGTGCGCTATCCTTCAGACAGGTCCGTGCTACGGCGTCGATTGTCCAGCCTTCACGTCGAGTAAACACCCTCCGGCCGCTTCGCCTGCCGCTGAAAGTGCGCCAGCGCAGGACCCGCCGGCGACGGCCAATGCCGCTCCAGCTCAGAAAAAGCATCGCAAGTTCTGGCTTTTCTAAGGCTTCGAAAGCCCGCCTCACCTACGCCGTTGCCGCCTCGTGTTCTTCCTCGTGGTGCGGCTTGTGCGCTGCGATCACCTTCTCTGCAATTTCCTGCGGCACGAAGTCGTAGTGCGAAAACTCCATCGAATAGCTGCCGCGCCCTTGAGTCATCGAAATCAGCTCGTTCGCGTAACTCAGCATTTCCGATAGCGGCACCAGCGCTTTTACCACCACGCTGCCCGCCCGCGTTTCACTCCCGCTGATTTTTCCACGTCGCCCGCTAAGGTGGCCCATCAAGTCTCCCGAATATTGATCGGGAGCGTAAACCTCCACGTGCATGATGGGTTCGAGCAGCGCCGGACGCGCCTGCTTCATCGCTTCCTTGAACGCGAGGGATCCTGCAATCTTGAACGCCATGTCGCTCGAGTCCACATCGTGATATTTGCCGTCGTACAGACTCACGCGGAAATCCACCACCGGAAAGCCCGCCAAAAATCCGCGCTCTGCGGATTCGCGAACGCCCTTTTCAACCGATGGAATCCAGTTCTTCGGAATCGCGCCGCCAAATACGTCGTCAACGAACTCCACTCCCTTCCCGCGCGGCAGCGGCTCCATCTTGATGCGGCACAGGCCAAACTGGCCGTGCCCGCCAGTCTGCTTTTTGTGTTTGCCTTCGGCGTCCGCCTTGCCGCGGATCGTCTCGCGGTAGGGAACCTTCGGCGGATGCAGCGTCAATTCAACGTGATAGCGCTTGCGCAGTTTCGCAACCACCACTTCGATGTGCTGCTGTCCCGCGCCCGAAAGCAAAAACTCCTTCGTCTGCGGATCGCGCCCAAAACGCAGCGCCAAATCCTCTTCCAGAATTTTGTGGATGGCGACGCCGATCCGGTCTTCATCCGCCCGTGTCTTTGGCTCGATGGCAAACGTGATCGACGGCTCGGGAATGCGCGCCGGCGGATAAAAAATCGGCGCGCTTTTGTCGCCCAAAGTATCGCCTGTCACGGTTTCCTTCAGCTTGGCGATAGCCCCGATGTCGCCCGGATGCAGATCGTTCACCGCCGTCGCCGTCTTGCCCAGCATCACCTGCAAGTGCTGAAAGCGCTCTTGCGAGCTGCGATTGAAATTCGTCAGCGTCGCATCATTCTTGAGCACACCGGACATCACCTTGAAATAATTGATCCGCCCCGCGAACGGATCGGCCACCGTTTTGAAAACGAATAGCGAAACGGGCTCCGAGTCCGCGACTTTTCGCTCCACCTCGCCCTTTCCATCGGAGCTTGCATGTCCTGCCAGCTTTCCGCGAGCCGCGGGCGAAGGAAAAATCTCCGCCACAAAATTCAAAATCGCATCGCTTCCAATGTTGTGCAGCGCCGAACTCAGCAGCACCGGAAGTATCCGCTTCGCCAGCACCGCCTCGCGCAAGCCTTTCTTCAAATCCTCGACGGGCAGTGTGCCCTTGTCGAAAAATTCCTGCATCAGCTCATCGTCGCCCTCGGCAACCAGCTCCACCAGCGCCTCATGCGCCTTCTTGGCATCCTCGGCAAGTTCGTCCGGAATTTCGCCTGCCTTCGCCTTACCGTCTCCGTCCGGCGCGTAGGTCAGCGCCTTCATCGCAATCAAATCCACCACGCCCCGAAAACTTTTGTCGGAGCCGATCGCCAGTTGAGTCGGCACCACACCGCGCCCAAACACCTGCTCGAGCGATCCCAGCGCCCTCTCGAAACTCGCCAGATCCCGATCCATCCAATTCAAAACGAACGCGCGCGGCTGATCGTATTCCGCCGCGTAGTCCCACACTTTTTCAGTGATCACCTGCACGCCCGCCGCTGCGTCCACCAGAATCAGCGACGCATCGGCCGCGATCAGCGACGATTTCGTCTCATTAATGAAAGTGGAATAACCGGGGGTATCCAGGAAATTGATCTTGGTCTTTTCAGCTGACTCCGGCGTGAGCCATTCCGCGTACGCAATGCCGGTGTTAATCGAAATCTTTCGAGCGATTTCCTCTTCGTCCCAGTCGGTGACCGCTGAACCGTCGCTCACCTTGCCGAGCCGGGGCGTCATCCCAGCCGTGAATAGCAACGACGACACAAGCTGGGTCTTCCCTGTGTCGCCGTGGCCGACAATGCCCACGTTGCGTATCCATTCAGTGCCATAAGATTTCATGTTTCACCTCGATTGGCGTAGTTGTAATTCTCGTGGAAAGGTACGAAAGGTATTGCGAGGGGCAGGCATTTCGCGGGGGAAAAAACAGGACTGCGTTTTCGTGCCTTGCGCTGCGTTCGATGCACATCACGAACCCGCCCCCTGGCGGCCGCGCGATGAACCTTCAAGCGCCCTTGGGCGGGGACGCCAAAGGCCGGAAACTCGGCATGCTAGCACACGCCAACGCCCGCATTCAACCACCTGTCCAGTACAGGAACGCCTCGCTAGCGCCAGCCCTGGGAACGCCAATATCCTGATTGGCGCCTTACTGTCTGGTCTGCTCGATGCGGCTCGTTAGCCTCGATCGTCCGCACGGAGCGTGTAAGCATCGAGTCCGTGAAAACAGGACTCTCGCAAATGCCCGCGCAGGCTCTCTACGCCTTCGCGCTTGCAATCGGCAAAACCGCAGCTGCCAGCCTTACCAGCCGCGCCTCCGTCACCGACGGCAGCGCGCGAACACTCTGCACGATTGACGCGCTGATCTCGCCATCGAGTCCCACCAGCGCCAGCGCCTCCCCTCCGCCGCCGGGCGCGCGCCTCCCCAGCGCGAACGTCGCGATGTTCACGCCCAGGGTGCCCAGCGCCGTCCCGATCCGCCCGATCACGCCCGGCACATCCACATTCCGCGTCAAAAGCAGCGTGCCTTCGAGCGGCGCTTCAAGACTCATGCCATCCAACGAAATAATTCGAGGTACGCCGTCCTGCCCTACCGTTCCTTCCAGCGTGAACTCGCGCCCGTCGTTTGCGATGGTCACTTCAATGGTGTTCTGAAAGCCGCGCTGGCGCCGCTGCGTTTTCTCCTCGACCAGCAATCCCCGCGCCGCAGCCATCGAAGACGCATTCACCAAATTGACTTTTTCATCCAGCACCGAATTTAACGCGCCAGTCAGCACCGCGCTGCGAATCATGTGCGAGCCCAATTCCGCCGGCTCGCCCGCGTACCCGATGCGAATGCGGCTGAAGCTCGCAGACGGCGCCGCCTGCGCGATAAACGATCCCAGCCGCTCGCCCAATTCCAGATACGGCCC
>DATDIT010000056.1:0-16277 GCA_036520875.1 Candidatus Acidiferrales bacterium
GATTGCTATCGCTCGCGTCGTACCGGTGCAATCGATATTCTCTGCAGGTTGATCGGGCTCAAACCCTGGCGATGCTACACATGCAGTTTTCGATTTTATGCGCGCCGAGTGCCCGCCGTTTTCTGTCATTACACTCATTGCTCGCGCTGCGGTAACTTCGATTTACAGCGCATCGACCCTGATCGCGTGCCGTCGGGCATCCTCACATTCATCGCGCGCCTGCTTGGGCTGCCGGCCTACCGTTGCAGCCCATGCCGCGCCAAATTCTTCAGCGTCCTGCCCCGTCGCCGCATCCTTCCCTCGACGATGCCGGCGCGCGATCCTCAGAGCAGCGAGCCCTAAGGGATGCCAAGAGAGAGAAAAGAAATCTTGCGTCCCGCGGGGGGACTTGCGCGAAGTGGCTTCCTGCTGTTTCGGCGGGGCAAAACTATCCGATTTCAATCGGCGACGTCTTGGCTCGGCTCCGGGCCTCCGAGCGAGAGCAGCAAACGCCGCAGTTTCGAGCGGTCCTCGATCGCCATGCCGACGGTTTCGAAGCCCGCTTGGCGCGAGCGCACGAATCGCACCACGGTCTGCATGCTGATCGAACGCATGCCCGCCGGAATCTTCAGCGTCGCTTCGGTCCCCACCGCGAGCTGAATGTCGCCGCTTAAAAGGCCCCCCTCGAGACTGAGGACGCTGATTGCCGACGAATATTTTCCGCGCGGAGACGTGATCACGGCCGGCACATTTCGCGGCAATCGAATGCGCCGGTGCCGCCGGTGCCTCACCACGTCGCGCTCCGGCGCCGGGTCGAGCGGCGCGAGTGCCATCACCTTGGCGTCGAGCCCCGACTGCGGCAGAAACGCTCGCATCCATTCCTCGTCGAGCTTCATCAGCGATTGAGCCGCAGCCGTGCGAATTTCCTCCGGGTACGCCCAGCCGAACGCCTTGCGCGATTCGACGAACCGCCGCAACCCGTCAATGGCGACGGTCGCGCGCATTCGGCCGAGCGCTTCGATGGCTTTTACCCGCAGGTACTCCGGGCGTCCGGTGAGGATGTCTCCCTCGGCGAGCGCCAGCAACTTGTCAGCGGTCTCCGGATCGCCGCACATCCCGATTTCATCAAGCGCGAGCGGCAGGACCATCTCATCGAGTTTTTCGATCAAATTTGCAAGTAAACGTCCGCGCTGCGGCGCTCCTCCGATAGAAAGCTGCCGCACTACGGCGTCATGGAAACTGCGGCCGCCTTGACGAAGTCGTCGAGCCAGCAGTTCATCAACAGCCACCGCGTCGAGGCGGCTCAAGAGTCCCACTACCGTGGCGGCTTTGGCTGGTGGCTCGGACTTGAGTACTTCCTTCAGGTATCTCGAACAAGCGCCGCCAAGAGCCTTCGCTAGTTGGACGATATTTTCCCGCTCGCTTTTTCGCCACGACCGCGCCAGACGCACTGCGAGATGTTCGCTCGCGCTCTGTGGCAACCGCATCAGCACGGCGATCAGCCCGTCAGGCATCGCCTCAGCGGTCAGAGCTTCTTCGATGAATTCCGGAATCCTGTTTGCCACTCCGATGCGCGGACGAAGGCTCTCTGCCCAAGTCGGACGCACTTCTTCCAGGTCCGCCAGCGAATCCAGTGCCTGCTGCATGGCGCGATAGTAGCGGCGGGAGGCAGACTCCTGGCTCAACCTTACGAACGCGGCACTCAGCAGTGTCTGAAGTTCCTGGTCCGGTTCCGCGGAAAGCTGTTGTCCGATTTGTCCCAAGGCATCCTGCAAACGCCGGCTCGCCCCTTTGCTATAGAGCTCCGCCAGCTGGCCCAGCCCGATCGCCGCTTTCTTGCGTGCCTCTGCGTCCTTATTGCGCACGCACGACGCGTACTTCAGCAGCACGTCGGCCGCGGCATCCGCCTCGCCTCGCCCCAGCAGTTCTTCCACGTATTGCTGCACGTTGCGCGGCGGGATGCACCATGCTTCCTCCGATGTCAGCACCGCGCGCTTGCCCGACTCAGGCACGGCCGCCCAGAACTGCCGGTCTAGCACGTCCGCATGGGATTCTACCGACATTCCCGCGCTGGCCATTTTTTCCTCGCGCGCTGTGAGCAGTTTGCGCAGCGTCTTCAGCTCATGCCCCATTTTCTCCAGCATTTGTCGGACCGCATTCACGCGCACTTCGCCGCGCTGGAAGCGGTCGAGCGCGAACCGAATCGCCAGGCTCTCCGCCAGCCGCAGCAGCATATTTTCGTCGACTTTTGCCGATGGTGTCTGCGCCGCCACGGTAGCGAGTGCCTGCCGCAGCGTTACCTGCGCATTCTGTGGCAGAGCACTCAGCTTTCGTTGCCACGCCGTCTCGTCCAACTGTTCCGGTTTACCTGTCCGCGTCGCCTCACCGAGCTGGCCCAACAGCCTCAGCAAGTTGTGCATCTCGGCTTCACCAAGCGGCGGAAGCCCGCCGGCGACGCCGCTAGGCATCGCGGCAACGTATCCCCCGCTCGCGCCAGGACCCCCCGCGCCCGACCCGCCTGCGCCAGGACCCCCCGCGCCCTGTCCCACCGGTCCTCCGTGAGCGCCTTCCGCAGCGGCAATCAACTGAATCATCTTCTCTGGATTCCGGAACCAATCCTGCACGCGCTCCGCATCCGCGCCAAGCGTCCTCGCCGTCAGCTGCGCCGCCACGCGCGCTTCGGAAAATGCGGCGTCTTCCGCCACAAAGCGAATCTCGTTGACGCGTATGCCCGATCGCGTGCCTTTTCCGAAATAGTGTTCCAGTCTTTCACCGAGCGAGCCTGCTTTCGAGCTCATATCCGTGAACGCCTTCGTGAGCCGCAAGAATTCGTCGCGCTCCACCTCTGGTAGAAAGCAGATGCTGGCCACACCTGCGGCATTCAGCAGGTCCGCGAAGCTGCGTTCGGCGGGCGTCGATTCCGTGGGCATTCCATCCAGCAGAAGCTGTGAGCCAGACGCTCCCAGCAGCAAACCGTCAGTTCCCGCCGAACGCACCGCTTCTCCAAGCTCCTTCCAGCTCGTTTCAAACTGGTCGGCCGAGCGTGCATGTTCTAACCCATACAATCTTGAGTATTTAAGAAGAATATTCAGGCTTCGAACGAAGGCGCGGGCGTTGGGAACCGGAGATCCGATGCTGCCTACAGTCAACCCGCCTGTTACCGAGGGCATAGGGCTAGTTCTCAGTACAAGTGTACTAGAACTCCCTGCGGGCGAAATGGTACGGATGTACTATCCTTCGCAACTGACAAACAGCGTCACGCTGGCAAGTGAACGTCCACTTTCAAATCCTTGATCGCCGGCCGTGCTCGCCCGATCACCTCGCCAGCCCTAAGTTTCTCGCTTAGGACTACTAGGGAACCATCTTCAAATCCGCAGATGGCGCAGAAATAGTAATTGGGGTAAGCCTCGTGGTAAGCGTCGGCTCCCCGCCGCGCAAGATCGCCCTCAAGCGCGGGATCCGCGCCTTCGGCCAATGCACCTCCAGCGCGCACGCCGAACGTCTCGCTCTGGAAACGTCCTATCAACCCTTCCAAAGAAGCTGGCTTCGGAGCTGGAATTACGAGCAATCGCTTGTTCGCCTCACGGTACTCAATCCCATGTCCCTCGCAAAAATCCCGCACTCGATCCAAGTGGCTGTAAAAGTCCAGCGCCCATGGTTCGCTTCCAGCCGTCGCGCGAATCACGCGGCTCCAAATTCGAGCGGCATCCTCTCCGCGCACTGGTTCGCGGTTTTCATCCGCTTCCATCAGATCCAAACCTACGGCACGGACCTCGGGACCAAGGTCCAGCGCCTCGATATCCAGCAAGTACATTTACGCCTCGTCGTCTGAGCTGGGGGGAAACTGCCTTTGGAATTCGGGGGATTGCTTTCGTATCTCGAGCCAATCGAAGAACGCGCCCGGAGTTTCAAGCCAAATTGCAAACCAGTGAGCGACCTCTTCTTTTTCAGCCCGTTTTTGGGCATCCACCTTGTTGTTCCTCGCGATCATTTCGGCCCGCCGCCGGCCCAGAAGCGCCACCTCGCGAACCCGTTCGCCCGCCGCGCGTTCGCCCTCGCCCCTGAATTTTCGCAGCAGCTCGTCGAGCCTTACCAGGCACATCTCCGCCTCGTCGAACGTCGAAAAGTGCAGCAGGTCCTCAAACTCCTCTTCATAACGGTCTTCGGTATCCGTTCGTGTCGACCATGCCACGCGTAAACCCGCCTCCTTCAGAACGCTCACGATGTAATCGGCCCCGGTTTTTCCCTGGGCGCCAAGGCGCGCCATCAATTGGCGGCGGATCTGCTCGATCTCAGCCGGCGTGAAGCGGGGCTTGCTCAGGGCTCGCGCGGCTTCAAGAATCAGCGCTTTTTTCGTGGCTGGATCGCCCGCAGGCTTCTTGCTGGAATGATTGCTGCTCAAGGCTTCCTCGATGTCGGGGTCTTCCTCAAGGCGGGATCGGTTTTCGCGCCGGCTGCCAGCAGGCGCCGCAAGTGCGCCACGTTGCGATTGTGTTCGGCGAGCGTACGGCTGAAAAAGTGCCCGCCTTTGTCATTCGCCACGAAATATAGATAGTCCGTGCTCGCGGGCGATAGCGCGGCGCGAAGCGAGGCCTCGCCGGGATTTGCGATCGGCCCAGGCGGCAGTCCCGGGTGTTCGTAGGTGTTGTAGGGCGAATCGATTCGCAGATCCTGCGGTCGCACATCCTTCTCCGGACGCCCCGCCAGCTCCATCGCGTACTGCACCGTGGGGTCGCATTGCAGCGGGTCTTTCAGCCGTAATCGGTTGTAGAACACTCCCGCCACCAGCGGCCGCTCGTCCCCATTGGGCGTTTCACGCTCCACCAGCGACGCCAGTGTCACGACTTGCTCCGGCGTAAATCCAAGGGACAAAGCCTGCGAGCTTTGCGTATCGATCGTTTCCCATACCGCGCGGAAATTCTGCACCATCCGCTTCACCACCTGCTCGCACGTACTGTGTCGCGTGAATTCGTAGGTCGATGGAAACAGAAATCCTTCCAGGCTCTGCGCCTGCGGATCGAGGTCGGATATCAGGGACGTATCGTGCGTCGCTGCAAGGAATTCCTGGCGGCTGCAGATCTTTTGCTGTTCGATTTCGGCGGCGATATCGTAGATCGTCCAGCCTTCAGGTATCAGAACGGTGCGGACAAAAATTCGGCCGTGCGAGAGCTTCCAGAAAACCTCGCGGGAATTCACCGGTTGATCGAAGAAGTATTCGCCCGCTTGCAGCGGCCGCCGATAATGCCAGTCGCTGAAGAGCGCGAAGGCCAGCCGGCTCCGTATCACATCATCGCGTCGTAGTATTCCGGATACGCCCCAGCGCGAGGTGCCTTTGGGAACGTCTACGAAAACCTGTTGGGGACGGTGGCCGCGGTACGGCCGGCTGATTTGAGAGTCGAGCCACGCAGCGCCCGCGCCCAATGCGGAAATAGCGAGCAGGGCCAGCAAGCCAAGTTTCCGCATGCTGCGCTAATCCTTCTCCACGGAACCGCTGCGTCCGTGGTCCCGTTTTTGCTCCAGGTAATCGCGCAAAAGAATCGCCGCGGCCACGTCGTCAACTGGACTTTTCCCCGGACGCCCACTCCTTGTTTCCGTCACCGTCCGCCGCGCCTCCCAGCTCGTCAGCCGCTCGTCCCGCAGTTCCACTTCAATATCCGTGGCCTTTTCCAGGCGTAGAGCAAACCCCGAGGCCTCCTGGGCCATCGCTCCCGCCTCGCCCGTCAAGTGCAGCGGATGGCCCACAAGTATGCGGCAGACTCCGTTTCTGCGGCAGATTTCGCGCAACCGTCTCATGTCGTTTTGGCGATTTGTCCGCCGCATCGTCGTCAGTGGCCGCGCCGTCAGGCCCATCTCATCCGATATTGCCAGTCCGATCCTCTTCCGCCCATAGTCCACCGCCAGGATCCTTCGAGGTTTTTCCTCGCTTGTTTCGCCCGCCGGGTTCCTGCCGTTTGGGATCGTCCGGATCAACTTATCTTCTCATTATACGCATGGTCGCTTCGACTCAAAGTCCCGGTTCGGCCCGCAAGTTTTCTTTGGACCACGCGCATAGGTTAGATAAATCCACGTGCATTGTGGTTACTGCTTGCGGCCGCGCTCGCCGCTTTCCCACGCCCGCCAGAATCCCTCGGTTTTCATTTCGTCGCCGAGACCGGTTTCCTTCAGCAGCTGTCCGATCTCGGCGCGCGACTGTCGCTTCGCAATCGGCTCGCTCGTGTCGGCAAGGGCATACGCCGTGATCGCGGCAATCCCGGTTTGCCGCTTAAGCGCCGGAATATCAATCTTGCTGGCTACGTCCGATGCGGCCTGATGGTTCGTCACTTCCTTCGCGGGTTCTTGATTCGGATCGAGCGTCAAGATTCCCTCAAGGATAAAATCGAGTCGGTCTGCATTAATGCTCGCCTCGAGTGTGAAGTCTTTCACGCCCAGCGCCGCGAGGGGTGCCAGAGCTTCGCGTACCGGCGCGAGGGCCTCTTTGCGGCCCGCCAATGAATATCCGCTCACGGCCCCAATGCCCCCGTCAAATAGAGTTGCTACGCTCATCCGATCAAGTTCCTCGCGATGGGCGCGCGCGTACGCCCATGAGCCCCCCATCCTCCGCTTCTCGCCGGCAAACAGCACGAAACGGATCGAGCGCCGCGGCACCGATCCCGAGGAATGAATCACGCGCGCGGCGTCGATCACCAAGGCCGCGTCGGAACTGTCGTTGAGCTGCGCCCCGAGTAACACAAATTCGTCCGGCTCCTCCCGTCCGCGAATTTCCGCCACCACGTTCTCGGACTCTACGCGACCGGCCGCCGCCTTCGCCTGCGCCCCGCTGCGTCCGCCAGGAATCGTGAACTTCTCCGTGTGCACTTCATCCACGCCCGCCTCGCGAAACGCTTGCACGGCCCAGCCAACTGCTCGCTTTGCTTCTGGCGAACCAGTCACTCGTCTCCCCGTGGTGTTAGTCAGGTCGCGCAGATTCTTTTCAAGCGGCGACGCGCCAAGCGCGCTCTTCATCATCGCGGGCGCTAGATCCGCGCACGATTTCCCGACTGCGCACGTGCCGGCTCCATTCGGAACCTTCCAGCCGCTTGGCGGATTAATCGGAGAAACTTGCGCGGGGCAAATCGCACAAAGCAAAGCGACCTCGGCCAGTACTACTGGCACCCACATTCGTCGGCCCATCGTCTTCGATCGTGTGCGCGTCACCCACAGCGCGGCACGATTGGAACGTTTGCCGGTCTCACGAGCAGTAGTTTTCATCACGCGCGTGCAGATGATAACGAACACTAAGCCGCGCGGCCATATCGATTGCACAGAGGATTTTCCTGTGGAAAACACGGACCTCTTCGGGAATAAACTGCCCACTACGGGAAACTTCTACACAGAATACAGTGTTCTCTGTATTGGGCCCATAAAACATCTCTTTTGTGGCCTGCAAGTTACAAAAATGGACAAACATTGGCAACGTAGCTGCCACCACACTTTTCACCAGCCGCATTGAGAGTACGCGTTACGTCCCGGAGTCTTGTCGGTTTTGGATCATCCCCCGGGAATCACGGCAGTTCCCGTTTGGAAACATTTCAGTCGTTTCATCGTGAAAGTCAAAAAAATCCCCTCGTTACCCTTTTGGGGCGTGGGACGGGAAGGTCCTATTGAAGAAAGTACGTGACATCTCAAAACTGCTAGGCAACAGACGGAAACTCGAACGAAATCAATCCAACCACTTCGTATTCTGTGAAAAACGGAGCGGCCTTGCACAATTCCACGGTGCCTCTGATTCGGATATCGACTCCACGATCGAGCGCATGGCCAGCACACTTGCCATGCAATGCCTGGTTCGCGGTTCCGAACCGGACGATTTCGCTATCCTGGTCCCAATGGACGGAACGCTTGCCGGCCGGCTGGAATCGCGTGCCAAGGAGCTCCTTGACGAAGGCCGCTCCATCGCCAATCCCGCTTCGCTCAGTCCCCGTCAGCAGGAAATTTTGCACTCAATCCTGTGTAATCACGCCAATAAGGAGATTGCCAGCAAGCTCAACATCACCGTGCGCACGGTGAAATTCCACATTTCTACCCTTCTCACCAAATTCGGCGCGGAAAATCGGTCGGAGTTGGCGCGTAGGGCTTCGGGTTTCCTGCGCACCTCAATGCATGTCGAGGATAATTTCCCGAATCAATCCGCTGGACCCAGACGCGACGATTTGCGTCCCATTCCCGTTGATTCTCCGGAACGCGCGCGGCCTAAGGCCGGGAACCTCCGGCTGTCACACCAGCGGGTCCTCACGGCATAAATAGCCGCCAATCGCTCCACCCCGAACCCAGCCTCGGGATGGCGGCCTCCTCCCAAACACCTCCCTTTGATCCCGAACCCCTCGCTGCCACGCGGACATTCCTCTCGCCTTCTCCAGCGTCTAGCTTCTAGACCCCAGCCTCCAGCTCACTGCTCCCGCCCGTGGTACCGGTTACCGCCGCGCAGACGTTCCACCAGCACGTAACCAATCAATGCAGCGACAACTGCCACCAGGAAATTTTTCCGCGTAAAGATATCATGTAAATCCCACAGCAGGCCTTTATCGCGCCCACCAGCGGTCCTTTCCATCTCGCCCATCAGAAGGTTCGAATAAAAAAGAAAAATGATGAAGCCGGCTTCGATAATGGCTCTCGAGACGTTATTCTTCATGTCGCAATGTGCTCTCCGGCGCATCAAGCAAAGGCAATCACTTTTCTCCGCATTAGTCGTCAGGAAAATTCAAACGTCACCGGCAAATACAGGCAAGTAAAACCGGCCGCAGTCGTCGCGGAAGGCTTCGGTATTTCCGCGCACCTCACTTTCACGGTGGCATCTTTCTTGCCCTCTCTAGCTTCCAGCTTTCTAGCATCCAGCCTCTAGAACATTTAGCGCCAGCCGAGCCCCGGCGCAACACTTGTCAGAATCGCCTCCATGGCATGCGCATTGTAGTCAACACCCAGTTGGTTTGGAACGGTCAGCAATAGCGTGTCGGCTTCCGCGATCGCATCGTCCTTTTTAAGCTGCTCGATCAGGATATCCGGCTCGGCAGCATAGCTGCGGCCGAAGATTGCCCGTGTGGGTTCGCCCAGAAAGCCGATCTGGTCCTCTTCCTGACCTCCTCGCCCGAAATAGGCGCGATCGCGGTCGTCGACCAACGCAAAGATGCTGCGGCTCACGGAAACACGCGGAGTGCGAGTGTGCCCAGCCTCCTTCCAGGCTGCGCGAAAGGCGCGAATCTGGGCAGCTTGTTGGACGTGGAAAGGTTCACCGGTCTCGTCCCATTTCAGGGTTGAGGATTGCAAGTTCATTCCGAGCTTTGCGGCCCAGGCGGCCGTGGCATTGGAAGCTGCGCCCCACCAGATACGATCGCGCAATCCTTCCGAGTAAGGTTCAAGACGCAGCAGCCCAGGCGGATTCGGAAACATCGGACGCGGGTTTGGCTTGGCGAATCCCTTACCGCGCAGTAGCTCCAAAAATTCTTGGCCGTGCCGCCGGCCCATGTCTTCATCGCTTTCGCCTTCCGCCGGCTGGTATCCGAAATGGCGCCATCCATCGATCACCGCTTCGGGGGAACCGCGGCTGATTCCCAATTGCAAACGCCCGCCAGCGATCAGATCCGCGGCGCCAGCGTCTTCCGCCATGTAATAGGGGTTCTCATACCGCATGTCGATCACCGCGGTGCCAATTTCAATCCTTCGCGTCTTCGCCCCCACCGCCGCGAGCAATGGAAACGGTGATCCCAATTGCCGCGCGAAGTGATGAACGCGAAAGTAAGCTCCATCCATTCCCAGGCGCTCGGCCTCCACAGCGAGGTCAATGGATTGCAGGAGTGCGTCAGCCCCCGTCCGCGTCGCTGACTGCGGCGAAGGTGTCCAATGCCCGAATGAGAGCAAGCCAATTTTCTTCATGCAGGTTAGTCCCGTCTCCCGCCCTTGGCCCTATGCTCGGTAGTCCGCCAACTTCCTATTTGGATTAACGGCGGGTGGTCCAGGAACTGAGGTTCGGCATCCTCTCGCAGCAGTAGCATCTTCCGAAGATGGTACCATTCGCTACTCTAACGTTTCGTCTATTGGTTTTGAGGGTGCCCCATCGTCGTGGTTTTTGCGAGGGCGGCTGGCAGACTCTTTCGCTCGAATTTTCCCCTCTTGAGATTCGAGAGAAACGCTCTCGTCCCGTCAACGCGATTGTAGTCAGCCCAGCACGCAGCGAAGCAGAGTTGCTATCGAGGGACCCAACCGGCCACTAGATCGGAGATAGTCAAGAGGATGTCCAGAAGTTGGGCCTGCTGGAGATGGGTCAAGTCCTCGGAATTCCACCCCAGCGTGAATGCTCGATCAGCTATGGCGGTCAACGTCCCAACGTGCACTTCATATGAAATCGATTCCCGTTTTCGTTCGCTCCTACGAGCCTGCTCGAACGATCTAATGCGTTGATAGCACGCGGCAATAACGCGATCGGCATGGTTCGGCTCGTGTAGTGCATCGAACCGTTCTGCCTCTTTAGCTGTGAAAGCCATCGCTCTATGACCCATCGTTCCACTGCTAATCCTTTTTCGCATGCCGGGCCGGCTCTGGCGATCAGGCCAAAACTGGATTTTTGACCTGCGCTCATCGTATAAGCGGCTTCCAAGTGTTAAAACGATCCGTGCCTTCGGCGTGGCATCGAAGCGCCGGGACAGCCAGCGAGGAATCTCTCTACGATTGCTAATGCGGCTCCCGCGAGCGCCCAACGCCCGCTGTTTCGTAGGAGCACGATACATCGTGCCCGGCAAACATACTTGGCTACTTGCTCACCATCCGCCCCGCCCAGTCGGGCGCGCCTCATGTGAAGTGCGGCAGCTTAACCGGGGAAGCCGGGCTGCTAAACGCAGCGTCATTCCGAGCGAAGTCTGCCGGTTTTCCTCTTTCATCCGGCGCGCTTCTTGCGACGGATGCCGGCAGACGCAGTCGAGGAATCTCTCTTCGATGTAACAGGCGGCACCATTCGCATCCAAGAGAGATCTGCCCGGGCCCACGCCGTCATCCCGCTTGCCCTTCGTGGGAATACCCTAAATCCCTCCCACAAAACGCCCCGGCGCAAACACGTTCCCGGGATCAAATACTTTCTTCAATCCCTGCATCAACGCCAAGTCATCAGACGCCTTGCCCCACACGTTCATCTCCCTCTTGAATTCCGCCGGGCATACAACCAGCACGGGACGCCCCCAGTCGCCCTCCTCAGAGGCGCGAAAAACACTCGAGCATGCTTCCTTCAGCCGTCGAAAAGAATCCTCCGCTCCATCGACAGCTATCATCTTGAAGTATGTAACCCCCACTCCGCGCATCATCATGCTCCACGGAACATCGTGTCGCTCGGCGCAGGAAACCAGACTTTCCGCCAGCGCCGCGAGCCTTCCAGGCAGCGTGCTGACTTTGAAAATCGCTGTCGGGAGTGTCTGATCTGAGGCCGCAAACTCCCGGATGTAGGCAGCGACCGTTTCTTGATCGGTTTCGCCGAGTTCGCCGAAAGATTCGATCAAGTTTCCGTCGGCTCGCCGCGCTAGTGCTCCCATATCCCGGCGATAGCGTTCCAATACCGGACGATTTCCCGCCGCTGAAACCACAACTGACCACTCGCCGTCGCCCAGCAAGTCTCGAAGACTTTCGCCGCCGGGCAGCGGATTACCCCGCCGCGTACCGATGATTTCGACGCTCTGCGGTCGCAAGTGGGAGCCCGCAATCGCATCGCGGAATTCGCACGCGCCGTCCACTCCGCTGAACGCCGTAACGTATGTCCGTGTCTCCGCTGGCAGCGGGAACGTCCGAAAGTTGATTCGCATAATCACGCCGAGAGTGCCCAGCGCTCCGATCATGAGCTTGTGTATGTCGTAGCCGCTCACGTTTTTCACCACGTGTCCGCCGCTCTTCACCAGTTCGCCGTCGCCGGTTACGAACTCCATCCCCAGCACAAAATCTCGCGCCGTTCCGTAAAGCTGCCGCAAGGACGAATCGGTGCCCGATGCGATCGTGCCGCCTACCGTGCCCCGGTTCATGAACGGCACCACGAGTGGAAGAAACTGCCGGTGCCCCGCCAGCACCCCCTCCAACCGCTGCAGCGGAATTCCCGGCTCCACGCCCAGCGTCAAGTCTCCCGGGTCGTAGGCCACCACTCGATCGAGCCGCGTCATTTCCAGCGCGATGTCGTACTGCCGCGGCGGCATTCCGATCCCCACCTTCGTCCGTGCGCCCATCGCCACGATTGCGAGTTTTTCCAACGCCGCGAATTTCACTACCTCGGCCACTTCCCTGCTCGACGCGGGCCGCGCGACGGCGCTCGGTCTCTGCCCGTCAATTTCGTACGCAGCAAGTTGCGCGGGATCAGCGATTACATTCGGATTTCCAACAATTTCACTCAATCGGGAAAATATCGGGGTGGTAATTCTGGTGCTCATGCCTTTGGCGCGGACACTCCCGCTTTGGGACGCACGTAGATTTCGCCGCAGCCTTTGGAGTTCGGAAAAATCTTTCCGGGATTCAGCAGCGAATCAGGATTGAACACGTCGTGAACGCGTTTCATCAGCCCCAGGTCGGCCTCGCTGAAAAGCAGCGGCATCAGCCGGTCTTTCTCCATTCCCACGCCGTGCTCGCCTGTTATTGTTCCGCCCATCTGTATGCAGAACTCGATGATTTCATCGGCCGCGCGGACCGTGTCGCGGAACTGCTTTTCGTTCCGCTCGTCGAAAAGAATGATCGGATGTAAGTTGCCGTCGCCCGCGTGAAATACGTTTCCGATCTGCAGGCCGTATTTTTGTCCGATCTCGGTGATTTGGCGCAACGTGGCCGGAAGTTTTGTGCGCGGAATCACGCCGTCTTGCGTGTAGTAGCTTGGCGCGAACCGCCCGGCGGCGCCAAACGCGTTTTTGCGGCCTTTCCAGAGTAAGTCGCGTTCGTGCGCGTCGCGGGCCACGCGTACTTCGCGAGCGTGGTGCACCCGGCACACGTCCGCCACCTCTGCGGCCTCCGCGTCCGTCACTTCGCGCAATCCATCCACATCGATTAGCAACACCGCCACTGCATCTAGCGGAAATCCCGCGTGTACGTAATCTTCCACCGCGCGGATCGTCCAGCCATCCAGCATTTCGCACGCCGCAGGAGTAATTCCGCGCGCCGTAATTTCGGCCACCGTCTCAGTAGCGTCGTCGATGGAGTCGTAAATCGCTAGCAAGGTCTTCACGGCTTCCGGCAGGCGCGTGAGTTTCACGGTAATTTCCGTCACCAATCCGAACGTCCCTTCCGAGCCCACGAAAAGCCCACTCAGATCGTAGCCGGGCGAATCCAGCGCGGCGCCGCCCAGCCGGACCAGTTCGCCGCTGGGCAGCACAACCTCCAATCCGACGACGTGGTTCGTCGTCACGCCGTAAGCGAGCGTGTGCGGCCCACCCGAATTTTCTGAAACGTTTCCGCCGATGGTGCAAGCCTTCTGGCTCGAAGGGTCGGGAGCAAAATGCAATCCGGTGTGCGCCACCGCCAGACTCAAATCTGCATTCACCACGCCCGGCTGCACAACCGCTCGCTGATTTTCCACATCAATTGTTACGATGCGGTTCATCCGCGCAAATGACACGATAATTCCGCCATGCCGCGCCAGCGCCCCGCCCGAAAGCCCGGTCCCCGCGCCGCGCCCCACAATAGGCACGCCGTTTTTTTTCGCCAGCCGCACGATTTCCAACACATCCGCCGTCGCGCGCGGAAACACCACGCAGTCCGGTCGCGCCACTTCCACCGAACCGTCGTACTCGTAGAGAAGCAAGTCCTCAGGCTCGTGCAGCACTCCGCCCGTACCAAGCAGTTTTTTTAAATCGTGAAGGAGTCGCGATTCCATTGAGATTACGCGCCATGGCGCAACGGAGCGCAAGTTCGCCGCCACATCTTCCGGTCACTATAGTCGTCGCCCAACCACCCGTCAACGACGCCAGGCTCTCCGACCCTCAGCCTCCCTGCGCGAAGGTCCGCTTGCAATCGCCCCGCCGCGTACTAATATCATCAGGTGATTTTGTTTCTAACTCGACGCAAAAGTTTGCAGCAATTCTGTCTAACTCGAAACATTTGGCGGGTCTAACGGGCCGGCTGCGAGCCTGACGGCCGCCAAAACCGTTGCAATGCGCACCAAACGCCCATACTATCCGCCCCGGAGAAACCGACCCCATGACCGACTTGGTTCGATTCAGCAAAGACGGCGACGTCGCCGTCATCACCATCGATAATCCGCCCGTAAACGCAATTGGCCCAGGCGTTCCCGAGGGCCTCGCCTCCGCCATCGAAGCCGTCGAAAAAGATCCCGCGGTGAAAGCCGCCGTCCTGATCGGCGCCGGCAAAACTTTCATCGCCGGCGCCGACATAAATATGTTCGTGCAAATGACGTCGGGGAGGGGGGGACGCATCAATCTTCTTCCATACTTGTTACGAATTGAAAATTGTAGCAAACCGGTGATTGTGGCGCTGCATGGCAACGCTTTGGGGGGCGGGTTGGAGGTTGCGCAGGCGTGTCACTACCGGGTGGCCGCTCCTGACACGCGGGTGGGGCAGCCGGAGGTGAATCTGGGCATCATTCCTGGCGCTGGCGGGACGCAGCGGCTGCCGCGGCTCGCGGGCGTCGCAAAAGCGATCGAGATGTGCACCAACGGCAAGCCGTTGAAGGCGCCGGAAGCGCTCGAGGCGGGGATTCTCGACAAGCTGATCGAAGGCGATCTGCTTGCGGGCGCGAAGGCGTTTGCGCGGTCGGTTGTTGGGAAGCCAGCGCCGAAAACGCGGGAGCGCGACGAGAAGCTGGGATCGCCGGACGAAAACGAACCGATTTTTTCGGCGGCGCGAGAGGTGGTCCGCAAAAAACAGCGCGGGTTGCCTGCGCCGCTTGCGGCCATTGACGCCATCGAGGCTGCGACAAAGTTGCCATTTGAAAAGGGATGCGAGGAGGAAGCGCGGCTCTTCGACAAGTGCCTTTACTCCGATGAGTCGAAGGCGCTGATTCATGTCTTTTTTGCCGAGCGCGAAGTCTCCAAAATTCCGGACGTTCCGAGAGATACGCCGGTGATTCCGGTGAATTCCGTCGCCATTGTCGGAGCGGGGACCATGGGAAGCGGCATCGCCATGGTTTTCGCGAACGCCGGAATTTCCGCGACACTGAAAGATACGGACCAGGCTGCGCTCGATCGCGGGCTTTCGACGATTCAAAAGAATTACGCGACGTCGGTAAAGCGCGGCCGCTTTACGCAAGATTACGTGGATCAGCGGATGAAACTTATCAAGACCACGCTGAGCTATGACGATTTCGCCGCCGCGGACATGGTGATCGAAGCCGTGTTCGAAAGCATGCCGCTGAAGAAAGAAGTGTTCGCGGAACTGGATCGGGTGTGCAAGCGCGGCGCGATTCTTTCGACCAACACTTCGACGCTCAACATTGACGAAATCGCGGCGAGCACTTCGCGTCCGGAATCCGTGATCGGGATGCACTTTTTCAGTCCGGCGAACGTGATGCGGCTGCTGGAAGTGGTGCGCGGGAATAAGAGCGGGAAGGACGTGATTGCCACGTGCATGCAGCTTTCCAAGAAGATCGGGAAAATCGGGGTGCTGGTCGGCAACTGCCGCGGCTTCGTCGGAAACCGGATGTTTCTGCAATACATTCGCGAGGCGCAATTCCTGGTGGAAGAGGGCGCGGCGCCTGAGGTTGTCGATAAAACCATGATGGATTGGGGCATGGCTATGGGGCCGCTCGCGGTGGGAGATCTGGGCGGGCTGGATATTGCGTATCACATCCGCAAACAATACCGGCACCTGGAAAAACCGGGCGCGCGCCAGCCATTCATCGAGGACCGTCTGGTGGAAATGGGTCGGCTGGGCCAGAAGTCCGGGTCAGGTTGGTACAAGTACGACGCCGAGCGGCGGGCGACTCCCGATCCCGAGGTTGCAATGCTGGTGCAGAAATGGAGAGAGGAATCCACGATTCCCCAGCGGCAGATTCCGGTGGAAGAGATTATCGAGCGGGAAATCTATTCGCTGGTGAACGAAGGCGCTCTGATTTTAGAGGAGGGCTACGCGCTTCGCGCCGGGGATATCGATACGATTTACGTGAATGGTTACGGTTTTCCGGGGTTCCGCGGTGGACCTATGTGGTATGCGGACTCCGTGGGACTGAAAAAAGTCTACGAGGACATCCGCGATTTGCATCGGAAACACGGAATGCTGTGGGAGCCGGCGCCGCTGCTGAAGGAGTTGGCTGAATCGGGAAAAACCTTTGCGGAGTTTCAGCGGAAGGCCGCCCCGGC
>DATDIT010000057.1:0-35234 GCA_036520875.1 Candidatus Acidiferrales bacterium
AGCGGACGAGATTCGACGCCGCACACAGGCACCGTCCGCCGCGAACGAGTCTCAAAGATCATCGATTCGCTCGCGGTTCTGCCTTTCGAAAACGCCAGTCGCGACCCGGAGAATGAATATCTCAGCGACGGAATCGCAGGCAGTCTTATCAATATTCTGGCGACTGTCCCAAAACTCCGAGTGATGGCTCAGAGTACGGTGTTTCGCTACAAAGGACGGGGAATTGATCCTCAAGCCGTGGGGCGTGAGCTGAATGTGCGCGCTGTGCTCACCGGAAGAATGATGCAAAGCGGCGGCTCCTTGCGGATTGGCACTGAATTGGTCGACGTGGCAACAGGTTCTCAATTATGGGGCGCACAATACGATCGCAAACCAGGTGATATCTTCGCGATTCAAGACGAAATCTCCAACGAAATATCTGGGAACTTGCGTCTAAAACTCACCCGCGCGGAAAAAAAGCGGCTAACCAAACGCCAGACGCACGATGCCGATGCTTATCGCCTCTACTTGCAAGGTCGTCATCACTGGAACAGGTGGACTGAAGAAGGATTCTATAAGGCGATCGAATATTTTCAGCAAGCCGTCGACAAAGATCCCGGCTACGCTCTCGCTTACGCCGGAATCGCCGATTCGCACGTGCTACTCGGATGGAATAGCTATCTTCCGTCGAAGGATGCATATCCTAAAGCCAAAGCTGCCGCGATGGAGGC
Organism: Candidatus Acidiferrales bacterium; assembly: GCA_036520875.1. GTDB lineage: Bacteria > Acidobacteriota > Terriglobia > Acidiferrales > UBA7541 > Palsa-295. The sequence goes on from DATDIT010000057.1 coordinate 711, forward strand.
CCTGCGCCTCGACCCTGATCTCGGCGAAGCCCACACGCCTCTCGCCGCCGTGTTGTGGCTTCACGATTGGCAGTGGCACGAGGCTCAGATCGAGTTCAAACGCAGCCTTGCGCTCAATCCCGCCTATCCGACTGCCAACCACTGGTTCGCCGAGTATGTGATGACCATGGGGCACCACGAAGAAGCCATCGCCCGGATGCGAAAAAGCCAGGAACTCGATCCGTTGTCTCTCATTATCGGCGACGCCATCGGCTGGTCGCTCTACATGGCCCGCCGATACGACGACGCCATCGAACAACTCCAGCGAACTGTCGAATTGGATCCTAACTATCCCGTCACGTACTGGGTTCTGAGCCTGTTACTCAGGAAAATGGATCATTATGAACGGGCTATCGCCGAGGGTGAGAAAAGCGTGAACCTGTCCGGCGGCAGTCCCATGATGCGTGCTGCGTTAGCGCAAACTTTCGCCACTGCGGGCAGGAAAGAGAAAGCGATCGAAATTCTCGATGATCTCGCAAAACTAGCAAAGCAAAAATATGTTGCTCCCTATTTCTTTGCCGGAATCCACGTCGGCTTGGGAGAAAACGACCGCGCGATGGAATGTTTGGAAAAATCCTACGAAGAGCACTCCCACTGGCTCATCTATCTTCACATGGATCCGGCCCTGGACGCCTTACGCTCAATGACGCGTTTTCAGGAACTGTTGCAGCGTGTCGGCCTTCCCTTAACACCCGCGATCCCCGCTTGAAAAAAAATCAAGCACGTACGCCTGGTGCTTACAATTTCAAGACAGACTCAGATCGGCGCGAACTCGGCCTTAGCAATCGCCCAAGAGCCGCCGTTCTTCACGTATTCGACCTTTAGCACGCGGCGCTCTGTCTGACGAACGAAGCCGCCGCCTTGCGCGTGCGCCATCCGCGCCAGCGTGCAGTCCTGCGCGATTGGGTTCTCAACTTCCACTGCGCATTGGAACTGCCCGATAGCGCGAGTGCCGTCTGCGGCGACCTCGATCGCATCCGGTTCCCCAGCGTGATCCGCTGTAATGCTCCGCACAGTTCGGTCGAGCGCAGCGCCCTGGGAATCAGCGAGCAGTGGCGTGGCAGCGTCACCCGTTCCAGCATTGACGGTTTTCATGGACGTTTGCATAGAATTGACCTGCCGCAGCCAGGCGTGATGCACTTTGCGGATCGCAGCTTCATCTTCTAGCCGCGCGAGCCGTGCCTTCAGCCCGTCATCCGCGATCACCGCCGCGGGCACTGCAGCGGCCAGCGGCGCAGCCAGCAGCGCTCCGCGCTTCAGAAACGACCTGCGCGTAGACCGCGTGGAATTGGTCTCCTTCGTCATACCACGCCTCCGTCTGACTTCACCTGATAAAAGCGCCTCACGTCGAACTGCCCGGCGAGCCGCTCATGCGCGCCCATCGCGCTCATGTTCAGGCCGTTTTCGCCGCAGTTGTAGCCGATTCCCACGTCACGCATCGTGCGCAAGTTCACCAGAATCGTCCCGAGCGTGCCGTTGCACGCCTCCTCCAGCCAGTACATGAAATACAAGCCGTTCCGGATCTTCACATACGACGCAGGCCCGCTCCACTCCAACCCTCCCGCATCGGTGCCGGTGAAAATGATCCACGATAGCGAGTGCGGCGTGGAATACAGATGCATCGACGTCAGGCCCGGCGCGTAGTTCTGGCTCACTGCGCGACCAACCATCTCATCCGTTAGCACGTGGCGGCGATACTTCGGCGGAATCAGGCCTTCCATCTCGATCACGCCAAAGTGAATTTTCACCCCCGCTTCGTTCGCAAAATACGGAGTGTTCAGAAAGCCGTCGAAACAGGTCACCAGACCTTGATCGAAATCCGCGACGATCGAGTGCCCGTCATGATTCGGTTCGCCTTCCAGCAGGTGCCCAAACAAGATCACGCCCGGCGACGACTCGTAGGCGCGATAAGGCGCCTTGGTCCAGTTGCTCCCGCCTTCTTTCCGCCAGTTCAGTTTCTCGGCATCGTCGAAGCGGTATTCCATCGCGGGTGAGTGGTCGTAGCGCAGCGTGAAGCTCTTTCCGGCAAGCCAATCGGTATTCGGTCCAAGGTTCCCGGCCATCGATGCGGCGGGCGCGTTGGGACCGGGTGCGATGGCCCGCGGCTGAAATGCGCTCGTATGTTTCGCGCAAACAGCATCGACTTGCGCCGGCGTCATTTTCGCCATCGTTTTAAGCGGCCGATAAACACGCCGTGCGCCTTTCGCCGGAGTCTGCCCCTGAGCGGCCGCCGGCACCGGATTCCCGCTCTCGTCACCGAATTTTTCGAACTGCGCGAGCTGCCCCAACCACTCGCCCTTCCCGCGAAAAACGTAATATTCCAGGGCGTCATCAGCGTTAAAGCCGAGTCGCATGCCGACCTGCTCAATCCGGTTCAGGTCCATCACGTACGCCGTGAACGTGCCGGAAAACTCGCATTCGGTGCGCGTGTAGATATAACGGTTCTCATCGATCTTGATGTAGTCGGAAGGCCCGCAAAACCCCAGTTCGCCGCCCAGCCGCGATAGCTCGACAAAATGCGAGTACGCCGCCGAGGGATAGAACTCCAGCGTCTCCGCGCCATTGTCCTGCTTCCAATAGAAGCCCTTGCCCTCCACGCGGTTCGTCACCACATGTCGATTTTTCGGTGCCTCTTGGCCCGACTGCTCCACGTAGCCGTAATAAATCTCGCGCTGGACTTCGCGTTTGTCCTCATAACCGCTGAACCACAATTCGAATACCGTCGCCAGGTTCGTGTCTTGGTCGACCACGACCGCATAGCCGCGCTGCGTATTCGGAATCATGTGCGTGAAGAATGCAAGGCTACCCTGAGTCAGCGCACCGTATCCCGTCTCCACCGCACCCGCGCCGTTCTCCGCCACCGAAAGGCGTTTGGTCCCTTTGAACGTATACGCAAGCGCCGGGCCTTTATCCGTGACGATCCGAATCGACTTGCCAGCGAACACGTCGGCGAGGGGTGAAACACTCGTCGGCCCGCTCACTGCGCTCAGCTTGTCTGCAATCTGTTGTTCCGAAAGTTTCGTGTAAACGATGCGATGCATCTGCTCTTTCGGATACGGCGTTCCCGGCATGCCTTCCTCCCCGTCACGTCCGTGCCATCATGCGGACGCACAACGACACACGTAGCCTTAATGTCGTGCGCAGTCTGTAATAACTCTAACTCATCTTCAACCTGTTTTTGCTCTGGTCGAAGCGCTCATCCGTCTCTTTCTCAGCCGCGGAAATCTCTCTTCGAAAATCTTGCGAGCCCCTACGGCTTGCGATTGCCCGATACGTCGTTACCGGAGAAATGAAGCAGGAGTAGTTCAAATGGAGGCCATACCACTAATCAGCAGTTGGCGGCTCGTTCGCGCTGGGTATAGTATTGGCACGAATGGATCAAGAACCCGGAATCGGGTTCGGACCGACCAACTATCAGACGGTGGACCCATGCCAAAAGACCTGACCCGAAGAGAATTAATGCGCCGTTCGATTGCCGCAGGGGGATTGTTTGCGGCCGGATCGCTGACTCCAATATCGTCAGCGCTAGCCGCTGATGTCGGCGGACAAGCCGTCACTCACTCACCTACTGAAACCGAGCACAGGGTTCCAGCGACGCTTTCTGGTGAGACCGTCGTGCAACCGCGAAGGGAAGTGCCGGTTTTGCACAAAACCAGCGTCCTCGTTGTCGGCGGCGGCCCCGCGGGCACCGCAGCCGCCTTCTCGGCCAAACGCCTCGGCGTCGATGTCACCTTAGTGGAAAGGTACGGCTATCTCGGAGGCCTCGCCACCGGCGGCCTCGTCCTGGGAATTTTCCCGCTTTACAACCGGAATAAAGAGCAGGTCATCTTCGGCATCGGCGAAGAGATGATGAAGAAGCTGGACGTGATGAAGTACGGAATCATCGATCGCAACAAAGCTCCCATTTACCCGACCATCGACGCGGAGGCCTTCAAATATTTGTTGGCAGACATGGTCCTCGATTCGGGAATCACCGCCTATCTCGATTGTTGGGGCGTCGACGCCATCGTAGATGCCAACCGGGCCGTGCGCGGCGCCATTTTCGAAAGCAAGTCGGGGCGACAGGCGATCCTTGCCGACATCGTGATCGATTGCTCGGGAGACGGTGATATTTACGCGGCTGCAGGCGCAGCTTTTGAAAAAGTTAAAACCAACATCGGTCTGATCAGCCGAATCGGGAATATCAACGAGGTCGATATGGCCCCCGGACGAGGCTCGGAAGACCCGGAGCACCCTGCGGTAGGCAAGCCCTCGTCGGGCCGTCCCTCCAAGGGCCGTGTGACCGATTTCAATGGTCACGCCGGGAACTCAACCCCGGCGCCCCATGTGAACTGGCTCAACATGCGAGGCCCTGTCGGCGACGCTCTGGATATCGCGGACCTCACCGCCCTCGAACTCAAGCATCGCCAAGGGACTTGGAGCAACGTCGAGAAGCTCCGTCAAAAGCCGGGAAACGAAGAGGTCTACTTGACTGAAACAGCCCCTCAACTAGGTGTGCGCCTCAGCAGGCTCCTCGACGGCGTCAAGAAACTCACGGCTCAGGAAATCCACAGCGGCGCTAAATTTCAAGATGTAATTGGCTATTCCGGCGCGTATGCGAATGCGCCCGAATTCCAGATTCCCTACGGCTCTCTCGTTCCCGCCAAGGTCGAAAATGTGCTCGCTGCCGGACGATGCATATCAGCCGAATTCGAAGTTGCAGATATCGCCCGGCTCATCCCCGTTTGCTGGGTTACCGGACAGGCTGCAGGCCTCGCTGCCGCTTTGTGCATCCAAAATAAGTGTAAGCCTCGCCACATAAATGTAGCCAAGTTGCAGAACTTGCTGCATCAACAGGGGGCGTATTTGGGATGACGTTTCTTCGGCGCGTGCCGAGACGGCTGATTCAGCTGACATGCTTTGTCGGCGCCCTCGTGCTGGTTTGGCCGTTGGTCCCCTGGGTAATGGCGCCAAGATTCCTCCAACAGATCAGCCCCTTCGTTGCTATCTCCTCGAGTATCGCCGCGCGGTCCATCGGTGTCGGAGCGGTTCTTGCGCTGGCCGTACTCGTGGCAAGTTCATTTAAGAAGCGCTGGTTCTGCCTGTACCTCTGCCCCACCGGCTTTCTTCTCGAAAATACCAACCACCTGGGATTACGCAAGGCCAGCTTTTGGAGCAAGTGCCCGCCTATCGGCAGATACGTCGCAATCCTGACGATAGCAGGCGCTGTGGTTGGCTACCCGGTGCTCCTGTGGATGGATCCACTCTGCATCTTCAGTAGTCCGTTTGCGATCAACAAGGCGACGAATCCTTACTCCGTGATTCTGGTCTGCTTGGGCCTGGGTGTTTTGGTGGGAGGCACTTTTGTGTTTGGCATGCTCTGGTGCGTCCGCATCTGCCCCCTCAGCGGCTTGCAAGACATGCTGTTTGCGATGCGCAAGGCGCTGTGGGCTCAGTTTTTTGGAGGTCGGAGCTTCCCTGCCCTAAGCGAAGCCGAAGGGAGCTCCGCTGCTAAGCTCGTCAAAATCAGCGCGGCTTCAACCCCTGAAGTCGGCGCAATTCGTCGTGAATCCGTAAGTCAGCGCACGAAGAATTTCAACGCCGCTCGCCGCGTGTTTTTCGCCGGCGGCGCTGGCGCGTTGCTCGCCTTTGGGGCGCGCCGTCTCGGAGCCGCGCGATACCGCAAAAGTGACACGCTGCTGCGCCCTCCCGGCGCCGTTCCGGAAGATCGTTTCGCGGGCCTGTGCATCCGTTGCAACAACTGCGTGCACGCCTGCCCGACGGAAATCATTCACCCGGATACAGGCCATGAGGCGGGTCTGGCGGGCTTTGCAGCGCCCGTCATCAAATTTGATAGGGACTACAAATATTGCCTGGAAACGTGCAATGACTGCACTCAGGTCTGTCCTACCGGCGCGTTGACCGCACTCCCTCTCCAGCAGAAAAATAAATACATCATCGGCGAAGCGCTCGTCGACACTAACATCTGCCTTACTTCTCTCGGCAAAAAAGAATGCGACGCCTGCGAGCTAGCCTGCCCCTACGACGCGGTCAAAATCATATGGGACGAAAAACAGTACAACGCCAACCCCATCGTCAACGATAAATGCGTCGGCTGCGGAGCCTGTGAAGTCGTGTGCCCCACCACCCCGGTCAAAGCCATTCGCGTGTGGACTCTAAAGCCCGCCTGATTTTATCTTCTGATGTGTCCTTTCCAGCTTCCAGTGTCCAGACTTCCAGTCTCTAGAACGTAGCGCCAGCGGCTTTCAGCCAGCCTTGCCTGTGTAGCCCCATCCCTTCAGGGGGCTATTGCTATTGCCTGCCCGAGTCTCGGGCGGGGACGTCCGACCAGCTACCGTCTCTGGGCCTTAGCTCTATCGTACTAAGAGTGCTAGGCCTGATCGGGGATGGCGTGGTCCGTTCGCCTTTCGTATTCTCCCCTGGCTACACCCAAAAACGGGGGCGGTTCCATAATGGCGATTCGCGATGTGGCTTTGACAAGGCTGGCAGACACGGAGCGAAAGTCCAATAATTTCGCCGTGCCCGGTCCCGCCCGAATCGCTCCGGAAATCCCGGCCCGCTACCAGATTCTCTCCGAAATTGGCACCGGAGGCTCGGGTATCGTTTACAAAGTTCACGACCTCGAAACCGAAGAAGTGGTCGCTCTCAAAATCCTTAAGCCGGAGATTGCCTCCGACTCTACCACCCGCGAAAACCTGCGCCGCGAAGTCTGCCTCGCGCGTAAAGTTACCCACAAGAATGTCTGCCGCATTTACGAATTCAACCGCTTGAACGCTACCGCCTGTATCTCTATGGAATTTATCGACGGCGAAAGCCTGCACGCCAAACTCCAGCGCGTAAGCCCCCTCTCTGTGCGCGATGCAATCGACGTCACTCGCCAAATCTGCGCTGGCCTCCACGAAGCCCACCACCAGGGCATCGTCCATCGGGATCTGAAGCCGGGGAATATCGTAGTTGACCGCAGTGGCAACGTGAAGATCATGGATTTTGGCATCGCCCGGCTCTTTCAAGAAAACTGCCAAATGACCCGGACCGTGGTGGGAACCCCCGAGTACATGGCTCCAGAGCAAGTGGAACTCAAGGCCGTAACGCCTCAGACCGATATTTATTCGCTCGGCCTGGTGCTCTACGAAATGGTTACGGGAGTGCGGGCCTTCTCGGGTGATTGTGCCATCACCATCGCCGTACAGCACATCCAGCAGGCGCCGAAGCGCCCATCCGAAATCCTTCCCACACTCCCGCCCCAAGTTGAAGCGGTGATCCTAAAATGCCTTCGCAAGGAGCCGGCAAAGCGCTTTCAGTCCGTCCAAGAGCTCGACGCGGCTCTGGAGGCGTGTATAAATCCCGCTGCCGCACGCACGCAGAAGCTCGATCTCCAGCCGCTGCTGCATAGTGGAATTCAAATGGCGCGTGCGGCGGCATCCCAAATCGATTCCTTGGCTCGGCAGGTTCGCCGCGCTGGCGTCGAGCTGAATCGTTCCGCGCAGCCCGCGCTGCGAAACTGGTTCCTCCGTGGCCAAGAATTGCTGACCCCGGCCAGAGTTCGCTTGGCGCGAGTCGCGGCGATCGTTGGTGTCTGCGTTGTCAGCGCAGTTGTCACCTTCGGCTTGGTGGCCAGTAAGAAGAGTCACACCCGGTCGGCGACAACACAACCTCGCATGGCATCAGCCGGCGTCCTCCCTCAATCGGGGGAGGCAAAGGCCGAGCCTGTCGCGCTGGCTGTTACGTTACCGCCCAGCGCAATTGCAGACGAGTCTGCTGCTGATGCGCTTTCCGCTGGCGACGATTCATCCCCTGAGCCATCCGATTCCGTGGCTAATCTCCACCCGCGTCACGCCTCGATGACTTTCGAGGCCATGATGAAAAAAGCAGAGGCCCATGAACGAGCTGAGGCGAAGCCAACTCAACACAACTCAATCACGAACGCAGCACTCCCCTTGCCGCCAGCCGCCACACCCCCGGCAATCGCTCTGAACGCCGCGCCGCTCGCCGCCTCGACCCCATCGACTTCAGTCTCGGCAAAAACAGCGAGTTCCCCCGTAAGCCCGGCGAGCAATTCTGTCGCACCCCCTTCATATCTGGAGGTTGGATCGTTCAAGGACGCAACTTGGGCTGACAACGCGGTGGATCAACTCACTCATCTGGGCTTCCACGCAATCTGCGTTCACAAGGATCACCTCTGGATGCATTCCTACAACGTCCAGGTCGGCCCCTACGACAACTCCAAGGACATCGAGGCCGCCGAGCAGCGTCTCGCCGCCCAGGGTTTCAAAGCCCACATAGCCAAATAGCCAGTCCGTATTTCGAGTGAGTGAACGCGAGGAAAAAGGCTCTTACGCTTTGCTCGTCTTGCCGGCGATGTCTCTTTCGGAAAGCACCTTGACCTGCAAAACTGAGTCGCCAATGCAAAAAGCCGACATCGGTTCCAATTGTATGGCGAGCACTCGCGAACCGTTGACGTAGGTTCCGTTCGTCGAGCCCAGGTCCTGTAACAAGATCGCCTCGCGCCTCACCGCCAGGGCGCAGTGGACGCGTGAAACCTCCGGGTCATCAATCTGAATATCAGCGCCGGCATGCATTCGACCGATCGTCGTCAGCGGTTTCGATAGATCGAATTCCATCCCCTGCGACAAACCGCTGACGACGAAAATCTTTATCACCTTGTTTCGTGGGAGTGCCAGGTTTTTCGTCGCCGGTCCCGAGTCTTTCGGCACGAGGATGGCCGCCGACTTTTTCTCCGCCTTCGATCGCCTCAGCGCGACTGTTTGAGGACTCTTCTCGCCCGAGGTTACGTCCTGGGGTATCGGCAAGGTACACATCCAGCATGTAGCGGGGCGGTCTGGTTCATCGCTGTCCCCGTGAAGTTGCGCACCGCAATGAGGACATTGTCTCTGCATGCTTACGCTTGCTTGTACTGTTTGCGAAATCGAAACTTGAGCTCATCGAAGTCCCGATCGTAAATACTTTTACCGCCGTTCTCAAGTTGGCAGTCCCTCGCTTGGATAAGTTCTTGATAATGGTCCCTGATCTCGTCGAGCATTTCGATGATCCGTTCGTAATACCAAACGGGAGAAGGACGGTCCGCACCGCCGGCAGAGAGTCCGGGGAATCGCGCATCGATTAGTTGATGGAGCCCTTGGTTCGTTACAGCGAAAGCTTTCAACCGAAGTTCATCCATCAGATTGTCGACTGTCAACGGTCCAAACGCGACCCACTGTCTCGGTTCATTACTCATCCATCCTCACGATCCACTGTAACCTCGCCGCAAGGTACAAACTCGTACGCCTTCATGTCCGCGCACCATGGCGCTTAGAACCTACATTTCGGTTGAGATCGTGTCCGCCGTGTAGCCTACGGTGCCCTGAAATACAATCCCCGGCTGACCCGACTGAGCTGTCTATGGGGCTTTGGGCGGCGCTCACGGCCGATGATTGGTCTTGCACTGGTTATTTCGGCCTCGATTATCACTGATTGCATCGTGAACTCGAGTTTCGGGGAACTGTATCGATAAAGCGCCGCGCTTCGCTGTCTAGCGCCATCTCTTTGGCTCGCATCTTGCCTTGCGCCGTGCCCCGCGTCTAGGTTCCGGGCTATGCCTGCATTCGCTTGGCGGAACACTCGGAATCTGATATATCGGAAGTCGACTATGAAAGAAAACCTCAAGCCTTTCCTCCCTCTTTCTCCCGCGGCGCTCCACATTCTGCTCGCCCTTGCGGGTGAAGACCGCCACGGCTACGGGATCATGCAGGAAGTGGCGCGCCAATCCCAGGGGCAATACGAGCTCGGCCCGGGAACCTTGTACGACAATCTCGAAAAACTCATGAATCGAGGGTTAGTGAACGATGCTCCCCGCCGGGCCGCTAATGAGGACTCGCGCCGGCATTACTACCGGCTGACTGCCTTTGGCCGCCGTGTTCTATCAGCGGACCTCGAGCGTCTCAGAGCGGTGTTGAAAGAAGCCAAACTCCACTTGCCTGCCGTCGAACGAAGCGGCCTCGTATGAAACGATCTCTTTATCGTGTCTTGGTTCTCTTGCATCCTCAACGCTTCCGAGAGCGATTCGGGGAAGAAATGTTATGTATTTTCGACGAGTCGCCCCCGGAGCGTGGCGCCCGATTGCTCGTCGATTGCCTGCTATCGCTGCTACGCCAATGGCTATTGCGTTCCGGCGTGTGGAAATTGGCGGGCGGTGCCGCGATCAGCGTTTTGCTGCTCTGCGGGTGGGCGTATTCTCTGACCAGTTCTGTAAACGCATGGCAGACTCGTGCGCTCGAGACCCAAGCGGCTTTCACCAAACACGTCAGTCCACTTGATAAGGTCCTATTTTCCCGATACGCGGCACAGGCAGTGGCGTTTCTTGCGGAGTCCCGAAGGGCAGAAGCGGAAAAGCAGCGCTCAGAGCGACGCCGCATCCGGCGAACTCCAGTCGACGCGCCTGAGGATACGCGCACGAATAAAATTTCGCCATGATCGCGCTAGAGGCCAAGGGCTTGAAGAAATGTTACACGGCGGTGCCCGCCGTCAGCGACGTCACATTTTGCCTGCACCCTGGAGAAGTCCTCGGCTGCCTCGGACCCAATGGGGCCGGGAAAAGCACGATCGTCAGGATGCTTACGGGATTGTCGGAGCCAACGCGGGGCTATGTGTTCTCGCTCGGCACGAACATTCACAAAGATCTTGTCGCCTATAGACGCCACTTGGGCTATGTCCCCGAAGAACCCGAACTCTACTCTTTCCTTTCAGGCTGGGAGTATCTGGAACTGGTGGGAGCGCTGCGCGGAATGGAGCGGCGGCAAATGGAAATGAAAATCGACGCGCTGCTATCGCTTTTTTCGCTCGCGCCGTACGGGCACTCCTCCATCGGATCGTATTCAAAAGGAATGCGGCAGCGCATTCTGTTGATCGCCGCGCTTATGCATGATCCCCAGATTCTCATTCTGGATGAGCCTCTCTCGGGGCTCGACGTCATCTCCGCAATCGTCGTCAAGAATTTGATCAAGACGCTAGGTGAACACGGCAAGGCGATCTTCTATTGCTCTCATGTCCTCGAAGTCGTCGAAAAAGTCTGCTCGCATGTGATGGTTCTCAGGAAGGGCAGGGTGATCGCGCATGCTCCTACGACCGAATTGCAAACAATGGTCGGGCAGCCTTCGCTGGAGCACGCCTTCATCTATTTGGCCGCGGATCGAGACGCCCATCAAACCGCAACCGAAATTGTCGAGGTCATGAGCGCTTCGTGAGCGCTCTTCCATGCAGTCGATGGCGCAGCATTGGGAAAAACTCTCGCGTGGGCCGTTCATTCGGCTCGTACGTCACTGCGAAGATCGAATCTTCGCGGGCAGCGAAGGCGTGGAACCCGGCGAGTTGGATCTCAGCATCGGAACGATTCTGGCGCTCCTTGCCACACCGAGTGCTTTCGCGTCCGTCTTTCTTTTGGACCGCTACGGATCATTGATGCGTTTCCTGCGCGGCCAATCGATCCGTTTCGATCCCTACGCGGCATCTTTACCCGACGAGTACTTCTTTATTGTCCTTGCATTGGTAGTCGCCGGTTTCGTCGCGGTTTGGAAGTGGGATAGGCTGCTTCCAGACCGTCGCGACTACGCGAACCTGGCGCCTCTTCCAATCTCGAGCCGCCGGATTTTCCTCGCCAATCTGGTCGCGCTCTCGCTGCTCGCTGTAGTTCTATCGCTCGATGTGAACGCTTTGTCCTCTCTTCTATTTCCATTCGTTGTGTGCGCCCAAGAACGATTTCGCGTGCTTGCAGAATTTTTTGTCACTCACACTCTCTCGGTTGTATTGGCAAGCGCATTCGGATTTCTGGCGGTATTCGCCGTCTTGGGAACCATGATGGCCCTTCTGCCCTACGGTATCTTCCGCAAGTATTCCCTTTACGCCCGCTGCGGAATCATTTTCTTCTTGATGGCTCTGCTTACAACGAGCTTTTCTGAACCACACAAAATCGAGCGTCTACATTCTCAGTACAGGTGGGAGGAAGTACCGCCCCCGGCGTGGTTTCTGGGACTATGCCAAACGCTTCGCGGAAAGAGTGATCCTGCCTTGGCCTCGCTGAGCGGGGCGGCAATTATGGGACTTCTCTTCGCGCTGGTGTTGTCTATCGCCGCATATTCTCTCTGCTACACCCGATGTTTCACGCAGAGTGCCGAGATCGCCGTAAAACTGCCGGCGGGACGTAGGCCGCGTAGCTCCCTTGCCTTTGGGCTGCTTGATAGGGTTCTCTTGAGGACTCCCCTGCAACGCGCTTGTTATCGTTTTGCTCTCCGGGCGCTTTTTCGCAGCGAAGAGCAAGCCTTTGCACTCGGGGGATTCCTTAGTTTAGGTCTCGTCAATGCCTCGCAAATAGTATTGTTGGCGCTCGACAAAAGACCATCGCCCGGATTCAGCGCCATGCCATCGGCGGCGCTGCTGAGTGCTCCGCTAATCTTGGGCTATTTCTTGACGGTCGGTTTGTGGGCGGTGTGCGCAATCCCTGCGCTTCTGCGCGCGAACTGGGTGTTCAGGTTCAACGTCGATCCTCGAACCCGCGAATGCACGCCACTGGCGCGAAAAGTCATCCTTACATTCGTTGTGCCTTCTTTGGTTTTGTTCTGCCTCCCGGTGTACTCGCATTTCTGGGGCTGGCGCGTTGGCGTGCTCCATACATCGTTGGTTGCAATCTGGTGTGTCCTCTTGATGGAGGGCTTGCTCATCGGATTCCGCAAGATCCCGTTCGCCTGCTCGCTTCCAAAATTCAGAAGCAATGGGATTGTTACCGCGCTCCTCTTTGTGTTCGGTTATTTTGCATTCACTTCGGTAACGGCCGAGATCGAGACTTGGACTCTTGCGGAGCCGTTTTGGTTTTTCCCATTCGTCGCTTTTGTGACTGCCCTCTGGTTGGCATTTCACCGGTGGCGAAAAATAATGGCTGGCGGAGACTCGCAACTGATATTCGAAGAGGAGCCGGTGACAGCGGTTGAAGTTCTAAACCTCACCGGCTAGGAGCCTTTTCCGTCAGCTTAGCTCGCATGGGCAGGCGCCCACTTCTTGAGGAAGGAGACCACATCAAGTCTGCCAATGCGCGTGCTGTCGTCGAACTCGCCCTGTTTCTGGCTGTAAACCACCTTGCCGTCAGGGTCGAGCACGGCAAGGCTTGGGACGCGCACCGATTTCTTCAGCGGCACGCCATATTTCTCCGCAAGATCCAGATTCTTGTTCCCTTCGTCACCCACACTGACGTGGACCACGTGATAATTCTTGTTAACCAGCGGCGCGATGTTGGGCGAATGAAAGGCCGCATCCAGAACGTGGCAGTCGTAGCACCAGTTCGCGCCGAATACCAGGATCACGCGCTTGTGGTCTTTCGCCGCGGCGGCGAGCGCGGCGCTGATCTCGGATTGAGCCTTGTCCGGTGAGGGATAAAGATCCACGTTCGGCTTGGCAGGCTCGGGCAGACGACGCTGCGGATTTGGTTGAAGGTCGCCCCTTTGCGTTGCCGCGATTCGCCAATCGCCACTCTGTTGAATCCAAACCTGCGCACCCTCAACCACGAACGGCTTTTCGCCTGAGTTCGTCCGCAGCATCATCTCAACTCGAAAAATCACATTCACCTGCCCTGGTTGCGGGCGCTCTACGTCAAGCACTTTCACGTTGACGTCCGTCGGACCCTTAGCCGCGAGCGCAGACCAGAAGCGAGGCTCCTCAGCCGCATCCTGCACCTTGCCTTCCGGCGTCTGCACCTGGCTCGGAGGAACTTTCAAATACAGTGACGCGAGCGCCGTCTGGTTGCCCGCAAGCATGTCTGCCTTCCACCGATTCAGTGGCTCAAATCCAGACTGCGCCACCGCGACAGGCCCCAGAAGCAGCAGCGCGACAGCGCAAACCAAGCGTTCCATTTTTTTCGTTCCTCCTCGCCAGCGCACGCGCTCGCAGATAAGAGAAAATATAGCACGGCGCGAAACCACAATCGCCCGCCCGTAACCCGCGCAGACTCGATTGGACTAACCTTCGGTCACTGTTACAATACCCCCACATGGCTGACTGGCGACAAATTCAGGCCCGGATACGCAAGGCCAAAAACAGCGCTGACGCACCCGCGAAACTTTCCGAGCTTTTTGATCGCACGCACGACGCGATGGTCGCGTGGGAACTGGGCGCCCTCGAAGAAAAAGCGGAACACACAAGCGAAGCCGGCAACTGGTACACCATTGCCGCGCAGCGTTTTCGCCGCGCCGACTGGAAGAAAAAAGCCGAAGAAGCCCTCACGCGGTTGGGCCTGGAAGTTCCGCCTCCCCACGAAGAAATCAAGAGGCCTGAGCACGCAATAGCAGCTTCAGAATCCGCCGATACTTCGACACAGGGTCTCCAAGAAACTGCCCCTCCAACAATTTACGCAAATGAATCCGGCGAAATTCTATCGCCCGCCGAAGACCCTGCCTTTGCATCTCCCAAAGATGTGAACGCGAACGGCGCAGTCACCGATCCAACGCGAAAAAAAAGACGGCGCGGACGCCGCGGCGGCCGCGGTCGCCGGCGAAAAGACGGATTGGCTCAATCGGGGCTCCCCGCGCAAGCCTTCGCCGCAACACCGGCATCGCTCGCGGCCGTCCACGAGCCGTCGGCTCCGCCCTCTGCGATGGAACGGCAAGAGCGCATTGCCCCGCCATCGGCGCGCGCGACGCCCGCCGCCGTAATCGAAGCCCCGACTCCGCGGCTGTCTTCCGAACGCTCGGCGCAAGGCCGCGCCGGCGATCCGGCCCTGGCTTCCAGGATGGCGCAGCTCGAATCCATGTTGCGACGCCTCGTCACCAGCCCCGCTCACCGGCTGGACGAATCCGACGATGCTCCCGCCAGTCCCGGCGTGCTTTTGCTGTCGGACTCGGACCAGATTACTTCGTACTATGTCGAATCCTGCCAGACACTTCGCATCGCCTGCGGAAACCTCGTGCGCGCGGGACGCGGCGGCGGGAAGAACCCGCGCGCCGGGCGCGGCTACCCTGAAGGAGGCATCAAGGAAAAGCTAGGAGAGTACTTGGGGATCACCGAGGCCAAAGTCTCCCAATACATGAAAGACCATTGCGTGATCCGCTGGATTCAACTCGACGACGAAGCGCCGCTGCTCGCGCACTTCGCGATTGGCGTCCTGCGTACTCCTTTGAACCTGGAGTGACCCGTTCGGCCCGGTTCGCTGGCCGAAAGTTGTTTCGAGATTGAAAGATAAAGCACGGCAGCGCTGTAGCAAAAATGTCTCTTCGTATCGTCCGCCATTCTTTGTTTTCAATAACTTGCCCCGCCTTTTAACGTTTAGATTTGATGACTAAAATCCATCTAGCAGAACACTTCGCCATTTTCACAAAAAGTACCATCCCGCGCCGCTGGACCCCGTGGTACTTGGGCATCCGGTTAGGCCCTGTGACTGCCGTTCAACCCCCCATTTACCCCCTTGGATGCTCCGGCGTAGACGGGGCCCAAAGGTAGCCTCAAACTACGGTACGGTAACCATTTACGGCTATCTGCGGGTATCCGCAGCCGCCAATGGATGCCGCCCCTGGGGCGGGGCAGAAGCAAAAATTCATAAGTCTTTTTAGCGGCTTTACCGCGAAGGAAGGTGGAGGACTATGCCGAAGACAGTAGGCAATCAACTTTGGAAAACTTTTGATTGGGCGGTCTGCAAAACTGCGGGCGTGACCTTCGACACGATTCAATTTTTCAACAAGCACAACCCGAACCCTTCGTTCACGCCGAAGTGGTCGGACAAGCCGCTGCTGAAGTCGTGGGAAAAATCGAAGCCCACGCTGGGCTGGCCACGGACAACTGATTCACTCTGTCCGGCGTGCGTGAAGGAAGCGCGCGAATCGATCATCGATGGCAAAAAGGATTGGACCGACCTGGTGCACGAAAAGGTTGGCGAAATCAAAGCGCAAATTATTGAGCGCGATGGCCAGGTGTGGATGGTGAAAGAGTGCGCCATTCACGGCAAGTACGAAGACCTGATGGCCATCGACGCGAAGTTTCTCGAATGGATTGAAGGGAATTTTCCGGGACGCGATATTCCGGCGCACAACGACGAAAAACTTCACAACCACGGATCGAGCACGGTGCGGCACGGCCGCGGCGCAGTGCTCACCGTGGACCTGACGAACCGCTGCAACATGATGTGCGATCCCTGCTTCATGGACGCCAACCAAGTGGGCTACGTCCACGAACTGAGCTGGGAAGAAATTCAGGAAATTCTGGACAACGCCACGAAGATCAAGCCGAAGCGGCAGATGTCCGTGCAGTTTTCGGGCGGCGAGCCGACCATGTCTCCGTATTTCTTGGACGCTGTGCGCTATGCGCGGAAAGTTGGATACAACAGCGTGCAGGCGGCCACCAACGGCATCGAATTCGCCAAGAGCAAGGAATTCGCGAAGAAGGCTTTCGAAGCAGGCTTGCGCTACGCGTACCTGCAGTTCGACGGCATCGGAAACGACGCCAACAGCCACCGCCAGGTGGGCAACCTGTTTGACGTGAAGATACGCGCGATTGATAACCTGCACGAGGCGGGCGTCGAAATCGTGCTGGTAACTACCATCGTCAACAATGTGAACAACGATCAGGTTGGCCCGATCGTCAAGTTCGCGATGGAGAATCCGAAGAAAATCGCGTTCCTTTCGTTCCAGCCGGTTTCGTTTACCGGCCGCGACGAGGACATCACTCCGGAACGCCGTCTCCGCCAGCGCTACACGCTCTCGCACCTGGCGCAAGACGTCAGCACGCAGGTTGGCAAAGTTGAACCGACGCGCGATTGGTTCCCGCTGTCGTTCATTTCACCCTTTGCCGGCTTCGCCGACATGGTGCACGGCCCCGACGCACAGTGGGGCGCGCTTTCCTGCGGTTGCCACCCGAACTGCGGCGTAGGAACCGCGCTGATGGTCCACAAGGAAACCAAGGAGTGGGCGCCGATTTCGCGATTCCTCAACGCTCCGCAGCTGGTGAAGGACGTAAGCGCAATCACTGACGCCGCGCGCAGCAAGAAATTCTCGGCGTTCATGATGGCGCTGGCGATGCTGAGGAACTACAGCCCGTTCCAGGCGCCGCCAAGCCTGAAGGTGAAAGACATCCTCAAGAAGTTCGACAAGACTTGGGCCGTTTCCAAGAATTCCGACCGCAAATACGGCCGCACCAATCCCAATCGCACGTACGAAGACGCCATGAAGCGGCGCGCCGAAGATCCGTGGAACATGCTGTTCATCGCCGGCATGTGGTTTCAGGATCTTTTTAATTACGATTTCCGCCGCACCGAGATGTGCATCATCCCCTACGCCACGCAGAAGGGCGAAATTTCGTTCTGCGCGTACAACACCGGCGTGGGCTGGCGGCAGATCATCGAAAACATGCACAAGAATGCGACCGTCGCCGAGTGGTACAAGAAGCACGGCAAGCATGAAATCTACGCCAAGAACAAAAAAGTCGATATCGGCACATACGAGACCTCGCTGAAGATTGACGCCGACGATGCATCTCGAGTGCGTCACCTGGAGCACGACATTCCGCTCACCGCGGCCGAGGAAGACCGCATCCGCCGCAAGCAGGCGTATGAGGAAGCGGCCAAGGTGCGAAAGATTTACGAGGAACTCGTGCTGAAGAAGAAGTCGGAGCCGCTGATGCAGATCGGCACGATGGACGAGATTCTGACGGCAGTTCCGGGCGCGACCGTGAAGCGTGCCGAGCCCGCGGACGGCGCCGATGAGGCATCGGCCGTGACGTCTGAACCTGCAACCGTGGCCGGCGACTAGATCGGGCGCAGCAAGCAGCGCCCCTACAACATTTACCTGTACCTGGCGGACTACCAACAGCCCCGGCTTCGGCCGGGGCTGTTTTTTTTGACTCGGGCGACCGGTTTTGGACTAAACCTGAGGAGAGATCCTTCGCTCATCCGCGGCAGTGAGTTCGGTCTGTTCCAGCGTCAGGGCAAACGGGACAACGATCCTGTCCGGACCGGCGGAAATTCTCGTGAAGAATATGGCCTCTTGTCCTCAGCCCAAGGGTCGGGTCAATTCACCGAGCGGACTTCGGGCGGCGGGATTAGTGCGATCGTGCATTCCGTAAGTTCGGGCTCACAGTCGATGAACCCACGCCGCAGAATTTTTACCGGACCATCATCGGGAAATGACATTTCGAACTTTGCGGCTTTCAGCGCCTCCTTGGCTCCGGGAAATTGATCGTTGTCGTTCAAGAATTTTACGGCCGCGACCTTTGGGCCCGGAGAAAGAAGAATAAAAAATTCGGCGCTGACATGCTTCTTCGGCTTGGGCGAGACCTCAACGTCCGTGATGCGCGTGTTTTGCAGCCCGAGACCGCCCCACCCGGTGCCCGCTTCTCCAGGGTGCAGCGCATCCAATCGCGTTTCGGTGCCGTCCGGTGCATGGTGGGTTGCGAGCGTGTTCGAATACGCCTTGATCGCTTCCTGCCGTTTTCCCTCTTTTTCGTAGATCTGTCCGAGATGATCACCGACGACGGGATCTTGGGCTACGAGCCAGGCCGCCTTGATGTACTTCTCAGCCTGATCAATATGGCCTAGACGGAAATACGCCCAGCCAAGGGTATCCCAATAAGACGCGAGAGCCTGAACCGTCCCTAGTTGTTTTACATTCAGATCATCGAGATCGATATTGACTGTCTCGCCTTCCTCGATTTTTACGGCTCGCTCGGCATACTTCAACGCATCGTCCAGTTGCAGGCCAGTATCCGCCAGCGCGTAAGCGATGCCGTTCAGGTTGTTCGCGGAAGGCTGGTCCGTGAGCACTTTTTCAAATGTAGAGAGGGCCTTTTCTTTATCGCCCGCGCGCACATACGCTTCACCCAACGCAACAAGAAGCACTGATTTGGCGGGTTCGAGACGCAATGCCGTCTCCCACTCAGGCGCCGCTTCAGGGTACCGCTTGAGAACCATCAAGATTGCGGCGATGTGTTCCCGGGCATCCGGATTTTGGGGATCTGCTTTCTCCAATTGCTTCCAGCTTGTAAGCGCATCTTCTTGACGGTGCTGACTGATCAGAAGGGAAGTAAGCGCCTGGTATGGCATCGTTTGATTGGGCTCCAGTGCGACAGCTTTCTGTAGCTCCTCGATTGCCTTAGCGGGTTGCGTGCCAGCATGCAGCATGCCGAGCGCGATCCAGGCCTGAGCGAATTTCGGATCCTTGTCGACGGCTCGCTGGAAGGCGTCGCTGGCCTCAGGCCAATTGTGCAACTGCCAGGCTTGCCGTCCCTCCTCGTAGAGATTGCGCGCCTCTGGAGTTCCACTGACATCGGCGGCTAGGCCGACACCGCCGCCAGAGAGAGGGATGTACCTGTTTTCGTCATCCACAATCGCCTTCGTGAATGCTCGATATGGCAATACCTGTCCAGGCGCCAACTCACGCGATTTGGTTTCCAGCCGGCGCTCGGCGTGAAGCACTCCATCCGAGAAGGAATACGTCGCGTTGTAGTCGGCGAAGGATTCGTTTAAGTGTATGGATGGAGGCAATTGCGGAGAAGAGTTGGGAGGCAATAGGATCGCGGCTTTGTAATCGGCCACCCCCGGCGAGCCCAGTTGGATCGGCTTTGCATCCTTGTCTTTGTCGTCTGGAGCGGTTGGGATAAGAATCGGCGGAAAAGGCGGGGTAATTTGGCGATCATCCCAATCCGAGTACTTCTCGCGTTTGTAGCTGTAGTCGATCTGGAAAGGCTTATCCGTCGCTTCCGGCGACGTGGCAGTCACATCGCTCACAGTTCCGCCGAATCCCAGATTCTGCGAGACCTTCTGCATTACGGCCTTCCAATCAGCTTGGCCCGCCTGCCGGAGCGCCATTCGGTAAAGCAATTCGCCATCGCCGCGGAAGGTCATCTGGACTTTGCCGTCAAGTGTCCCCGCAGCGTCGAGCGTGCCATTGGCTTCGAAATTGAAATACGAAGGAAATGGCGGATCGGCCGGGGTCTGAACTAACTGTGCTGCTCCACTATTGCTGAGAACGAGCGCTTTTTTATCGCGCAGGTTCGCCGTAAGAAAGCCGAACGGCCCGACTTCCGGCGTCGTATCGAGGAAAAGAAATCCTTTTCCCTGCGGAATCGCTGTGACGACGTGATCGAATTGCGCCGGTGAAGGAATGTCGGGATCGATTTTCGTTTGCGAATTGATCAACGCCGGGTATGCCGTGATTCCGGCTGCCGCAAGCAACGAACTGAGCAGGGTGTGTTTGTCCTTGCAGTCACCGTAGCCGTTGCTGAGGACATCCGCCGCAGGATGTGGCTGCATCCGCCCGATTCCGAGGGCGATCCCGATATAGCGATACCTGGTTGAGACAAAGGCATAGATGGCATGAATCTTTTCGGATTCCGTCGTCGCGCCGCGCGTCAGCTCCGTGGCCTTAGCTTGAATTTCCTGCGTGGGCACGGCGCGTGGCGCGAACATGCTGTGAAACCACTGGCCGAGACTGTCCCAGCTCTGGAAAGTCGTGAGCTGGCCGTCTGCCGGTGGAGGCTCGCTTAGGTCCGAATCTTTATCGGAGAGCCGCGCGAGATTCGAGTTCGTCCAACGGTAGAGCTTATATGTGTCATCTTCGCTAACCGTGGGTTGGACCTTGGCGCTTTTCACCTTGACCACGCGGTCGCGTGGCACTCGAATTTCCACAATCTCGTGCAGTACGATGCCTTGTCTGAAAAACTGGAATGCGTCCCAGAACTGGCCGGGATCGAGCGGCTTCGTGACCTGGATGTTGGACTCGGTTTCGAGGATGTCGCCAACCTCGATTCCCTTCACCGCGATTTGCATCTCCTTAAGATCGCTGTAGAAGGGTGCTTGGCGCGTGATATCCGCGGGCATATCAAGGGCATTTTCCGCGGGCGTCTCGACGACCCGGCCGTCCGGCTTGATAACGCGCACATGAATCGCCACGATCGTCGACGTAGCTGAGGCATAAGGGAGAGTCACCACCCCGAAGCCCTGAACTCCCGCTTGCGACTGAATGCGCACGCGAGTCTTCACGATAGTGTCGGAGGTACCGTCGTCTTCGAACGTAGTTTGAGTCGAACGGCTCTCGATTACGTAGGCTTCGTTTGAGTAATCAGTGGGTTTTTCAGTGCGCTCTTGTCCTTGTGAGTACGCAAACGTCGGGGGCACGCGGCTTGCGGTCAAGACGCCAAGCAAAATTAAACTGACAACAATTCGCGTCATCATGGGCTGGGCCCGCCTTGGCCTAAAACACTAAAGTGACGTAACGATATCGCTATCCTAGCTTGAAACCAGCAGGCGCCCAAGGCGAACAATATCGGAATGTGTCCGAAGAATTTAGTGTCCACTCACGATCCGATGATCGATGGCGGCGCGGATGAGTTCATTGTCACGCTAGAGGCGGATTTGTCGATAGAATGCCGGCATGGCGGACCGACGTGCTCGAGCGCGGGAGTTAGCCGCAGAATACATTCGCAAAGGTGATTCGGTGGGATGGTTCGAGGCGCTCTATCAAGAAGCGGAGCGGGGAGAGGCTACGGTTCCTTGGAACGACTTGGAGCCAAATCCTCGGCTGCTCGATTTCTGGAAGACGCATCCATGCGAGACGGCGGGCAAGCGGGCGCTGGTGATCGGCAGCGGGTTCGGCGACGACGCCGAGCAACTTGCCGCCTGGGGATTCAAGACAACCGGATTTGACGTTTCGAAAACCGCCATCAATACGGCGAAGAAGCGGTTTCCGCAATCGCAGGTGGAGTACGCGGTCGCGGACCTGTTCGATCCGCCGGCGAGATGGTTGCAGAGATTTGATTTTGTGCTGGAAATTTTCACTGTGCAATCGTTTCCAGCCGGGTTGCACGCAAGAACGATCGAGGCGATTGCGCAATTTGTAGCTCCGAGCGGGCTGCTGCTGGTGATTGCGCGAGGCCGCGCGGACGGCGAGCCAGAGGGAGAAGGGCCGCCTTGGCCATTGGCGCGAAATGAACTCGATGGCTTTCTGCGCGCGGGATTGAAAGAAGAATTCTTCGAGGATTATGCCGAACCCGAGCCGCCGTGGGTGCGGCGATTCCGAGCGCTCTACCGGCGGCCCTGAACGCACCGACAGGCGGATGCTTTTGGTTTTGATATACTGGACTTAGCGATCCGCTTCCGTTCTTAACGCGAAATTCCACGGGACGGTCCCGAACTGAGAATAATTTCGCATGCCTGCTAAAAGTTCAAAACGGCTGTTCCTGGTTGACGCGATGGGGTATATCTTTCGCGCCTTCTTTGCGCCGATGGACCGGCTGCAAACTTCCTCAGGTATTCCGACGAAAGTGCCATACCTATTTGCGACCATGATGCGGCGGCTGATAAATAATCCGGCGCTGCGGCCGGATTTTGTAGCGGTTGTTTTCGATGTTTCCGCGCCCACGTTCCGCGACGAGATTTTTGCCGCTTATAAAGCGCAACGAGCGCCGATGCCGGACGACCTCTCAATTCAGATTCCATTTGTGCGGCGTTACTGCGAGGCGATGCGTTTGCCGATCCTGGAATATCCGGGATACGAAGCAGACGACGTGATCGGCGCGCTGGCGCTACAGGCGGAGAAGGAAGACCTGGACGTTTACATCATCACCAGCGACAAGGACCTTATGCAATTGGTGCACGGACGCGTGCGGCTGCTCAATCCCGCGAAGGGCGACCTGATCGTGGACGAGCAAAAAGTGGAAGAGATCATGGGCGTTCCGCCGGAAAAAGTGGCGGACGTGATGGCGCTGATGGGCGATTCGATCGATAACATTCCCGGGGCGCGCGATCCCAACGACAAACCCGCTCCTGGAGAACGACGAAAAGCGGGAATCGGGGAAGTGGGCGCGCGACAGTTGATCCAGCAATTCGGGAGCGCCGAGGAGGCCGTAGCGCGCGCCGCAGAAGTGAAGCGAGCGAGCTATCGCGAGGCACTGGAAAAATGCGGCGAATTCGTGCGCCTAAGCAAGCGATTGGCGAAAATTCCGACCGACGCTCCTGTGCCGCTTTCGCTGGAGGCGCTGCGGCTGCAGGAACCGGATGCAATGGCGCTGCGGGCACTTTACGCCGAACTCGGGTTTACATCGTTGCTGAAAGAAGTAGCCCCGCCGGTCGAATCTCGCGTGACGGATTATGCCGCGCTGGAATCAGCGGCGGCGCTCCGGGAATTTGCGACCGCCACTCCGCCTGCCGGCGATGCCGCTGTCTGGCTGGCTCTGGACACCGACGATCCGGACGAGGAAGGCTTCGGCACGCGGGTTGCGGGCGTCGAGATGTCCATCAAGGCCGATGCGGCGCGCACGGCCACGAACGATGCCGAAAATAAGATGCTCGGGGCGATGCACGACTGGCTGAGGGACGCGAATCGCTCCAAAGTCGTCCACGACCCAAAACTTTTTCATCTGCTGGCCTCTGGCGGCTCGGCGAATGGTGCGAAGCCAATTGCCGGAATTCGTCACGCCACGATGCTCTATTCGTATCTCATTCGTCCCACGACGGCGAATCACGCTTTCGCGGAGGTGGTGCTGCGTCATTTGAATCGAACGCTTTCTGGAGCGCCTGGAGAGCGCGCGGATTTTCTGCTGCGGCTCGCTCCGGTGCTTCGCGCGGAAGTGGAAAAACATGGCCTCGTGGACGTCTACGAGAAAATCGATTTGCCACTGGCGCCGGTTCTGGCACGAATGGAAGCCGCCGGCGTGCGGGTGGATCGGAAGGAATTGGAGATTATTTCCGCAAAGGCGGAGGAAGAGATTGCGCGGCTAGAGAAATCCATTTGGGAGCTGGCAGGTTTCGAATTCAAGATCAACTCGCCGCAGCAACTTGCCGAAGTCCTCTTCGATAGATTGAATCTTCAGGGCCCGCGCCGGAGCCGGGCCAAGTCGCGATCCACAGCAGCGGAAGTGCTGGAGGAACTCGCGCTGACACACGAACTTCCCAGAAAAGTTCTCGAATACCGCGAGCTTGCCAAGCTGAAGTCGACATACGCGGACGCGTTGCCTCGGCTGATCAATGCGGAGACGGGGCGGCTGCACACTCGCTTCAACCAGACGGGGACGGCGACGGGGCGGCTCAGCTCGTCCAATCCGAATTTGCAAAACATTCCCATACGCACGGAGCTTGGCCGCGAGATACGCGCGGCGTTTATCGCGTCGCCAAGCCACCTGTTGCTTTCGGCGGACTATTCGCAAATCGAATTGCGAATCTTGGCGCATCTTTCCGGGGATGCGATTCTGGTGGATTCTTTCCGGCGCGGCGAGGACATTCATTCGCGTACGGCGCAGGAAGTGTTTGGCGTCCCGCCCTTGGCGCAAACGCGCGAGCATCGCCGAGTGGCCAAAGTGATCAATTTCGGCG
Organism: Candidatus Acidiferrales bacterium; assembly: GCA_036520875.1. GTDB lineage: Bacteria > Acidobacteriota > Terriglobia > Acidiferrales > UBA7541 > Palsa-295. Next base: position 25,078 of record DATDIT010000057.1, read on the forward strand.
TGATTTACGGGCTTTCGCCGTTTGGTTTGGCGCAAGAACTGGGGATCGATACAAAAGAGGCGGCGAAGTGGATCAACGCGTATTTTGAAACCTACAGCGGCGTGAAAAAATATCTCGATGCGCAGATCGCGGAAGTTCGCAAAACCGGATTTACCAGAACGCTCTTCGGCCGCATCCGCCCGATTCCGGAAATCAATTCGCCGCAGCCAAACTTGCGCAATTTTGCCGAGCGCACGGCGATGAATACGCCAATGCAAGGCGCAGCGGCCGACTTGATCAAGCTGGCCATGATCGAGGTCGATCGCCGTTTGGCTGGAGAGTTCGAGGCACGCATGATTCTGCAGGTGCACGACGAACTACTCTTCGAAGCTCCCGAGGACGAAATCTCGCGGCTGAGGAATCTAGTAAAGGAAGTGATGGAAGGCGTATATAAATTGCGGGTTCCTCTGCTGGTGGAAAGCAAAGCGGGGCCGAATTGGCGCGACATGAAGTGATCCCCTCTTACAATTCTTACAATTTTGCGAGTGAATCTTCGAACGGCGGGCGTGCGATTCCGCGTTCGGTGATAATCGCGACGATATAACGCGCGGGAGTGACATCGAAGGCAGGATGCGCGGCGCGCACGTCGGGTGAAATGCGTTGGCCTGCAAGGTGCGTTACTTCTTCCTCGGAGCGTTCCTCGATAGGAATTTGGTCGCCGGACGCGAGGGAAAGATCGAGCGTCGAAATCGGCGCGGCCACGTAGAACGGAACTTTATTTTCTTTTGCAAGCACGGCGATGCCGTAAGTTCCGATTTTATTGGCGGTGTCGCCATTGCGCGCGATGCGGTCGGCGCCCACGACCACCGCTTTCACGCCGCCGGTTTTCAGAAAGTGGCCGACCATGTTGTCAGTGATGAGCGTGAGGGGAATGTGGTCCTGATGCAACTCCCAGGCAGTGAGCCGCGAACCCTGCAAGTAGGGCCGTGTTTCAGGAACCATCACCTCGATTCGATAGCCGCCCTCGACAGCCATTCGAATCACGCCGAGCGCTGTGCCGATTCCACCGGTGGCGAGAGCGCCGGCGTTGCATTGCGTCATCACGCGGCCGCTTTTGGGCATGAGCTCCGCGCCGAAGCGGCCAATGCGCTCGTCGGCTTCACGGCGTTCCTGGTGGAGGATTCGCGCCTCTTCGACGAGCCCGATGCGGATTCGAGCGAGATCTTTCGGTTCGTCGCTCGTCGTGGCACCGACGGCGAGTTCATCGAAGCGGCGCTTGAATCGCTCGACGGCCCAGAACAGATCGACAGCGGTAGGACGGGTACGAGAAATCGTTTCGCAAATCGTGGCGAATTCCGAGCGCATCTCGACGAGAGTGTTTGCTTCAGAGCGTTGGACGCCAAGGGCCACGCCCATCGCGGCAGCGACGCCAATTGCGGGCGCTCCGCGAATCACCATATCTTTGATGGCCTTGGCGACGTCGCGGTAATCGGTGTAAGTGTGATAGACGACCTCGCCCGGCAATTGCCGCTGGTCGAGCAGGACCACACCTTTTGACGTCCATTCGATGGGTTGGACCGTTCGCAATGAATTGGCTCCGCTTCGAGATGCGTTTGCCGCGAAAACAGCGCGGCTCAAGGACCGGGAGTGAGAACGCGCAGCCCGTGAGTTCCTATAAGAAACGCGACGGAAATAAAAGAATTGTAACTTACGTGGAGCAAATAGCTTCCGAGCGTGGTGCGCGTGACGGCGCGCACATAAGTGAAAACGATGCCCACGAGAATAAGCAATCCGATTTGCACCCAGCCGCCCCAAAGCTGAGGCGCGTGCAGCAGACCGAAAAGTATTCCCGTAGCGATGACTCCGGTGGCTATTCCGAAGCTCCGCGCGATCAAAGGGTAAAGATAGCCGCGGAAGATTGTCTCTTCGACCACCGGCGCCAGCAAAACCGCCATCAGCATAAGAAGCAGGGCCGTGCGGCGATCCTGGAACAACTGCTCCATTGGTAATTGCGCTTTTGTGCCAAAAACGGCCGAACCAACTTGGACGAGTAACGCCAGCGCAAGCCCGCTGGCGATCAGCCCCAGGTAGGCCCAGCCGCGACGAAGGCGATGCGTTTCCAGAGAGCGCCAGCCGAGAGTTCGCCAGAAGGGCGCATGAAAGCGCACACGCGTTTGCACGAACAAATAGCCCAGCAACACGAAGAACAGGATTACTTGGCTGATTACCACGAAGAGTCCTCCGGCGCTTCCAGGCTTTTGGAGATTCGAGAGAGACACGCCGAAGACTGCAAATCCAATCGCGAGCAGGATACTGAACAAAAACGTGGCCGCGAGCGCCAGCACCACGAACAGCAACAGATCGGTCCAGCCCCAGGGGACACGGATATCTTCGGGAATCGGCACGGCCGACGAAACCGGAAGCTGGGGTTCGGTTGGCGGGCCTGCTTGCGGCATCTGGCCGACGTCTAGCAACGCAGGCTCGGGCGGGGGCAAACGGCCGTCTAAAGATTCTGAGGGCTGAGTGGGGGGCGGATTGTTTTCTTCGAAGTTCATAGTTGGAGACGAATTGTCGGCGGCCACTTGCGCATCACGCGCTCAGCTTGCGCGCCGTGGCGCTTGCGGATTGGCTTCCGTCGTCGGAGTTGGAGCCATTTAGCGCTCGCGCCAGTATTTGGCCAGTGTACGATTTTTTGTTGCGGGCTACACGTTCGGGAGTGCCTTGAGCGACGATGCGCCCCCCCTCTTCTCCGCCCTCGGGGCCGAGATCGATGATCCAGTCAGCCTGTTTGATTACATCAAGGTTGTGTTCGATGATGAGGACAGTGTTGCCGAGCTCGACGAGGCGGTTGAGCACGGCGAGAAGCTTATTTACATCGTCGAAATGCAAACCCGTGGTGGGTTCGTCGAGGATATAGAGAGTGCGACCCGTCTGCCTGCGGGAAAGTTCGCGCGCCAGCTTGGTGCGCTGAGCCTCGCCACCGGAAAGAGTGGTGGCGGATTGGCCGAGTTGGACGTAACCGAGGCCGACGTCAACCAGAGTTTGCAGCTTTTGCTGGATCGAAGGAATGTTTTCGAGCACTTTCAGCGCATCCTCGATAGGCAAATCGAGCAAATCGGAAATCGAGCAGCCCTTATAACGGACGGATAGGGTCTCGGCATTGTAGCGCTTGCCACGGCAGACTTCGCAGGTTACATAAACGTCCGGAAGAAAATTCATTTCGATGCGCCGCTGCCCGTCCCCTTGGCACGCTTCGCAGCGTCCGCCTTTCACATTGAAGCTGAAGCGGCCGGGCTTGTAGCCGCGTTCGCGCGATTCCGGAAGCATGGCGTACAACTCCCTGATGGGAGCGAAGACGCCTGTGTAGGTGGCTGGATTTGAGCGCGGGGTGCGGCCAATCGGCGCTTGGTCAATTTGAACGACCTTATCGATGTGTTCCGCGCCCACAAGGGTCCGATAAGCACCGGGCTTTTCCATCGAACGGTAAAGCTTGGCTGCGAGGGCGCGATAGAGAATGTCGTTTACCAAGGTAGATTTGCCAGAACCGGAAACGCCTGTGACAACGGACAGCAACCCAAGGGGAATTTCCACGTCGATGTTTTTGAGATTGTGGCTATGAGCCCCGAGTATAGCGAGAGTTCTACCGTTTGCGGCGCGGCGCTGAACCGGCACAGCGATCTTCATGCGGCCTGTTAGGTATTGACCGGTGAGAGAGGCGGGATTGGCGGCGATTTGCTCCGGCGAGCCGTAAGCTACCAGATGGCCGCCCGCTTTGCCTGCGCCAGGGCCGAGGTCGACCACATAATCGGCGCGGCGAATCGTCTCCTCATCGTGCTCGACAACCAGGACGGTGTTTCCCAGATCCCGCAGTGTTTCCAGAGTGGAGAGAAGCCGACCGTTATCGCGTTGGTGCAGGCCGATGGAAGGCTCGTCAAGCACATAAAGCACGCCGCGTAAACGCGAACCGATTTGCGTTGCCAGTCGAATGCGCTGCGCCTCTCCGCCAGAGAGCGTTGCCGCGGAGCGTGCCAGGGTCAGGTATCCCAGACCTACGTTCAGCAGAAAATCGATGCGCTCTGAGATTTCCGATAACGGACGGCCAGCGATTTTTCGGTGCCGCAGCGTGAGCCCATTTCGCATCTTGTCCACGGCTGCGCGCGCATCCGATAGGGCCAAGGCTGTAAAATCTGCAATGGAAAGGCCGCCGATTTTCACGGCGAGGCTTTCGGGACGTAGCCTCTGCTCACCGCAAGAAGTGCAGGGCGCGGGTGACATGTATTCCGTCAACCACTCGCGATAACCGTCCGATTTTGATTCTCTGAGGCTGCTTTCCAGATATCCCACGACTCCTTCGAAGTTCAAACCCTTGCCTAAAGCGCCGGAATTATTTCCATGCAGGATCAGGTTCTGCACTTTGCGTGGAAGTTTTTCGAAAGGCACATCGAGGTCGAATCCATGGGCGACGGCAGCGATTCGCAACGTGCGTTGCAGAGGAGTGGAACCGGAACCTGGTCCGAGGCCGCCTTCAAAAAGAGGTTTGGTCCAATCCACGATTACTTTGGCTGGATCGAATTCATATTTCGATCCTAGCCCATTGCATTCCGGGCATGCACCGTAGGGCGAATTAAAACTAAACGAGCGCGGTTCGAGCTGTGGTACGGAAATGCCACAATCGGGGCAGGCGAGTTTCTCGGAGTAGACATGCTCCTCGCCGCCCACCACAGCGATGGTGACCAAACCGCCCGTGAGCTTCAGCGCGGTTTCAATGGATTGCTCGAGCCGCTGCACGATACCGTTCTTCAGCAGCAACCGATCCACCACAATTTCAATGGTGTGGTTTTTTCGGCGGTCGAGCGGCACGGGCTCATCGAGACTGACCAGCTGGCCATCGACCCGCGCTCGGACATAACCTTCCTTCGCATACTTTTCGAGTTCCTTTTTGTATTCACCTTTGCGTCCGCGGACCACCGGCGCAAGAACCATGATGCGGTCATCGGGCTTGAGCGCCATCACGGCCTGGACAATTTGCTCCGTGGATTGGCGCGCGATGGGCTTGCCGCATCGAGGACAATGCGGCGTACCGATGGCGCTGTAAACTACGCGAAGATAATCGTAAATCTCGGTGATCGTCCCCACCGTTGATCGCGGCGAGCGCGTCGTGGTTTTCTGCTCAATGGCGATGGACGGCGAGAGTCCTTCAATCGAATCCACTTCCGGCCGCTCCATTTGGTCAAGGAACTGGCGCGCGTAAGCTGAAAGAGACTCCACGTAGCGGCGTTGGCCCTCCGCGTAGAGCGTGTCAAAAGCAAGCGAGGATTTCCCCGAACCAGAAAGTCCCGTGACCACGGTGAGCGTGTTACGCGGAATTTCCAAATTGATGTTCTTCAGGTTGTGCTGCCGGGCGCCCCGGACGACGATTTTCCGTAGACTCATAACTCGATTGCCGATACAGAAGCGTCTGCTCGATACTGGGTACAATGCTCCCAGTATAGTTTTTTAACATAGCAACCCCCGCGCGGTGAGGTCAAGGCAGCGCCCCTGTGGACTCGCTTGCATCGATGGTGAAAATCGACAGTGCAGCCGCAGCGGACACAAGCCACTATCGGCGCGCGCGCATCCAATCGGTTCGGCTCAGGCGATACAGCACGTGCGGGCGCAGCGGGTGCCGATCCGGCAGGTTTGGATGCTTGAAGTCATCTGCCGGATCGCGAGTCATTCCGATCTTTTCCATCACGCGCCGCGAGCGGACGTTTGCCGGCACCGTGAAGGAAACCAGGGATTCCAGCCGCAGCGACTCGAATGCATGATGCACAACCGCCTTCGCTCCTTCGGTGGCGAGCCCGCAGCCCCAGCAATCAGCCGCGAGGCGCCAGCCGATCTCGACACATGGCGTGAAACGAGCTTCGAACGCAGGCACCATTAATCCCAGGGCTCCGATAAATCGCCGCTTTTTGCGAAGTTCAACCGCAAACAGTCCAAAGCCGTACTTGAGGAAGTGCTGTTTGATTCGATCGAGAAAAAGATCGCTTTGCGCAGGCGAAAGGCAAGCAGGCATGAATTCCATCACTCGAACGTCGGAGTTCAATCGCGCAAACTCCTCCCTGTCGCTTTTTTGCCACGCTCTTAGGTCGAGGCGCTCGGTTTCAATCGCCACAATGCACTCTTTCTCGGCCATCTCGCTACGGTCACAGACTGAGGATTCCCGGCCGCATCCGGCGACGCGCCGAAAAATTTACTGGGGGATGGGAGTTTTTACGCAAGCCGCCATTTTGACGACGTTTGGTTTCAGCATCTTAACTTTGGTTTTGATCGTGCGATGTATCGCCTCGTCAGAGGGAAGGAAAGCCGAGGATCCCTTTAGGGGATTGAGGGCTGGGCCGGCTTCCTTCCCTCGGCCATTTACCTTAGTACTCCTCAGGCTTCCATCTATCGGCATTCACCTCCGCGCCGGAATCGTGTAAATTATTACACTTAGTTCGCAGCCAAGTTGGGGCGTGGTCCAATCGGTAGGGCACCTCACTGTTAATGAGGACGGTGTTGGTTCGAGTCCAACCGCCCCAGCCAACTCTTTTTCGAGCTATCCCCTCGCAGTTCTCAAGGGTCCGCGAATTACTCTCTCAAGCGCGCCGGCCGGCAAGGATGCCTTGAGTTCCTCAGAAAACATGCCATCCACCAAGATGAAGGCCATGCGTGCCGGTCTGTCAGAGCGGTTTTCCCAAGCGTGGTCGGTACCCCGCTGAACCACCACGTCGCCGGCCTTCAGGCGCAGTTCGGAGTCGTCCAAAAGAAGAAATATCTCTCCCTCGAGCACGATTCCGTAATCAACGGTCTCCGTACGATGAACGAAAGGTCGGGTGCCGGATCTCTCCTTTGAGAACCCCGGCAAGAAATCCAGGATTCGAATCACCGTGCCATGCGATTTCGGTGCGAGCTCAGGTGACTCGCGGGTGGGTTCGGCCTCCGCGGCTGAGAGCGGAGTGGGGCTTGCGTTTGTGCTCCAGATTTCGAAGAAGGCGACACCACGCTCCGGGAACTTCAACTCGATGGGTGGGTGTCCATCAGACAAAACAATCGATTTCCCACTCTTGTCATGGCCGGTGACGACACGACGCGGCGTAGCTGTCATGGCGATTTCCTCCTTCGGAATAAACCGAACTCCAACCAAGCGCTTGCGTGGGCCGAGCCAACCGCAAATTCTTTAATCGTTGTCCCTAATCTTTGATAATGGGGAAGCCTGCTTCGGTCCAACCGCGCCACCCGCCGTCCATCGAGATCACGTTGCGGTAACCCATTTTCTGAAGATTATCGGCGGCCAACGCTGAACGAAAACCGCCGCCGCAATAGAGCACGATCGGCGTGCTTTTGTCTGGGACGGTCTTCTCGATATCGCGCTCGATGATGCCGCGGCCAAGATGAATGGCGCCGGGAATATGCCCACGAGCCCATTCGGCGTCTTCGCGCGTGTCCACCAGAATAAGTTTCTCGCCGTTATCCAGCCGCTTCTTCGTTTCTTGAAAAGTTTCTTGCTTGATTCGCTGCTTGGCGTCGTTTACCAGATTCAAAAACCCTTGGGCGTGATCCATTCTTCACCTCATCGTACCGGTTCAACTTGGAGATTTTAGCATTGGGATTGGAACGATATTACAGGCGAGCAAAATCCGTTAGCGTCGCCGTGTTACTCGTAACGCAGCGCTTCCACCGGGTTCAATCGCGCCGCTTTCCAGGCCGGGTACACACCGAAGAAAATTCCGATCATGCTCGCGACGGATACTCCGAGCAGGACGAGCAGTGGGGAAACGGAGGCGGGAAAGCTGGAAAAAGCCAGCCTTATGCAAAGGACGATCGATGAGCCGAGCAGAACGCCAATCACGCCGCCTATGCCTGCGAGAGTTACGGCCTCCAGCAAAAATTGCAGCAAGATATTCGCCCGCCGCGCGCCAATGGCTTTGCGGACGCCAATTTCGCGCGTCCGCTCGGTAACGCTCACCAGCATAATGTTCATCACGCCGATTCCGCCCACCAGCAGCGCTACTGATCCGACCGCAAGCATCACAATGAAAATTCCGCTGGAAATCTGCTTCCACAAATCCAGAAACGTATCCGTGGTAAGAATCGCGAAATCGTCATCCTGGTCGGAAGCGAGCTTCCGCATCCGACGCATATATTCGCGCGTTTCGTCGACCACCAAGGGCAGGTTTTCCGTGGTATCCGCTTTGGCCATCAAGACTACGTTCTTAAACTCGGGATGCAGCTTCTGTATCATCGAGAACGGCACCAGCGCGATATTGTCTTCCGGATTCTCACCGGTCCCTATCGCTTGCTTTCGCTCCTGCAAAACGCCGATCACCGTAAAAGCATGCCCTTCGAGCAACACCTCTTGGCCCACGGGGCTCTCGCCGCTCGGGAAAAGCGTATTGGCGGTGATGTGCCCCAGAACCGTAACCGGGGAATGATGCTCGTCATCCGTGCGGTTGAAAAATCTGCCCTGCGCCAAATTCAAATTACTGATGTCGGCATAGGCAGCACCTTGCCCCTGCAGGATCACATTCTTCGCGCGGAGATTGCCGCGTCGCACTTCGCTTGCGCCAGCATTGACCGCGTAGTTCTCAATCTGTGACACGGGAGTAGCGGCCTCCACGTGTGGCAGTTGCTTTAGACCGTCAATCCAATCCGGATTCAGATCCTTTCGCTGAAGCACTTTCGGAGAAAGGCGCCCGAGTGTGGCCCACGAAAATTTGGAGACAATAATCGTGCTCGAACCAAGCGACTGAATATCGCCCATCACGTTGGAGTTCAGGCCATTAATCACGGCTCCAATCACGATAATCGTGGTGACGCCGATCATGATGCCGAGAATTGTGAGAAAGGAACGCAGCACGTTGCGCCGCAACACATCGAGCGCCAGGCCGATCGCTTCCTTGAATTCGCCGAACCCGCCTCTATTTGCCATGGTCCCTTTCATGGCTATTCCGACCGTAATGCAACAACCGGATCAAGCCGTGCTGCCTTCGCCGCCGGATACACACCGAAGAACAATCCCACGCTAGTGGCCACCACCAAACCCATCAGCACTGACCAAACTTGCACCGAACTCGGCAGTGAGGTGGTGGCACTTACAATCTTTGCCAGAATGATCCCCAGGATCACCCCGCAGGCTCCGCCAATCGCCGCCAGCGCCGCCGATTCAATCAGGAACTGCATGCGAATATCGCTCTGACGCGCTCCGAGCGACTTCCGCAGGCCGATTTCTCGCGTCCGCTCCGTCACCGATACGAGCATGATGTTCATTATCACGATGCCGCCGACGATCAGGGAGATGGAGGCGATGCCGATCGTCACGCCAAAAAATGTGCTGCTGATGCTGCTCCATAACGAGAGAAACGAGGCATTCGTTTCCATCGCAAAATCGTCGGCGTCGCGATAGGCCACATGCCGGCGCGCTCGCAGGAGCAACTTCACCTCATCCATCGTGGGATCTATCGCGTTCTTGCCGGCGGCCTTCACCCACAGGCGCAGCGAGTCATCGCTTCCGTAAATCCCCTGGTAAGTGGTGAGCGGCATGATCACCCAGTTATCCTGCGACTGGCCCATGGTGGAGCCCCGCTTTTTCGCCACGCCGATGATTTCGCACTGGCCGGTATCCACGTGGAGCACCTTGCCGAGCGGATCCACGCCGGGCAAGAGTTTGTTCACGATGTCGTACCCCACGTCGCAGACGGGCGCGCTGCGAGCCACGTCCAACCGCGTGAAGTCGCGCCCTTCCGCCAGCTCGCGGTTGTAGACTTGCGGCATCTCGTGAGTAAATCCGATGATGGCGCTGTCGTCGAGATAGTCCGTGCCGTATTTTACCTGGCCAATCTTATTCAGATTCGCTGCAACGGCCACACAGCGTCGGCAATTGTCTCGGAGAAACTCGTAGTCGTCGAAATGGAATTTCCGGCGCTTCTGGCTGGCCTCCCATTGGTCAACATTGGTGATGGTCGAGGGCGCCCGGTTGATCATGAAGACGTCCGCGCTGAGGTTGGAAGATATCGCGCCAGCCACGTAGTCATTGAGGCCGTTGATTAGGCTCACGACGGCGATTACGGACATGACCCCGATGACCACGCCCAGTAAGGTCAACATACTACGGAGCTTATGCGACCAGAGACTGGCAGTCGCAATGCGCACGGCTTCCC
>DATDIT010000058.1:0-11606 GCA_036520875.1 Candidatus Acidiferrales bacterium
TTCTTGGTTTGAGAAAATGGCACCGAGCCGAGGCTGGTCCTAGGACCATCTATTGCGAGCTATGGAACTTCGCCAGCCAACTTCGCTTTACTGTTGCATAGCGCGACAGGATAATCACCGCGGTCGTCCATAGCTGGCGGCGCTGACTGAGTGTATTCCTTGGGGAAGACACGGTTAGCGAGGGCAAACATGCTACTTTCCGCTATACTTACCTTACGCGACGTTGAAATGGCGCGAGAATCTGTGTTCAAGTTCCGGCGCAGCGTGAAGGTCGGTTTTTCCCTGGCTGAGCGCCGTCGTGGCGACGATTCATGAAATCTGCGGGGGTATTTAGATATGAGACGTTCTGACTTGGTGAAGAGTCCGAGCAAGGGGAAATCCGTGCGCACATCACAAATTGTTTTCGGCGAGAGGCAGCATTTGCTGCGAGTACTCGACTCGGTCGAGCGCAGCGCTTTGCCTACTTCGCGCCTGGACCAGGAGCGGCGCGTGATCGAGCAATTGATTCACGCGCGGACGCAAGAGTTGAACCGGATCAACGCGGGATGGGATGAAAAAGTGGGCGTGGTGCTTAGCGCCGAAGTGAAACCGGAAGCACTCGAACAACTTTCGCGCCAGGCACCGCGAGAGGATTACTACCTGCTTCGCTTGATCAGCGAGCATCCGAAAGTGGGCGCGAGGACGCTGGGCCGTCTTTCGCGCCATCCCTATTCGGCGATTCGCGAAAACATCGCGCGGCATCCGAATAGCGACGCCGCCACGCTTTCGCGGTTGAGCCGGGACCGTTCGCAGCCCTTGTGGTATCTCGTCGCCTTCAATCCCAATGCTCCGGCACCGCTGCGGAAGAAGCTGCAGGAACGCATGCGGCGTCTGGGCGAAAAATCCGCCACGCAATAGTAACTGTTCAGAGCGCCGTCTGGCGCATTTGGCCCTGCTCGTTTTTGTGACGGGTAGAGTGCGTCGTCGTCCTTTGTTTGCATTGAGTTATAGCGGGTTCTACTCGGCTGGTGTGTCGAGCAGAAGGTCAAACCGGCTTTTGGCCTTTCGGCAGAAAGCAGAATTGCCGACCTGAAAGCCGCGCTGCGAAGTGCTGCATTGGCCCCTGCGATCACCGATCCAAAACTTCAAGGCGATTGCCAAGTAACGCGGCAAAGTCACTGGAACACCAGCCGTTCAGGGGCGAAGTATGCGCAAAAATACAAGCAAAACCCGATGGTCTACCGCCGACAGCGGGAGCAGACTCCGCGTCGTATTAACCTGGTGTCCCAAGGAGCTAAGTATCATGTCTGAAAACAAACCCAGCGAAACACAGATTGAGCAACGCGCCTATGAGTTGTATCTGGAACGCGGTTGTGAACACGGAAGAGATATAGAGGATTGGCTCGAGGCCGAAAGAGAACTGACCGAACTCGCGGAATTGAGGACGGTCGAAACGGAGCTCGCGGCGGACGAGGAACCATTCCCCGAACCGGAAGAGCCGGTCCGCCTGAAAAAGCGAGCCGCGGCGGCAGGTCTTGCCGCGTCTGTCGCGTCTTCTACGTAAAACACGCTGCGCTGCTTTTCTCGCTACAGCCGAGCCTCGGTCTTCAAGGCCGGGGCTGCGGCTTTTTTTTTGGCTCGTCTGGAGGATGTCCCGGCGAATCGCCGATGGTGGCGCCTACACGCGGTTCCGTCCCCGCTGAACGTGAGTGAGGCTACAATTCCGAACCATCCGGAAATGGGATGACGAATTTTCCGAGTATCCCATCGTAAACCCCATAGATCCCGGAATCCCTGACAACGAGTTCCAGAAGACGTTTCCGCGCTTCTTCCAAAGTCTCCGACGTTTCGATCCACAGGTGATTGCCATCGGGCAGTTTTTGAAATATATCAAATGACCGATAAGGCATGTTCATGTTCTCCCCTTAGAAAGATAAAGCGATCGGTTGCGGGGGGCGGAGTGTATATCACGAACGAGGCGCAAAGTCTGTTTTGCCGACGACCGAGCGCAGCCAAGCGCTTCCGCGCGATGAAGCAACAGCCCAGGACGAGAAGCTGGGTCAATTTGGGTAATGCCATGGGCTCAGCCAGATGTGGGTACCGAGCCTCGGCTGTGCCCTGCGGCTACCGGGCGGCGAGGAGGGCTAGGTTCGAAGTGATGTGCTTCACATAGTTTTGGGTTTCCGGAAAAGGAGGGACGCCGCCATAGCGGTCTACCATTTCGGGGCCGGCGTTATAGGCAGCGAGAGCAAGACGCACGTCGCCGCGGTACCGATGGAGCAAATCCTTCAAGTAGTGGGTGCCGGCGTCGATATTCTGTGCCGGGTCGAACACGTTCACCAGAGCATAACGCGCGGCAGTTTCACGCAACAACTGCATCAGGCCGAGGGCGCGCTTCCTGGATACTGCCTTGGCGTTGAAATTCGACTCGGCCGCAATTACCTGAGCGATGAGTTTTTCGTCCACGCCATACTTTTGCGCCGCCGCGTGAATGAATTTGGCGTAGCGGACGGCGAAGTCAGCATTGGCGGGAGGAGGAGCCGGGAAAAGGTCCTCTGGTTCGACATCGACCAACTGGCTCGCAGCAATATCCACTTGCCCACCAGCAACGGCGAGACGCACGCGATCCCCCTCAAGCTGATAGCCTGTAACGTGAAGCCGCGCGCCGGACCGAAGCACGGCGTAATCGGCGTGCGCTGCGGGAACTGTGATGGTCATAGCCGCCGAAAACACCACCACGATAAGGGCGGCGGGGTAGAGGGCTGGGCGGAAAGCAATTTTCATTTAGCTGGGTTCGCCGGCGGACGATTAGCGCTGGCCGGCGGAGTCAGGCCATTATCGCGCAAATATTCGACCATTTGGCCGTAATGATCCATGGCGTGCACACAAACGAACATGGCAAGGGCCGCGCGTGTCCTCAGAAATGGCACGGCGGGTTTGTCCAGCGGAGTGACGGCATTTTCCGCATTGATGGTGGCGATAGCTTTGTGGCCAAGAGCGAAAGACTCTTTCAAATATTGAAGGATTTGGTCCTTGGTCTGAATAGAATCGGGGCCGTTTGAACCAACGCCTTCATCCGGAGCGGCGGGAGGAGTGCGGCCGAGAATGGAATCAAAAAAGCGATCGTTCGCGGTGGCGACGTGCTTGACCTGTTGGGCGAAGGTGCGCACGCCCTTGAAATTGCCGTTAGTCGGCGCGAAGGAATATTTGCCTTCGGGCATGGCCTTGGCGGCGCCGGTGAATTCGAATTCGACGATGGTCAGCTGGGTATCGAGAGTCGAGGTGATGGTGGGAGGCTGGTTGGATATCGGAGGCCGTTGCTGGGCTTGAGCGCGCCCGCCGGCGAACAATCCAGCAAATAACAGCAATCCCAATCCGAGGCCGAATGATCTCCGCATCAAAATTCCCCCTTTTCGATTTAGTGCTTTCATTTATCGTTTAGGATGTAGGTGCGAATGGCTTCCGCCACGCCGCATTCGTCGTTTGAGCGAGTTGTCTTCCATCCAAAGGATTTCAACTCGTCGGGACTATTGCCCATTATGACGGGCAAACCGGCATAGTCTAACATTTCCCTGTCATTCCAGTTGTCGCCAATCGCCATTACGTCTTGGGGCATAATCCCACGGCGTTGGGCCCACTCGGCGACGGCGGAGCCTTTGGTTACGCCGCGGTTTAGCACGTCTAGCATGGAGACATCGACACGCGGGTATTCCGTAAGCGAGATGGCGTAGGCGTTAGATCCCTGATGAGTTTCCAATTTCCGAATCACCTGGCGAATAGTTTGGCACTCGGCAATGAACATGACCTCGATCGGGTCTTCGGAATCGAGGCAGCTTGTGAGGGGCACGACCTCGGCAACGTGGTCGGGATGTCTACTCAGATAGGCGCCCATAAAGCCGGCCTCCCAATTGACATGCTCGAAGATGAGTTGGTTTTCGCGTGGGCGGTCGAAAATCACCCCGCAAAAAGGGCGAAAATCGGAAGTGGCCTCGAGCACGAGGCGGGCTGCCGCCACCGGGAGTAGGGAGCGTAAATGCGTTTCTCCAGAGGCGGATTTGACCAAGGCACCGTTGCTAGTAATCAGTTCGACGCTGCAAGGGAGCTGTGAGGCTATTGCCCGAGCTGAATGGAACCGGCGGCCGGTGACGATGACAATTTGGATGCCTCGGTTGGCGGCTTCGGCAATTGCCCGGGCGTTTTCGGGGGGAAGCAGCGAATGGCTGTCTAGCAGGGTCCCGTCAATATCCATCGCGATGAGCTTGATGGCCAATTTTCTCCGATTCGAATTATATGCGGACGCGATGGCGCGCCGGTAGGCGATTGAATGGGCGTGAGGAGCGCGGGACGGACCATTCTGGCACTTGATCAAGGTCGCGCTATCCGGGTTTCTCAGTGTTTGTTCCCCTACAGAATACGTGAAACACTGCATTGATTGGCCCAGGGACCAGCGGCTATTGTCGGACAAAGACCGCTACATGGGGGCCTTGTTAGTAGTTGATGGAAGAGTTGAGCTAGAAGATCTATCGCACACCCCGGGATCTCGGCTCGCCAGCCATCATACCTAGTTCGGTAGCAAGGCTCCCATCCCCTCTTTCCGACCTTTCCGGCGCGTACCGGATTACAACGTAACGTTACTAACGGTGATGGAAGACGCTTGGCCCCGATTATTGGTTTGCTACCGTAGGTTTGCTAATATGAAAACCGCGGTGGGCGTGTAGCTCAGTTGGGAGAGCGCCTCGTTCGCAACGAGGAGGTCGGGGGTTCGAGCCCCCCCACGTCCACCAGCCTTCGCCCACGAGACGGGCTTCGGCTCGGCGGGCAGCCTTCGCCCACGAGACTCTCAGGCCAGTGCCCAATGGGGCGGGCTAATTCAGGTCAAGCAGGCTCAAATTCAGGATCCATCGCATGGGTTGATTCTTTTTTCCCATCGGCGGGCGCTGAATCAATCTCAAGCGACTTATTTTCAGCAGCTTGTGGCTCAAGAAGGTCCGCCAATTGCAGCTGCATATTGCCAGGATTGGTGGCGTAGGATAGGCCTGTCGGGATATCGATGGTACCGGCGCGGATCAGCTTCTCGATCTCGGCGTCGAAGTACTGCATGCCTTCCGAAGAACCGTCGCGCATGGCATCCAATAGTGTTTTACCTTCGCCCTCGCCCTTTTGAACATATTCGCGCGTGCGGAGAGTCGATTTGAGTATTTCGAAGACCGCCACGCGTCCGCCGCCCTCCCGAATAGGAATGAGCCGCTGAGAAACAATGTAACGGAAGGTCTTCGCGAGTCGAGTGCGGACCGCATTTTGGTCTGACACGGCGAATGCGCCGATTACTCGTTCGACGGTCTTGGCTGCGTCAATGGTGTGTAGCGTCGAGTAGACCAAGTGGCCAGTTTCCGCGGCATCCAAGGCCACCTCAATGGTGTCGCGATCACGCATTTCCCCTACCAAAATTAGCTTGGGAGCCTGCCGGAGCGCGGCGCGGAGAGCGAGCGCGAAGCTGGGCGCGTCGGTATACAGCTCCCGCTGGTGAACGGTCGACCGCTTGTGCATGTGGATGAACTCGATGGGGTCTTCAATGGTGATGATGTGGCAGGCGGTCTCCGTGTTGACCCGATCCACCAGCGCAGCCAGGGTGGAGGATTTGCCGCTGCCCGTCGGCCCCGTGACCAAAACGATTCCCGGCCGGAGGTCGGTTGTCTCGGCAAGCTGGGACGGCAGATTGAGCATCTTGAAATCCGGGACGCTGCTCGGGATCACGCGCATGACAATGGCGCAACTTCCGCGCTGCGTGAATACGTTGACGCGAAAGCGCGAAATCTTGGGTAAGCTGTAGGAAATATCGCAGGAGCCCTCCTGCTTGAGTTTGTCGACGGCATGCGCGTTGCGCCCGATCAGGTCGGCGGCAATACGCGCCGTATCCTCCGAACTCAGGCGCCCGACACCCGGAATATTCAATTGCACAAGCTGGCCACTGGCTTCTATTTGCGGAGCGCGTCCAGGAGAAAAAATCAGATCGCTCGTTTTAGGCGAGGCGCGGAGCATCGCCCCAATGATCGCTGGAGTAGGCAGCGGCGCTGCGGGAGGAGCTTTCGGGGTTGGTTGCTGGGTTTGGTCCATGGATCTCCTCTACCCGGTAGCCCGAGAAAGGGATCCGCGGGCCAGTTCGCTACGCTACAAGTATGGCCGCAATTCGATCTCGCCAGACTTCTAAAGCGATTACTGTTGCCAAAGGATTAGGATGCGCCGCCGGCACCACGGGCCGCACCCAGTTCTGACGCATTGCAGGCAGATTCTGTGCGGCAAAACAAATTTGCGCCGGCAAGTCCAAGTTGGATTACTATTCCCACAGCATGGCCGGAAGAGCCACTACCGGCGGTTCTGCAGCGTATCGGGACCGAAGTTCCGATAGAACTTGGTTGCTGCGTACCTTTCCTGCATACGCCGCCGCTGGCCTGTTGCTGCTCGCCCTTTCTCCTGCACTGCAGGCGCAAAAGTCGTCGCCACATCAGAGCGGGCCAGTCACGTCGGGCACCGGCCCGACCTTTGGGTCGTCCGGGACTATACCGCCGCCAGGCCAGGGAGCAGACCCGTTCGACGATTTTTACGGGACAGCACCGATAATTCCCATGCCGTTGGCTTCCGACCACTTGATTGATTCCGAAGGATGCAACTCCTGGACCGAATCAGGGGTACACAGCCCCACTGTGAGCGTCGCGAGGCTGGCGGTGCCGGGAAAAGCTACGGGCGAGTATCAGAGAGGCTGTGGCGCGTACAAGGACAAGCGTCTGGATCAGGCGGAGCGGCACTTGCGCAAGGCAATAGACATCTATCCAAGTTATCCGGCTGCATGGGTGGTGCTGGGGCAGGTGTTAGACGCGGAACACAAGCGGCAAGATGCGAGGCAAGCCTGCTCGAAGGCGATCGCGATCGATTCCACATACGTCGCGCCTTATCTTTGCTTGGCGGAGTTCTCAGCGACGGAGGATGATTGGAAGCAGGTTTCGAGCTTGTCAGAGCGCGCACTGGCGCTCGATCCGGCGAGCAATCCTTATTCGTTGTACTATTCGGCCGATGCCGCCTTCCACCTGAATGATCTAGCCTCGGCGGAGACGAACGCACTCGCTGCGGTAACGCTCGACACTTGGCATCACATCCCGCAACTACACCTGCTTTTGGCCCAGATTTATGCGGCCAAAGGAGAGCCCGATGCGGAAGCAGCGCAGTTGAGGAATTATTTGAAAGTGGCGCCCAACTCGGGGGATGCGGCCGGGGCCCGCGACACTCTTGCACAACTCCAATCAAAGCCCACGACCGCGAAATAGCGGAGCCTCGACCACGGTTTTAGGCGCAGCTCCCGCACTTAGCCGGCGGCGCCCGTTCATGCGGGGCGGAGCAGACACAGGTTGCCAAGCCTGTGCGCCGCGCACGATGTATCGTGCCTCTACAACCGCACGGGCAGCAGCGCCACTCGAGAGCGAGAGATTAGGGTTGGGTGTTGGACTGGCGCTCGGCGACAATTTTCCTGGCATTCGCGTAAAGCGCCTTGGCCTGGGGAATCGATTCCTCAGCTTTAACGAGCTGTGGATCGTTATCGAGCTCGACTTTATAGCCTTCATTCAATCCGTATAGAGTTGTGAATACCTCACGCTTGATCTCCCATTTCAGCCAGGGGAGATTTTGCTCGATCTGCTGATCGGTCACATGGATGTGCTGATCTACTAGATATTTCTTGAATTCGTTGATTACCGAATCATCGACGACGAAATCCTTGGTCACATTGGGTCTTGTGCCAAGGTAATATCGCGCGAAGTCTCCCACGCCCTCGGGAAGCGGGTAGAAAATACCTCTGCGCTCGAGAAGGTCCTCGAAGTCGTCTGGCTTGGGCGCTTCTACAACTACGTCGGGCGTAATTCCACCTTGTCCGTATACCTGGCGCCCGGTATCGGTCAACTTCACGTCCGGCGCTTTCGGGCGCTGGGGATTGTAGTGGTAATCATAGAGAGTCACGTTCTTGTAATTGCGCTGGATTAGCCGGCCGCTGGGCGTGTAATAACGAGCGGTAGTTAGCAGGAGCGCGGTATTTTCGCTTAAGGGAAACTGCGTTTGCACCAAACCCTTTCCGAAGGTGGTCTCGCCGACAATTAAGCCTCGGTCGTGATCCTGAATCGCGCCGGACACAATTTCCGATGCCGAAGCGCTTCCGCTGTTTACCAGCACGATGAGCGGGACTTCGAGGCCCTGATTTCCGGGATTCGAATAATATGGCCGCTCCGGTGAGGATCGGCCGTGGTGCGATACGACCAGCTCATTTTTGTCCAGGAACATACCCGCCATGCCGACCGCCTGATTCAGGAGGCCGCCGCCATTGTTTCGCAAGTCGATAATGAGACCATCGAGCTTCGAAGCGTCGAGCTGTTTCAGCGCGTCGGTAAGGTCGCTATCGGTGGTCTCGTTGAAGGTTGAGACGCGGACATATCCGATTCCGGGTTTCACCATCTCGAAGAACTGCACGCCGGGCCGCGGGATCTCGTCGCGTACAACCGTGACCTCGATTGGCTTGTCCCAACCCTCGCGTCCGAGCGAGATATGCACAGCGGTGCCTTTGGCACCCTTCAGCATTTCCGCCACTTCAGTTGTGGTGAGGCCCGTGGCTACTTTCCCATCGACTTTCAGGATCACGTCGCCGGGACGAATTCCCGCCTTGAAGGCAGGGGAGTTGACGAAGGGCGATTGAACGACGGTGTTGTTGTCTCTCTGCGCTACGACCATGCCGACGCCGTAGTATCGGCCCTCCTGCTCTTCGCGAAACAGCGCGTATTGCTTCGGGTCAAAGAAGTTCGAATGTGGGTCAAGCACGTGCAACATTCCGGGGATGGCGCCGTCATAAATGGCCTTATCGGTGTCGACAGGATCAGCGTAGTTCCGCTGGACCACGGATAGGACGTGCGTGAAACTTTTTACGGAGTCCTCGGCGTCGTCGGAACCCGCCGCCGTAGCGCGCGCCTGGGGACCGTAGACAAAACCGCCTAGCAGCGCCGATACCACCAGAACGATGGCCAGCAATACAATGCCTCGCGCTTGAGATCCTTCGTTTTGTGGGCGTTGAGCTGTGCCGTTCGACGCTGAAGATGGTGAATGTTCCATGCCGCCTCTCTTCGACTGTGATACCCGAAGTATAGCACAGCGCTCTGGGCTGTTTGACACGTCCACGGGCCTCTTCTATGATGCAAAAAGAGCGCAAGCGGGCGCTGGTTCTTCGGCTTCCAATGCTGAGCATCCCCCATCTGATTGTGATCTTTGTGGTCGCGCTGGTGATTTTCGGACCCGAAAAGCTCCCTGAATTGGCACGGAACCTCGGAAAAGTGATGGCGGAGTTCCGGCGCCATACGAGCGACTTGCGCAGCACTTTCGAAGGACACCTGCGCGATATAGAACGCGAGGGCGAATCGCGGAGGATTGCCGCAGTGCCTGCACCGGTTACTCCGCCGGCGAGTGGAGAAATCCCGGCGCCTGCCTCACCCGGCACCGTGCCATCCAAACCACCAAACGCCGCTGCCATCGCCGGACCGAGTGGAGATGCCTTTCCTGAAGATGTTCCCGATCCAGACCTGCGCTGGAAGAATCCTGGAGACGATCCCTATCTCAGCGGCACCGAGTTTGCTCCTGGAGGCCCACCCGAGGAACCACAAGCCCCCGAGCCGGAGAAAAATCCCGAACGAGTAGAAAATGGCGGCGTCCGCCCCTCCTGAAGTCACACCGCGCCAGCGCGCCGAGGAAGAATCCGGCGGTGCAATGTCGTTCTTCGATCATTTGGTGGAGTTGCGCAAGCGCATCATCAGTGCGCTGATCGCCGTCGGAATCGGGATGGTGATTGGTCTGGCGGTAGCGCGGCGATTTATCAACTTTATCAGCCAGCCCATGTGGGACGCGCTGCGCGCGAATCACATCGATCCGAGTTTGTATTACACGCATCCCGCGGGTTACGTCAGCCTGTACATCAGTATCGGCCTTTATCTGGGAATTGCGCTTGCGATGCCCTGGGTGCTGTATCAAGTGTGGTTGTTCGTGGCTCCAGGACTCTACAAGCACGAACGGCGGGCGGCCGCGAGCTTCATCGTATCGTCGATGTTTCTCTTTGCATGCGGCATCGCTTTCGGATACTTCGTAATGCTCCCGCAGGTTTTGACCTTCGTGGTGGCGTTCGCCAACGGAGGCTCGGTGGTAGGCAACATCAAGCCCCTGATCGATATCAACGAGTATTTCGATTTGATTCTGGTGGTGCTGGTCGGTCTAGGAGTGATTTTCGAATTGCCTGTGGTGGTATTTATTCTGTCGCTATTCGGAATTGTTACGCCGAAGTTCCTGCTGCGGAATTTCCGGTACGCGCTGCTGCTGATCACGGTGGCTGCGGCAATCGTTACGCCGACGCCAGACGCAACCACAATGCTGATCTTTATGGCGCCGATGGTGGTGTTGTATTTTGTCGGCGTGCTCGTTTCGTACGCAGTTTTGAGAAATAAGCGCGCCAAGGAAATCGCGGAAGGGCGGCCGCCATCAGGATGATCTGCCACCGGCGAATACTTTGGGTCGGCGCCGCCGCACTTGCAGCGCTGCTTTCGGCTTCGTGCGGAAACCGCGGCACGGGCGGGGACGCATCGGCAGGTTCATCGTCCTCGGTGAAAGCGGCCGCGCTTTTGCCGGCGTCACGAAGCGCTTCGTCCGAGGCTGCGCCTCCCGCGTCTGAGACCGGAGGCTTTGATGGCCAAAAGGCCTATGAACAGGTGGCCAAACTCGTTAGTTTTGGCCCGCATCCTCCGGCTTCTGATGCGATTCACCACGTACAGGATTACATTCGTTCACAATTGAAGAGTTTTGGTTGCGCGACCGACGAGGATGACTTCAACGCCCAGACGCCGATCGGCACTCTGGCGATGAAAAATATCGTCGCCAAGATTCCCGGCAGCGGGCAAGGAATCATCCTGCTGCTGACCCACTACGACACGCTGCGGCTGGATAATTTTGTTGGGGCAGAGGACAGCGGCTCTTCGACGGGGTTAATGCTCGAAATGGCGCGGATCTTGTGCAGCCAGCCCAAACGAAGCAATGCCGTATTGATTGCGTTTTTGGACGGGGAAGAAGCGCAGTTGGTTCAGGGGGGTGTTGCTCAATGGACCGCCTCCGATAGTGTTTACGGTAGCCGCGAACTGGCAGCACGTCTCGCAATTTCGGGGAATCTGAAGAAAATTAAGGCTGTAATCCTTGCCGACATGATTGGTCAGAAGAACTTAGAGATTCCCCGCGAATCAACGTCCACGCGCTGGCTCACGGATCTTGTGTGGCACACAGCCGAGCGGCTCGGCTACAAAAACATTTTCGTTTCGCGTGAAGAGTCGGTTTCGGACGATCATGGGCCGTTTCTTAGCCGAGATGTTCCTGCGACCGACATCATCGACTACAGCGGATACGTGAGTCCCGGTTATTGGCACACACCGCAGGACACGCTGGACAAGGTAAGCCCGCGCAGTTTGGCGATCGTGGGCCAGGTGATCCTGGAATCCGTTGCAGAACTTCAGAAGCGCTGAAAAACCGCATTCGCTTTTGCGCTAGGCGCGGCGCGGACGCGGTCCGCG
>DATDIT010000059.1:0-25692 GCA_036520875.1 Candidatus Acidiferrales bacterium
CCGACGCGCACCGGCGCGACCAGCGCCGTATCGCTTCCGATGAAGACCCGGCTTCCGATTTTCGTTTCGTGCTTGGCCAAGCCGTCGAAGTTGCACGTGATCGTTCCCGCGCCGATGTTGCTCTCAGCGCCGATAGTTGCATCGCCGAGATAGCTCAAATGCGGCGCCTTCGCGCCTTCGTGCAACACGGTGTTTTTCAATTCCACGAAGCTGCCCACGTGCGCTCCGCCGCGAATATCCGCCCCTGTTCGCAAGCGCGCGAACGGGCCCACCCGCGCGCGCGAGGCCACGCGGCACGAATCGAGATTCGAATGCGCGCCGATCGTCGCGTCATCGTCCACTCGCGCGTCCCGCAAAATACTTCCCGCGCCGATTTTGCAGCGCGCGCCGATGCGCGTTTTGCCAAGAAGCTGCGCACCCGGCTCGATCACCGTATCCGGACCTGCGACCACTTCGGGATCAATGAAAATCGTTTCCGGCAAGTACATGGTCACGCCGGAATCCATCAGCTCCGCCGATTTGCGCGCGCGCAGCACGCGATCCGTTTCCGCAAGCTCGCCTCGCGTGTTGGACCCGAGAACTTCGTTCGAATCAGGGGCCATGTACGCAAGCACGCGTTCGTTGCGCTCGCGAAGCAGTCCGATTGCGTCGGTAAGATAGAGCTCGCGATGAGCATTTTCCGGACGCAGCGCGGCGAGGCATGGCCACAATTTCTCCAGCGTGAAGCAGTAGATGCTGGAATTCACTTCGCGAATTTCGCGCTGTTCGGGCGTGGCGCTCTTTTCTTCCGCAATTGCGGCCACGCGGCCCTCTGCGTCGCGCACGATGCGGCCGTATCCCGTGGGGTCAGGAACTTCCGCGCTGAGAATCGTGGCGGCGGCTTCGCCTCGGCGGTGCGTATCGACCAGAGCGGCTAGCGTCCGCGTACGTAACAGCGCAGCGTCGCCTGCAACCACTAGCGCCAGTTTCGCGCTCTTGCGAATTGCGCGTCGCGCCATTTGAATCGCGTGTCCCGTGCCACGCTGCGGTTGCTGGAGCGCGGTTTGCGCGCCGATCTTTTCCGCCAGCTCCCGCACCGCTTCCGCCTGATGCCCGACGATTACCAGCAATTGCGAGGGCTTCAGCGGCTGGCATGCGCGCACAACGTGCTCAAGCAATGGGCGTCCGCCAGCCTGATGCAGCACTTTGGCCAGCTCGGAACGCATGCGCGTCCCTTTTCCCGCGGCGAGAATAATGATGGAAACATCGGCGGCAGGCATCGGCGCGGCTATTGTCGCGCCCGATAGCGCCTTTGGCAATCGAGGACTTTGCTAATTTTACGCCTAAGGTGCTTTCAGTCGGCTTCGGCGCCGAAAGCGACGGGAGCGGGTTCGCGGTCGTAGCGGATGGCTGGGGCGCGCTCCTCAGTGGTTTCTTTCCAGAGCGAGCGGTCGGCGAGAAGTCGCGTGACCAGCTGCGTGTGCAGGGCGTGGCCGGCCTTGTGCGCCACGATGCGTCCCAAAAGCGGCTTCCCCACAAGCGCCATATCTCCAATCAAGTCCAGCGCCTTGTGCCGCACAAATTCGTCCGCAAAGCGCAGCGGACCATTCAGGATGCACTGGTCGTCCATCACAATCGCATTAGCGAGCGAGCCGCCGCGAATCAATCCCATCTTCCGCAGCGCTTCCAACTCTTTCACAAACGTAAAAGTTCTCGCGGGCGCCAGCTCGCGGCTAAACGAATCGCGACTCACGGTTAGCTCCAGCTTTTGCGGCCCAGCGGCCGGGTGATGGTAGTCCACGAAGCATTGCACGCTGAATTCGTCGGCGGGATAGATTCCGATGCGGCGGTCGCCATCGGCAAATTCCAGCGGTTTGACGACCCGAATGTAGTGGCGCTGCCGGCGCAGGCTCCTCGTCCCAGCACGCGCCAGCACCTCGATAAACGGCTGCGACGAGCCATCCAGAATCGGCAACTCCAGCGCATCCAGCTCCACGATGATGTTGTCAATCCCGCAGCAATAGAGCGCGGCGAGCAAATGCTCGGTGGTCGAAATCAGTACGCTCTGCCGCATCAAGCTGGTGGCGTAGCTGACGCGCGCAACATTATCCACGTGCGCCGCAATTTCGAAATTATCGAGGTCCACGCGCCGGAAGACGATGCCGGTATTCGCCGCCGCCGGCAAAAAGCGCATCCGGCACCGCACCGCGGTGTGAAGGCCGATGCCCTCAATCTCTACAGGGTGGTGAATCGTATGTTGATAAGGCATGAAGGACCCTTACAGTATCGCATTTTGGGAACCGAAGATAGCCTCCCTAGCATCCTTTGTTTGCAATACGTTACGCGCGACCACAATCCGATATAGGAGTGCGTTGTTGTGCAAAAGACACAGTATGGCCCATTATGGCGTGGCCCAGGGTAGACACACTAAGACCAGGGACTTGTCTTTCCCGGAGGAGCTGAGCTTAGGAAGCTGCGGTTGTTCGGAAGGCGCGGTGCGGGTAAGATGTTTTTAGTTCGTCGACATGGCTACTCCGTTCAACATTCTGCCTGACAGCCTGGCACCGCCTCCGGCGGGGAAAACGCGGCCTTCATGGCTGAAGGTGCGATTTCGCGGCGGCGAAAATTTCAAGGCGCTCGACGGGATCATGCGCACGCTCGGGCTGCACACCGTTTGCGAGAGCGCGCGGTGTCCAAATCAGGGCGAGTGTTGGGAGCACCGCACGGCAACTTTTATGATTTTGGGGGATATCTGCACGCGAGCGTGCGGATTTTGCGCGGTGCCGAGCGGAAAGCCGCTCGGTCCTCCGGCGGAGGACGAGCCGGGGCGCGTGGCCGACGCCGTGGAGCAGATGGGATTGAAGTATGCGGTGGTGACGTCGGTGAATCGCGACGATCAGCCGGACGGCGGCGCGGAAATTTTCGCGCGCACGATCGCGGAAATTCGCGAGCGCGTGCCGGAGTGCAAAGTGGAAGTGCTGATTCCAGATTTTCGCGGCAATTGGGACGCGCTCGGGAAAGTGATGGCCGCGCGCCCGGACGTGCTGAATCACAATATGGAAACTGTGCCGCGGCTCTATCGCCGCGTGCGCAAGGGTGCGGTCTACGAGCGTTCGCTCGAGCTGCTGCGGCGCGCGCGCGAAATGGCGCCTGACACGCCGACGAAAACGGGCATGATGCTAGGTCTTGGCGAAACACGCGAGGAAGTTTTATCCGCGATGGAAGAGATTGCCGCGCAGGGCACGCACATTCTCACGCTCGGGCAATACATGCAGCCGACTCCGGAACATTTGCCGATCGAACGCTACGTGCATCCGGATGAGTTTGCGGAATTCAAGCGGCTTGGGGAGCACATGGGATTCAAGCACGTGGAAGCAGGTCCTCTGGTTCGTTCCTCGTATCACGCCTTCGAACAGGAAGAAGCTGCGCGGAGTTAATGGAGTCCGCCTAGTTTTGTCAGTTGCCTGTAGGGATAATCCCTGCATTTTCGACCATAAGGATTACCGTACGCCGCGCAATCACCTCGAGGTCTTGGAATGCGATATCCAAACGAGTTTCGCAGGGAAATGATTTCGTCTCGCTCATAAAAGACCCTCCTTCACGACGCATCAGAATTATCACATCGTTTGGCTAGCATCGCCGCCGGAAACGCGAATTGCCTGATGGGCAAAGCCACCTACTCACGGTTTGGCGGACGCAGCAATGGCGAGACTGGAAACCCCCTGCGCAATGGAGTAATCTCCATGCCCGTGAGCCGCCGGAATTGGGCCGATAGCCGCGCGGCGACAAGGGGGTTCTGGCGCAATGCGAATAAAGTTTGGTGCGGCGCTGACGCTGGGCTTCTTTTTATCCGCAGGCTTTTTTGTTCATTCGCTTCAGGCCCGCGATTCCTACAGCTCTGACAATCCCTTCATTGCGAGCGATTGCGACCGGACGTGCCTGTATGGTTTCGTCGATCAATATTTGGCGGCGCTGGTGGCGAAGGATCCGGCGCGCGTGCCGTGGGCGAAGACGGTGAAATTCACCGAGAATAATGTGGTGCTGCAAATCGGCGACGGGCTTTGGGGCACGATCAGCGGCCAGGGAATGGAGGATCTGAGGGCGGCCGATCCCACGAATGGACAGGTGGCGTACTACGGTGTGGTGGACGAGCGCGGAACCAAGTCATTTTTTGCCTTGCGGCTTAAGGTGGAGGACCACAAAATCGCGGAGGTGGAGACGATTGTGGATCGCAAGGGCTACGGGCCCGGGCCATTCGGCGATCCTGCAGCCCTGAAACCAGTGCCGGTGCTGCTCGAGGACGTGCCAGCCGACCGGCGGCGTCCGCGCGCGCGAATGATTGCGCTGGCGGACGGCTACTTCAATACGCTGCAATTGAATGATGGTCAGGTGTTCACGCAATTCACCGATGATTGCAGCCGCCGCGAAAATGGCGTGTGGACGGCGAACGATCCGCATCCGGACCCCAATTCAAATTATTCTACGTACGGCAAGATTTCTTGCGACCAGGGATTCAAGCTGGGCAATTATCGCTGGGACGACCGGTTGCGAGCACGTCGCTTCCCGCTGGTTGACGAGGAAAAGGGATTGGTGCTGGCCGGCGGATTCATCGATCACGCGGGGCGGCTGGAGACGTACACGACGACGGACGGCGTGACACATCAATCGCCGATGAAATCGCCGCATTCGTTTTGTTTGTTGGAGACGTTCAAGATTCTAGACGGAAAGATACGGCACGCCGAAGCCGTGTTCATTACCGTCCCGTACAACATGCCGTCGCCCTGGGTGCAATAGAACAGCAGGGGCGGCCGCACTCCTAATCGCGCAACTAGCGAATGCCCGCTCCCCGATCGCCTGTGTGAACCGGAATGGGAGTCGCCGGCTGCTGCCATTGCGACGAGGGTCTCGAATAATAGCCCTGCAAGGTGCGCGCGGTTAGACCGTGCTTGGCGACCCGGACTTCCAAATGATGGTATTCGTTCGATTGACCGTCCGCAGGCGGTTCGAAGGAGATCTCGTAGCTGGCGCGCGTATCGGCCACGCATTTTCGCAGAAGGCCCGTGATGTCGTTGTTGAAGCTGTCCACAACGCCTCCGCTTTGAGTGGTTAGCACTTCTAGCCCCAGGTTCCCCGCTTGGGCCTGGCCGGGTTTGCTAACGCCTTTGACGAAGTCCTCCCAGTATGTGTCGCGTGCCAACGAGTCGAACATGCCCGCCGGATCGATGTTGTAGAGGGTAATGCGATCGGCCCGGAGCTCCGTCGAAAAGTCCACAATATCTCCGAAGATCTGCTGCTGTTCCTTGTCGTCGAGTTCAACTTCGGGGCCGGAGAGCAGCGGCCATCCTGGGGAAATCCAGACCATGATCTTTCGGCCCGGGCGCGACGATTCGCGCCGCGCCAGCTGGTGCAAGCCGTCGAGGGAGATTTGGTAGCGGTCGGCCGCGCCATAGAACCCGGCGGAGCGGTTCAGAATACGGGTGCTGACCGCGTATTTATCCAATGCGGCGCTCAGCTGGTTACCGTCTTTTGAGAAGTCCTCCACGGTATCCAAGCCCGTATCGGTGAGGACGAAAAGGGCCGTCGGGTAAACAATATCTCCGTGATCCGCTCGGAGGAATTGATCGATCTGATGGCGTTCATAACTCACGGTGATATACTTGGCGTTCACCGCATCGATCACGATGACCATCCCAACCGGCGTCTGCGTGCCGGCGAGGGCTCGGAACGAGGTGATGGTCTGCGGCACTTTGTTATCGAGGATGGCGAAGTCCTGCTGCTGAAGACCGGTCACCGGAGATCCGGATTTCTCCGTGACGACCGTGTCGAGGTTGATCCTGTCTCCGCTGGGTCGCGAGGCCGGATCCCGTCGTTGGGCCGAAGTTGCGAAGGCGGCGAGTAGAGCCACGAAAGCAAGAAGCGGACGGCGTATGTTCATGGATTGCTACCTCCCGTGTCCCCGCTAAGGCCGTCGAAGCAGCCGGTGCGCTTTGTTGGTCCCAGGGTCAGCAATTGCTTATTATTATGGACTAGATATGACTGGAAATGGGTACGAATCGACGGGCCACCCGGCCGTGCCATCGGCCTATGGATATAAGATAGTACGGTCCTGAGGGCGGATTTTCAGAAGGGAGCTGTTCCAATGGTTGACTTTTCCAATCAGCCGACGATGAAGGGATTTTTTGCGCCCACGCGTTTTGAGGCGGATGTGTACGACTGCGAAGTGATCGGGAAGGTTCCGACGGACCTCAATGGCGCGTTTGTACGCCTGGGCGGCGACTGGTTCTATCCGCCTAAATTCGAGGACGATTCTCCGTTCAGCATGGACGGCTACATCAATATGTTCCGATTCAAGAACGGGATCGTGGATTACAAAGGCCGCTGGGTGAAGACGCCGCGATTTAAGGCGGACAGCGCGGCGCACAAGCAGCTCTTCGGCAAATATCGCAATCCCTTCACCGACGATCCCAGCGTGGCGGGACTCGACCGCAGCGTGCAGAACACCACGCCGCTCGCATTTGCCGGAAAACTTTTCACGCTGAAGGAAGACAGTCTGCCATACGAGATCGATTGCAACACTTTGGAAACGATCGGCCCTTACAATTTTCACGGAAAGTACAAGAGCCTCACATTCACCGCGCATCCGAAAGTCGATCCCGCGACCGGGGAAATGATCTGCTACGGCTACGAAGCGGAGGGCCTGGAAACGAAAGACGTGTTTCTTTACACCATCAGCAAAAAAGGCGAGGTGACGCGGGAACTGCGCTTCAAAGTTCCCTATGTTTCGATGGTGCACGATATCAGCATCACCCAGAAGCACGTGATCATCCCGATCTTCGGGTTCGTCTCGAGCATGGAACGGCTGAAGGAAGGCAAAGTGCACTGGGGCTGGGACGAAACCAAGCCCGCCATGGTCGCCATTGTGCCGCGCGACGGAGAGGCCAAGGATATCCGGTGGTTCAAAGGCCCTTCGCGCGCCACAGTACACACACTGAACGCCCGCGACGAAGGTGACAAAGTGATTTTCGAAGCGCCGATTTACGACTCGAATCCGTTCCCATTTTTCCCGCCGATCGATGGCTCGAAATGGGACCCCACCAAGGCGCGTGCCTACATTCGCCGCCAAACGTTCAATTTAAATTCGAAGGACGATGGCTACACTGAGGAAAAACTTTTTGAGATGAACGTGAGCGACCTTGGCCGCGTGGACGACCGTTACCTGACGCAGCGCTACCGCTATGCGTTCACAGCTTATTCGGACAAGCAGAGGCCTTTCGACGAATGGAAGGCCGGCAATCTGGGCGGACGCGTGAGCAATTGCTATGGGCGTTTCGATCTGGCAACGGGCAAAATGAATTCGTATTTTGCGGGGCCCACGCACAGCCTGCAGGAAGTCTGCTTTGTGCCGCGAAAGAATGGGGCGGAGGGTGAAGGCTACATCATGGGCGTGGCGTCGAATTACGCGGAGATGCGTTCGGAGTTGATCATCGCGGATGCGCAACGCCTGGAAGAGGGCGATGTAGCGCGCGTGCTTCTGCCTTTCCGCGCCACGGCGCAGGTGCACGGCCGGTGGATGGACGCGGGCGAATTGCCGTTTGCGTGAGACGAACCATGGATGAAAAATCGCTTGGAGTTGCAGCCACGTTGACGCGGCGTATATTCATGGGCGTGATTGCTTTGGGAGGAGCCGCGTTGGTGGCGCCAGTTGGTGCGCTCTTGCCGCAAGCCCAGCGCGCCGGAGGACACGGCAGCCCAGTTGTATCGTTCCACATGGATCAGCCTTATCTCGACATGACGGGGACGGCTATCCCCTACTACCCGCCGCCCGGCGTGCGTTCAGGGGATGCGGCGGCGCAGCTTAGCGAGGAAGTGTTTCGCGGCATGCTGATTTAGGCCGGAGCCGTAATTCCACCATTGAACCCGGCGGCAACTGGTACATCCAAGAGGGATCCTTCGACTGCGTCCCGCGCCGCGCACAAACCGCGCGAAGGAAAAAGCGCGGGACTCCGCTCAGGATGACGGCTTACGACACTGCGAACTGAAGTGGCGATCCGCCTTCCGCTACAGCTTGTCGATTTTGGCCGCGAGGATGAAATCGCTTTCCGTCAGCCCGTTAATTTTGTGCGTCCAAGTGGTGACTTCCGCTTTTCCCCAGGAAAGAAGAATGTCCGGATGGTGCCCTTGCGATTCGGCTATCTCGCCGACCTTGTTGACAAAAGTGAGCGCCTGCCGGAAATCCGGAAATGCAAACGTGCGTGTGAGGTGATGCGCGTCCACGACCTTCCACTGAGGCACCTGTTTCGCCAGGGCTTGAAGCGGCTCGCCTGCGAGGGGCGGTGTTCCCCCGCGGCAGGGCTCGCAAGTTTTCGCGGCTAACTCAGTCATCGTTCATACCTCCCTGCCACTATTCTGCCACGCCTGAAGTGCGCGAGAGAGGGATAGATGGACTAGGAACTTGCTCTACCGTGGGCGATCAAGTCTGCTATTCTCTCGTTCCCGCGCGGACGGAGCGCAAATCTCCCGGAGAGGATTGAAGATGGCGGACGAAATTCAGGAACTCCACGAGCATGCTCAGGAGGGCGCGGATAATCCGAGTCTCGCACCAGTAACTGTGACCATGGCGATTTTTGCGGTGTTGGTGGCGGCCATTTCGCTGCTCGGCCATCGGGCGCACACGGAGGAGCTGC
Source organism: Candidatus Acidiferrales bacterium (assembly GCA_036520875.1). GTDB lineage: Bacteria > Acidobacteriota > Terriglobia > Acidiferrales > UBA7541 > Palsa-295. The sequence continues at coordinate 8,664 of DATDIT010000059.1, forward strand.
TACATCAAACAAAGGCTACCGACCAGTGGGCTTACTATCAGGCGAAAGATACCCGGCAGCACAGCTACGAAACGTTTCTGGACCAACTTTCTCTTGCCGCGCCGCAGAATTCAGATCAGGTGCAAAAACTGAAGGAGAAATACACGAAGGACGCGGAGCGGTATCGAGAGCAGGAAACCGAGATCGAGGCTGAGGCGAAGAAAGCTGAGAGCGAGGTGAGGCTCGAACGACGGCGGGCGGACCGCTTTGATTTGGGCGAGGTGATACTGGAGGCGGCACTGGTGATCTGCTCGATTGCGCTGCTAACTCGGAAGCGGCTTTTCTGGAAATTAGGCCTGGTGATGGGAGTTGCGGGAGTGGTGATCGGGGCCGCCGGTTTCCTGGTTCGCTGAAAACCAGGCGAGAAAACGCCTCGCTATCGCGGGGTGGGAGCCGCCGCGTATTTTTCGACGTACCGGCGGACGTATGTCGCAAAAACTTTTTCGAGATTTTGCATCACCGGGCCGGGAGCGACAGGCATCTTGCGTCCGGCGATTTCGCCTACGGCGATCACGCTGCGATTCGTGGAGGAGATGGATACTTCGTCCGCGGCGTAGAGATCTTCGGGAAAAAGCGTGCGCTCTTCCACCGGAATGCCGGCTTGCGGGCCAATCTCAAGCACGATGCTGCGCGTGACTCCCTCGAGGCAGCCGGACGACAACGGCGGAGTGAAAATGCGGCCGCCGAATGCGCAAAAAACATTTGCGGTGGTGCATTCGGACACTTCGCCGCGCTCGTTGAGCAGAATCACTTCGTCGTAGCCGGCCTGCTGGGCTTCGTTGAGATTCCAGACATTGTTGAGCCAGGAAGTGACTTTCACGCCTGCGAGCGGCGAGGCTGCATGGCGGCCGTGTTCACGGAGCGACAGGCGCACCGGCTCGCGATAAGCGGGTAAATCGCCGGAATAAATCAGCAAATCCACAGCGGGAAGATTCTCGTCGCTGCGCCAAGCTCCGGCTTGATTATTGATCACGTAAATTCGAGCGGAGCCTTCCTTCACTTCGTTCGCGAGCAATACCTGAAGGAGACGATCGCGGACCTCGCCGGCTTGGAATGGAAAAGGGCAGCGAATGCGTTCCGCGTTGCGGGATAACCTCTGCCAGTGGCGCTCGAACGCGAACGGAATGCCGTCGATTACCTGCATGGTGGTGAAAATGCCCCAACCACTCAGCAGGCCCGATTGGCCGGGAGAGAGGCGCACGTCCTGAAGGGGCAGCAGGCGGTGATTGTGAAATACGAAGCGATGGATCATGGTGTCCCCGTGAAATCAATTGTATCGCAGAAAGCGGCGGGGGAAATGGAACGTTGCGCGTAGTGCATTCCGATTGGGACGCAGCGATTAGACGATTATTTCGCGGGATTTTCGGCGAGGGCCGCCACGTGCTGTTGAAGGTCGCGCGCTATTTCTTCAGCGGGCCGGGTGGCATCGATTGCGAGGGGCGGGCCGATCGAGATTTTTATTTGGCCCGGAGCCGCGTGCCGCTTGCCTGCTTGCTTCAGCGCAAACAAGCCATCCAGCCGAGCCGGAACCACCGGCACGCCAAGCCCTGTGGCGAGGAGTCCTATTCCGGCGCGAAACGGAGCGACGCGGCCGTCTCGCGTGAGCTCGCCTTCGGGAAATATCAGGACGCTCCATCCGCGGTCGATTAAATCGCCTGCGAACGCAAAACTTTTGCGGAAACCGGCTTGTCGCGGTAAAGGGAAAACGTTGAAGAGCGCGAGTGCCAAAAAGTATTGCGTCCGGTTGATCAGCCGGGAGAAAAATCGGAGGTTGGGCGGAGGATTGCGCATCGATTCGAGGCGTTCTCCGTCCATCGCTACGGCGAGGCGGCGGCGCAGGCGCGCGGGCAGAGCGTGAAGGATTAGAACGGGATCAAAATATGTGACGTGATTCGAGATCACAAGAATTGGCGCTTTTACGTTGCGGAGATTTTCGCGGCCGATTACGCGCGGCCATCCTAGTATCAGAAGCGCGGGGCGAGCCAGCAGTGTGAAAACCGCGGCTCGAAGGAGGCGCACCAGCCAGCTTTGCGGCCAGCGCGGATAGTGGAAGGATGCGCCTCCTCGCGAGGGCTCGGCGATCAGCTTTTCGAGAGCTTCAACGGTATTAGCCGAGGAGAATTCCGTTTCGCTCAAATCCACTTGATAGCGATCTTCCAGAGCGCTGAGGAGCTCGACGCGGTCGATGGAGCTTAGCTGAAGAGGCGCGGACTCGTTCGATGGCTGGCGGCCACGCGAAATCCCTTTGAGGAGTTCGGCCAGGGATCCGGATGGCGCAGCTTGAAGCGAAGCGGATCGCGAACCGTTAAGCGCCGCTTCGGCGACTTGGCGAATGCGGTTGAGGACCGGCTTTTGGGTTGGAGTGCGAGGAAAATCCGCGTCGGGCCAGACGATCCAGTGCTGCATCCGCTGAAAAGGAGCGAGCCGCTCGTTCGCATGCTGGACGATGGCCGCGGCGTCCGGGTGGTTCGCGGAATCTTTCAGCAGCAGCACGGCGCACGGCTGGGCGTTGCCGTCGCGCTCAAGGCCAATGACGACGCAATCGCGCACGGAAGCGTCTTTGCGCAGCTCCGCTTCCAGGTCTTGGGGAAAAATGTTGAGGCCCTCGGGCGTGACGATTACATTTTTTCTGCGGCCTTTGAAATAAAGATTGCCCGCTTCGTCGCGTTCGCCGAGGTCGCCGGTGTGGAACCATCCATCGGCGTCCGGAACTGAAACAGCATCTCCGCGCTGCCAGTAGCTCTGCGCAACATTTGGGCCTCGCACCAGAATTTCGCCCTCTTCCGATAATTTCATTTCCAGACCTGGCATGGCCTTGCCGATCGAGCCGCTGCCCAGTCGAAAGGGATGATTCAAGCTGACCAAGGCGCTGGTTTCCGTCAGTCCGTAGCCTTGGATTACGGCGTAGCCGAGGCGTTTCCAAAATTCCTCGACGGCGGATGGAAGAGTGGCGCCGCCGCATACGATCGCCAAAAACTTCCAGCCGAAGCGGCGCCGGATACCGCGAAAGCGCCACCATCGCTTGAGGAAGTGCTCACCCTGCGATGCGCGGAAATCTCGCTGAAAGTTTTCGAGACGGCCGCGTGCCGTCAGGTCGCGCGTGATTTGATCCTGGAGCGATTCGAGGAGGCGTGGCACGGAAACGAGTACGGAAACGCGCTGGCTCTTCACCGCGCGAACCACTTCGGAAGGATTCAGCGTGTCCAGAAAAACGACGGTGGCGCCGAGAATCTGAGGGATGAAAATGCCGAGTAGTTGGCCGAAGACGTGGCTCAGCGGCAGTAGATTGAGAATCTTTAGCGGGTGGAGAATGCGCTCGTAACGGCGATAGCGTCCGAATTCCTGCTCAATCGGCTGGATATTTGCGAGGATATTCGAATGCGTGAGCACCACGCCTCGCGGCTCGGCTGTGGTGCCCGAAGTAAAAACGATTTGGATGGGATCGCTGCCGGTAATCGACGGTGAAGGGAGCATTTCTTGCCGGTCGTTTTTTTCGGACTCAAAGAAATCCTCGATCTGCAGCGTTTGTGACGCACTTCCGGACAACGCAAGGCCTTTTCCAAGAACAGAAAGTCGTACGCCGGCGAGACCGGCGACGCGTTCAGCGAAACCCCTATCAGCCGCTAAATCCATTGGGACGCACACCGCGCCGCTGAACATAGATCCGAGAAATGCGGCCATCCACCAGCCGGAGTTTTCGGCCCACAGGAACACGCGGTCGCCCTTCTGAACGCCGCGCGCGCTTAGTGCCCAAGCGAATCTGGTGGCTGCTCGGAGAAGCTCTTCGTACGACCAGCGGATGGTTCGATATCCGCTCCGCCAAACGACCGCGATTTCATTTGAAGGGCGCGAATCCCGCTGGAAGTATTCGAGGAGAGACGTGCGGGGCATGCTCCCTAGTGTCCCGCAAACGCCATTCACTTGCGAATGCTTAGACAAGAATTGGCCGCCCGACTCGTCGTGGCAATAAAGTCCACTTCGAGCACGGGCCACGACGGAAATATCGAGACGGAGCCCGGCGGATGTCTATAGGTCTAACTTGGCAGTACTACTCGTTACAGGACCTAAGGCAAGGTATGTGCATTTCGAATGGAGCACGCCCGTGAAAATTCCGCCGGATTCTACTGGGAGAATGGTATACCTATTTTGGCGAACTGCGTGGATTGTTGTCCAACCTCCATGAACGTTTTCCAACACACAAACGCAAAGGGATTTCGACCCGTCCACGATTCAATCGAGGTCGCGCCAGTAGCAGCCGGGAGCGTTCCCCGCGCCACCGCGCTTGGGAGGATTGCGTGGGGCTCGTGCGGATACTGATCGTGGACGATCACGAACTCGTAAGGCGGGGCCTACGTTCGATTCTCGGAACGCGGCCGGAGTGGGAGATTTGCGGCGAAGCCGCTGACGGAAGCGATGCGATCGAAAAGGCGCGAGACCTGAGGCCCGACGTAGTCCTTCTTGATATAACCATGCCCCGTATGAATGGTCTTGATGCCGCGCGAATCATTCGCCGCGATGTTCCACGGGCCAAAGTAATCATTGTCAGCCAGTATGAAGGATCGGAAATGCGGGCCAAGGCCCTTGAGGCGGGAGCCCAGGGCTACGTTTCCAAATCAGACGCTGCACGCCAGCTCCTCATCGCGATCGAATCGCTCATCAGCAATCACAACCCGAGCCTTGCCTGAAAGATTGTGGTGTCGCGTTGCGTAGTCTTATTTGCACGGGCAACCGCTGCCGCTGAGGCTACGCGAAGTCTGTTCCTTGACCGGTTCGCGAGCGTCGAATACACTAGCGTTTCGCTTTACGGTCGCCGCGCCGTGTGTGCCGCCTTTGCCGCGTGTAGCGCCGTCCCGAAGGCAAACTACAATACATATGCACGAATTTGAATTGGCAGTGCGAGGACGCCGCCAGAGGAGAAGGATCGTTGCCGAAACGCACGTTTCAGCCCCACGTACGCCGCCGTCATAAGAAGCATGGATTTCGCAAGCGCATGAAGAGCCAAGGTGGACGCAAAGTACTTGCGCAACGCCGAAAAAAGGGACGCCACAGTCTCACGCGAGTCTGATGGATCGCGGCTCAGCCTTCCGGGCGCTTGCCGTTTGGTGCGCCGCGCCGAATATGATGCGGTATATCGCGAGGGGCGGCGGCGCGCCAGCCGTGAGTTCACCGCATTCCTTCGTCCGAATAATCTCGATCTGAGCAGATTTGGCTGGAGCATCAAAAAGGGTTTGGGAAACGCAGTACGGCGCAACCGGATACGGCGCAGGTTGCGGGAAATCGTAAGATTGCATCGACAGGAGATCGCCCCGGGATGGGACATTGTGATTCATCCACGCAGCTCGGCAGCCTCGGCGGATTTTGCGCCGATGGCCCAAGAGCTGATGAAACTGCTCCCTCGAGCGGCAACGGCTCCAGGCGCGAGCGGCAAACGGACGGAGTAAATTCAGCAGCCCGGAAGGCCGCGGTGTGGATGCTGTTGCTGCTGGTGCGCTTCTATATCGCTTTCCTATCACCATTTCTTGGCGGGGCATGCAAGTTCCATCCGTCTTGCTCGAATTACGCGTATGAGGCGATCCGCCTTCATGGCGCGAAGCGCGGCCTCGCGCTCGCCGGCAAGCGCTTACTCCGTTGCCGCCCCTTCACTAAGGGGGGATTCGATCCCGTGCCCGAAAATATTGCGGGCGTCACACTTCCGGGAGAGATTCGGAGCGAAGCGCCGTGAGCGAGATGTCCGACCAAACGCGTGGAGTCGTTTTTGTAATATTGGTCGTAGCGATTACATTTGTTTGGTTTCATTTCTACAAGCCGCCGGTCCCGCCTCAGAAGCCCGTTCAAAATGTAGCTACCGCTCCGGCAACGCCTGCCCCACCCAGCGCGCCGCAGGAGACTGCCGCGAGCACCGCCCCGGGGAAGCGGAAGGCGAAGCCCGCGAACATCCCGACAATACAAGCGTCGACTGAAAAATTCGTCACCGTGGAAAGCGGGCTCTATCGCGTAGAACTTTCAAATAATGGCGCCGTGGTACGAAGTTGGAAACTGAAAAAATACTTCAACGACGACAAACCGCCGCAACCGCTCGACCTCGTCAATTCCGACGTGTCGGAGCAACTTGGTTGGCCTCTTTCGCTGATGCTTTCTGACAAGCAGCTCGAGAAGCAGGCAAACTCGGCTCTGTATGAGATTACGGTCAGCAACTCACGCGCCGATGTGCCGGGAAAGAGTGCCGTGCCGTCGTCCGACACGCTCGAAGCACCCGTCAGCGTCACGTTCCACTGGAGCGACGGCCACCTCGACGTCACCAAGAAGCTAAGTTTCACGCAGGATTATCAGCTTTCCATGGAGGCTTCCGTTTCGCTCGACGGCCGTCCCTTGCCCTGCGCAATCGCCTGGCGCGGCGGATTTGGGGACAAAGGTGTTTACAAGGCGTCGCAGCTGGTTTCCGTTTTCTTCCAACAGGGCGGAAAGCTAAATCTGCTCCAATACAAGAAGCTCGGCGTTCCCGGGAATCAGGGCCAACCCCTCGAGCAACCTGGCGCCATGGACTTTGCGGGAATCGAGGATCAGTTTTTTTCCGCGGCGTTTATTCCGGATGGCGGCAATCTCGCGTTGTGGGATTGGACTGACTGGCATCACTTCGGGCAGAACCAGCAATCGAGCGAACCCGTGGCGGAGATGGCGGCTGGATCGGATGTTCCGGGGCCGGCGAAACTGCACGCGTATATCGGTCCGAAGGACTTGGCGTTACTCGCGAAGGTGCGACCGTCGCTGGAAGGGCTGGTCAACTTCGGCTGGTTCAGCACGATCTCCAAGGCTTTGCTCTTTGCGCTCCAATGGCTGCACCGCTACATAACGAATTGGGGCTGGGCGATCGTGATCTTGACGCTGGTAATCAATTTCGCCGTTTTCCCCCTGAAAATGAAGAGCTGGCGCTCCATGCAGGAAATGCAGAAGGTGGCGCCGGAAATGCGATCGATCCAGGACCGGTACAAAAAGTATTCCATGACCGATCCTCGCCGTAAGAAGATGCAGGAAGAAATTGCGGAGCTTTACCAGCGCCACGGCATCAATCCACTGGCCTCCCTCGGTGGTTGTGTGCCCATGCTGGTGCAAATGCCCATCTGGTGGGCGCTGTGGAGAGTGCTGACCGGCGCGATCGAACTTCGGCACGCACCGTGGATTTTTTGGATCCGAGATCTTTCCGTTCGCGATCCGTATTATATTCTGCCAATCGCCATGGCCATCACGATGTACCTGATGACGAAAATGACGCCGCAGACAGCCGCGGTCGATCCAGCGCAGCAAAAGATGATGACGCTGATGCCTTTGATGTTCGCGGCTTTTTTCTTCACGTACGCAAGCGGATTGAATCTTTATATGTTCACGAGCAATTTGGTGGGCGTCGGCCAGCAATGGTATCTGAACCGGACGCGGCCGCTGCCCTCGCGAAGTAAATTCAAAAAGAAAAAAGAAGCATGACCGACCAAGAGCGAATAGCGAACGCGAAAAGAATGCCTTCCAAGCAATTTCAGCGCCGGGAGCGCCCGCAACCCGCTCCGCCGCTGGACGCGGAGAAAGCCGCTGGCGAGCTAAAGAAGTTTTTGGACCTGGTTGCCCGGGGAATGCAGCTCGAAATCGAATGCGACATCTCCGTGGCGCAAAGTTCGGAACCAGGCGCTCGTGATTCTGACGTGGTGGTCACGTTCCGAGGCCCGGATCAGGATTTGCTGCTCGAGCGCAATGGAGATCTCTTGCTGGCACTCGAGCACATCGGGCATCGTTGGCTGCGCCTCGACCCGCGGCTGCACGATCGCGTGCGATTTGATTGCGGGGATTATCGCGCCACGCGACTGGCGGAATTGAAACTCTCCGCGCGCGTCGCGGCGCAGCGCGTGCGCGAGACAGGCGAGCCCTTTCGCTTTAATCCCATGTCGTCGCGGGAGCGCCGGATCGTCCACTTGGAACTCACCGGCGCGGCCGGCGTCCGCACCATGAGTGACGGTTCCGGCGACCGGCGGCAACTCGTGATTTATCCCGCAACGAAGAAGTGACGCGCAGGCGTCTTTAGATTTCTAGCGCGTATCCTTGCTTGCCCACGTTAATGCACTGGGTGTGTCCGAGCGTATCGGTCAGGCCGGCTGTTTCGTGGATATGCCCGCAGAAAAGATACGGCGGCTGTGCCTTTTGAACCCATTCGCGGAGCGCGGGACTGCCCGCATGTTTTCCAGGCGCGTATTCGTCGAGCTTGGTGTCGGCCGGCGGAAAATGAACCACGAGATAAAGTGGATCGATACCGTCGAAGGCGGAGAGAGCGCCAGAAATCTCTTCTTCGGAGTATTCGCCGGGCGTGTTGAAAGGCGTGATGTTGCTGTAACCAAGCCCTGCCAAATGCAATTCACCGCCGCCAGAAGAGTGGAGCGAACGGAGTTGGCGATGGAAATCCACAAATCCGAAGCGCTGACACAAGGCTCTGGTGTCGTCGTGAGTTTCATGGTTGCCCGGGAGCACCCAGAGTTTTGTGCCAAGCGGCTTGAGAATTTCGCCGCAGCGATCCAGTCCCTTGCCGAACGTGGCGAGATCGCCGGCGGCAATATACAGGTCGGCCGGCTGCGCGAGGATGCCTTCGAGCGCACGAAGATCGCCGTGAATATCGCTGAAGATCAGAATTTTCACGGTGACCTCTTGGGCGCTGGCGGTGCAGGGGGCTGCGGCACAATTCGCCTCAAGCGGCGCGTAGGCATGCCGTTCGTCAGCCATCCTTGCTCGATCAAATCGCCGGCGGAATCGAAGACCACACGATAAGTGAACGGTTGCGGGCTGCGGCGCTGGCCGTCCGAAAAGCGGTTTTCGCCCAGCTCTACGATATGATCGCCGTCCTCTATGAAACTACGAATCGACGGAAAACGCGCGAACTGCCAATAGAGCTTGACCTGCGGCAGCGCGAAGGCGCGGGCGATAAAAGGATCAGGCGGAGAATCGGCGATGAATCGAAAGTTGGTGGGGCCAGGAGTCCTAAGATCGAACTGTGCCTCGTACAATCCATCCGGAGATCGAATGGCGTCACCCCAGTCCAAAAGCGACGGTGGGATCGGCAGTGCGCCTATGCGAAAAGTCTCGATATGGTTAGTATCGGCGAAAGTTTTGACGCGCAGCAGGGCCGCATGGTGCGCCAGTGCGCAGCAGAAAAGGTACACGATGGCGGCTGCGGTCCCGGCTTGGCACCACCCGGAGCGGGTTACGCGGAATCCCCAGCGGTTGATCGCCGGCAGGAAAATGACTCCAGCCAGGATGGCGCTTATCAAGGCAGTTACCCAAAGGCGGAAGGGATAGCTAGCGGCTTTTGTCAGTAGCCACGCGGCCAAAGTGCCCACGCTAAACCAAATCCATATTTGCCAGGCCCTCCGGCGGCTTTTACTTGGACCGTGGGAAGCATCACGTCCAGCATCGGAATAAATCCAGGGAAGCACCTGCGGCAGCAGCAAAATCGCCATGAACGTGAGATCGATAATGAACAGCAGATCCCATGCCACGCGCTCCCTCGAAATCGGGTACCACATGCGCGTTCCGAAAGACGTCATGCCGTCCAGAATGATGTGGCTCGCTATTCCGATGCCGTAGATCAGCGTGAGAATCGCCAGCGGCGGCGATTCGATATCGCGGAATCGCTCGCTGCGCTTTTTCACCCAGGGGACCGCGAGGCGCGTAAGAATCGCGAGCAAAAGCGCAAACACGGGCAGCGCTACAAAGGAGTGCGTAATCGCGCGATGGTATTTGACAATTGCAAGCGGGTCGCGCGAAAAGATGTCCGCGGTTACGTCAACGTCTGGAAAAACCGCGCCGAGCGTCGCCGCGAATACGGCCACTCGCCCGTAACGATCCGAAAAATATCCCTTGCCAAGCAACGCGCCCGCGATTCCATGAGTGACCGGGTCCATAAGGAATTCGAAACCGAAGCAGTGTACACGATTCAATCTCTCGTGGCGTATGCACTCTTGCTGCGCGTGTTGTCGAGTCAGTCGGTTAAGCCAAAATAGCGGGACGCGCTAGAATAGCCAAGCCGCAAATATGAATACCAATGGAAACCGAGTCCCCCCGGGACCGAAAGGTCTGCCGTTCTTGGGCATGGCGCTGGACTTGCGCCGCGATCCGCTCGAAGGAATGCGTCGCATGACGCGCGATTACGGCGATATCGTTCACTTTCAAGTGATGGGGCAGGACCGCATTCTGCTGAATCACCCGGATTTGATCAACCAGGTTCTCGTTATCCAACAGGGCAAATTTCACAAGAGCGAACTCACCAGAAGAATTACCGGAAGAATGCTAGGGCAGGGATTGCTGATCAGCGAAGGCGATTTCTGGAGGCGACAGCGCCGCCTGGTCCAGCCGGCTTTCCATCGCAGCCGGATGGCTGAATACGGCGCCACCATGCGCGAGCTCACGCAGGCTCACATTCGTGCATGGCGCGACGGTGAGGAACGCAATGTGGGCCAGGAAATGATGGCCCTGACTCTGGATATCGCGGTGCGCACTCTATTCGGCACCACGCTTCCAGGAGAAGCGCACCAAGTCGGAAAGGCGATGACGTTCCTGATGCGCTACTCGCTTCGCCGGCAGCGGCTGCCGTTCCGCATTCCGGAAAAATGGCCCACGCCCAATAATCGACGCGCCAACCGCGAGCTCGAGTTCATCGGTTCCATCGTCTTCCGCATCATTTCCGAGCGCATGGCGGAAGGAAATTCGAATCACCACACGGATTTGCTCGCGCTGCTGATGGCAGCCATGGATGAAGATGGCAGCCAGATGACGCCGCAGCAGCTCCGCGATGAAACCATGACGCTTTTCATCGCCGGCCACGAGACCACAGCGCAGATGCTGTCTTGGACATGGTTCGCGCTGAGCGGAAACCCGTCCGCAGAAGCGCGACTGCATGAAGAACTGAGCAGCGTGTTGGGCGGGCGGTCGCCGGAAGCCGCGGACTTTCCCCGCCTGCCTTACTTGCGCGCCGTGATGAATGAAGTCCTTCGCCTTTATCCCCCAGCCTATATCCTCGCCCGCGAGACGGTCGCGCCCTGCCAAATCGGCGGCTATGAGATAGAGCGCGGAGCGACGGTGGTTTTGTCGCAGTGGATCACCCACCGCGACGCCCGCTATTTCGAAGACCCGGAGGCATTTCAGCCCGAGCGCTGGCTCGACGGCCTCGCAGACCGGTTGCCAGCCGGAGCCTACTTTCCGTTTGGAGCCGGTCCGCGCCGTTGCGTCGGAGAAGGATTTGCACTTCTCGAGGCGGCAATCGTGACGGCAACGCTCGCGCAGCGTTTCAGTTTTCGGCTGGTTCCCGGCTACCCGGTAGTAGCGGAGCCTCTCGTGACGCTGCGGCCGCGTCAGGGCATTCAGATGACGCTGCACGCGCGCTCGTGAACGGTGAAATCTAGTGCACGAACTCGCCCGTCCCGCCGTGCGCCCAGGGATCGTACGTCAACGAGTAGCGGACTCGCGCTGAAATTGGCGGATGGTCGTAAAAAAAGAAAACATCCACGGGATTCGGGGCGGGATCGGACAGGCTCACCTCGCCAAGAATCTGAAACGACTGTGCGGCAACCTCGGCCGAGTCTGGTGTTAGCCCATGCGTGACTTCGAGGCCGTATTGATCGGCCTGATGTTCGTAATGTCGACTGATCGCATTGGTAAGGGGATTCGCCGCAAACGAAAAGATGGTGAGTAGCAAAAGCAGAGCGGGAAGAGCCGCCCAGTCGCCAACGCCATGGATTTCCCAGCTCGCACCCCACCGCGCCAGCACCCACCCAATCGATAGATACCCTAGGTAGAACAATCCCAGAAAGACGGCGGAATCGAGCGCTACCTCTTTGGGGATATGGTAGAGCACGTAGTGTCCGGTTTCGTGGCCCGCGACAAACACGATCTGCGGCGTGTTCATTTTCGAAATCGTTGTGTCCCACACAACCATGCGCTTGGAAGCGCCGATTCCGGTTACGTATGCATTCAGTTCAGTCGATTTCTCCGAAGCGCCCATCCAGAACATCCGCCGTGGCGGAATGTTTTCGCCCGCCCGCTCCACCATCTGCTCGAGTGCAGCCGTCAGTGCCGGATCCTTTTCCTCGAGCGGCGCGAATTTGTGGAATAGTGGATCGATCACCAGGGGTTGTATGAACACTCCCAACACAGTAAGAGGCAGCGAAGCAATCCAAAACCAAAGCCACCAGCGCCGCGAGCTCTTGCGAATCACCGAGAAGAGTATCCAGATTAGGATGATTCCGATGATCACCGCAATAATCTGGCTCTTCGCCCAGTCCCAGGCCCACGATCCCCAGCCCTGAATGCTCAGACCGAACTTTCGGGATACCCAATGCTGGCCGATGTCTCCAGGACTTTCCAAAATGGCGATCGTAAGCAAAATCAGCGGAGAAAATATTGCTGACTGCAAGAATCGGTTCGAGGATGCCTTTTCCGCCCAAGCACTGTATTTGGGCGCGAGCCGCCATTTCAGAATCACGACCAACACAAGGATGGAATACAGGAACAGTATGATTTGACCCCAAAATGCGATTTGCGCCAGATGGCGCGCCTTCCGGTAAAGGTCCCGAGGCAGGGTATAGGCGGTTACTTTTTCTTCTTTTGTGTCGGAAGTGGAGGCGGTAGATGAATTGGTGGGCTGTGCCGAGCGATTCGCGATGCTTAGAGAGCCACCGCCATCATAAGCGGAGACGAATTTCAGCGCCGATATTCCATTTGCCAATGCACGGGAGGGTTGCCGCGCCGGTGCCGGGAAGAAAGTCAGAAGTAACGCTAACGCCGAGATGGAAAGCATTGCTAACACGGAAGGATACAGGGAATACTGCGATTGCTAGCCGGTTTTTTAGAAATAGTCCCGTCAGAGGGCCGGGAAGCCCCGATAGCTCTCGCGCGAATTCATCGCCACAAGAACTCTATTTAGGCAGATGCTTTCTTAGTCCTCCGTCGTCGATTTTTGGCGCTGTGCGCGGGCGACGCTGCCTTCGCGTTTTGCGAGCCGGCTGTTTTCCGGTTGCCGCCATCGCTCCGTTGTTTCTTCATCGGAGGATCGCCGGTAGCTGCGGTCGCGACATCGCCTCCTTCGGCGCGAGCGATTTCGGCCAAAAGCCGGTTGCTAACCGCCGACCGTGGCATTTCGTCGATTATATCCCGCGTTGACGAAGCGAATCGATCTCGGTGTTTTATCAGCAGCCAGCTCGGTTTTGAGTTACTGCCATAGCCGTGCGTTCGAACCAGCACCCATGAGCCCTTCAGTTTGTCCCCGCTGAGCGCGAATTTCAGGTCGCCTTTCTCCAGTGCCGCTGAAACATCAGGTACCTCAGGCGACCACGTGCCCTTATCCCAGACCATAACCGTCCCGCCGCCATATTCTCCTGGCGGGATTACTCCCTCGAACGTGGCGTACTCGATTGGATGATCTTCAACCTGCATCGCAAGCCGCTTTACAGAGGGATCAAGCGACGGGCCCTTGGGCACGGCCCAGGAGAGCAGTGTGCCATTTGATTCCAATCGAAAATCATAGTGAAGATGGGAAGCTCGGTGCTTCTGAATAACATAGATGCCGCGGCCGTGCGACGCGCCAGACTTGCCATCACCGGCCGGCTCCGGAGAAATTTTGAAATCACGCTTTTTTCGATATTCTCGCAGGGCCATTCGGCACTCCAGCTTGATCTTTGCAGTTAGATAACCAGGTTACGCAAGTTGATTCCTCGCGAACATCCCACAAAGCCTGTAGTGCGTCATGCACCTTATACGCCGAACAGCTGTCTGGGTGCACCTGTTTAGCGTTGCTTACGTCACTTCGCGGATTCGTTGAAGCTTTTAGCAAGCTTTGGAGGCCGAACGCCGTGACGCGTCGCGTTTGTTACAGGCGTGTATGCAAGCTGGATGCCTTCGCGCACTGAACGCAGCATGAGGCCGCCTCGGCTCATGTCTCCGCGCCCCACGAAATCGGCGGGAAACACCAATCGATCTCCAAAAATGCTAAGAAGCGGGTCCACATATTTGGGAGTGGCTATGCTCCCGAGCAGTACAACCTCGTAATCCGCTCCAAGTTGCGACGCAAGCTGGGCAGCGTCGCGCTCGAGCGGAACGCGATATCTCAGGTCAGAAGCGGTGATAGGGACACTCGCCATGTCTTTCAATTCGGGAATTCTCAAGCATACCTCGGGGGGAAGGAGGCCTCTCGAAGCTGTAATAATCAACACGGAGGAAAGGCCGTCTGCAATTATCGGTTCTGCGAAAGCACGCGCGTATGCGAGCTTTCCCCGAAAATACAGCCCGCTCATGAAACTGAAAATCTCGCCTAGAGGAGCACCCGACTCCCGAAGGCGCGTCGCGAGGTCAAACCGCGCCTCTTCGCGCAACAAAAGCCCGGCACGCACACCGGAGGAATCAGCAGGCGAAAGAAGAAAGATACGACGCTTTTCGCGCACCGCTGAACCGGCCGATTCGAGAGGTACGGTTGTACCCCCAAGAGTTTGCGCCAGGTCCATACGAAATATACTAATACGCGGCCGCATCACCATGCCACCTGTCGCGAAGTTTTCGGAGCGGCGTGACGCGGAATTGCGCGGTTGTCATCGCGGGCAATACAGGCCGGCAGCGGGCGTTTTAGGGACTTATAGGTATTCGAGAACACGTGATTCCGACTATAGGCTTAAGCTTTTCCCGAGGGGTCGCGGAGCGATGCCGAGAAAAACGATTCGAACGGCACGATCCTCGGCGCCGTCCGTACGCAAGAGACCGAATCACTCGGGCGAACGCACAGGCAAAAGCTCGATAGTCCCTGAAGGTATCAACGACGCGGAGTTGAGCGTCGACGGCGGCACCGTAAAACTCACCAATTTGCAAAAGGTGTTCTGGCTGCGGTTGGGGTTAACAAAGCGCGATCTATTGCAATACTATCTCGACGTTTCACCTTGGCTCCTGCCCCATTTGAAAAACAGAGCCATGGTGATGAAGCGATATCCGAATGGCATCTCCGGCGAGTTCTTTTTTATGAAGCGCGCGCCCGCCTCGCGGCCGCCCTCCATTCCGACCTGTTCGATCAAGCATCATTCGGGAAATGTGATCGACTTCCCAATGGTTCAAAATACCGCCTCGCTGCTTTGGGTGGTTAATTTGGGATGTATTGACTTGAACCCGTGGTATGCGCGCTGCGATGAAGTGGATCGGCCTGATTACTTGCATTTCGATCTTGATCCGGTTCCAGGCGCCACGTTCAAGCAAGTTCTCGAAACTGCTGTGATCGTCCGTGACGCACTCGCGTCCATCAAAATTAAAAGTTACGCAAAAACCACTGGCTCGCGAGGAATCCACGTCTACGTGCCGATCGTCCGCGGACCAGCGCAAAAGCAGGTATGGAAGTTTGCCAAAGCGTTTTCTATTGAGCTGGCGAAACGAAATCCGAAGCTCATTACGTCCGAATATCGCGTCGCTAAGCGCCCGGCCGGTCACGTATTGGTGGACTACAACCAGAATGCATGGAATCGAACTTTGGCATCGGTGTATTCGGTTAGACCCAAACCTGAAGCTACTGTTTCCACGCCGTTAACCTGGCAGGAAGTCGAGCGCGGAGTACGCATGGAAAACTTTACGATGAAAACGGTACCCCCGCGGCTCGCACAACTCGGCGATCTTTGGAAACCCGTGCTCGCGCAAACGGGTCGCACGAATCTCAAAGCTTTTCTATGACCCTTCCGCTATCCAAAAGCTACGCTCCCATGGAGGCGCAGCCAGCCGAAGAATTGCCTCGAGGACCTGACTGGCATTACGAACCCAAATGGGATGGGTTTCGGTGCATCGCGTTCCGCGATGGCAAGCGTATTGACTTGCAATCAAAATCCGGGAAGCCTCTCACACGTTATTTCCCGGAACTCGTTGCGGCGCTATCGGCTGTTAAAGCGACGCAATTCGTTTTGGATGGCGAGATCGTGATTCCTGCTGAAGGGAATCTCTCCTTTGATGATTTGTTGATGCGAATTCATCCGGCCGCCAGCCGCATTACAAAATTGAGCCAATCAACACCCTGCATGTTTATTGTTTTCGATTTGCTTGTGGATTCAAGCGGCAAGAAACTCGTGGATCTACCGTTGCGCGATCGCCGGCGCGCCCTGGAAGAATTCGTCAGAAAGTTTTTGCGCGGCAATAAGACGATGCGGCTTTCGCCTTCGACGAAAGATATTGCCGTGGCGCGAAAGTGGTTTCACATGGGTACCGGCTTAGACGGAATCGTGGCCAAGCGGGATGATTTGGCTTATCAGACAGGCAAACGAACCGGCATGCAGAAAATCAAGACGCAGCGAACGGCCGATTGCGTCGTCGGAGGATTTAGATACCTCGAAAAGAAACCTCTGGTGGGCTCGCTGCTCTTAGGCCTGTTTGATGGGAAGGGAAAGCTCGACCACGTGGGATTCACGTCAACGATTCGCAATGAAGAGCGCCCGTCACTCACCAAGAAACTGGAAAAACTAGTCAAGCCACCCGGCTTCACCGGAAAGGCGCCCGGCGGACCCAGCCGCTGGAGCACCAAACATTCTTTGGAGTGGCAACCCCTTGACCCGAACCTTGTGGTTGAAGTGCAGTTCGATCATTTCACGGGCGGCCGATTCCGTCACGGTACAAAATTCTTGCGATGGCGCCCCGAAAAAGCACCAAAACAATGCACGATGGAGCAAGTTCGGCGCGAGAGCAGGTCCGCATTACACTTGTTTTAGCCAGCCTTAGGCTTGCGAACTACATCTTCGTGACCGACCCGAGACATAGGTAACAGATCGTTCCGGACACATAGGTTACACTTTTCGCCTTTTTTCAAAAGGGGGAGAGTGGGATGCCGTGGAAGGACCGGACGGTTATGGATGAGCGCATTCGCTTTGTTGCCCGGCTGCTAGAGGGGGAATCGATGGCCCTCCTATGCCGAGAGTTCAATATTTCCCGCAAGACGGGTTACAAGATCTTTGAT
>DATDIT010000060.1:0-16537 GCA_036520875.1 Candidatus Acidiferrales bacterium
GCCGCTTTTCCGCCAAAGAACGTCGCGGCCCCAACCAAGCCCATGATGATAACGACAGCGAACACCGCAATTACAGTGACGATCAGGAGGGCAATCGCGGCTCCGATTGCCAGCACGATTTTGATTCCGATGTATCCGGCGTAGCCGCCTTTCTCATTCTTGATCCACTCCCATAGCCGGCGCCAACCTTCCATCACGGCGATGTCTTCCAAGGCCATTTGTGGGACGACAAAATCCTTGGTCATTACATGGATCACAGCGACCAATATAAGAAGGACCAGCAAAACCAGGAACAGGACGATTCCGCCGAGCACGAATCCCAGCACATGATCGCGAGCGTGCGTAAACCAGCCAAGGGCCCAGGCACGCGCCAGCGGAATGCCAACGACGAGCACGAAGGCCACGAGAGTCGCGAGCATAAAACAAAGTTGCCACACAAATAGACGGAAGCCGGGCTCTTTGCGCCGAGTCCATCCCGCGCGGATGTGGCATTCCCGCGCAACGATGCTATCGAACAGGATGAATCGCATCACGCTGCTGATGTATGTAAAGAGCACCAGCAGCCCAATCCCGACCACGATTGAGGCTGCGATCACTTCGGCAAAAAACGCGGCGTGCTCCGCCAATTGCGGGGGAAAATTTCCGCCGAGAAACGCATGGGACCATGGGGACGGAGCATGCGGAGTATTCGGATTATTCATGGGGTAGTTGAAGTTGCATCCCCCGAAGGAACCTATCTCACCCGCGAGAAGTCCGACGAAGGCTAAACGCACCCATTGGCCGAAGCGGAACGGCCGCAGGAGCTGTTCCTTGGCATGACGGAAAGCCGGCTCTATGACATCAGGGGCAGAGATTGGCAAACACACGCCTCTCTATGGACGGATTGCTCGATGGACAGAATGTACTGTGAAGGTGGTAAGAGATCAACCAACATTGTCGCCGCCATGCTTGGCTTAGTTACGTGGCCGAGGAGAGCTTTTACGGCTCAGGGAAGAAAATGCTACACAGCTTTGACGGCGGCGCGGGCGTTGGGAAGGGCCGAATTCAGGACCTTCTCGTAGTAGGCCTCGTAGAGCGGGATGATGTCGTTCGAGCAGTACTGGCGGCGCGCGTCTTTGCGGGCCATCTGGCCCATCGCGCGGCCGCGATCGGGCCGCGTTAGAATTTCGAGCGCGTACTTCGCGGCAGTGGCCACGTCGCGCGGCTCGAATAAGTAGCCGTCCGCCCCGTGAGTGACAACTTCGGCGATTCCTCCGACATTGGTAGCGAGCACTGGAACCTCGCACGCCATGGCTTCGAGCGCGGCCAAGCCGAAAGATTCCTCGTCGCTCGGCAGGAGAAAAAGGTCCGCAAGCCCGAGTTGTTCGTAGACGTGCTGTCGTTTGCCGAGAAAGAAAACATCTTTCGAGAGGCGCTTCTTGCGCGCCACGTATTCGGCGGCGCCGCGATCCGGACCGTCGCCGATCATCACCAGCTTGGCGGGAATCTGCTCGCGAACCAACGCGAAAATTTCGATCACGTCAGTGATGCGCTTCACAGGACGAAAATTCGAGAGGTGCATCAGGATCGGCTCGCCTCCCGGCGCCCATTTCGCGCGGGCACGCGTATCGTCTGACCTGTTGTAGAGATCGCAGTTGACGAAATTCGGTATCACGTCGATAGGCCGCTTGATCTCAAATTCTTTCAGCGTGCGGTCGCGCAGGTAATTCGATATTGCGGTGACGCCGTCGCTCTGCTCGATCGAAAAGCGCGTGATGGGCAGATAGCTGCGATCGCTGCCGACCAGGGTGATGTCCGTCCCATGCAAGGTGGTAATGAAGGGGAGGCGCCGCGGCGCGGTCATCATGCGCGCGAGTAGCGCGCTTACCGAATGGGGAATCGCGTAGTGGACGTGCAACAGGTCAAGCGATGCTGCTTCCGCCACTTCGGCCATCTTCGTCGCCAGCGCCAGGGCGTATGGCGGATGATCGAACAGCGGATACGTGGTGACCTCTACTTCATGAAACGAGATGCGCTCGCTCGCCCCGCTGAGGCGAATGGGCATCGCATAACTGATGAAATGCACATCGTGCCCGCGCGCGGCCAGTTCGATGCCGAGTTCGGTGGCCACCACACCGGAACCGCCGTATGAGGGATAGCAAGTGATTCCGATTTTCATGCGTTTCGCAGAGGTGGCCGGCGGAACGATCCAAACCGCCGGGGCGAAGGCACCCTACTGCCCGTTGGTACCGCCCTGTGCAGCCTCGTCGCCGTCCTTGTACATGTAGCGGATGCTGTGCTTATAAATCATCAGATTGGGACTGCCGTAGCGAGTGAGCTTGATGCAATCGCGGTCGTACCACTCCACCGTGCCTCGCAGCACTTCCCCATCTGTTAGAACCACGGCGACTGGAGTTCGCGACTGCATCTGTTTCACGAAGTAAAAATTTTCGGCGAAGGTCTGTTCTGGCGGCGCGGGTTTTTTCCGGGAGGGCGGCGCCGATTGGGGTGCAGGTTGGGATGGACGCGGTACGTACTGCTCCTTCACTTCCGTTAGGACAGGGCGAAACAACTTGCGATTCACCATGATGATGGCTCCTGTATTTGTGCTTCAGGCCTTACAAAGCAACGTATAACGGGTTACTAATACTATGACTGCGGCAAAAAGCATTCGGTTGCAAAAAAATTAAAGAAATCTGGAAGAGCGCCTAATTCTCAAATCGTCAAAGAAGCCAAGAGGGCATCCAGGCTCAACTGGCGGCCGATATTGCGGCGCAAACGGTCTTCGATCGTGTCCAAACCACGAGCCGCTCGCACCAGCCAGTCCCAATCGATCTTCTTGCCGAGGGCTTCGATTTCCTTTCGAAGGTCGGGGTTTCGAAGAACACTGCTCGCTGGGCTTTGTGAGGATTCCAGCAAGTCCGTAAGCAGACTATAAAACAGCGAAAGGATATTTTCAAACGATTCGCGTTCGCGTTTGGCAAGTTGGGCGGTGGCCGCAAAGATCTCTGCATATCTCTGGCCGGCGACGGCCTGTTCTAGCAGGCGCAAGACGCTCCTACGGAGACGCGACGATTCCTCCAGATCGATCGATAGGGCCGCGCCAGGGCTGCCGCCGGAAAGCTGCGCGGCCAGTTTGCGCTCGGCTGGTTTCGCGCGCGTGCGCTCGGCCAGGAAAGCTTCGATCCGTTCGGCGGGCACCGGCGCGAAATGAAATTGCAGGCACCGCGACCGAATCGTGGGCAGCAAGAAATCCGGAGCCGCCGCGAGCAGGATAAGGGTGGCGTATTCGGGAGGCTCCTCGAGGATTTTCAGCAAGAGATCGGCGTCGTTGCGTCGCATGGTATCCGCGCCGTCGAGAATGAAAACGCGCCGGCGGCTCTGCGGCTTGAAATACGCGGCGCGTTGTATGGCGCGTAATTGGCTCACGCGAATCATCGGCCGCGCGACGGGCGTGCGCAGTCGCACCGGATCCGGAACGATCAGCCAAACATCGGGATGCGTTTCGAGGATCAACGGCATGCGCTCGACCATCGCCGCGTCGGCGCTTTCGCCGCGTTCGGTGAGGCCGGCTTCGATCAGCGGCCCGGGATCCGCCAGCGCGGCGATGCGAAGGCAGGTGGCGCACTCGCCACAGAAATCATCGGTGAGGCTTTCGCAGTTGGCGGCCTGCGCGAACATTCGCGCCAGCGTATATTTCCCGATGCCCCGCGAGCCAGTGAAAAGCAGCGCACTCGGAGCGCGTTCCTTGCGAAGCATTCCGCGCAGCGCGCCGACGATGCGTTCGTTGCCGAGAAATTCGTCGAAGCCCATGCGGCTAGCCTCTCGCTCCCAGTGCGGCGGGAATGCGGACCTCGATTGCAGTGACAATTTCGCGATGGATTGCGTCTGGCTCGCGCAGGCTGCCCGACGAAGCGTCGAGGCACTCGATGGTGAGCCAATTCGGCTGCGCGGCGAGATCATCGTAGACCTTTGCGGCCGCTTCCAGGTGCGCGATATCCGCTTCCTGTAAATCGCGGCGCAATTCCGTGTACTCGCGCGTGGCCTTTCTGCCGATCAGCCGATGGGCCTGCGCAACCGGCAGGCGCAAATAAATCACGAAATCCTCGATAGGAAGCGCGTTCACCTGATATTCGAGCGTTCTGAGCCAAGCGATAAATTCTCCGCGCTTCTCCGCCGCAACGCGTGCGCCTTGGTGAGCCAGATTCGAAGCCACGTAGCGGTCGGCGAGCAGAGTCGTTCCCGACCCGAGCGCCGCCTCGATGGCCGGCTTCGATTCCAGGCGGTCGGTGGCGTAGAGCACCGCGGAAAAGCGCGGGTCAACGGAAGCGAGCGGGCCAAATTCGCCATTAAGGAATCGCGCCACCATTTTGCCCAGCACTCCGTCGTAATTCGGGAAGCTGATTTGCGAGAACGCGATTCCCTGCTGCGTGAATGCGCGGGCCAGGGATTCGAGCTGCGTGCGCTTGCCAGAACCGTCGACTCCTTCGAAAACGATGAACTTTCCGCGGGCAGGCATTGAAGTGACCGTCAGTTTAGCATACGAAGATTGCCGACAGGCCTACGCGGAAAGTTGGGACGGAACTTCCCCTGCTCATTTGAGGCGCAGAACGCTAGAATCGCCCTAATGGCTCCCGAGGCAAATTCTTTGGCGGCAAAGCTCGAGCGCGTACGCGAGCGAATGGCGCGTGCTGCGGAACGCGCGGGGCGGCCTGCGGAGGAAATTACACTCGTCGCCGTGTCGAAAACATTCTCAGCGGATGCGATTCGAGCCGCGTACGAAGCGGGGCTGCGGGCATTCGGAGAAAATCGCGTCCAGGAGTTCGAGTCGAAGCAGCCGAAACTTAGCGATCTCGCCGATGCTGTATGGCACCTGATCGGTCACCTGCAAAGCAATAAAGCGCGGCGCGCCGTTCATCTATTTCACCGAATCGATTCGATCGACAGCCTGGCACTGGCGCAAAAACTCGATTCCGCCGCAGCGGCAGAGTCGAAGCGCCTGCCCGTTCTCATCGAAGTTCATTTGGGCGGCGAAACGACGAAGAGTGGCGTGGTGGAAGAAAACCTGGCTGCGCTCGCCGGCGACATCGAAAAACTCTCGCACCTGGAATTGCGCGGCTTGATGACAATCCCGCCGTATTACGACGACCCTGAGTCCGCGCGCCCTTATTTTCGAAAGCTCCGCGAACTGCGCGATGGAATCAGCCAGCGCCTCGGTCGTGCCCTGCCCGCACTCTCGATGGGCATGAGCCACGATTTCGAAGTAGCCATCGAGGAAGGCGCCAGCGAAATTCGCGTCGGCACGGCGCTTTTTGGCCAACGCAGTCAGCAAATAAATTTCACGCGTGGCGCATAACTTCTAGACTGCTTTCTTCGCACCCGCAGGCGCGACCACCACGGGATTCGTGAAGAGGACAGCGTTGGTCACCACCACACGGTGGCCGTCCTTAGTGCTGACGATGGTGGCTCGCGCCTGAATGTCGTCGACGGTTCCCTCCAGATCGTTGACCTTGATGCAATCTCCGATTTGAAACGTCTCTTGCAGCAATAGCAGAATGCCGGCAAGAAAGTTCTGGAGAATGTTTTGAAACGCAAAGCCAATCGCAACCGTGCCAATTCCCAACATTTTGACCAGGTCACCCGCACGAAAGGATGGAGCCACGGTGGAAAGAGCAATCAAAAATCCGAGTACCACAATTGTCATCTGAGCCAGCCGTCCAAGCAGCAGGCCAATGTTTTGTCCTCGCGCCCGCCGCAGACTGACGCGGCGAACCACGGATTTGGTCGCCGTCCCCAGAGCAACAAAAATAACGAAAATAAGGATCGCCAAGACAATATTTGGCAGAAGTGATATGGCCCCGTTGACGATCTTGATGCAGGTCTTCCAGGCGATCGAGAAGTCGATTGACATGAGCCCTCCAGTCAAGATAAGTCGAGGGCCGGGCCTATAGTTATGATAGCGACCCCGGAACTTAGTTGCCAGGGACAAGCGTTCCGCGAAACGCTAAGAATAGCGGACCCACCGGACCAGCTCGGGCAGCGTCGGGCGCTTGCCGTACATCAGAACGCCGATGCGGTAGATCTTCGCCGAAAAATAAATCACGCCCAGTATCGCCAGAATCAAAAGGACCACCGAGAGAACCACTTGCCAGATGGGTGGCGGCTGAATCGAAATGCGCAGCGGCATCAGGATCGACGAAAACCACGGTATCTCGGAAAGCACCACAGACGCCCTGGACGAAGGATCGCTCAGCACCGTCCAATAGATCATCATCGTGAAAACCAGTGGACCCATGGCCAGCCATTGCAATTGTGCCGCGTCCTGTTCGTTCGAACATGCCGCTCCAATCGCTGCGAACATCGCGGAATAAAGAAAGTACCCGCCAAAGAAAAAAAACACGGCTGAAATCAGCAGCGAGAGAGGGATATGGATCGCCGGGAACGAAGAACCTGGGTTGAACATCGCAGCCATTACCGCGCCGTAGGGCAAAAGCAGGCCGAGTGACGCAACCCAGATCAGGAATTGAGTGAATGCCACTCCCGCAACGCCAAGAATTTTCCCCGTAAGAAGTTGGAACGGCTGCACGGAGGAAATCAGCACCTCCATCGTGCGCGTCGTCTTCTCCTCCAGGACTGAGCGCATGGTGATTATGCCGTACATCAGCAGCGACATGTAGAGCAAAATAACCAACCCGATGGCGACGCCGATTGTCTGCCCTTTTTCAACCGCCTCCCCGCCCGCGCTCACCTTGATCACCTGCAACTCCGCGCCGCGGGTCACGTCGCTCAGGTCTTTCACATGGATGCCGCGCGCGTTCAGGCGCGCTTCGATCAACGCTTCGTTCACCGCGGCTGTAATCGGCGCGATCACCCTGAAATTGCTGGGATTCCGCGTGTGAAGTTCCACGGGCTGGTCGAGACTCGCCGGAATTACCAGATAAGCGTCAAGCGCCCGCGAATTTACCTCGGCGCGCAGGTCTTCCTCCGCCGCCGTGGACGAACTGGGCTGCTCGATGGATTGCGTAACCGTGAATTGGGGTTTGTTGGCCTTCGCCGGAGCATCGAGTTCCTGCGCGATGGACTCGCCGAGTCCGCCAACATTATCCACAATCGCGATGCGGAACTTGGCCTTCGAGCCCTGGCTGGCGACGAATGCAAACAGCGCAACCGACGCGATGCCTAGAACCGGTACCAGCAGCGTGCCAATCACGAAGCCCTTGGTTTTCACGCGGGTCAAGTACTCGCGCTTGAAGACGAGCCAGATCTTACGCATGGTGTGTTTTCTCGATGAAGATATCGTTGAGTGATGGCTCAAGCAACTCGAACCGCGTAATCTGCGCGCCGGAATTCACGGCCGCCTTCAGAATCTGCTGCGGGTCAGCGCCCTGCTGGAGCTTGGCTTCGACTCCGGAGGCAAACCGGTTGACCGTGGCGATTGAAGGATGATCCAGAAAACCGTCGGGTCCGGTGAATTCGAAATGCACCGTATTCTTGCCGTAAGACTGTTTGATGGCTCGGAGCTCGCCATCGAGGACGTTGTGGCCGTGATCGATCAGGCATATGGAATCGCAGAGCTTTTCCACTTGTTCCATGCGGTGAGTGGAAAGAACGATGGTCGCGCCGCGATCGCGCATCTCCAGCATGATGTCTTTCACCACCCCGGCATTCACGGGATCGAGGCCCGAGAATGGCTCGTCCAAAATAATCAACGGCGGCTGATGGATGATGGCGGTAATGAATTGCACTTTCTGCTGCATGCCCTTCGAGAGGTCGGCCACTTTCTTGTCGGACCAGTCGCCAAGCCCGAAGCGCTCGAGCCATTCGCCGGCTCGGCGTCCGGCTTCGGCTTCGGAAAGGCCCCTCAAAGCTCCGAGGAACACGATCAAATCCCGCACGTGCATCCGCGGATAAAGCCCGCGCTCTTCCGGAAGGTAACCAATGGACTCGCGCGTTTTATCGGTCACAGGCAGGC
The DNA here is from genome assembly GCA_036520875.1 of Candidatus Acidiferrales bacterium. Lineage (GTDB taxonomy): Bacteria > Acidobacteriota > Terriglobia > Acidiferrales > UBA7541 > Palsa-295. Next base: position 7,952 of record DATDIT010000060.1, read on the forward strand.
CGAGGACGCGAATCGAGCCTTCGTCTGGAACCAGAATATTCATCACCATGCGGATCGTAGTGGTTTTGCCGGCGCCGTTGGGGCCAAGCAGGCCCAGAATGGCGCCCTCGCGTACCTGCAAGTTCACGCCGCTTACGGCGGTAACGGAGTCGTATGACTTGGTGACGTTTTCTAGAGCGATGGCGTCCACAGATTTGGCCTTATTCCTCCGGTATGAAACTGTAACTGTATGCTACTGCCAGACGACGACAATCTTACGTCCCTTTGCTAAGAAAACTTCAGAATGCAGTCGAAGCTAATCCGGTAGCGGCTGACCGGTGGTTTCGAAGCCGAATGGGATCAGGAATAGGCCGAGAATGAAAGGAATCGCGGTGAGCGCGACGGGAATGCCAATGGTGTGGAAGTGCGATACCCCCGCACCGACCAGAAATGTAAAGCCCGCGCCGATGAAGCGGCCCACAGACGTGGCGAACGCAAAAGCGCTGCCGCGGCATTCCGTCGGGTACTGCTCGGGCAGCCAGAGCGTGTACACGGCGAAATTCGCGCCCCCGACGCCCAGAAAGAACAATCCGAAGAAAAACCAGTTCATTGCGTTCTGCGGCAGATAAAAAGCGAAGCCGAAGCTGCCTCCGACCGATACCGCCATCAGGACAAAATAAACGGCGAGAGTGGCGCGACGCCCGATTCTTTCCGCGATCCAAGGCAAAGGGAGGCATCCGAGAATTGTGCCCAGGGATAGAATCATGGTCGCGTAAGTGGCTAAATGGGCGGCGAGAACGCCCGACATGTGCTGGCGCGCTGCGATTTCTGTCACCGACGCTGGAACGTAGACCGTGCCGGCCCACAGACCGATGATCGAAATCAGCACGTACGCGGAATTCAGCAGGGTGCGGCGCCGAAATTCAGGCTTGAACAGCTCGGCAAAGGGCCTCGATACTTTGCGCACCTGCGATTTCCAGCGGTCCGATTCCTTGACGCTGTAAAGAATAAAACCGACGAGCAGCGCGGGAGCGCCTCCGAGAGCGAACATCGGGCGCCAGCCGTGGGTTTCGCCGATGAAGTGGTTCGCAATCGCCGCAAGAAAAAAACCGAAGTAGTAGCCGGTGTGCATCAGCGCCGCGCCCATCTTGCGGCGCGATTCGGGCCATTCTTCGGCCACGAACGTCCCACCCATCGCCCATTCCCCGCCAATGCCGACGCCCGCGAGCAGGCGGCAAATCGCCACCTGCCAGACAGTTTGGCCGAAGGCCGCGAGAAAAGTGAATACCGAGTAGCAGAGAATCGTGAGCATCAGCGTGCGCACGCGGCCGAACTTGTCGGCCACAGGCCCCCACAGAAGCGCCATTCCCCAGCCGACGAGAAATAGCGCGAAAAGAAGGCCCCCATAAAACCCAACGTTTCCTCCGGTGGCGGGAATTCCGGATTTAGGCAGAAGTTCGCGAAGCGCGGGCACCAGCACGAGCGCGTAGATGAACGAATCCATGCCGTCCAGCGCCCAGCCTCCCCAGGAGGCCCAGAAACCGCGCACCTGGTTCTTTGTGAGGCGTACGCTTTGGACGGTTGGCGTGGTATCGGAAGGCAAGGCCACGCATTTTACGAACAGCGCACGGTGGTTGCAAGGCGTTTTCCGTGTGGCCGGGCGCTGATGTGGTGCGGATTTGGAGGATCGTGCGAAAAGTGGAAATTCGGCAACGAGCGCTTCGGCTTTGTTGGCTCACGGTTTGAACATGCCTGTATCGGCTGTTAGAATCGTGACCGGCGAAAATATTTTCATGCCTGATATCAAAGCGATCCAGGCCCAGATGAGAACCAGCAAGATCGACGGCTGGCTTTTCTGCGACCACCACCATCGCGATCCCATCGCCGCCCGAATCCTTGGCCTTGACGGACACGCAATGGCGACGCGGCGGTGGTTTTATTTCATTCCTTCGCGTGGAGAGCCGCGCAAACTGGTCCACCGGATCGAGAGCGGTATGCTCGATTCCCTGCCTGGCGCCAAACAGGTTTATTCCGGATGGGAAGAGCTCCACAAGGGCGTGGCCAAATTGCTCGGCGCCAGCCGCACGATTGCCATGCAGTATTCGCATGAAAACAATATCCCGTATATCGGCTTAGTGGATGCGGGCACGATCGAACTGGTGCGGAAGCTGAAGAAAAAAGTTGTCACTTCGGCGGATCTGGTGCAGAAATTCGAAGCGGCGTGGACAGCGGAGCAACTGGCCTCGCATCTGGAGGCCGGCGCCATCCTGGACCGTATTGCCCAGGCGGCGTTCGAGCGCGCGGCGGCCTTTGTGCGCGATGGGCGGCCGATCACCGAATACGAGCTGCAACAGTGGATGCTCGAGCGCTTTCGCTCCAACGAACTTACCACCGCCGAGCCTCCCATCGCCGCCGTGCAGCCAAACAACGGGAATCCCCACTACGAGCCGACGGCCGCCGCTTCTCGGCCGATTCGCGCGGGCGACCTTCTGCTGCTCGATATCTGGGCCAAGTGCAACCGGCCCGGCAGCGTCTATTACGACATCACCTGGACGGGCTATCTGGGCGAGCGCGTGCCCGATGCGTATGCGAAGATTTTTCGCATCGTGCGGGACGCGCGAAATCGCGCGATCGAGTTCGTGAGCGAAGCCGTATCGCACGGGCGCGCGATTCACGGCTGGGAAGTCGATCGCGTCGCGCGGGAAAGCATTCGCAAGGCCGGCTACGGAAAATATTTCGTGCATCGCACCGGCCACAGCATCGGACAAGACGTTCACGGCAACGGCGCGAATATGGACGGACTCGAGACGCGCGACGACCGGGAAATCGTCCCACGAACGTGCTTTTCCATCGAGCCAGGCATCTATCTTCCGGAATTCGGGATCCGCAGCGAAGTGGACGTTTTCGTAAGCGAAAGCGAAGCGCGCGTCACCGGCGCCATTCAGAACGAAATCCTCGCACTGCTCGCCTGAGCCATCACTTGGACAATGACCGGACAATGACCGGGCAAATTTCCGAAACGGGCCTGAAGACAAAATTCAACGCGACGCTTCCCTTCCCGGTCGCGATAGCCGCGTGGATCGTCCCGGGTCTCGGGCACGCGCTGTTGCGGTGCTGGCCGAAAGCACTGGTATTTTTTCTGGCGGCCGCCGGCCTCGCGATCGCCGGATGCGAATTGCGCGGCGAAGTTTTTTCCTGGCATTCGGGCGGTGCTTTCGGATCGCTCGGATTTATTGCCGATGCGGGTTCGGGAATTTGTTATTTTGCGGCTCGAATCCTCGAAGCTGGGGGACCGGACATTTCGCGGGCCGCCGGAGATTACGGGACCAGGTTTATCGCCGCCGCGGGAATCGTGAATTTACTCGGTGTGCTGGATGCTTATGGCATGGCAAGTGGCAGAAGAAACTGAGGATCTGGGAGCGGGATGCATCTGAACCACCTGCTCTCGATGATTCTTTTCGCCGCGCTTGTTTCGCTGGCGCTGGCGTGCGTGGCCCGCAGAACCATCGCCGAACGAGCGAAATACGCGCTGTGGTTGCTGGCGCTATTCGTCGCCGTCGGCGTGGGAATTGCCTGGCTGATGTACCCCTTCTCGCGGTAGAGAACACAGCGAGCAAAAGGGCGAAGCCGAAACTCCGCCCGTGGTTTTCAGCCAGGTGTTAGGTTAAATCCTCGGGCTTGACGGGTATCTTGCGAATGCGCTTGCCTGTGGCCGCGAAGATGGCGTTGCAAACTGCGGGCGCGACGGGCGGCACGGCCGGCTCTCCCATGCCTCTCGGAACCTCCGTGCTCGGCACGATGTAGACTTCGACCTTGGGCATTTCGTTCATGCGCAGCATGTCGTAGCTATCGAAGTTCGCTTGCACCACGCGGCCCTTGTCGATGGTGATTTCGTCCTTGAGCGTCTGCGTGAGCCCGAAGACGATTCCGCCAATCGCCTGCTGCTCGACGATGTGCGGATTGACCACCTGCCCGCAATCGAGCGCACAAACCACGCGGTGAACCTTTACGGTGCCGTCTTTGCCGATCGAAATCTCGGCAACTTCAGCCACATACGTGTCGAAGGCTTCCACCACCGCGATGCCTCGGAATACGCCCTTCGGCAGCGGCTTGCCCCATCCTGCCTTTTCGGCGGCAAGATTCAGGACACCGAGATGGCGCGGCTGCTTCGAGAGCAAAGCCTTGCGATATTCGTAAGGATCTTTCTTCGCCGCCGCGGCGAGTTCATCGGCGAAACTTTCTTCGAAGAACCCGTTCTGCGAAGCTCCCACCGAGCGCCAGAATCCAGTGGGAATTCCAGGAGTGGTCATTTTGTAGTCGACCAGAATATTGGGTACATCGTAGGGCATGTCGGAAAGTCCCTCGACGCTGCTCTCGTCCATGCCGTTCTTGACGGAACCCGGGAAAAACCAATTGTTGATGGAGTCGCAAGCGACGCGAGCGGTGTAGGCCACAGGATTGCCGTTGGCGTCGAGCCCCGCCGCAAGTTTCACGTAAGAAGCGGGACGATAATAATCGTGCTGCATGTCGTCTTCGCGCGACCACGTCACCTGGACCGGCGCTTTCATCGCTTTGGAAGTTTCGCAAGCGTCGGTGACGAAGTCAGACCAGCCGCGCCGGCCGAATCCGCCGCCGAGATACGTGGTGTGAACGAACGATTGCTCTGGTTTCACGCCCGCAATGTGCGCGGCGATTCCCTGCGCCGGCGTTTGAAATTGCGTTGGCGCCCAGATATCGACGCGATCCTCCCGAACATCTGCCGTACAGTTCATCGGCTCCATCGTGCAATGGGCCGCGAAAGGCGCCTGGTAGACAGCTTCCACTTTTTGCGCCGCACTGGACATCGCGGAATCCGTATCGCCCACTTTCTTGGCCACGACGCCAGGAGTTTCTGTCGCTGCCGCGTACATTTTCCAGATGCTATCGGTGGACATGGCCGCGGTCGGACCCTCATCCCATTTGACCTCTACTGCGTTGCGGGCTTGCATTGCGTTCCAGGTGTTATCGGCGACAACGGCGATTCCAGTCGAAATCTGGATCACATCTTTTACGCCGGGCATAGTTTTCGCTTTCGTCGCGTCGAAGCTGGCGACTTTGCCGCCGAAGACGGGGCAGCGCAGCACGGCTGCGTGGAGCATTCCGGGACGGCGCGCATCGATGCCAAATCCCGCCTTGCCGTTCACCTTGTCCGCTGTATCGAGGCGCTTGATTGGCTTCCCGATCACCTTGAATTGGCTTGGGTCTTTCAGTTTTACATCAGTTGGCGGCGGAATCTTCGCCGCCGCTTCCGCGAGACTTCCGTAGGTCAACCGGCGATTGGAGCCCGTGTGAACTACGTCTCCATTTTCCGCGTGGCATTCCGACGCGTCCACGCCCCACTTCTGCGCGGCGGCCGCGATCAGCATCTCGCGCGCTGTGGCGCCCGCTTGCCGCATCGGCACCCAGCCGGAATGAATGGTTTGGCTGCCGCCGGTTCCTTGCATGTGGAATGCGGGATCGAAATAAACGGTGGCCGCGGGCGCGAATTCGAATTGAATCTTCTTCCAGTCGCATTCGAGCTCTTCAGCAGCCAGCATCGAAAGCGACGTGATCACGCCCTGTCCCATCTCGGACTTGCCAATGAGAATGGTGACCACGTTTTCCGGGCTGATGTGGACAAATGCGTTGAGAACTGCCGGCGTCGCTTCGGCCGCAAGCACTTCCCGTCTGCCGGGAAGATAGAAACCGACGATCAGGCCGGTGGCTCCGGCGAGACTGGTCTTCAGGAAATTGCGGCGATCGAGTGCGGTCGTGATGGCGCTCATTCCGCACCTCCTGTCATCACCGTTTCCGTAGAAGGTTCGAGTTCAAGAGCAGCGCCGCCCGATTGGGCGGGAGCGCCGCCGAGGCGAGCCGCGCGGTGAATGGCTTCTCGAATTTGTTGGTACGTACCGCAGCGGCAGATGTTGCCGCTCATGGAATCGTCGATTTGCGCATTGGTGGGATTCGGAGTTTTCGCAAGGAGCGAAGCAGCCTGCATGATCTGTCCGGACTGGCAGTAGCCGCACTGCGGAACGTCGAATTCCATCCACGCGCGCTGGACGGGATGGCTGCGATCAGGAGAAAGTCCCTCGATGGTCGTCACTTGCTTGCCGGCGACGCTGGAAATCGGAGTGATGCAGGAACGCGTCGCCTCGCCATTGATGTGGACGGTACAGGCGCCGCAAAGCGCCCTCCCACAGCCAAACTTGGTGCCCGTCATATTAAGCGTGTCGCGTAAAACCCAAAGCAGCGGCATGGCGGGAACCACATCCACCGTTTTCGGCTTACCGTTCAAAGTGAAATGAATTGCCACGAGAAACCTCCCTCAGACTTCCAAGTCTGTGATTGCAATTGATGCGTGCATTCTAACTCTTTCCGGCTTCGGAAACCACGGCAAGTGCTTTCCGGCGATGAGCTTCGCGAGCGAAGATTGCGACGCTCGCGCGCGAAAAGGATCTTCCGGTTTTGTGACGGGTAGAGTGTACCGCCATCGTTTGTTTTCAATGGATTACGGTGGATTCTACTCAGCCGCAGTGTCGAGGAGGCCGCGGACGCGCTCTCCCGTCGGCGCATGGTGGCGACTGCTGTTGCTCCACTCTGCCGCATCCTTCGGACCTCCTTTCTCAGACTTCTTCTGCTGACTCCGGAAACGCCAGTCTCAGGATTGGGCGGGCCGAAAGGCGCCATTCAGGAGAATGGCGTTCCCAGGGGACCGCACGTACTTCCAACTCTAGGCTGACAGCCAGCCGGAGGCGATGCAAGCGGTGGTTGGTGTAAAGAAATTAGGCGAGCGGTTTGGTTGGTCTTTTTGCGACGCTCCGAGCATGCATTGCAGGCGCTGACATCATTCTTTGCTGCGCGCTTCGGCTTCTGCTAGCCAGCCTCGTCTTAATTTCTCTGATGGGACGCTTGACATGTACGGCTTGATATCGAGGATGGGGGTGCCGTCGAGCATGTCGACGCCTCGAACGTGCAACATTCGGCCGTCGCGGCGAAGGAGTTCGACGACGGTGAGGCCAATTGGGTTGGGGCGTAGCGGTGAGCGTGTGGCGAAGACTCCGTGCGGCCGGTTGTCGAAAGGCGGCGTGCCGATCAACTCGACTCCTTGGGAGCGGTCGAACACCCAGATGACGAAGATGTGCGAGAAGCCCTCAATATCGGCCAGGCCGCGCTCAAATTCCGGCTGGATTTCCAACACGCCCTCGGCATCGTGCCTCGTGCCAAGCCCTTTCGGGATCTGCTTGGTGCCCGTGTAAGGGCTTCTCACGTATCCAATCGGCTGTGGCGTGAACATGGAGTGTCCTCCTTCACAATTTATCTAGTGCCTGCGGTTAGCGGAACGACCTAAATATTAGGACACTTGATGCCGACATGCTTGTTTGACAGGTTTTTCGCGCGGATGCTACAGTCGATTGCACCGCCGAGGTAGCTCAGTTGGTAGAGCAGCCGATTCGTAATCGGCAGGTCCCCGGTTCAAGTCCGGGCCTCGGCTCCAATATCCCGTTTCCGTGTACAGGGTTACGCATTTTCAGTTGGGGCGTTGATTGGCGGGCGTTGCAACTTGTTGCAAGTTTCCGATTTTTTCGCTCAAAACATCCATCGCGTTCACTTGAGATTCGGTGACGCTCTTGACGTAAACGTTCATCGTCAGGCCCACGTTCGAGTGCCGCAGAATCGCTTGGATCGTCTTATCATCCACGCGGAGCGCGTGAAGGTTGGTAGCAAGGCCGCGCCGGAAGGCGTGCCAGCCGTGCCACGCAAGGCGCGGGTCCAACTCGAAAAGATGGGCCTCGGGTTTGTGTTCCGATTGTGGCTCTCGGCACTTCACGCACTTTTCGATGGCCGGAACAATCACGCGGCGCGCGAGGTTGTCTAAGTTAAGCGGCTGTCCGTTGCCAGCCTGGAAGATCGGCAGGTCCGGTTGCGCCAGGATTCCGGCGCGGAGCTTGTGCGTTTCGAGCGCCTCCGCGAGTTGCTTCACTACCGGAATAGGCGAGCGGCTGCGTCGTGTCTTTGGCTCGCTCGGGATGCTATTCCAGAAACTACGCGTTACGCTCAATTCCCTGCCGTCAAAGTTGCCCCATGTAAGCCCGCGCAGTTCACTCTTGCGGAGTCCGGTCAATGCCGCCGTGAGTACGACTGTCCGGGCAGGCTCAGCAAGCGGCGCGAGCATCGCCTTGATTTCCACGAGACTGTAGGCATAGGTGTCCTCTTGTGCCTCGGGCACGCGGGGAATTGAAACATCCATGATCGGATTGATGCCGTCGAGGATTCCGAGCCGCTTTGCCTGCTTGAATGCGCCCGAGAGAAACGCCTTGCAGTGGCGAAGCGAACTGCGGCCGAGTTTCGATTGCGCCGCGATGTGAGCGAGCATCTGTTCGCCGTGAACTGTGCGGAAACCCCGCAACGTCAGCTTGCCCATTCGGTCCTTTAGGTGGTTGTACCAGACATCGCGGTACTGCTTTTTCGTCGCAGCTCGAAGGTGCTTCTCGACGTACTCGGTCAGGTAGATTGTCTCGACAAACTCAGTTACGAGCATTGTGCTTTGTGGATTGAGTAGACCGCTATTGAGCGGAGCGAGAATCT
>DATDIT010000061.1:0-3822 GCA_036520875.1 Candidatus Acidiferrales bacterium
CGGATACGGGCGCAAGGTGGGTTTGCGCTCTTGACCGAAATCGTCCACTGGCGCGTAGACATCCTTGAGCGTGCCGCGCGCGGCGTCTTCAACGATTTTGGGCCATGTCTCATCGGCTTCGCCAAGAGCAACCGCGTCGGCGTGGCGCGAGCCGCCGTCACGTCCGAGAGCCTCATCGGGCAGTTCCGTGACGTGAGGGCCGCCCATCACGACCTTTACTCCCTCGGCGCGCACTGCGTCCGCCATGCGATAAGCCTTGGCAATCATCCTGGTCATCGCACCGATGCCGACGAGCCCGATATTTTGTTCGCGCACGAACCGTGCGATGGTTACTTCGTCCATGGGGTGCGCGTTGCCATCAATCAGAACCACTTCGTGGCCAGGCGGAGTGAGAGCTTGCAGCAGAAACATCCAAAGATGCGGCATGAAGTTGCGGGTCACGCCGTTATCAGGATTGTACAGTAGGATTTTCAATTGAATCCTTTGCAGGTACAAGCTCGTACCGAATTAAACTCGCAATCCGACGGGGCCTATCCGCGCGAGCTGGGCAGGTTTAGTGAATTGCGCGATTCCTTGAGTGAACGAGATGGCGCGCGGCGCGGAAGAGCAATTTAAGGAACGATTCGCGCTAGAACCGCATCACAACCTGAGAGCTAATCACAATGTCATGGTTCGGAACAACAGGAACTTGAGAATTCTTCTCGGGATGCCTCTTCGCCTTTAGCGGCCAATGACTCCAACTGTAAGGATTGAAAGCCATTAAGCCACAAGCGACCTGAGACGGTGATGCGCAACATTGCAGTGCGGAGGATCGAATTCAATGCCGATGTGAGTTTCCGGCGGGCGATAAGTGCAAGCAAGGTGACGCTCGAGGATATCTTGGAAGTTAAATACTGCTGACGTCTACATCGAAGCGAGATCCCTCGACAAATTCCCAGGCTCGACTAACAAGTCAACCTGGGAGCACTTCCGGGTGTCTCGGCGCTTCGCGCAAAAGCCAAAGAGCGGACACACTTCGCTCGGAATGACGCTAACCCCGCACTCGCAAAATCTTGGAGGATGGGTCAGACCGCAGAGTCCAAAACCAGGAACAACGCCCCGGGAGGGAGCGCTGCGACTGCGAGGGCGAGCGGAAAGAACCGGGCTGAAGCCGCGGCATACATGGAATGCAAAGGCGACACCCTCGTGGGGCACCCGGCTTCTTGCGAATAAACGGATACGCCCGGGGGCCTTGCTTTTTGTATGATGCGTGCAGCCGGAATGCGCGGGACCAAGAAAATCCAAACAGGAGGGGGAACCGAAATGCGGAAAGCGACAATTATTTTGATGTGCGGTATTGCGGCTTTGTTCGTGGCATCTGCTGTTTCGTCACGATCTACTGCTCAAAGCAGCTACGCGGAGGATCGGGCTCAGATCGAGGATCTTCAGGCCCGTTACATGTTCGCTCTCGATTTTCATGATGCCGACACTTACGCATCGACGTTCACGGAAGATGGGGTGCTCGATTACGGGCCGGTGGTGAAAGGCCGCGAGGCGATCAAGAAGGTGATCGCCGACATGGGCAAGCGCGTCCCAGTTCAAGCGGCTCAGGATGCTTCCGATCAGCGCCCCGTCGTGGGACGCCACAACATTTCGAACATCGTCATAAAAATCGATGGAAACAAGGCGGAGGGCAGGGCCTATTGGTTCCATTATGGAAATAACAATCCCAAGCGCACCGCCGGTCTCGATTCGTTCGGCCATTATGAGGATGAAATGGTGAAAGTGGACGGCAAGTGGCTGTTCAGCAAACGAAAGATTTACAACGAGCAAGTAGATAAGTGGGCCTACCACGGCGGGAATCCGGCCTGGTAGTGACCGCGGGACGCTATGATATGCTTCTTCGCGAATGAAAAAAGCGCTGATAACAGGCATAACTGGGCAGGACGGCGCCTACCTTGCAGAGTTTTTGCTGGAGAAAGGGTACGAGGTGCATGGGATCAAGCGGCGCTCGTCGTCGTTTAATACCGAACGCATCGATCACCTCTATCAAGACCCTCACATAGCCGGGCGCAGGCTGTTCCTGCATTACGGCGACATGACCGATGCGAATAACCTGATGCAGGTGGTGTTAGAAGTTGAGCCTGATGAAATTTACAATCTGGCGGCGCAGAGCCATGTGGCAGTGTCGTTCGAGACTCCCGAATATACAGCCGATGTAGACGCGCTTGGGGCGTTGAGGCTGCTCGAGGCGGTGCGCAACTTGCGCACGAAGTCCGCACGGTTCTACCAAGCTTCTACTTCGGAATTATATGGCCTGGCTCGAGAATCACCTCAATCCGAAAGCACGCCATTCTATCCGCGTTCGCCCTACGGAGTGGCAAAGCTCTATGCATATTGGATTACGGTGAACTATCGCGAGGCGTACGGACTTTATGCATGTAACGGCATCCTCTTCAACCACGAATCGCCGATACGGGGAGAAACTTTTGTGACGCGCAAGATCACGCGCGGCCTCGCGCAAGTGAAGGTGGGCTTGCAAGACTGTCTATACCTGGGGAATCTGGACGCAAGGCGCGACTGGGGGCACGCACGAGATTTCGTGGAAATGCAGTGGTTGATGCTGCAGCAGGGAGAGCCCGAGGATTTCGTGATCGCCACGGGCCACCAGTATTCGGTGCGGGAGTTTGTGAATGCCGCCGCCGAAGAGATGGGGATGGCGCTGACGTGGCGGGGAAAAGGAATCGACGAATCTGGATTCGATGGAAGAGGCAGGCGCGTGGTGGCTGTGGATCCGCGCTACTTCCGGCCCACCGAGGTTAGTACGCTATTGGGCGACGCGAGCAAAGCGCGAAATAAACTGGGCTGGAAACCGAAAGCATCCTTCAAGGAATTAGTCGCGGAGATGGTCGCGGCCGATCTGAAAAACGCCGAGCGCGACAAAATTTTGCACACGAGCGGCCATCGAGTTTACAGCCGACAAGAGTAGATCGTGAATCTCACAAGCAAAATTTACGTTGCGGGCCACAAGGGATTGGTGGGTTCGGCGCTGATGCGACGCCTACGAGCGAGCGGATACCAGAATCTGGTGGCACGCGACCACCACGAATTGGATTTGACCGACCAGTTGGCGGTGCGAGATTTCTTCCAGAAGGAACGTCCGGAATATGTGTTTCTGGCCGCGGCAAAGGTAGGAGGAATTCTGGCTAACTCCACCTTGCCGGCAGACTTCATTCGCGTGAATCTTCAGATACAGAATAACGCCATTCATGAGTCATATTGTGCCGGCGTCAAGCGCCTTCTGTTCCTGGGATCGAGCTGCATCTATCCCAAGCTGGCGCCTCAACCTTTGAAGGAAGAATACTTGTTAACCGGGCCGCTCGAACCCACCAACAGGCCCTATGCAATAGCGAAGATTGCCGGCATTGAGATGTGCTCGTCCTACAACCGGCAATACGGCACGCGATTTCTGGCGGCTATGCCGACGAATTTGTTTGGACCAGGAGATCAATACGACCTGCAGGATTCTCATGTACTGCCCGCCCTAGTGCGGAAGATACATGAAGCCAAGGTCACGGGAGCCAAAGAAGTGGCGATATGGGGAACCGGCACTCCGAGGAGAGAATTTCTGCACAGCGATGAAGCCGCAGACGCTTGCGTATTCCTATTAAATCTGCCGGAAGATCAACTGGACAAGATTCTCGCAAATGAGGAAATCAGCCCGATTGTGAATATCGGCTGCGGCGAGGACTTGACGATTCGTGAACTGGCCGAACTTATTGCGACGATCGTGGGATTCAATGGGCGGCTGGCATTCGATACGTCAAAACCGGATGGAACGCC
>DATDIT010000062.1:0-12717 GCA_036520875.1 Candidatus Acidiferrales bacterium
TACGACTGAATCAGAGGAATTGCGGCGGCACGGAGCGGCTCACCTCTACGCTTTATCATTCAGGACGCAGCGACGATTTTCGTGCAGTGGTGATGGAACTGGTCGAGCGCGACGAATTGCCGGAGGTTTTTGCTGCTGGATTCTCGATGGGCGGGAACTTGGTTCTGAAAATGGCCGGGGAATTCGGCGATTCCCCGCCGGAGCAACTTCGCGGAGTCGTGGCCATTAATCCCTCGCTAGATCTGGCCTCCTGCGCCGACGCCCTGGGAGCGCCGCGGAATTTCATCTACAACAGACATTTTGTGCGGCGATTGAAGCGCAGGATGCAGCACAAAGCGGCGCTTTTCCCGAACATATACATGACGGACGGCACCGCTGAGAATTTTCGCCGCGTCCGCAGCGTGCGCGAATTCGACGAAAAAGTCACCGCGCCGTTCTGCGGATTCGCGGGTGCGGACGATTACTACGCGCGATCGAGCGCCATGCGCGTGATCGCGGCCATTCGGAAACCAACGCTCATCCTCACCGCGCAGAACGATCCCTTCGTCCCATTTTCCAGCTTTGGCATCGCTGCGATTCGGGAAAATCCAAACGTGCGCCTCGTAGCGCCACGGCACGGCGGACATTGTTCCTTCATTTCGCAGGAGGATGGTCCCGAGCGCTTTTGGGCGGAGGCTCGCCTGGTCGAATTCTGCAAGGAAAATTCGAGACTTTAGATACTCGTAGCGCCCGCAATTCTTTACACCACCAACCGTTTGACCTTCCCCTCGGACCATGACATCCTCGTTTAGTAGCGCCGGTCCCGGCGTCGAGCGACGCGCTGGCGCAGAGAAGCGGCCTTAGCCCTGGCGGGCAGCAGTAGCAAGCCTGATCGACAGTGCTGCCGAGTAGAATTGCCCGTATCTCATTAAGAACAAAGGAACGCCGCCACTTCTACCCGTCACGAATTCGGGAAGAGCTGGCGATAGATTAGGCCTTCGGAGAAAGCATGTTGCGAGTCGGGTTCATCGGATGGCGAGGAATGGTCGGCAGCGTCCTCCTGCAGCGCATGCGGGAGGAGGGCGACTTCTCCGGCATCGAGCCGGTATTTTTCTCGACGTCCAATATCGGCGGTGCCGCTCCGAGCGAAGCTGGCGACGGCGCAACCCTCCATGACGCGAGAAACCTGAAGACTCTTGCGAGCTGTAATGCTCTCATCAGTTGCCAGGGCGGCGAATACACCACTGAAGTCTACGCGCCCCTGCGCAGGAATGGCTGGAACGGCTACTGGATCGACGCCGCCTCAACGCTTCGCATGAGCGACGATGCCGTAATCATCCTCGATCCTGTGAACGCGGATGTAATTCAGGATGGCCTCGCGCGCGGGTTGCGTACCTTCGCCGGAGGCAACTGCACCGTCAGCTTGATGCTGATGGCAGTAAGCGGCCTTTTCAAGTCCGGCTTGGTCGAGTGGATGACCACCATGACCTACCAGGCCGCGTCTGGCGCCGGTGCGGCCAAAGTACTCGAACTCGTCAAGCAGATGGAATGCCTCACCGATCCTACGCGCAAATCGCCATCCGAGAATGCGCTCGCGGTTGACCGCATGGTGATCGAGCGCCAGCGCGCAAGTTCGCTCCCCGTCGCCGAATTTGGCGTTCCGCTGGCCGGTAGCCTTATCCCTTGGATCGACAAGGACATGCCGGGCGGCCAGACCAAGGAAGAATGGAAAGGCATGGCCGAAAGCAATAAAATCCTCGGACTTGATCCGCCCGTGCCGGTTGATGGAATCTGCGTCCGGATCGGCACGATGCGCTGCCACAGCCAGGCCCTGTGCATCAAGCTGAAGAAGGATATACCGCTTCGCGAAATTGAAGAGATGCTCGCTGCCGCGAACCCTTGGGTGCGCGTGATTCCAAACACCAAGGATTCCAGCTTGCGCTGTTTAACGCCGACAGCCGTCTCCGGCACACTTAACGTGCCCATCGGCCGCCTTCACAAGTTGAATATGGGACCGGAATACCTCGGCGCGTTCACGGTAGGCGACCAGTTGCTCTGGGGCGCCGCCGAGCCTCTGCGGCGCATGGTTAGCATCCTTCGGCAGCACCTCGGCTCGTAAACCCACCGCTGGTGTATAATCCGCGGCCTCAATGTAACAATCGGACCGGGACCCACGTATAAGCGAGAGGAGGTATCCATGCACCGAAAGATTTTTCTTACTTTGTGTGCCGCGGCGCTGTTTGCGCTGCCAAGTTTTGCGCAGACTACCAACCTGAACGGCACCTGGAAACTCGACAATGCCAAGAGCAGCTTCGGCCAGTTTCCGCCGCCTGCGAGCGAAACGGATGTGATCAATATAGACGGCTCGAATTTCAAGCAGCAAGTGACTAGCGCGAGCCAGCAGGGAAGCCAGACCTACACGCGAGCCTGCACGATCGACGGCCAAGAAAAGACGCTTTCACCCGACGATCCGAACGCGCACATCGGCCGCGTCACGCTCTCGAAGATAAAGTGCGAATGGCAAGGCTCTTCGCTCGTCGTAACCGAGACTGCCAATCTTCAAGGATCGGACCTCACCGACCGTCTGACCTTCAGCGCTTCCGACGACCGCAAGACGATGACGATGGACTCGCACATCACCTCGGCGACAATCAACGGAGATCGCAAACTGGTGTATGACGCTGCAGAATCGTCAGAGGGGACGGCGGCTCCTTCGAACAACACGCCACCCGCCGGAATGACGGCTTCAACCTCAGGCTCCCACCCCAGTCTCAGCGGCGTGTGGAAGCTCAACGCAGCGAAGAGCGATTTCGGGCAGGGACAGGCGCCCGCCAGCCAAGTCGACACGATCGAGGACAATGAGCCTTCCGTGAAAATCAACGAGGACCAAAAGGGCGGCTTCATGGGCGATATGAACATCACGACCACGCTGAGCACCGACGGCACACCCACCACCTCAACTGGAATGGGAGGGGCGAAGGTGACCAGCACAGCCCATTGGGAGGGCGGCGCGCTAGTGGCCAACTCGAAGACGAGTTTTCAGGGCAACGACGTGACCATCAAGGATACGTATACGCCGAGCGGCGACGGGAAAACGCTCACTGAAGTAGCTCACATCGAGTCCGGCATGGGCAACTTCGATACGACTAGTGTTTTCGATAAACAATAGTTCAAAATCAACCGCGGAGAGGCGAGCCGAGCGACGCCGGTTGAACGGCTCGCCTCTCCGCGGTTTCACATGCAGGACTAGCTTCCGTTCTGGTTGCTAATCGAATTAACTGCACCAAGCGTACTTCGGACGGATGGACAGTATCTCAACGAAGTTGAGTAAATTCGTCTTGCTGATTCGACCAATGCGAGTACGGTCGTTGCCTTCTCCCCTTTTCGCCACGCGACGTGCACATCCATTTTGGCATTGGGTTCGTCGAGCGGAACAGCAACCACTTCACTACCCTGCGCCGGGCGGCATGAGAGTTCATCCGGCATGATGAAAATTCCCTTGAGACAAGTCAGCAAAACAATTTGAGTATCGCTATGAGGCACGGGATCGAGAGCCACGTGGACGATGTTGGGCGTAACACCCGCTTCGGCATAAAGCTCAAGCGTTTTATCGTATATTCCGGTTGACCCGCCTCGGTTGGGAAGCAGAAGAGTCTCGGCCGCAAGATCCTTGATCTTTAGAGTCCTGCGCTTTGCCAAGGGATTGGTCCTGCTCAAGTGAACGACGAAGTTTTCTTGGAATAATACTTCGGTCATCAAATAAGCGGAATCTACAAAGGGACGCAGAAACCCGACGTCAATATCACCGTCAATCAAAGCCTTGTTTTGCCAGCTTGAAAACATATCGCGGTATTGCAAATCGACGGCGGGAAATTGCTTGGAGTGCTCGACGAGGATCCGGCTGATGGGCTCGCCGAGGCCCATGCCGATGCCGATCTTCACCAATCCGGCCTCGCCGCACTTGGCCAGGCGTACGCAATCCGTCACATGCGCGCTTTGAGTTACGAGAATCTTGGCCTCGCGCAAAAGCGCTCTGCCGGCGTCGGTCAATGTAACGCTGCGGCGATCGCGCACAAAGAGCTGGACGCCGAATTCCTCTTCCAGTTGGCGAACCTGGCGGCTTAATGGCGGCACCGTGACATGCAAATGCTGAGCGGCTTTTGAAAAACTCAGGCGCTCGGCGACAGCGATAAAGTACCGGAGCTGACGGAGTTCCATGGAGCCCCACACCCCTTCGTAACGGCTTGGCAGGTTATATTCCGAATCGGTAACAGAAGCAATCAAAATAAGAAATGGACAACTGTCGCAATCCTGATATTAGTGTGCCATTCGGTAGCGATCCTAGTTTCACGCCCAAGACGGGTGGGCTTGGTTGTGCGAACAGACAGGCACTCAATCGAATCAGGGCGATTTGTTCAGAAATAGCCGAATTATTGAAGGATTCCGGGTGGGCTATAGGGTTTGAAAACGATCCTAGTGACCGACGATCAATCAAGGGGGATGCCAATGAGGGCACGATTCGGGAGCCGTAGGGGTGTGTTTGCGGCGTTGGTCTGCGTATTGGCGCTGCTGTTTTGTGTGCCGCTAGCGCAGGCCCAAACGGCCGCCACGGGCGCGATCACGGGAATCGTTACCGACGCATCCGGTGGCGCGATCGCGGGCGCAACTGTGACTGCGACCAGTCGCGATACGAACCAGGCTCGTACCGCGACTACCGGTGCTGCGGGCGACTACAAGTTCTCCCTCTTGCCCCCCGGGAACTATTCGTTGAAATTTACCGCGCCCGGATTCAAGACCTCCGAAGTAGGATCCGTTACCGTCAACGTAACCGAGACATCAACGGCGAATCAGGCCCTCGAAGTGGGCGCCGTCACGCAGACCGTCACGGTCGAGAGCGCCGTCGAAACCCTGCAGACGGAAAGCTCCACGCTGGGCACCACGGTCACCGGAACTCAGATCAACGCCCTCCCGATGGCCAACGGGAACTACACCGAAATTCTGAGCCTGTCATCGGGAACGAGCGCCTCCGTCGATAACGCTACGGGTGTTGGCAAGGGCACGCAAGACATTAGCGCCAATGGAGTTGATCCTGGCTCCAATAATTTCCAGATGGACGGCGTCGCGATAAACAACATCGCGAACTCGGGCAGCGCCAATGACGGCACGATCTACACCGGAATCCCAATCCCCAGCACGGATGCAATCTCAGAGTTCAAGGTCCAGACCTCAACGTATGACGCTAGCTTTGGCCGGAATCCCGGCGCCAACGTCACCGTCAGCACAAAGTCAGGCAGCAACGATTTTCACGGTTCGGGATTTGAGTTCTTTCGCAACTCCGTTCTGAACTCAAGCGACTACTTCTATAACTTGACTCCAAATCAGCCGCATCAGGTACTCAACCAGAACCAATTCGGCGGCACGCTTGGCGGCCCGATCAAGAAAGATAAGCTATTCTTCTTCTTCAGCTATCGCGGTACGCGGGGGAAAAACGGCGTAGCAGCCCAGGGCGAAACCTTCGGCGCGTCGCTGCCCACATCGCTAAATCCGTTTGCCGCTCTCGGGTCGCGCGGGACGTGCAATACGCCCGCAGCAGTCCCCGATACCGGCAGCATTTCAGCTGAGTGCGATGCGACCGCGCAGGCCTTCGCAACAGCGATGGGAATCCCAAACGGGAACATCGTGGGACTCAGAATTTTCCAGCTCACTACGGGGGCGAACGCGGGAGTACGGAACAACTATTACATTCCGGCTCCATCGTCGGACCCACAGTTTTGCGACGCCGCGGGCACCTGCAATTTCACCGTTCCAGCTATCTATCACGAGAACCAGTACGTCGCGAACGGCGACTACATAATCAGCAGCAAGCATACCCTTACGACAAAGTACTTTTATACCGCGAATCCTCAAACGCTGTTCTTGGGCCAGGCGGGCGGCGATCTGCCGGGCACGCCGGTCTTCACACCCTGGGGTAATCAGGCAGCCGTGGCGAAAGTGACCTCGCTCTTGTCGAACAATTTCGTTAATGAAGCCCGCGTGTCTTATCAGCGCAATAATGGCAGTGCCGACGTATCGGTGCCGCCGGGCGGGTGTCCCAATGAGGGCAAGCTTACCGGCTTGGTCGGATGCGGCTCTCCGTCCCAGTTGGGAATGCAACCGCTGGTTCCCGGTTTCTATGAGGGCCCGAGTATCATCGACGTCATCGACAACTTCAGTCTGTTTGGAGGTCTGCTCCCGTTCAAAGGGCCGACGAACCAACTCCAAACGGCGGACCAGATTTCCTGGACGCATGGAAAGCACAGCATCCGCGCGGGTTACGAATACGAATGGACGAACTGGCCGCTGACGGACGGGGGACTCCAGCAAGGACTTGAGCTTGTTCTCGGTGCTGGCGCCATACCTGGTCTCAACGGGCTTGAAACGGGCGGATTCGGAACGGCGGGTCCGACCGCTGGCCCCGGGTGGGATGTCGGGTGCTTGTTCTGCGTGAAGGGGATCACGGGAGAAAACGGGATCACCCACTTTTATAAGCTGAACAACCAGAGCGCCTATGTACTGGACGACTTTAAGGTAAGTCCACGGCTCACCCTGAATATTGGCCTGCGCTGGGAGTTTGACGGACTCCTTAGTGATAGCCTCGGAAGGCTCACGCAGGTCTGGCTCAGCCAGTTGGCGCCCCCCGCCGGCGTGCCAACTTCTCTTGGACAGGCACTCACAGACCCAGCCGGCATTCAGGGATACGTCGTGGCCAGCAACTTCGCAGCGCACTTCGGCCCGCCGCCCGCGGGCGTCCTGACGTCAACGAACAGGAACTCGATCCAGGGGCACACGCCTTACAGCAATTTCGCTCCGAGATTCGGATTCGCCTGGCAGCCAGTGAGCGGTGGCAAGCTCGTGGTGCGCGGCGGCGTGGGCATCTTTTACAATCGCGTCGGCCTGGACAGCGTGGTGCATGCCTACGAGCAGGGTTATCCGTATGCCGCCACCTACGATTACTCCCCCCCGAGTAGCCGATGGTTAGCAGCCACGCTCACGCAACCCTATCCCCAGATATCGCTCGTTTGCATGCCTTCGGATCCCAATTGCAATTCGGATTTTGGCCTTGGCTTTGCTCCTCGCTTCGCCAACGCCGCGACCGGTGCAGACTCCGGTTTGAGCACGCCGTTTGACCCCACCAGCGTTCACACTCCGCTGGTTCGCGAGTATAGCTTGGGCACCCAGTATGAGTTCGTGCACGGATGGGTGCTTGACGTTGGCTATGTTGGATCGAGCGGAATCAATCTGCTGGATTACAATCACAATCACAATCAGGCTCTTTTGGCGACACCCACCAACGAGTTCAGTTCGCTCTGCACAGGGACGCCACCGATCTGCAACACCGCTGCGAACGCGCAATTCCGCGTGCCATTCCCCGGCTACCAGACGAGTGGACTCGCTGGCTCAGACGACAATGGCTACTCTAACTACAACAGCTTGCAGGTGACTCTGCGCCACCAGTTTTCGCACGGGCTCTCCTTACAGGCAGCCTATACCTGGTCCAAGGACCTGACCGACGTCTTCTTTGGTCCCAGCGCAAACATCAATAACGCACTGTGTATGTCATGCCAGTACGGACAGGCGTCATTTGATCGGCCCCAGCGCTTTGTTGTGAATTACAGCTACGACCTGCCAATCGGAAAGGGCATGTCGGGCTTCGCAGGCAAGGTGATGGGCGGCTGGAATGTCTCGGGAATTACGATTGCCCAGTCGGGCGACCCCCTAACGTTCATCGGGGCATCCGGCGGTAACCCACTGGTGGAGACCGGCGCGGCCTATGGCACCACCACGACAAGTTATCTGACTGGAGTCTCGACGGCTGAATTCTGCCCAGGGTTTGGCCCGCAAAACGTATTCACGACCGGCCCGATCAATTCGCGCGTGGGAACCCATGCCCCGAACGGGGTGGGTTACATCAACACTGCTGCCTTTTGCCCTGCGCCGATAGTGCCCTTCGGCGATGCCACTGCCACCGACTTTGGCAATTCCGGAGTGGGAACCGCATTGGGTCCGGGACAGTTCAACTGGGACATCTCTCTCCTGAAGAACACCAAACTCACGGAGAGGGTCAACATGCAGTTCCGGGCGGACTTCTACAACGCCTTCAATCATGCGCAATTTGCGGATCCCGGAGGCGGTTCGTTTGGAGTCATTGGTTTTGAGAATATCGCATCGCCGTCGACTATACAGGTAATCCACACGAGCGTGAATCCGCGGCTGATTCAGTTCGGAGTGCACTTCACGTTCTAAGTGGCAAGCTGCGGCGAGTTCGCCGCGGCTAAAAGGTGAATCGCGCGGGCCAGCCTGACATCGAAGGCGCGGCGCGGAACGGAACGCGCAAAGAATGTATTACCCCACCACCCAGGGAGTTTGGCGCGGAGATAACCCAGTCCCCGCGCCAAGTACTCCCTCTTCTTGGCCGATCCTTCAGCGTTTCGATTTATTCGTGCAAAACGGCGCTTAGAAGGGAACTGTTGATTTGAAGGCGGCCGTTATACTTGATGAAGCCCATTTTTTTGAATTTATTCATGAAGAGATTGACCCTGGAACGCGTGGTCCCGATCGTTTCCGCCAAGGTCTCTTGCGATACCTTGGGAAGAACTCTGTGAGTTAGGTCTTTTCTCTCGCACGGGGCGAGGAGGAGAAGGGCTCGGGCGAGCCGCTTTTCGGTGGAATTAAAAAGTTGATCGACCAAGTCCGCTTCGATTCGGATATTTCTGGCAAGCAGGTGAGAGATAAAGCGATCGAAGAATTTGCGTTCGGCATGGAGCTGGCGAATCATTTCGTCTTTTTCGATAACGAGCACAGTGGCCAGCGCAATCGCGGAAGCTGTGCCGATTCGAATCGGCTGTCTTGCGAGGCAGCCTTCGCCGAAGAAGTCGCCGGGGCCCAGCATTGCCACTACAGCTTCTTTGCCAACTTCATTGACCACGGATAGTTTTACGGCTCCCTGTTGAATGTACATGACCGTTTTGGCGGGCACTCCCTGCGCGAAAATTACTGACTTTCTCGGAAACTCGATAATCTTTCCAGTCGCACCGGCGGGCTCGAGGAAAGTGTGGGCACCGCGTGAGGTTTTCTCTGTCCCGTTTCCGCCGTTGCGAATTACCGGGATTTTCGGAAGGTTTCTAATCGCTCTCACGTAGTAGATATCGTCCGTATCGGCTATTTCTCGATGCCTCCTTGAAGAACTCCAAAGCGGATGTCGTGTGTTGCAACGTGTCATTCGCCCGCGGGAGGTTCTGTTTCAAAGAGGGACACGGCGAGTATGCTTGCCCGGGGATGTATCGCGGCATCCTGGCCAGCGCCCAATCCAGGTAAGGCGGTTGACTGGTTCTCGCATGTCACAGTAATGCGCGACGTTCCGTTCCGTAATCTTGTTTGGGCGACGTAACCGGTTTGCTCACTCCTTCCGCGAGGAGTTTCCGATTGGCCTTGTGTCGCGCATCGCATGCTCATCTCGCGTCGGACACAACCGAGCCTCACCAAAAGGAGGCCGGCGAAATCAGCGCAGACGAACGCTCTCCCTTCACTCCATGGCTTTTGGCATTTCACGCATATGCTGGCGGTCGCGGTCTCGGCTTTCGCAGGCGCGACCGTCATGCAAGAATGGTGACCTGGAAGCCGTGGTCCTCGTCAACTGAATTAGATAGCGTGAGCCTCTGGCCGTCCGATTCATATTCAAACGGGGTTCCCTCTATGGCAGTCCTGGCAATGGCGCCGCCCAGGGGAACGCATGCCCTGGCGGCGCAGTCGCCGGTCACTTGGACGATAACCGCCAGAAACGTGCCGGGGTGCAGATTCAAGTCGATAGCCATGGAGCTCTTCCCTGGCACCTTGAGCGTCATGCGAAACCTTTCAACTTGAAACATTGGCACGCCTCCTTACCGCAAAAGCCCTCTTGATTTGCTCGTCTGGGCGAGCGTTTACCGCGATAGTCTACGGCTGCTATGAGCAATAAACAGTCCAGGATAACTAGTTTCGCGTTGGGTAGCTCTCCGATGAAGCCTTCCGCGCATCGAAGCTCCAAGGTCCGGCGCCGAATTGCGTGATCAGAAAGGCGGCGCCCAGCATTGCAAGATTTTTCAGGAAATTCACCTCATGCACCTCGTGCATCCTCGGGTCGGTTACAGCCCAGAAATTGTGCATCATAGGAGTAGTCACAGGGATGAGAAAGATGATGATGAGCAGCGCGCCGAGCTTCGCCTTGTAGCCGAAAAGGATCGAGAGGCCGCCTGCCAGAATCATCACGCCCGCGATGGGGACGGCGATTTTCGCCAGCGGCACGTGTGCCGCAATTGCATAGGACAATCATGACCATCAAAATGGTCGATGCTGGAGAGCAGGAAAACGATCGAAAACAGAATGCGCCCCAAAAGAACGATGGGACCTGAACTTGCTCCTCGCGTGTCGCTCATTGCATCCTCCCGCGCCGCTGACTATATAAGAGCCTGGGATTTAATTGATTGGGAATATGAAGCCCAAGAAAATTGGAGATATGCCGTGAACCGTCTGAGATTCTTCACTGTTCGTTGTGTTGCCGTTTTTGCCCTGTTTCACGTCATGGGCTGCACGCTGCAGGCGCAAATGCCCGCGAACAAGTCTTTGCCTCCCATTGTAGGCACGTGGAGGCTGAATCCGGATAAATCCAATTTGCACGTCGCCGCCAATCACGTTGAAATAAGGCAGTACAGCCTGCGCCCCGATGGGTTCCTTGTGGGCCTGCTGATTACCACCGATCCCAGAGGCAGCTATCATTATTTGCAGTTCACGGCCAAGAGCGATGGTAAAGATTATCCAGAGTATACGGATGTTCTGGTAGCCGACATGATTGCAGCCGGCAAGCAAACACCGCGCACTTACGCTGAGACGGTAGTCGACGAATACACCACCGATTGGACGGACAAGGTCGACGGCAAGGTTACTGCACATGGGCAAAAAATCGTGTCAAGGGACGGAAAGACGCTGACGGTTACGGTGGACGGCTCTTCAAAGATGTACATCTATGATCGAGAGTAGCAGTTGGATGGACGCGTTCAGGCTCTCGAGCTCTTTTCTCTACAGCTCTGACGAAGGAAAATAGCTCGCCACGTGATCTTGGCGATCCGGAGCCGGTCGCTGCCATCGGGATCAAACAAGTGGTAGAGCGTTCGGTCTCTACTGCAACATGCGAGGCTGTGTACAGCAAAGTGCCGTCAAGCGTGCAATAGCAACCCACCGAAAAGAAACGGGATGGATGGAGCCGAGGCCCGGACTTGAACCGGGGACCTGCCGATTACGAAATGAACGCTTTTCCTCTATCCCGTTTCCTTTCATTACCCGCCCCTGCCTCTCATTTGTGGTAATTCGTGGTAGTTCTGGAGCTAATCTGCAACGCAGCTTGCAACGCATTACTCCTGCATCCGGCTCTCAGCGTCGTCGTACTTTGTCCGCTTTCGCCAGAGCCGTTCGCCGCGTTCCCAAACGATAGCGTCTTTGGTTAGTCTCCTGAACGCAGCAAGCACGTCTCTTCGGATGGCGGGATTGCCATTCTCGTTTTCATAGGTGAAATCTTGACCAAATTTCTTGGCAATGTCTTGAACCGCATCCTCTTGGCAAAGCGAACCCCTTCGCTCAAGTTCTTCGGCCATCCAGCGAGCGATATCTTCGGATGTCATAAGCAGATTTTACAATACTTGACCAATCTAACAGTAATATGATAGAAGGTGAATCAGAATGAACGCGCGCGACAAACTCTCGACCCGACAAGCCGCCGCGAAGTTAGGCGTAACGATCCTGACCTTGCAAAGGCACATCGCGGCCAAGACGATACCCGCGCCTCCGCTTCTGAGGCTCGGCAGTTCTCGCGTGCGATTGTGGAGTGCCCGCGATATCGAGAAGGCTCGGAAGGTTCTCGCGGGCGTCAGGCCCGGAAGGAAGAAAAAAGCATAAAAGCGGGACGGCTCGGTGCTTCAACACCGGAACCGCCCCTAAATCACATAGGAGGGTTATCTCCGATGCAATCTGCACAGACGTTAACGCATTCTGGTAGGTCCCCGCAAACTGTCCCCGCAGTTGGAAAAACACCATACACGTTCCAAGCGGCGCTTAGGCAAGGCTGGAAAGTAGTTAGCGACAAATCCAGTCAATCAGCAAACCGAAAGCGCCGCGAAGGAAAACTCACGATGCGAAAGGCCGGAGCAGGCCAACTACTCACGGTCGATTACATCGGGACGCTGAAGGGCTTTCAAGTCTCGGTCCCTAAGTTCGCCGAATAGTCCGAAACGCCGAGACATTCACTTGCCTCGGCGTCCGCGCACTCGTGTCGCTTTGCGCGCCGATGAGGACAGGCGGCACACGGGGAGGAAATGATGGCGAAGCTATTCATTGTCGGCCAGCAACCAATTGAACCGGAAGAAACGCCGCCCGAGACTGACGAGCCCGAGACTTACGAAGTATGCGGCGACGCAAATGCTGACACTGAAACCGCATTGCGCGCCTTGGCTTTTCTGATGGAGTTCCTTGACGAAGTAGGACCCGATGAATTGAGACGTTGCGCCGATGAAATCCGCGCACTCCGGCCGCAACGATGACACCGGAAAGCGCAGTAGTTCGATCCTACGCAGAGGCGAACAAGAAACTGGTCGCCGCGTTCGGGCGGTATCTCGTCACGCTCGGACGTTCACCCAACACCATTCGCAACTACAACGAAACGATGCAGCGACT
>DATDIT010000063.1:0-5340 GCA_036520875.1 Candidatus Acidiferrales bacterium
CTTCACATCGTCAGAACGACGCGGAACTCTGCCTTGCCGCTCATCATTCGCGCGTAACCCTCAGCCGCCTTCTCGAGTGGATAGGTTTCAATCATGGGACGCACGCCGCTTAGTTCTGCAAACCGCAGTGTGTCTTCGGAATCGGCTGGCGTTCCGGCGGCCCACCCTTGAATCGATTTAACTCCGAAAATCAGTTGTGTTGGCGCGACTTCAATGGGATCGACTGTCGCCCCGACCACCACAAGTTTCCCGTTCGGCCCCAAACCATCAATCAGCTCGGACATCGCTTTCGAGCTTGGCGCTGTCGCTAGAATTACCTGTGCACCGCCCAGCTTTTGCAATTCCTGGGCCGCGTTCGTCGCTTTGCTGTCGATGTACACGTGTGCTCCAAGTTTCTTTGCCAGCGCCGCGTTTTCAGATCCGCGCCCGATGGCCGCGACCTTATAACCAGACTTATTCGCCCACTGGACTCCAAGGTGCCCCAGTCCGCCGATGCCTTGCACCGCCACAAGGTCCCCGGGCATCGCCCCGCTGTGGCGCAGCGCGTTGTAGGTTGTAATTCCGGCGCAGAGCAGCGGCGCTGCTTCCACGTCACTCAGGCTTTCCGGTATCGCTACCAGCGCCTCCACCGGAGCCACCATATATTGTTGGTATCCGCCGTCATAGCTGATGCCCGGAATTTTCAGATTCTGGCAATTGCGAAAATCCCCGCGCCGGCACGAGGGACACGTATTGTCCTGACCGCCGTGCCAGCCGACGCCCACGCGCTGCCCCTTCTTCCACACCGCGACACCGGCGCCCAATTCATCGATGATTCCCGCCACTTCATGCCCTGGCACGCGAGGATACTGAATGCCGGGCCAGCCATCTTTCGTCAGCACGTCGCTGTGGCATATGCCGCAAGCCTGCACCTTGATGCGCACTTGTCCTGCCTCTGGGTTAGGAACTTCCCGTTCGACGATCTCGAAATCTCCGCCAGCCTTAGGAACCTGCGCCACCTTCATTGGTGCTATGCCGACTTTTGTCGTTGCCATGAAATCCTCCCGTAAATTTTCGGAGTTTGTTGAAAAGCCTTACTGCTACCGGCGAAGCGACCAAACATCGCTCACTCACCGTCACTCGCGAATCAGCTCACTCTGTGGAGTTGTGGGAATTGGTTAGGGACGTTCCAACTGGGTGTGGCCAAGGAGCAGGCTGGCTTTGCTCTAAGGCGCTCATCATACGCCTTGCCCTCGTTATTTCAAGCGCCATGGACGCGAGTCCACAGGGATACGTGCTTGACCGCCGTCCCTCCTCTGCTAATTTGGAAACGTGGCAACAGAGACTAAATTCGGCGCGATACAAGACGGCTCGACGGATCGGCAGCGTCCGTCGAAGCCCGCCCTGCGTCCCATCCCCTCTAATCGACACAAGAGCCGAGTAGAATGTGACGCAACCCCTAGAAAACAAACGACCGCGGCCATCTCTACCCGTCACGAAATCGCGTTGGCTGCTTGCACCTTCGGGCGCCTTTGGGATATAAACGCGCCGCCGCTAGCCAAGCTGCGCCGCAAACAAAGCGGAAACGGCAATTATTTCACGCACGTCACATTAGAGCTAAAATCGCTAGCTCCAAATCGTCGGGGGAAAATTGGAATGAATAAAGTCTGCTATTTTTTCGTAGCGCTCTTACTAGCCTTCGCAATCGCGCCCGCCACTTTTGCGCAAGACGAAGCGCCGCCGCCGACTCAAAGTCAGTCACCCGGTGCCGCCGCTCCCGCGCGGCCACCGCAGCAGCGGCCGCCCGGAATGTTTATGGCCGGCCCGCCGCCCCACGGAACGGTCGAAAATTACAAGCCGGTCACGGATCAGGATCTCCTAAATCCAAATCCCGACGATTGGTTGCAGTACAGCCGAACCTACGATGCCTGGCGCTATAGTCCCCTGAAGCAAATCAACAAAAAGAACGTCAGCCACCTGCATATCGCCTGGGTGCAAGGCTTGCCCGCCGGCACTACTGAAACAATCCCCATCGTGCACGACGGCATCATCTACACGATTGCTCCCGGCGCGGACGTCATGGCCATCAACGGCGCCGACGGCAATATAATCTGGGAATACAAGCGCGAGTTCAAAAATCCGCAGGTTGCAGGGATGGAGCGCACCAAAGCCCTCGCCATCTACAAGGACATGATTTATTACACCGCGCCCGATGGTTACGTTGTCGCACTCGACGCCACTACCGGTAAGGTCAAGTGGGAAACCTACAAGACCGATACGCAAAATACCTCCGGCGCCATCGTGATCAATAACGAAGTGATTTCCGGTGGAACTTGCGGCAAGGGACGCGAAAGCTGTTTCATCGAAGCGGACGATGCCGACACCGGCAAAAAGCTCTGGCGCTTCTACAACGTCGCCGGTCCGGATGATCCCGGCTACGCTTCCTGGGGCGGCGCGGACAATACCAACTTCACTGCGTCCACCTGGGGCATGCCGGGCAACTACGATCCTGTCCGCAAAGTGCTCTATTGGGGCATCGCGAATCCTTCGCCCTACGAGCGCCTCGCTCGCCACGGCGGAAATCCTGACGGCACGTCGCGAACAGCTCCTGCCGATCTTTATAGCAACTGCACCGTGGCGCTCGATCCCGCAACCGGAAAGCTCCTCTGGTATTACCAATATCTTCCCGCGGATGATTGGGATACGGACCACACCCACGAGCGCACGCTCGTAACCACCACGTACAATCCCGATCCCAAGTCCGTGAAATGGTTCAACACGGAAGTGCCGCGCGGATCGAAACATGACGTTGCCGCGATTGTCGGTGAAAGCGGCATCATGTTCGTGATCGATCGCAACAACGGCCAATTTCTCTGGGCCGAGCCTGTGCCTGTTGATGCGTCGCCGAACATGGCGATCTCTAACATCGATAGCAAAACCGGCAAGACCACCATCAATTGGGACGTGGTCATGAAAAAGCCCGGAGATCATCACGTGATTTGCTACTGGAATGGTCGCAGCTACTGGCCCACTGCGTACGATCCAACGACAAATTCTCTTTACACAGGGTATGTCGACAATTGCCTGGACATGACCGCGAATGGCTTGAGCGGTTTCAGGCACGGCGTTTTGCGCCCGGGTTCCGATATCAACGCCATTGCCGGCATCGCCAAGATCAACCTTTCAACCGGAGAGATGATGAAATTCGGCGTGCAGCGCGCGCCAGGAACGGGCGCTATTCTTGCCACTGCCGGAGGTTTGATCTTCCACGGAGACATCAATCGGCGGTTCAGCGCCTACGATGCCGAAACGGGCAAGCAGCTCTGGCAGTCGATTCTCGGCGGCCCGATTTCTGTGAGCACCGTCACCTACGCGATAAATGGAAAGCAGTACGTGATGGTAATTACCGGAGACAATCTCGCCGAGCCAGTCCTCAGCCGCCAAAGCGGCATCGACCTCACCAGGGGACACAACGCAATTTATACTTTCGCGTTGGATTAATCAGGGTGGAAGCGCGGGCCTTCAGCTCCGCCGCAAACGCCCGCTACTAAAACCGCTTTAAGGCAAAATGTCGCAGGCCCAGGGGAGAAGTTTCCTACTGCCCCAGAGGTACTTCGAAAAACATCAGCGGCTTGCTGGCCGGAACCGTTGTCACATCCGGCACGTACAGGCTCGCGGTTTCCACTAGCGACATATCGCGGTTCAAATCAAAAAACAAGAAACCATGAATCGTTCCCTTGGGTGGCACGATATCCGCGTCCAGTGACAGCGGCTTCAGGATGTCGGCCAGTTTGTCGGCTTTGGAATCCGCGCCGGAAGGCACGCCAATCGGGAAGCGCCGCGCGCTTGGTGCGGCGGGCCCTTTCGGATGCGCCACCTGGTTCGCGACCTGCTGCGCGGGAAGCCAATCGATTTCCTGGTGATGGTCATCCGAAAAATGCACTTCGAGCTGAATGGTGCTCAAGTCCACATGAATCGGGCGGTCAGTTTCGTTGTGCATGAAAACTTCGACGGGGAGGATTCCAACGGCCAATGGATTGGCCTTGCCGAATTTTTCCTTAGCGCGCGCCTGCTCTTTGTAGGGATCGACCGAGACGCTCAGCCCCTCGTGCCGGTCCTGGCGCGGAGTCGCGATCAGCGGCGCGGGAGCCTGCCCCCTCTGCTGCGGTGCCTGCAGCGGCCCATTATTCTGCGCCGTGGCGACCTGGCACGCCAAAAAACTCAAGACAAGCATCGCGAAAATGGAAGCCATTCGCAGCATTCGTTGTTTCCGATGCTCCGCAGGTAAGGGAAGTTGTGCGCGCACGCTCGGGGCCTGCCAGCCGCACTATAGCGCAGTTAGCACTGATGCGCCCATCATTCCAAATGCAGAGCGGGCACCGCCAAAAACCAAATTCCGCTTGACACTTCAATTACTACGTGCAAACTTCCACCCGCTTGCAGTCCTCCGCAACAATAGGAGCCGATCAATGGCGAGCCGAAGAGAATTTCTGCAAATCGGAGTTGCTGCTCTGGCGTTGCCGATCTCAGCGCGCGGTGTTTCGCCCGCGATTGCGGGATTGGCCGGAGAACCGGCGCGCGTCCCGCTTTACAAGGTCGTGTTCGATGAAAGATTCCCGGCCAGCCGCAAATTCGCCGACGAGGCGAAGAGTCTCGGTGTCTCCATCCACGGGATGAAGGGCGACATCACGGCTTTGTGGTTTCACGATTTGTACGCGCGCTGGAAGCAGGGACCCGCGGCCATTGCGGGACTCACCGCGCACGGCCCGATTTTCTGCCTCGAAAGATTGGCGTGGGACCAGCGAATGCGAGTGGTCTTTCGCGCCGATCATCGCTACCGCGAGGATGGCACGATCGAGCACGCACTCTCGGGACCGGAAAGCATGTTGCATGAGGCGGCATCGCTGCGTAACGTGGGCGTGGACTGGGCTTGCCGCATGGCGAACCTGGTGAACAGGTGCCCGGCCGACCGGTCTCAAAGTTCGCAAGCAAATGTGATCGCATCCACAGGAAAACACGCAGACGATCCGGATCACCTTATTTCCTGGGTCATCGCACCTGTCAGTCGAGCATAGAACCGAGCGTAGAGCGGCCAGCTCACAGGAGTTCCAATGAAAGTTCCGCCTGGCGTAAGCCCCGAAGATTTTTCCGACGCGCTCAAGCAATGGGAAGGAATCGTCGGCAAGGAATGGGTTTTCACGAGCGATCAGGATGTAGCCATGTATCGCGATGCGTATTCGCCCTTCTATGGCGAAGAAGACGAATTGGTGGCGTCGGCTGCGGTTGCGCCGGACAACGTTGAGGACGTGCAAAAGGTCGTCAAGATCGCGAACACCTACAAAATTCCGATTTATCCAATCT
>DATDIT010000064.1:0-17815 GCA_036520875.1 Candidatus Acidiferrales bacterium
TTGGGCGGCGGGAGGCTGCTCGTTTCCCGGCATTGGCGACGGCGCCGAGTAGTCATTTGAATTTGAATCCGGCGCCGCGTACGGTGGTCCGTAAGAGTAGTAGTCTCCATAATCGGAATCGTCCTGAGGTGGCGCATACGGGGGGCCGTATTCGTAACCGTCTGCTGGGTACCCGATGTAGCCGTCATCCCACCATGGGTCATAGCCAACTCCCCAGTAACCGGGCCAGCCCCATCCAGGACCCCACCAATTGAGTCCCCAATACGGCCATCCCCAGCCGAAACCGCCCCAGCCAAACCCTAGTCCCCAACCCCAGCCGCAGTCCCAGCAACCGCCAAAACCTCCGAATCCGCGTCCGCGGAAACCCCTGTCGCCAAACCCGCGATTGCCGAATCCACGATTACCGAATCCACGATTACCGAATCCGCGACTGCCTAGGCCCGACCCGAAGGAGCGGAAGCCACCGCCGTTGAATCCTCGTGCTAGACCCGCGCTCGCGCCTCCAAACGAGTGCCATCGGCCATCGGCAATTGCGGAATTGCGAAATCCCGTGGAACCTCTTGCATTCGAGGCGCCTCGAGCGCCTCCGAATGAATGCCAGCGGCCGTCCGCGATCGCATTGCGAGCCCCGTATCCGTTGCGGTTTCCGTATCCGCGACCCGCAGCATTATTGAAGCCGCGTCCGAACCCGCCAGATCCGCGAGATCCAAAGCTTCTGCTACCCATGGACGTCCCACCTCGGTAGGCGCGCCCCCCGTAGGATCGCCCGCCCCCGAAGCTGCCGCCACGATAGGCGCCACTGTATCCCCCGCCGCCGCGAAACCCACCGCCGCCGCGAAACGTGCCGGCGCCGTAAGATCCGCCTCCACGGAATCCACCGCCGCCTCCACGGTAAGCACCACCTCCTCTAAAACCGCCCCCGCCGCCGAAGCCTCCGCCGCCATGAAAGCCGCCACCGCCTCCGTGGAATCCACCTCCACCACCGCCATGAAAACCGCCGCCACCGCCGTGGCCTCCGCCGCGCTGAGCGAACGCGGGATTGGGCGCCAGCGCAAGGGCCAGGACGGCGATCAATGGGATGAATACTTTCGAAAGGAGGAATTTTGACATCTCGGCACCTCCGCGCGATGCGATAGGCCCAGCACGGCCTGAGCAGTCGCCACCATTCTACTCTCTTTAGATTGCCTCGAGACCGTTTTGGGTTTTCCGGAGCGCACGAAATTTCAGTCGCGCACAGGGCGCATCAGGAGTGTCGACTACTTCTTCGGGGCGACGTCACTCGTTTTATAAGCCGCCGACGCGAAGTTAAGGTGATCCTTTTAGCGATGGTGGTGGGTTCGAATCATTTCCGGCGCGCGAACGCACAAGGAAGGTAAGCGCGATTACATTTCTGATTCCGGTCCGTCAGGATGCGCGATTTACCAGAAGAGAGACGTCCGTCGACTCCCGCTGCCAGTACAC
The DNA here is from genome assembly GCA_036520875.1 of Candidatus Acidiferrales bacterium. Classification (GTDB taxonomy): domain Bacteria; phylum Acidobacteriota; class Terriglobia; order Acidiferrales; family UBA7541; genus Palsa-295. Next base: position 1,462 of record DATDIT010000064.1, read on the forward strand.
TCCCGTCCAATCGGTTACGCGCATTTCTTCCTTGATACCATATTTCTTGCGGAAATCTAAGACTGCCTGACGACATGCGGGCACTGCTCCGAAATCGTCGACGATGACATAGCCGCCAGGCGAGAGTCCGGGATAGAGATTTTCTAACGCCTCAGCCGTTGACTCATACATGTCACCGTCAAGATGCATAAGTGCCCAGGTGTGCCCCGCGAGAGCCGGTAGCGTGTCGCAAAACCAGCCTTTCACAAACTCTACCTGGTCATCCAATAACCCGAACTTTTCGAAGTTGTGCCGGACCTCTTCGAGCGAGACTGCGAATCCACGCTGCTGATGAAATCTGCTGTGCCGGTCCAAAGGATATTGTGAAGGGTCGGCTGGTGGCAGGCCCTCAAACGAGTCGGCGGCCCAGATTTTGCGATCGCGCACGCCATGAGCTTTTAGGATTGCACGCATGAGGATGCATGCACCACCCCGCCAAACGCCGGTCTCGATCATGTCTCCAGGAACTTTGCGCCGGAGCACATCCTCGACACACCATTGAAGGTTGTCGAGGCGTTCTTGTCCCAGCAGAGTGAACGCTGAGGTCGCGTCGAGCCAGGCGGTTCCGGTCTGGCTCGGCGGTCGTTCGGACCCTTCGCCGCGAATGCTGGGATCTACCTCGCGCACCAAGGTTATTCCCTGGGCCGCGAACAAATCCGAGAGCACCCGTTTCATCAAGCCCTTAGGTCTGGATACCGGTACATACCAGGTACGGTCGTGCAGGGTATCGGCGACGGTTTGTTTCAAAAGATCTATATATAGCTTGGCCTCCGGCATTGGCCTCGCCTCCAAGTCCGGATTTAGTAAAATTAATCATGCTTCGCCCCAATTCTAGCGATACACCAATGCGGTTGGTCTATACCGTCAAGACCGTAGATGTAGCACAGAATCAATGGACATTTTTTGGCGAGGCCTAAGTCAGAATTTTCGCGCCGCTGGTCTCCCCGACACTGGCTGCCAATTAGAATGCGGACTAAGCCACAGAAAACAAACGGCCAGAGCTCTGTGTAGTCGACGCGTAGGCGAGGCCCTCTCTATGAGGAATTAGGAATTAGACGTGAGTTCGGTTGCGTTGCCTGCGGAGGTCGCCCGGTTTCTCCCGAACGGAAGTGCCAGCAAACGCCCGGCATTCAAGTTGCTGCCTTCGGCCACATCCGCCAGACCCCACCGCGCGTTTGCTTCGTCTACGGCAAGACTTGGCACATACGTGCCGAAGAGCCGGTCCCAGAAGGAAAAGATTGTGCCGAAATTGCCATTTTGCTCTTCCACGCGCTCGGAATGATGGAGGCGATGCATCGCCGGAGTAACGACGAGCCAGCGCAGGAGGCGGTCGGCTATTTCCGGCAGACGCAAATTTGCGTGGGTGAAAAAATCCTGCACCACTACGGCCATGGAGACCAGTAGCACAGCGCCCGGCGGAACTCCGAGGAGAGCAATCACCACCAGTTGACAGAGCTGCGAGAGGATGCCCTCGAGGGGATGAAAGCGAAACCCGGTGGTGAGGTCAAGATCCGTCTCGGTGTGATGAACCTTGTGAACGCGCCAGAGGAGGGCAAGAGAATGGAAAAGTCGATGGGAGGCGTAGTTCGTGAGGTCAAGCGCTGCAAATCCAATCGCTAAAGAAGCAAGGGCGGGCATTCCCGTCATCGCTCCGTGGCGCGAGGCTTGAATCGCGACGGCAAGCGCGATGCCCGTTAACTGGAACGCGCCCGCCATTACTGCCGCTGATGCGACCTGCAGCAGAGTGTTGCTTGTCCAGCGTTGGCGCGCAGAACTACGCAAAGTTCGGTAGGGCCAATACGTCTCGAGCAGCGCAATCAGGACGAACGAACACCCAAAGACGTACCACCATATCTGTCCATGCATGTGCGATGCCCAGGAGAAAATTTGCTCGCTACTTTTTTCGCAGTTTGCGAGCCCCGATCACCGTGGCCAGCCCGCCGGCGAGCAGTAGCAGGCTGCCTGGCTCCGGCATGTGCGCTACAGGGAAAGGGTTTACTGCGCCAGCCATTGCTGGAAGCGCGAAAGCGACGCCGCCGATAGCCACCATCAGTGTGCACTTCAAAGCAGAGTTCATATGGACTTCTCCTCGCGGGGACGGGAAAAAGTGCGCGGAGTGTACATCCCGCCGCCTCCGACAGCCAAGCTGATCTTCATCCCGGCGTCCGCAGGCCCGTTCGCTGCACGGGGACGGCCATATCCAGGAAGAGGCTTGTGGGTGCTATTTCTTCCAGAACTTGCGTGCGCCGATGACCGTGGCCAGACCGCCAGCAAGCAGCATGATCGTACCTGGTTCTGGCATCGTTGCCGGAGCTGTGTTCACGCCAGCCATTGCTGGAAGCGCGAAAGCGACGACGCCGATGGCCACTATCAGTGTGCACTTCAAAGCAGAGTTCATGTGGATTGCTCCTTGCGGGGACGCGAAAAAGTGGGTGGAGTGTATAGCCCGTCGCTTCCCAGAGTCAAGTTGAACTTATCTTCGTCTCGGCGTCCGCGGAGCGTCCGGCGGGTCCGTTCGCCGTTCGGAACGGGCGTATAATAGAGTTCTACGGGGTTTCGTCATGGGCGACCTCACGATCCTCCAAAAGACGCCGGCTCTACACGAAGCTCGTTGGTGGGAGGCTGAAGCCAACGGCAAGGTGCATTGCTATTTGTGTCCGCGGCACTGCCACATTGGTGAGGGGCAAGCGGGATTCTGTTTCATCCGCGCGAATCAAGGCGGAAAACTTTACAGCCTAGGCTACGCACACCCAGCCGCGCTGCAAATCGACCCCATCGAGAAAAAGCCGCTGAACCATTTTCTTCCGGGCACGCGCGTATTTTCCATGGGTACGGCAGGCTGCAACATGGGCTGCTTTTTTTGCCAGAACTGGGACATCTCGAAATCCCGGGCGGATCAGGTGCGATCGTCGCACGTGCCGCCGGAAGATGTGGTGGCGCTGGCGATTGGCAACGGATGCCCTTCGATTGCGTTCACGTACAACGAGCCGACGATCTGGGGCGAGTACGTGATCGACATTTGCCGCGCCGCGAAGGAACGCGGCCTCAAGACGGTGATGGTCTCGAATGGTTACATCACTCGCGAGGCTTTTCACGACATTTACGACCACATTGACGCCGCGAATATCGACCTGAAAGCATTCACCGAAAATTTCTATGGCCGCATCACGCTGACGCATCTGCAGCCCGTTCTCGATACGCTTCAATGGCTCAAGAACGAAACAAATGTGTGGTTCGAGATCACCAACCTGATGATTCCGGCCCTTAATGACGCGCCGAGCGAAACGCGCGCGCTTGTGGATTGGGTGCTCGAGAATCTTAGTCCGGATGTTCCGCTGCACTTCACCGCGTTTCATCCCGACTTCAAATTGCGCGATCGAGCCGGCACGCCGCCGGAAACGTTGCACACAGCCCGCGCCATCGCGCTAGAGGCTGGGCTGCACTACGTCTACGAGGGGAATATTTACAGCGACGGCGGGAACACCTCCTGTCCGTCATGCAAAACGTTGCTGATCCGGCGCTCGTGGCATGATGTGAGGAAGAATAATCTGAAAAATGGCCATTGCCCGAACTGTGGCCTCGCGATTCCAGGGCGATGGGCGAGCGGGACTGCGCACTCGGCTGGAATGCAGATTGCCAAAGAACGGGTCGGGTCCGGCGAACCTTACGGGCATCTGAACTTGTGATGGAGAGAGCCTGATGAAGCTCACGGCCGCGGCGTCGTACCTGATCGAGCAGAAATATGACGATTACACGCCGGAGCAGCACGCGGTGTGGGCAGAGCTCGTGCGAAGGCGGCGTCCACAGATCGAGAGCTTCGCGTGCCGAGCCTACCTTGAAGGGTATGAAATCATCGGACTGGAGAGCGACAAGCTTCCCAATCTCGCTGCGATCAGCGCGCGATTGAAGCCGCGCACCGGATGGAGCGCAACGCCGGTGAGCGGTTTTCTGCCCAGCGACGCTTTTTTTGAAATGCTGGCGGCGCGCATGTTTCCCACGACCACGAAGCCGCGAAGCCGCGACTCGCTCGAATACACTCCGGAGCCCGATATCTTTCACGATGTTTTCGGCCATGTTCCGATGCACTCGCATCGCGTGTTCGCGGATTTCCTGCAGCACTACGGCAACGTTTGCGCGGCAATTAAGGATAGAGAAACCCTGGAACGCCTGGGAAGGCTTTTCTGGTACACGGTGGAATTTGGACTGATTCGAGAAGATGGCCGGCTGAAAATGTACGGCAGCGGCGTGATCAGTTCACAGGGCGAGTGCAGCAACGTGTTCGAGGGAGGCTGCGAGGTGAGGGATTTCAGCCTCGATGAAGTTCTGAACACTCCGGTAAAAGTGGATAGCATTCACCACCTGCTTTTTGCCATCGAAAGTTTCGATCAAATCTACGAAGCCATGCACGAAGCCGAGCGCCGCGTGCTGACGGCCTCCCCACCATCGAGATAAGTTTTGTTTTTGTGGTTCGGTAAACCCCGAAAGCCACAAATCCATTGACTGAAAAAATCCCGCATGCTATCCACACACTCGCCCGCGAATTTAAGTTCACGCCATAATGAGTGTCACCGGGCGCACTTAAGGGAGACTGATCGCCAATGTCCATCGTCCTGCCGCCGAACGTATCCGAGAGATCCTTCCAGAAGGCGCTGGACGCGTTCGCCGGCGTGGTAGGGAAGCAGTGGGTGCTGGCCACCGACGAAGATCGCCACACTTATATGGACATCTACGCGGCTGGCGACGCCGACAGGCATGTTCCCAGCGCGGCGGTGGGTCCGCAATCGCCGGAAGAAGTGCAGGCCATCATCCGCATCGCCAACGAGCACAAGGTACCGCTCTGGCCGATCTCGCGTGGCAAAAATTTGGGATACGGGGCGGCCGCACCGTGTATGTCTGGCACAGTGGTGCTCGATCTCGGAAGGATGAAGCGGATTCTGGAAGTGAACGAGCGCTTCGGCTACTGCTTGATCGAGCCGGGCGTGGGCTTCTTCGATCTGTTTAACTATTTGCAGGCAAACAAAATTCCGCTGTGGATGTCGGTGCCCGCGAACGCCTGGGGCAGCGTGGTGGGCAACGCGCTGGAGCGCGGCTACGGCTACACGCCATATGGCGACAACACCAGCCACATCTGCGGCATGGAAGTTGTGCTCGCCAATGGAGAAATGGTTCGCACCGGCACCGGCGCGATGTCCAACAGCCCTTGCTGGCAGTTATTCAAATATGGATACGGGCCGGCGTGGGACCAATTATTCGTGCAATCGAATTTCGGCGTGGTGACGAAAATGGGACTCTGGCTGATGCCCGAACCCGAGGCAACGCTGGGACTCGCCATGCAGTTGCAAGAGCCGGATGACGTGGGCTGGGCGGTGGACGAACTTGCCCCGCTGCGGTTGAATGGCGTGCTGCTGCAAAGTCCAAGCATCGGCAACTCGCTGCGCATCGCCGCCTCGCAGTCCCAGCGCACCCAGTGGTATGACGGCGATGGAGCTATGCCGGATGACGTGCTTCGGCAAGTGCTGCAGAAATTTGGGTTGGGCTGGTGGAATATCGACCTGTGGCTCTACGGATATGATGATGTTAACGAAGCGCATGCGCGCATCATTAAGAACGCGTTCGCCAAGCATTCGAAGCAGGAGTTCAAAGTGACGAAGTGGCATCGCGGCGAGCCTATCGCCAATTCCGGCGCGGGCGTTCCCAGCACCAACGCGCTGCAGATTGTGAACTGGCGCGGCGGCCGCGGCGGGCACCTCGGGTTCTCGCCGGTGATGCCGCCGACCAGCGAGCACGTGTTGAAGCAATTCCACAGCACCAAAAAAAGGTACGAAGAAATTGGAGTGGACTACTACGGCTCGTTCACGCTGATGGAGCGCTACACGACGAATGTCAATCTAATGGTTTACGACCAAAACGATTCAGCGATGACTGCTAAAGTGCGCGCTCTATTCAAAGTTCTGGTGGCTGACGCGGCAAAGGAAGGCTACTCCGAATATCGTACGCATCTTTCCTACATGGACGATGTGGCGCTCACCTTCGATTACAATAATCATGCATTGCTGCGGCTGAATGAAACCGTCAAAGACGCGCTCGATCCAAACGGTATCCTCGCGCCGGGCAAGCAAGGAATCTGGCCGAGAACATATCGGAGCGAGAAGACATAATATGGAAATATTCCCGGAGACAGGATGTATCGCAAGGCTAGCGATCGTCATCGCGCTAGGTGCGTCGCTCGCTGCATTTGGCGTGACACGCATTGTGGCGCAGGAGAAAACGTCCGAGGCGTCCGCACGAAAAATGGCGGAGGGGAAAGCGCTATTTCAAGCACGCTGCGGATATTGCCATCTCGCCGGAGGTACGGGCACATTGATGCTCGGCCGGCGTCTCGGCAAAGATAAGGCGCTGCTCGCGTCGCGCACCGATTTGAGCGCCGAGTACATCAAGAAGATTACCCGCGTGGGAATCAATAGCATGCCGCCGCATACGCGGATCGAAGTTCCCGATAGCGAACTGGATCTGATTGCGGCATACCTCACGCGCCCGGAATCCGAGCGCGGCGCTTCCGAACCCAAGGCTGATAGTTTGCCGGGTAGCGAGCCTATCCGTGAATAGACGCGATCTTTTGAAACGAGCGGGCGTTGCGATTATTCCCGCGGCAATCCTAGGGACCCGGCTGCCGGCAATGGGCATTTCGTGGCAGCCCGGAATTTTGCGGATTGCAGCGGTTGTGTATGACGAGCGATATAGCGACTGCCGGTCGTTCGCCGATATTCTTGTGCAGCACGGCGCAACTCCGTTTCCGGCGAACGGCGATTGCGGGCGGCTGTGGCACGGCGCGCTGAGCGAGCATTTCGCCGCCAATCGTGGGAGTGTCGCCGGCCTCACGACGGATTCCGATTCCGTGGTATCGCGTGTGTGCGGAAGGGAATTCGGCTTTAGCACGACGTACGAAGGCACACACGACGGGCGCGGCCCCGGGTACATCGTCCACCATCTTCGCGGCAGCGGTTACGAGCGCGATTTCGCCAGCACGCTTCAGCGTGACGAAATGCCCTGGTCCGAATCCGTTGCCGAGGCACTGCACCGCAGCGTGCGGCTCGACAATCCGAAAAGCGGAGTGCAGCGGACCATGTTGAACACGCGTAACTCGCTAAGCCAGCATCTCTATCTCGTTTCCTGGCTGCTGGAAAAATCAGCTTAGGGCAGTCGCCCCTGCGCGCGATCTTCGGCATGCGCTTGCTCAGTGTTTCTCGCCGCCGCAACTCGGTAGCTGAGCAAAGCGACGAACAAAAGCGCAATGATGCCCCCAAGGAACTTCGTCTTCATCGGCTTCTCCTTTCGTATTGAGGCTCACCATCAGGGCTTTCCGATGACACGGATTACACAGCGCGATTCTGCACCAGGCGAGGGCCACAATCCATCGGTACGAGTTTGAAAGCGCTCCCGCGACGACGTCTTGGTAGTGTCTCAGTTTGCGAAAGTGAAAATATCAGGATGTCTTCGGTCTATTGCATTGAAACTCACCTTTTGTATAATCGACCGCGATCAGTCCGCTATGCGAGCGGAGGATTTCGCTTTTCCTTCAGAGTAGGTCACGAAGCCTCCGAAGCGGAACGATTCTCGGTGAAAACGGCCCGCGCGATCCCAACCCCGCCGCGGTTAGAACAAGGTATGCCGACTACCCGACACTGAGATTTCGTAGTGTGTCCTGCGGCTCGCTGCCATTGTTCTTTTTTCCATTGTCTTATGGCGCTGCCAGTAATGAAGCCGGAACGCCGCCGAAGTCCACGGATAAGCCTGTCCGCGCTCGCCTATATTACTTTCGACTCAAACTGCGGCGGCATCGTCGTGAACATTTCCGACGAAGGACTTTGTTTTCACACCATCGCTCCCATAGAACGAACTGACACGATCCGTTTCTGGTTTTCAGCAGGCGGCAGACGAATCGAAGCCGACGGCCATCTGATGTGGACGGATGAGACGCGAAAGACAGGTGGCCTCCGCTTCAATGCGCTGTCCGCGGAAGCGGGCCAGCAAATTCGGAGCTGGATTGTGCAATCTTCAGACCCGTCTGCAGCTACCAGGCAGATCGCAGTGCGGCCGCCGTTGGATGCAGTGGCCCGCTCGGGCATAAGCAAGCCAGCGAAGGGCGCGACGCATGGCTCTGGCAGGCTGAGAGAGCTGTCGAGATGGATAGGAACGCCTCTCAGGCCTGTCGTAACGCAACTTTTCTGTGACGCCGCCGGTTTACTTCGAACCGCTGGGCTGGGTAAGACCGCGATATTTCAGCATCGGCTTAATGTTGGGCGGCGCCCCAAGCCACGCTGCGTACATCTTGGCGAGGTCTTCGGTGTTGCCTCGAGAAAGCACCATCTTGCGGAAGCGGTCACCATTCGCGCGCGTTAACCCTCCGTGATCTTCAAACCACTGGAAGGCATCGTCGTCTAGCATCTCGCTCCATAGATACGCGTAATAACCGGCGTCGTAGCCGTTGGCCCAGATGTGCAGGAAATAGCTGGAGCGGTAGCGAGGCGGCACATATCGAAGCGCGAGATGGGTCTTCTCCAGAGCCTCCGTCTCAAACGAATCAGGGTTTTCCAGCGGCGCGCTCACCGGCAGCGTATGCCACTGCATATCGAGCTCTGCCGCCGCCAGTAATTCGGTCAGGTCGTACCCTTGGTTGAACGTTTGCGCCTTCTTCACCTTGGCGCCAAGTGCGGCCGGCATCGAAGCGCCGCTCTTGTAGTTTTTCGCATAGTTATTGAACACGGCCGGAAACGTGGCCCAATGCTCGTTGAACTGTGAGGGAAACTCCACGAAGTCGCGCGGCACGTCCGTACCGGCAAGGCTCGGGTATTTCGTGTCCGCGAACATGCCATGCAGCGCGTGGCCGAACTCGTGAAACATTGTGGTTACATCGTCGAAGCTCAGCAGGGCCGGCTGGCCCGGTGCGGGTTTGCTGAAGTTGGCGACGTTGTATACCACTGGCAGCGTGCCAAGCAGCTTGGACTCCACAACAAGGTTGTCCATCCAGGCGCCACCCTGCTTGTTGTCGCGTTTGAAATAGTCGCAGTACCAGAGCGCCAGCGGTTTTTCATCGCCGTCGAACACTTCAAACACCCGCACGTCCGGGTTGTACACGGGAATGTCTTTTCGTTCTTTGAAGGTGAGTCCATAAAGCCGGTTCGCTTCGTAGAACACCCCGTTCTCCAGCACGCTGTTCAGTTCGAAGTAGCTTTCCACTTCCGCTTCATTCAGATTGAACTTCTGCTTGCGAATCTGCTCCGCGTAGAAGCTCCAGTCCCATGGCTGCAATTGAAAGCCGCCTTTCTGCTTGTCGATGAGCGCCTGAAGATCCTTTGCCTGGCTCACCGCGTTCGCGGTTGAACCGGGCACCAGCGCATCCAGGAACTTCAGCACGGCCTCCGGCGTTTTAGCCATCTGATCTTCCAGTTGCCACGCCGCGAAATTTGGAAAACCAAGCAGTTGGGCCTTCTGGGCTCGAAGCTGGGCCAGGCGCGCGATGGTGTCGCGCGTATCGTTCGGCCCTCCGTGTTCAGCCCTATTCCAGGAATCTTCGAAGAGCGCCTGGCGAGTCGAGCGATTGCTCAGCACGGCCAGGTCCGGCTGTTGCGTTGTGTTCTGTAGCGGAATCACGTAGCCATTTACGCCCCGGCCCTTGGCTTCTTCCTCTGTAGACGCGATCTGCCCTTCGCTCAGCCCCGAAAGCGCGCCCTGATCCGTGGTGTGGTACGCCGCGTCCTTGGTTGCGGCGAGCAACTTGTCGCTGAACGCGTTGGAAAGGGTCGACTCTTCTTCGTTCAACTTTTTCAGTTTGTCCTTGTCGGCATCCGAGAGCTTTGCCCCGGAATGCACGAATTTCTTGTAATCGAACTCTACCAGCCGCAGCGATTCCGGATCGAGCGCGAGCGAAAGTCGTTGGTTGTATATGGCTGTCACTCGCTGGAACAACTTCGAGTTGAGGTAAATCGCATCATCGAGCGCAGCAAGTTTCGGAGCCTCGATGCTCTTCACTTTCTGCAGTTCGGGATCGAGGTTCGCGCTGGTAACGGCGTTGAACGCTGGCATCGCACGCTGGAGAAGCCGGCCGCTCTTTTCCATCGCTGCAATCGTGTTCTCAAACGTCGGCGCGGCCGGATTCTCCGCAATTGTCCGGACCTCCGCCACTTCCTGCGCCATTCCCGCCTCGATGGCAGGCTGATAATCGGCATCCTTAATCTTGTCGAACGGCGGCGCCTGAAACGGCAGCGTGCTCGCCGCATAGAAGGGGTTGTCGGGTCCAAAGCTGGCGCGAGCAGACGGCGCAGGCTTAGCGCAGGAGCCAAGCGCCATAGCACATGCTGCGATTAGAGTGCCGGCTCGCAACAGCCGCGTCTTCGGCTTGCACGACGAACCCTTACCCATGGCTTGGATTCACCTCGATATTCCGCACCATAGGCCGGCGCGGGATTTTAGAGCTGTTCCAGCTGCAGAAAGCCAAAGCATGATACTGCCGCTCGCACACACCCGCAACCCGTGCAAGTTCCGCGTCTCTCAGTTTGACCTCCGACCATGTGATTAGGCATCGCAGGCTGTGGCATACTGTGTACATGCTGAAACGCCCCCGCGATCCGAACCAATTAGCCAAACAGATCGTGGATATCGGGCCTAGCGGATCATGTTTGGAATCTAGATGAAATCGTCCTGCTGGCAAACCGATGAGAATCAATGCCGAGGCGTTTTCCACAGAGGGCCATAGGTTTTTGACTTGAAGCGGATGCCGGGAAATTGATATACAAATGAAGGCGCAAGGACTTGAAATACTTCTCGCTTCGCGACAATGGGTTTGGTCGGTGGATCATAGTCAGTCCAAACGCTCCGGGTCATGCTTGGAGTGGGTCCAAGTGGGTTCTCTACCAATGGCTTGCTGGCAGCGTCGCCCGCCCGGTTGTTGCTCAATTGTCTAATTATGAGACCCCGCAGGAGGCTGCGGCAGAGGCGGTCCTGATTCCCGACGATGCCGAGATGGAGGAACGTGTCTCGAAACCATCGTGAACTACTGTGCAGCTGGAGCTAAACTGTGGAACTGTTTCGGTCAGACTCAACCCAACCAGGCATTCGCAAGTCAGGAATTCTGCCGGCGCAAGAGATACGCGAGTTGATAGACAACGGCAAGATTCGCTCACCCAAGCCGGTATCCGAAGAGCAAATTCAGCCAGCGAGCATTGATCTTCGCCTCGGGGCAAAAGCGTATCGTGTTGCAGCAAGTTTCCTTCCAACCAAAAAATCCCTTATCGGGCCCAAGATCAGAGAAATCCTGCTTGATGAAATTGACCTTACCGCAGGCGCAGCACTCAAGCCTGACAACGTCTACATAGCTCCAGTCATGGAATACTTGTCCTTACCCGGCGATATTAGCGGAGTCGCCAATCCAAAGAGCACTACCGGACGCCTTGATGTTTTTACTCGCCTAATGGCGGAGGGTCAGCCGCAATTTGACCACGTTCCGCGGGGCTATGCAGGCGATCTATACGTTGAGATCGTGCCCAGGAGCTTCCCAATAATCGTTAGCACCGGAATGAAACTCAATCAGTTGAGGTTCGTTAGGGGAGAATCAGATGTCGAAGATGAACAACTGCGCAAGATCGCACAGAAACGTCCGCTCGTGTACAGCGAAAATGGCGGCTCACCGAGAAAGCCCATATTGGATCGGGGGTTGTGGGTATCCGTCGATTTAGCTGGCACTACTGACGAGACGATAGTCGGATACAAGGCCAAGAGGGTACCTGAACCAATCGATCTAGCCAAAGTGGGAGCATACACCGTCTCAGACTTCTGGAAAGCCCTGGATGCCTCTAGTCTACGGGGGAGCCTCATTATCAAGCCAGGCGAGTTCTATCTCTTGGCATCAAAACACTCTGTGTGTGTGCCACCTGAATATGCCGCAGAGATGGTCGCGTACGATCAATCCGTCGGCGAGTTCACGGTTCACTATGCTGGATTTTTCGACCCTGGATTCGGCTTCGGAGTTTCTGGAGAAATCGAGGGGACTAGGGCCGTACTGGAAGTCCGAGCTCACGAAATACCAATGCAACTGGAAGACGGTCAAGACGTTGGGCGTTTACAATATCACAGGATGGCTGAGCGCCCGACCAAGATATATGGGCAAAACATTGGATCGTCGTATCAACGACAAGGCCTCGCACTCAGTAAGCAGTTCAAGCAAGTCCTATCCGTCCAAGCGGCAACGTAAAAGGAAGCAGCGCGCTTACTAGCCGCTCCATGCCAGGCGTCCCGAAATTCAAACTGAGACACTACCAAGTTCCGGAACTGCTGGTCTCAATGGCTTGTTTGTGTCGAGCGCATGAGAAGCGTAGGATGCGCGAGAGAGACGTCCAAGCCGGAGATCCCGGCCAGCAGGAGTACCCATGACAGAAATCCCCGGCCACCATGGCCCTTCTCAAACTGCAGTGCTTGAGCGCGAAACTTCTCGCTCCGGCAATGGAAATCGGATGGGAGGCGGACCTGGCGATCCCATTTACGAGCCGCACCGCATTTCAGATCTCGAACCCAAGGGCACCCCACTCAGCGCCTACCGCATGATCACGTTCTTGGCGATGTTCTGGATTGCGGCTCTATTCGCCACGTTGGCGCTCGTTCTGGAATCGCGTTGGGTCCATTCAACGGATTGGGTTTCGATTCCACTTCCGCGTGTCTTATACCTGAATTCAGCCATTCTCCTCGGCAGTAGTCTGACGATTGAATTTGCACGACTCTCGCGGCGCGCCGGCGCGAGCAAGGAAACTCGTTGGATACGCGCCACTCTGCTATTGGGAGTTGTATTTATTGCCGGACAGATCGCCGCCTGGCAAGAGCTTATTTCCCGAGGCCTGCACCTTGCTTCCAATCCTGGCAGCTTTTTCTTCTTCTTAATTACCGGGGCGCACGGCCTCACTTTCGTGGCCGCAATGATCTCGCTTATTTCCGTCAGTTTCCTGGTTAGTCCAACGATGGGAAAGGTTAGCCGGCAAACGGCCCTGCATACCACGGCTCTCTATTGGCACTTCATGACAGGTCTATGGGCGTGCCTGTTCGTTCTGCTTTTAGTCACACTTCAGCGGTAGGCTGGAAATCCAACGCCACGACCGGTAGGCAATCGTCACTCGGCAATAACTACCGAGCCGCTCTTGCTGTGAGCGGCTGCGTGGTGCTCGTAACCTTCCGCCGTATAGCAGAGCGCCCGATCGAAAAAGTGATCCACCAGCCTATCGAATTCCTGATGCTGATAGAGCTCGATGGCAGAATCCGCCAAACCCCACTGGCGCAGATGGTCGATCAGGCGATTCTTCGTCAGAACCAGGGCCCACAAGACTTCGGCCAGTGGTATGCCTTCACTGCACCGTTTGTCTCCGAGTTCGTTGTACCACGCTTGAATCGCTTGATCCGACTTCTCCCAAAGCCAGCGGCCGAGATCGTGATACACCCCGTATGCCCGGTCGTGTAGCTCGTCATAGGAAAGATTGTGATACGAAGTCGTCCTTGGGCTGGTTTGCAAAAGCTTGACGGTAGCCTGTGTAAGCTCCTCCGCATCGCCTTCGATGATCCTAATAAGGCGGTCCGGAAGATGTCGATTTTGAGTTTGTGACATCTCATTCACCCTTCTACATATAGGATGCGCCAAGATCGGTAACGTTGCTCGGTGCGCCGAGGAGCCAAATTCAGGGCGGGATTCTACTCGCGGCAACGACGCGATGAATCAATCGAGGAAAGTTCTAACTGGCCGCGTGGTTGCGGCGAGCTGAGACGCAGAGCTTCCAAACGAACGCTCTTTTGACTCCCGGCCCGATCACTCCACGGCGATTTTCGTGCCGCGCTGGCCGGCTTTGCCGAGTGACTCGATGCGGTTGTCGATCACCGCGCGAATTCCCTTCAGAAACTCGATACGGGAATTAGTGAAATGTTCGCGAACGTTTTCAGAGACGCCGAAGTTTTCCCGGAATTGATCCAGGACTTCCCGGCACAGGCATCGCTCGCCGGTCGCGCCTTGGCTTGCTTCCTGCCGCCTTGTTTTCTGTGCGCTCATTGTGCCTCCTTCATTTCCACCGTAAGCAGCCGATTTTCAAGTTTCGCTCCAGCGGGAACCAGCGTTGCCATCGACCGCGGCAGTCCGATGTGCCGCCGCAGCGTGCCGATCTCAACCACCAGTTCGTCGCCCTTCTTGAACAGCCCGATCTCGCCCTTGGTCGTGAACGGCAACCGCAGCCGCACTTCGTACTTGCCATTCCGCTTCCCGAACGCGTAAGGCTTCTCCGTCTGCGTAACGGCGGACGGATCTTCTCGCTCAGAATATAACACTTTCGCAAGCTCCCGGAGCCGCCGCTTGCCGAGCACTTCGTGGGCAAACAGGGGCACTCGCCTGACCGGCACCGGCGCGAAGTACTCGTCCAGCTCGCGCAATACGTTGTCCTGGGAGCTGTGCCACTCGTTGAACCACGTATCCTTGATCTCCTGGGGAAGCACGCGGTTCACAATCACCGTGTCGATCGTCAATCCGTGCAGAGAGAAATACACGAAGGCGCGTTGTGTCTCTCGAAGAACCATCTTCTCGGGATTAGTGATCAATCGCACGGACGTGGTGTGCGGATCTTCCATGATTTCGTCGATTCCTTCGAGCTTCTCGAACAGATTGCGAATGTTGGCGAAATAACTGTCCGTGGGCAGTTCAAATGGCGCTACGCGATTGGCAATCGGCCGCACCGCCTTGAGCAGGTTCCGCTGAAACGGAAAGATGTGCTTCATGTACCAATCGAGCGTCGTTGGCATGCTGATGAATCGCATCGATTCGGCGGTGGGCGCGGCATCGAGCACGATCACGTCGTATCGCTTTTCACGCCGGTACTCGTTGATGTACATCATGGCGCTGAGCTCTTCCATGCCCGGCAGGATGGCCAATTCCTCGGCCTCTACGTCATTGATTCCCGTGGTGCGCAACACTGAAATCACGTAGGAAGAGATTTCCTGCCAGTGGCGCTTCACCTCTTTTTGAATGTTCAGCTCAAGAATCGAAAGCCCGTCCTGAATCGAAAAGGGATCGGAGGTCTGGACGTGAAATAGGTCGATATCCAGGTCGAACGAGTCCGCCAGGCTGTGCGCGGAATCGATGCTCATCACCAAAGTGCGGTAGCCGAGTTCGGCCAGCTTGACGCCCGTTGCCGCAGCCAGGCTGGTTTTGCCTACGCCGCCCTTGCCGCTGAAAAGCAAAATCCTCATGCCTCTATTTTATACGCAAATCCATGCGGGTGATGAAATCGAAGTGAAAGCCCGCGACGAGGAGTGCGCTTCGTCGTGGATACCGGCTAAAGAAGAGGCGGTTCGTAGATGTAGGCGAGCCCTTCGGCGGTGACGGCGTACGCCTTCGCGCCATCCACGCTCCACCGCATATCAACGACGCCCTCCGCCGGATATTCGTCGAATACGCTGAGACGATTCAAATTCACAAGGAATACGCGGCCCTTCGCGGAGTTTTTGAGCCACGAACTGAAGAATAGCCCTAGGGGCAGGTGGGGATGGCAGGCGCAAAGCTCCGCGCCGAAGGGCAGCGCTTCGGGTTCGCTGGATTCGGACGCGATGCGGTAGGCCTGTCCGGCTGCGCAATAAATCAGCTGACGGCTGTCGAACGCCCAACTCAGGTCGGTGACGCGCCCTTGCGCCTGATAAGTCCTTTGGGCGCGCAGAGTCGGTACTTCTACCACCGCGATGGAGTCATCGGCCCATTCGCCGTCGTTCTGAAGGACGGCGGCGAGCGACCCTTCGTCCGGGCTGAAAGCGGTGCCGCCGAAGCCCGAAAACACCCCTTCGTCGGCGGTTTCCGTGGCGGAATCTGCTGCTAACTGTTTCTCGTTAGACGCAATCGGTGCTTCAAACTCGTAACAAGTTTCCGCGGAAAATGGCATCGCCGAGGGCGATTTTTCGGTTGCTTCCCACAATCGCAGGCGCGCCGCTTCCCCGCCGCCAGAAGCACACGCGAAATATTTCCCACTGCTGGACCAAGCGAGGCTATTTGGAAAATGCGCGAAATCACCGAACGCGCCAAGATAACTTTTGCCGTCGATATCGAAGAGATGAAGTTCCGGCAGCCATCCGCCCCAGGCCGCCGTGAGGTACCGTCCGGCGGGCGACCACGCAAACGCGGCGGGCAAGCCCGGAACTGAAACCGAAGGCTCTCCCGGAATCGCGAGTGCCAGGGTAGGCACGCTCATTTCGATATCGTAAAGGGTGAGGCGTTCCGTTCCATGGCGCACCATCGGCGAAAGCGTGCACA
>DATDIT010000065.1:0-4310 GCA_036520875.1 Candidatus Acidiferrales bacterium
GGACGCGCGCCCGAACGGCCTCGAAGTAAGTTCGTCGATGTACTCGATCAACGACAAAGCCCTCGGCTTTGGCGAGCCGCTTCGCGTGAAGCAAGGCCAGCGCCTGCTCATGCACATCCTGAACGCCAGCGCGATCGAAAATAAAAGCATCGCGTTTCCTGGCCATCAATTCCACGTATTCGCTCTCGACGGCAACCCTGTGCCCTCGCCGCAACCCGTCGACATGCTCCTGCTCGGCCCCGGCGAGCGCGCCGATGCTTTTGTTGACATGAACCAGCCGGGAATCTGGATTCTTGGTGCGCCGCAGGACAACATTCGCAATTTCGGCCTGGGCGTGATCGTCGAGTACGCGAACCAGCATCAGCAGCCGCAATGGGTCCCGCCCTCCAAGGCCATCTGGGATTACACCATTTTCGGCCGCACCGCCCCGGCTGCATCTGCGCCACTCGCGCCCGATCAAACCATCGACATGGTGTTCACGAAAATCCCCAGCGGCAATGGAAGGTTCAATGCATGGCTCGTCAACGGCAAGCAATATCCCCACGAAAATGAACTGGTCCTGAAAAAGGGCGCGCGCTACCGCCTGGTCTTCCGCAATCGCACCGACGACGCTCACCCGCTTCACCTGCATCGCCACCGTTTCGAGCTAGTCGATATCAACGGGAAAAAAACTTCAGGCATCATCAAGGACACGGTAATCGTCCCCTATTACGGCCGCGCCACCGTCGACTTCACAGCCGATCAGCCCGGCCTCACCTTGTTCCACTGCCACATCCAGCAGCACATGGACTACGGTTTCAAAGCCCTCTTCCGCTACACCTAACGAACCAACTTTTGCGGCTATCTTTCAGCGAGTAGGGTTGGCCATGGGCGTTTGTTTGTAATGGCTTAGTATGGATTCTACTCGCCGACTTTGGCGATTAGAATTCCTTGCCAGACCGGGGGCAATCGAGAAAGGTTTATTGCGTAAGGCCCGGTGTACTTGATACGATCAAGCTTCATTGGCCGCCCGTGCCACTCAACGGGATCTTTGCCGTCGCAAGGTATCGTGGAAGTTTCGCAAACCTTACTCTTGCGAAGGACATTCCAGTTTTACGGGGTGGCCATGACCAAGGAATTGCAAGAGTTGCTTGAGGCTGCGAAGAAAGTTCATCTTTCTCCGGACCAAAAAGAAGAGCAGAGGCGAAGCTTTGCCTTCGGAAATACGAATATCGAAAATCCGCGAATCACCCGCGAGACTGTCGATAAGGAGGCAGAGGCCTTGAAAGGGAAGTAGCCTGCTATGGAATCCGAAGACAGGCGCAGCGAGGCTCTTGAGGTCGAACTAGTATCTGATCCCGAAGAAAAGGCACGGCAAGAAGCTAAGAACGGTCTCCGCCAATTCGATGATGTCATAGAGCAAATAGAGTACTGGCTTCAACCTGATCGATCCTACAAATTACGACCCTCTGCAATCCTTGCCCTTAACCGTACAGCGCTTGAGGGGTTGAACCGCTACGCCGGTCTTTATCGCCCGACCGGAATTAACATTGGAGGCAGCAAACACAAACCTCCTCCCGCACATCTGGTTCCCGGATTGATAGAGGAATTCTGTGATTATATAAACGAAAACTGGGGCCGCTCGCCAATCCATCTCGCATCTTATGCATTGTGGAAACTGAATTGGATACACCCTTTTGTTGACGGCAATGGCCGAACCAGCCGCGCCATTTCTTTCGTAATCCTTTGTGTCAGACTCGGCTATCGGGTGCCGGGGCTACTGACGATACCGGAACAAATTTCCCGAGATAAATCCCCCTACTACAAGGCCTTGGAATCAGCCGATGACGCTTACCGACGAGAGCGGCAGATCGACGTCGGTGCCATGGAAGCGCTTGTCGGGGAGCTGTTAGCCAAGCAGCTTGCTGGCATAATTCACGATTCCCGATCAGAGCAACCTCGCCCGGCTACTCCCGCCCGACCTTTGTAAGACGCGCGGATAGTGTCGCTCGGAATCGCCTGTGTAGGCTTCTGCCTAACGGCGAAGCGGTTTCTTCGACGACTACGCTTGATCTGCAAACGCCGTCTCCACCGTAGGACGGGTGACCAAGCATGAGCACCGGCGCCCAATTCCTTGCGCCACCTCCGACTAAAGGGTACCCTCTCCGGGAAATCACAACGAAGAAAGGTCAGGTCATGAAACGGATAGCCGTCATTTTTGCCTTGTTCGCATTGGGCGCGGCAGCATGGGGCCAAGCGCCTTCTCAGGCCCGCCCCCGCTTCACCATCGGCCCCGGCGTTCATTCTCCCGAAGTGAACTCAGAAGGCCGCGTGACGTTTCGCTATCGCGCCCCAAACGCCAAGGAGGTAATCGTGCTCCGGGACGGAGGCTTGCCCCTGCCGATGAAGATGGACGACCAAGGGGTGTGGACGGCAACGACCGAGCCGCTCGCGCCGGATTTTTATCCATATAGTTTCGTCGTGGATGGCGCAATGACGCCCGATCCCGCCAACCCATCGCTGAAGCCGATGTACAAGATTGCCTTGGGACAGAGCGTCGTCCACGTGCCGGGCCCGGCGTCGCTAAGCTGGGAATGGAATGACGTTCCGCACGGAACGGTGACGAATCACTTTTACAAATCCGGCATCATTGGCGATGAGCGGAACTTCTACGTCTATACTCCTCCGAATTACGATCCTCATCGCAAGCAACCATACCCGGTCCTCTACCTGCTTCACGGATTCAGCGACGATGCCAGCGCATGGACGACGGTAGGCCGCGCGAATGTGATCCTCGACAACTTGATCGCGCGGGGTATAGCCAAACCCATGCTGATCGTGAATACCCTGGGATACGGCGTGCCGGATATCATAAATGGCGGATTCAACATCAATCCCGCCGTGGCAAAAACGAACAATGACAAATTTATCGAGGCTCTTCTCGCAGAAGTAATTCCACAGGTCGAAAAGGAATACCACGTTTCAAAGGACAGCAGCGGCCGTGCCGTCGCTGGCCTTTCGATGGGCGGCGGCGAATCGCTCTCGGCAGGACTCAATCATCCCGAAAAATTTGCATGGGTTGGCGGCTTCAGCAGCGCCGTGATGCTGGCGGGCTCCGACGTTTCACAAGCATTTCCGGCCGTGGATGCCAAAATCAATTCGCAATTGCGGCTGCTATGGATCGCGTGCGGTACCGACGATCAGCTCATCAAATCGAACCGGCAATTTGAGGATTGGTTGACATCGAAAGGTGTACAGTTCACGCGGATCGAGACTCCGGGCGCTCATACGTGGATGGTGTGGCGCAGAAATTTGACTGAATTTGCTCCTCTGCTGTTTCAACCCCAGGCGAAGTAAATGATGAAGCGCAGCATACAGCTCGGGTGCCTGGCGGCCCTGATCCTGCTGGCCGCCGTGTGCGCGCCGGTGCAATCCTCATCTGAATCGGACGCCGATGCCCGCGCAGACGCGATCCTCGCCAAAATGAGCCTCGAACAGAAGATCGATCTAATAGGCGGGACGGACGGATTTTTTATACGCGCCATGCCGGAGTTCGGAGTTCCAGCCTTGCGCATGGCCGATGGCCCCATTGGCGTGCGCAATTTTGGTCCCGCCACAGCAATGGCCGGCGGAATCAATCTTGCCGCTACATGGGACCCATCTCTGGCCGAACGCGTAGGAACGCAGATAGGACGCGACGCGCGTGCGAAGGGAGTGAATTTTCTCCTCGGGCCGGGCCTCAATATTTACCGCGCTCCCCTGAACGGCCGAAACTTCGAGTACTTCGGTGAAGACCCTTACCTCGCGTCGCGTATCGCGGTCGGCTACATCGATGGCGTGCAAAGCCAGGGCGTTAGCGCCACAGCCAAGCACTTCATGGCCAATAATTCCGAATTCGACCGGCACAACACGGACTCGATTATCGACGAGCGCACGATGCGGGAGATTTACCTTCCCGTGTTCGAAGCAGCAGTCAAGGACGCGCACGTCGGGGCAGTAATGGACTCCTACAATCTCGTAAACGGCGTCCACGCGACTCAAAACGAAATCCTCAACACCGAGATACTCAAAAAGGAATGGGGCTTTCAAGGCGTGCTGATGTCCGACTGGTTTGCAACGTACGACGGTGTTGCGGCGGCCAAAAGCGGACTTGACCTGGAAATGCCCAGCGGCGCATTCATGAATCGCGCCACTCTAATTCCCGCCGTCCGTAAGGGTGATGTGTCTCTCGCAATGATCGACGATAAGGTGCGCCGCATCCTTAGGCTTGCTGTGAAATCGCACTGGCTCGATAGGGACCAGACCGATCTCACCATTCCGCGCTACAACCT
>DATDIT010000066.1:0-12167 GCA_036520875.1 Candidatus Acidiferrales bacterium
TTTGTGCCTACTTGACGTGCGTCGATCCCCAGCGGATGGACCGCAGCTTCGCAGGCCGCCGATTCGATGGTGGCCTGCTGGCTGAAATGCCAACTGTCGTGGATCCCTGCGGTGAGAACGGCGAGTTCCATACGTTCGCGAGCGCGGGGCCAATGTTTCAGAACGAAATACCTGTTACGGTGGGCGAGATCGTGGAACGCGAAGGCTTTGTTTTCGCCGACCTGCTGCCTCACAGCCTGGCGGCCGGAGCCGCGTGAGATTAGAACGGGGAAATTTTTAGCCCCGTGGAGTAGCCGCAGATGCGCATTTGTTCGTTATTGCCGTCCGCGACGGAAATTGCTTACGCCATTGGGCTCGGCGACTCGATTCTGGGCGTCAGCCACGAATGCGATTTCCCTGCCGCTGCCGCGACGAAGCCGTCATTGCTGCGGCCACGCGTGGATCCGCAAGCACCGCCTGCGGAGATCGATCGGCAAGTGAGCGAAATTATCGCGCGCGGCGAGAGCATTTACGCCGTGGACGCCGAGTTGCTCGCCTCGCTCTCCCCCGACCTAATTCTCACGCAAGATTTGTGCCACGTTTGTGCGGCGTCGCCGGACGACCTCGCCACCGCACTTACTCGGTTTCCGAAGGCGCCGCGAGTGCTCTCGCTCACGCCGCGTTCGCTGGGCGAAGTCTGGGACGATGTGCGGCGCGTGGGTGAAGCGACGGGCCATCGCGCAGAGGCTGATGCGCTCGCGGCTGAACTGGAAGATCGAGTGGGGAAGATTGCGGCTAGGGCCGCGCGAGCTGCGTCGCGTCCGCGCGTTGTGTGCCTCGAATGGCTTGATCCTTATTACGTGGGCGGGCACTGGGTGCCGGAAATGATCTCCCTTGCGGGCGGCGAAGACGTGCTCGGGCGGTTGCGCGAGCCTTCGTTTCGCGTGAGCGGCGAGCAAATTATTGAGGCTCGCCCCGATGTGATTGTCGTGATGCCTTGCGGCTACAACCTTGCGCGCGCGGCGGCCGAGCTTCGCATTGAGGCGCTGCCGCGCGGCTCGGAGACGTTGCCTGGTATTCGCGAAGGTCGGCTATTCGCTGTCGATGCTAACGCGTACTTCTCGCGGCCTGGGCCTCGCCTCGCCGATGGAGTTGCGCTGTTGGCGCATCTCATCCATCCTGACCTGTTCCCTTCTGGCTATCCTGCCGCCTCGTTTCGTCGCGTATAAATTGCGCATGCGACGTTGCTCTCTTTAGCCAGATCTGCGTCACTCGGTGAATCCAAGAGAGATTCCTCCACTGCGTGTCCCGACGCTTCGCGCAAAGGCAAAATCGCGGGCCACTCCGCTCGGAATGACCGCATGAGCGCGGAGGGCGACTGGTTTAGTCGCGCCAGACCGAAGCGAACGCGGAGCGCGTGCTAGAATTTGGCGATGGCGAAACGCACGATTTCACCGGGCGGAACGATTGACGGCGCTGTGGAGCTGCCGGGCGATAAATCGATTTCGCATCGCTACGCGATTCTCGCGGCGCTCGCCGAAGGATCGAGCGAGATTGCAAATTACGCAACGGCGGCCGATTGCCATAGCACGCTCGAATGTTTGCGCCAACTGGGAATCGAGATCGAGATAGACAAGGCGGGTGTCCGTATCCATGGCAAGGGTCTGCACGGGCTCAGCAAACCGGCGCGCGCGCTCGACGCGGAAAATTCCGGCTCGACGATGCGCATGCTGGCGGGCGTGCTGGCCGGGCAGCCATTTGCTTCCACTATGACTGGCGACGAATCCCTGCGCCGGCGCCCCATGCGGCGGGTGATCGAGCCCTTGCGGCAAATGGGCGCTGAAATCAAAGGCCGAGAGGGAGACCGGGCGCCGCTGGAAATTCACGGTGGACACTTGCGCGGAATCGACTACACGCCGCCGACTCCCAGCGCGCAAGTGAAATCGGCGATTCTGCTGGCCGGACTATTTGCGGACGGCCCTACAACCGTACGTGAATCAGTTTGCACGCGCGATCATACGGAGCTTGCGCTGCGGGAGTTTGGCGCAGCGATTACCTCGATTGACGGTACACGCGGCACGGCTCGAATTCAGCCCGGTCCCAAGCTGACGGCGCGGAAGCTCAATGTGCCAGGCGATCTTTCGACAGCGGTATTTTTAATCGGCGCGGCGCTGGTTCTGCCGGAGTCGTCGCTGATGCTGCGGAACGTGGGACTGAATCCCACGCGGGCGCGGGTCCTCGATTTCTTTATTTCGATTGGCGCGCCTGTTCACGTGGCGTCGATTCAATCCCGCGATGGCGAACTTGCCGGCGACGTTTCGGTACGCCACGCCGCGCTCGAAGGCGGCACGGTCGCAGGCAGTCAGGTGGCGGAAATGATCGACGAGCTGCCCATGCTGGCCGCGCTTGGCCCGTTCACCGAGAAAGGAATCGAGATACACGATGCCGCGGAGTTGCGGGTGAAGGAGAGCGACCGCATCGCCACGCTAGCCATCGGGCTACGGCAGATGGGCGCGAAGGTCGAGGAGTTTCCCGACGGCATGCGCGTCGAAGGGCGCTCGGCCGGAAAACTGCACGGAGCCAAGATTGACCCGCACGGCGACCACCGCATCGCCATGGCTCTATCGGTGGCGGCCCTGGGGGCCGAGGACGACACAACTATCCGCGACGCGGAGTGCGTCGGAGTCTCCTTCCCTGAATTTTTTGCCACCCTGGAGCGTCTGCGAGCCGCCGAATCCGCGTAGGGATCTGAACCACCGCGCGCTACCTGAAATTCCCGCAAGTGACTCCAAGCCAACGAGTTGCATCTAACTTTACGAGTTCAGACTAGGGCGGGATGAGGTACCGCAAAGGAAACCGAAGCGGTGACTGCCGCTTGACGCTGGCGGTAGGGATACGTTTCACTCGACAGATCGACGAAATTCGCACGGAAAGGGAGAGCTGTGCTTCGACCAGTTTTCATTGGCCTGGTGCTATCCATCCTCCTATGGGGGTCCCCCAGGGCCGCGGCGGACGTAGGGCTGGTACTCAACGATTCGCTGGACACCAGTGTGGCGCGAATCACTGGTGCCGGCCACAGCGCAATCTATTTCTCTGGAATCTGCCCTGAAACACCGATCAAGATGCGGCTTTGCCGTCCGGACGAGCATGGTTCGGTAGTCAGCAACTACACTTCGCTGGGTGAGGACCAGCCCTTCGAATGGAACATTGTGCCGCTGGATGTGTACCTCTACGGCGTGACAAACCCTGAAAATCGGCCGCTTTTTGCGTCGGCAAAGATCAAAAACCTGCTGGAAACGGAATACCGCGAGAAAGTGCTGAGCGAATACTGCGCCAGCCACTCCTGCCAAACCAGCGAGAAGGCCGAATGGCGGGAAATGGTGAACGCCACGTCGGAACGAACCATTTACATTTTTATCGTCAAGACCACCCGGCAGCAGGATCTCGATCTGATCGCGCAATTCAATGCCGCGCCAAACGTGAATCATTTCAACGGATTCAGCCGCAACTGCGCGGATTTCAGCAAACACGTCATAAACACCTATTTTCCACATGCCACTCATCGCGACGTCATAAACGATTTTGGGATATCGACTCCTAAGGCCATCGCGCGCACGCTGGCGCACTACGCGCACCACCATCCCGAACTCCAGTATCGCGTGGTTCATTTCGCGCAATTGCCGGGGACGCTTAAGCGCAGCAGCGAATGCCGAGACGCGACAGAGCAGCTATATCGATCGAAAAAGCTGGCTGCCCCTGCAGCGCTATTGGCATGGCAAGAGTTGCCAATCGCCGCGGGATCGTACCTTTTAACCGGGCGATTCAATCCCGAGCGGGAATTCGAGCGGCACGCATCCGCCAGGGAAACGTCAACTGAAGATGAGCTGAAGACAGCAGAATCGGATCACGACAAGATTGGGACGGAGAGCCTGAAAGAAGCCGAAGCGCGGGAACGCGCGGTCGCGGTGGGCACGCCTAAGGAATGGGCCGCATATCGCGAGGAATTTGATTCGGCAGTTAGCGAAGCGGTAAGCAACGGGTTAATTCCCGGACGCGAATCGCTGAATCACGTGTTCAAAGATCTGAATGAAAAAGGCAACCCTTTCGTAGACGATCGCGGCCGGCTTTGGCTGGAAGTCGAGCATGATGGTGAGACGGTAAAAGTCGGTCTGAGCCCTAGCAATGTGCTGGCGCGTGGTTCCGACCGGCCACTCGCGTATCAGATGATTCTCGCGCACGTGGATGACGTGCTGAAGAGCTCGCCCCGCAGACGCGAGGCGATGCCCGAATTTCAGCAAACGTGGGGCCTGCTGGAGCAGGTGCGTGCGCAGCTCCCAGGCGCGAAGGAACCTACGCTGGCCATGAAGCGGTAGGCTTCCTGTCAGCTACGAGGCACCACGCCTTCCAGCGTTTCGATTCATATTATTGTGCTGCCAACAATCTTCGCAATTTTTGCTCTTCAGTCACTTTTTCTTTATGCTGGTTAGTCTCATCTAGGTTAAAAGCGGATTCGTAGCGGAGGTGATGAGCGTGTTTTATCGAGCCATTATTCTGGCGGCGCTGGCGGTCTGCGTATCGCCGAAAATCGGCATGGCGCAGGCCGGCGCCGGGCAATCGGCCGCAGGCGCGCAAGCGACACCTTCCGCCTCACCGGCGCAAGAAAGGCTTCTCAAATCGACCGAGTCTTTTGTGCGCGTGCTTTTTGGCTGGGGCTCGGACGTAAAGGTGAGCCTTGGCCCCCTAGCGCCTTCCGCGTCGCCGGATTACTACACGGTTCCGGTATCAGTGATCCTCGACGGCCAGAAGGAAGCAGGCCAGGTTTACGTGAGCAAGGACGGCAAGACTTTGCTGCGTGGCGAAATTTTCGACATGGGCACGGATCCTTTCGCCGCCAATCGAGCGAAGATTCACGTTGACGGAAGTCCCACGAAGGGACCCGCCGACGCTTCGGTGACGCTGGTTGAGTTCAGCGATTTCGAATGCCCCCATTGCCGCGCTTTGTGGTCGGCGATGAAGGCCGTGGAAGCCCGCTATCCGCAAATTCGAATCGTGTACAAGGATTTTCCTCTGACCAACATTCATCCCTGGGCGCAAACAGCGGCGCTCGGCGGACGGTGCGCCTTCGAGCAATCTCCGGCGGCTTTCTGGAAAGTCGAAGACTCGATTTTCGATAATCAGGACGCGCTCACTCCCGAAAACGTGTGGGACAAACTGGTGGAATTTGCGACCGGCGCGGGGCTCAACGCCGACGCGTTCAAGGCCTGCTTGGCGTCTCCTGAGGCGGCTAAGGCGGTTGATGCGAGTCACGCCGAGGGCGTGGCGCTTGGCGTGGACAGCACGCCAACGGTTTACATCAATGGACGGCCGGTGGTGGGAGGAGATGAGAACACGCTGGTGCAGTATATTAATTTCGAACTGGCCGCCGCGAAAAAGTGAAATCGCGCCCGAGGCCAACCCTTTGCCAGGCGCCTGAATCCGAGTTGACGTGACTCTTGCGGGGGTGCTATCACTTTGGGTCGTTTTGCCGGGAGTGCTTTGCTTTCCTCGCTCCGTTTTTCCCCGGCCGCCGGCGGCGGGCAGCTTCGGGGCATCCGTTTGAAATTTGAGGAGGCTTTCTTGAACTGTTGGCGGTGGGCTGCGCTTGCATCTCTGGCAGGACTGCTGATGTTCGGAGGCTGCGGAGGAGGCTCGAGCCTCACGACGACGAACGCTACGCCCGTTCCGCAATCCGCGATCCCCTCGAACATCACGGCAGGGAGCGATAGCTTCACGGTTTTCCTTACCGGAACGGGCTTCGTCTCAAGTTCCGAGGGCGTGACCTTCGCTTATTGGAATGGCGCGCCGCGTTCCACCACCTTCAATCTGACCACCAACCAACTGGCCGTGCAGATTCCAGCTTCGGACGTAGTGGCCGCGGGAGTTGGGAACCTCACGCTGGTGAATCCGCCACCCGGCGGCGGGCCGTCTCAAACCGGCTTGGATTTCACGATTGTCGCCGCGCAGCCTGGGGGGCGAACGATCAACTCGTTTTCTCCCACGAGCGCTAATGCCGGCGACAAGGCGTTCACGCTAACGGTGAATGGCGACAATTTCACAGTGAATGACGTGGTCACGTGGAACGGAAGTGTGCGGCCAACTACGTTCATGAGTTCCGCGCAGGTGAGCGCGCAGATCATGGAAACCGATGTGGCCGTGAGCGGATCGGCGAGCGTTGCAGTGAATGCGCCCGGGCTATTGATTGCCTCTCCATCCGTCAACTTTCCCATTGCGGGCGCAAATAATGCGAGTCCTAGCATTTCCTCGCTTTCGCCTTCGTCAACTTCGGCGGGCGGGGAGGATCTGCAAATTCTCGTGAAGGGTTCAGGATTCGCCACAAGCTCCGTGGTCGAATTGGACAACACTCCCCTGGCTACTTCTTACTTGAGCGGTTCGCAACTGGTCGCGGTGATTCCTGCCGCGGATACCGCCGCGAAGGGTACGTCGCAGGTGGCGGTAACAACCCCGGCGCCAGGTGGTGGTCTCTCCAAAACTCTGATGTTTACAGTCAATTAAGCGCCAGTGGTCGTAACTCTTACCTGCTCTGGTGCTTTCTGGGTGTAGACGCGTTAGCGGAAATTCCCTATTCTCGATTGACTGATATGCAGCCGTCGCATAAGCCGCATGCGCTTCGTCCCGGCGACGTAGTCCGCGTGCTTTCGCTAGCCAGCCCGGTGCAGGAAGACCGCTTGGAGAAGGGTTGCGACGAAATTAAGCGGCTGGGCTACACGCCACAAACGGAGGCTCCGGCTGCGCGCGAGGAGGGATCGTTTTTTGCAGATTCGGCGGAGAATCGTCTCCGCGCTTTGCAGAGCGCCCTGCAAGATGCCGGCACGCGAGCGATCTTTTGTTCGCGCGGCGGTTACGGTTCGAATTATTTGATCGAAGGCCTCGGCGCGCCGGCCGTGAGCCCGAAGATTTTTCTCGGATCGAGCGATATAACGTCCCTGCAAGCTTTCCTGTGGCAAAAGCTGAATTGGGTGACCTTTTATGGCCCGATGGTCGCGTCGAACTTCGATCAAGGCGCGGGAGTGCGGCACGGTTACGATGAAGCGAGCCTGATTCGCGCGTTAACGGCTACCGAGGAAGGCTGGACCCTCGATTTGCAAGGCGGGCCGCTTATCAAAGGTTCGGCACGAGGAATAACAGTCGGTGGCTGTCTGACGCTGCTTGAAACGACTCTGGGCACGCCATGGGAAATCGAAACGAATGGCGCAATTTTGATTCTTGAGGATCGCGGGATGAAGCCGTACCAAGTCGACCGGGCGCTGATGCACATGAAGCAAGCAGGAAAGTTTAGAACTCTGGAAGGAATTGTATTGGGCGAGTTCCCCGATTGCGAAGGGCCCGAGGGCGACGAGACTGTACGCGACGCGGTCCGCAGAGTCCTGGGCGATTACGGGATTCCAATCGTTTGGGGCGCGCCGATTGGACACACCTCCCGTCCGATGTTGACGATTCCTTTAGGAGTGCTGGCCGAGCTATCCAGCGCGGGTAGCGGGACCCTTCGTATTTTGGAACCTGCTTGCACCCCATGAAATATAGACAACGACCTTGAGAGGACACAGCGAATGAATTCTGGCCTCGAAAAGCGAGCCGCGAAACACATCCATATGCTCGGCGTTGCCGGATCGGCCATGGCTCCGGTGGCGGGGATGCTGAAGGAGCGCGGCTTTCGGGTAACAGGCTCGGACGTGAATGTGTATCCTCCGGCATCCACACTCCTGGATTCGCTGGGCATTGCGTGGAATGAAGGATACCGCGCGGAAAATCTGACGCCCCCGCCGGATCTCGCGGTGGTCGGCAACGCTATCTCGCGCGGCAATCCCGAAGTGGAGCGCATCCTCGACGAGAAAATTCCGTATTGCTCGATGCCGCGGATTATCGAGGACTACTTTTTGCCGGGCCGCGACTCAATTGTCGTCGCCGGAACACACGGCAAAACCACGACCACGGCGATGCTTGCCTGGATTTTCCATGCTGCGGGACGCCAGCCGGACTTTTTGATTGGCGGCGTGGCCCCGAATTTTGGCGACCGCAGTTACGGCCTGGGAGGGGGAAAAGAATTCATCATCGAAGGGGACGAATACGACACGGCTTTTTTCGACAAGGCGCCGAAATTCCTGCACTATCACCCCGACCAGCTGATTCTCACGTCCCTTGAATACGACCACGCGGACATTTATCCGGACCTGGCCGCAATCGCGCTGCAATTCCGCAGGCTGGTGAATCTGGTTCCGCGGCGTGGGCGAATTTTGATCTGGGGCGGGAGCCGCGAGCTGAAGGAAGTGGCCGCCAAGGCGTTTTGCCCGGTGGAGACTTTCGGGCTGACGCCGGAGTGCGACTGGCAGGCCAGCGATATCGCCTGGGATGAAACAGCGACAAAGTTCCGGGTAGCATTTCGCGGAAGCGAGGTTGGGCGCATCCGAATTCCAGTGGCCGGCACTCACAATGTGCTGGATGCGCTTGCTGCGATTGCGTTGGCGCACGGCCGAGGCGTGGATCGCGATGCGATTGCGCAGGCGCTTGCAACGTTCCAGAGCGTGCGCCGGCGGATGGAGATCAAGGGCGAATCGGGCGGCGTGCTGGTAGTCGAAGACTTTGCGCACCATCCAACCGCGATTCGCTTGACGCTCGAGGCGGCGCGAATGCGCTGGCCGGAACGCCGGATTTGGGCCGCCCTCGAGCCGCGTTCGAATACCATGCGCCGCAAAATATTTCAGAAGGCCTTGCCCGAAGCTCTTTCACTGGCCGACACCGTGCTTTTCGGGCCGGTGAATCGCGCACAGTTGCTGGAAAAAGGCGAACGGCTTTCGCCCGAAGATATCTGCGAATTGATTCGAGCGCGCGGGCGCAACGCGGAGCCATGCGATTCAGCGGACGAAATTGCGAATCGAATTGCGTCGGGGGCCAAGCCGGGCGACATGGTTTTGATTATGTCCAATGGAGGCTTCGACGGACTCACCGCCAAGCTTCTTGAGAAGCTTCGATCTCCGGTTGGTACGCGGGGATGACCGCTGGTGGCGCGAAGCGCATGCTTCGAATCTGGGCGCTCGTTGCGGGAATGTTTTTCGGCGTCGCGGCGCAGCCGGCTTCCGCGACGATTGCGTACCGCGTTTCCCTCGCCAATCCCGATCAGCACGTCTTTCACGTGGAAATGACAATTCCCGTGGATGGCAAGGAAGTAATGACGGCGCTTCCGGCCTGGAACGCTTTGTATCAGGTGCGGGATTTTTCCTATCGCGTGACGGCCGTCAGCGCGCTCTGCCCCGCATCGATTGCCGTCCCCCTCACCGTGCGGCTGCTCGACAAGGACACTTGGCGCATTTCGCTGGCGGACGCGTGCCAGCCCGGCGATCGCAATAGCTTTGAAATTCGCTATTCCATTCAATGGGACGATTCCGGTCCTTTCAATTCTCAGCTCAATGGTCATCACGCTTTCATGAATCTCGCCGAGATTCTGATGTATGTTCCGAAGCAGCGGACTGAAGATACCTCCGTCAGTTTCGAAAACCTTCCCGCGGGCTGGCGAACGGTGGCCGAACTGGCGCCGGGCGGCGGCTCCAACACATACACCGCCGCAGGGTACGACGCGCTGGTGGATGCGCCGGTGGAGGCAGGCGAGTTCGATGAATTCGAATTCATGGAATCGGGCGCGCGTTTTCGGGTTGTGGTCGACGCGGCGATCTGGAAAAAAGACGAACTGGAAGAAGCGCTCCAGCGGATTACCCGCTACGAATTGAAACTGATGGGCGGCCCGCCCCCTTTCGATTTGCCGTCGCGCGGGTATACATTTTTCTTTCACATCGGCCCGTACGAGGATCAGGGCGGCGGAGGCATGGAACACCGCAACTCGACTGCAATTGCGGCCACGTCCGTGGAGGCGGCCTCGGCGATCGCAGCGCATGAGTTTTTTCACGTGTGGAATGTGAAACGCATTCGGCCCCGCACGCTCGAACCGGTCGACTATACGAAAGAGCAGTACACGCGGGCGCTGTGGTTCGCTGAAGGAGTGACCAGTTGTTACGCGTCGTTCACACTGGAGCGGTCGGGGCTTTGGTCGAAGATGCAGTTTTACGACGACTTGGCCTTGCAAATAAGCGAGCTGCAGTCGCGACCGGCTCACACCTGGCAAAGCGCGGAAGCATCGAGCCTGGACGCGTGGCTGGAAAAATACGACGCCTACAATGCGCCGGATCGCAGCATTTCGTATTACGATAAAGGGCAAATTCTCGGCGTGCTGCTGGACTTAGCCATTCGCGACGCCACCGATAATCGAAAATCTCTCGACGATGTACTCCGGCGCATGAACGAAGAATATGCAAAGAAAGGCAAGTTTTACGACGATAGCAATGGGATTCAGGAGGCGGTGGAAGAAGTGGCCGGAAAAAGCTTCGACGATTTTTTCAACCGCTATGTTTCCGGCACCGCCGAGATACCCTACAACGATTTTTTGTCGATGGCGGGGCTGGAACTGAAGCCGAGCGCAGCCGAGCCGGAAGATCGCAGCGGGCAACCGAGCGGGCGTTTCTTGATTTCCGAAATTGCGCATCCCAGCGAGAGACAGCGCCGCATACGCGAGGGCCTGCTGCGCGGCACCACCGATTGACATGCGCGTCGCACCGGAATTATTTGCCGCATGATTCGCACATCCCTACTCGTTCTTTTTTTTGCATTGGCGATCATTTTCGGTTTGCCGTGGCTGCTGCTCTGGACCGTTCTGGCCGGCAATCCGGACTTCATGTACGCGATTGCGATGAAAGCGGTGCGCTTCGGTAACTGGCTTGTGGGCGTTCGCGTGCGCACCCTGGGCCTCGAAAATATTCCCGCTCAACCCTGCGCTTTCATCGCCAACCACGCCTCGAATATGGACCCGCTCGTATTTATTCCGGCGATTCCGCGGCGGGTCGGCATTCTAGTGAAGCGGGAGCTATTTCGGATTCCCATTTTCTCTTCGGCAATGATTCGCGCGCAATTTACCCCCGTGGATCGCGGCGATCGGGAAAGTTCTGGAAAGAGCGTTTCCGCTGCCGCTCAAATACTTAAGGAAGGACTTTCCTACGCGATTTTTGCGGAGGGCACTCGGAGCGCGGATGGGCGGTTGCGCCCATTTAAGAAGGGCGGGTTCACGATGGCGATCGAAGCGGGCGCGGCGATCGTGCCAGTCTCCATTGCCGGCACGCAGAGGTTGTGGCCAAAAGGAAGCTGGGCTATCACGCCCGGCGAGGCCACAGTCGCGTTCGGCCCTGCAGTCGATGCCTCCGAGT
The DNA here is from genome assembly GCA_036520875.1 of Candidatus Acidiferrales bacterium. Lineage (GTDB taxonomy): Bacteria > Acidobacteriota > Terriglobia > Acidiferrales > UBA7541 > Palsa-295. The sequence goes on from DATDIT010000066.1 coordinate 11,283, forward strand.
ACGCGCTTGAAAGCCGCGCTGCGTTGATTCAACGGGTTCAGTCGCTTGTGGCTGCCGCGCTGCCCTCGGAACAGCAGCCGCTTTAGGAAATCATTGGCAGCGCGTCCGCGAAACGGACACTGATCTCCATTCGAGATGCACAAGCCGCAGGGTATCTTTGGCTTGTTATACTGTTTTTCGATGGCTGGAAAATTAATTCACGAGGTGTTGCCCGTCGGGCTGCTGCAGTGCAACTGCTCGATCCTGGGAGACCCGGCGACGGGCGATGCCATCGTGGTTGATCCCGGAGACGAAGTCGAACGTATCCTCGAAATTATCCGCCGACACAATCTGAAGGTGCGCGCCATTGTCAGCACGCATACACACATCGATCACGTGGGCGGCCTGGCCACGCTTCATAAGGCCACTGGCGCACCGGTGATGGTTCACGAAGCCGACCTTCCGCTTTACGCGAACCTGGAAATGCAGGCGGGGTGGCTCGGTGTGCCCACGCCCTCGGTGATGCGCATTCGGGATTTCGTGAAGGAGGGAGATGCGGTGCGCTGGGGCGGCTTCGCGGCGCGTGTCCTGCACACGCCAGGTCATACGCCAGGGAGCATAAGCCTCCTAATCGAGCCGGGGACCGCCGCTGGTGACGAGGGCGACGTTGCGCCCGGATCGCGCCGCACTTCGAGCCTGGAGAAGCGGCCGAACGATGCGCTGAGTGTGCGGCGGCTTCTTGCCGGCGACACTTTATTCCGTGGCAGCGTCGGTCGCACCGATCTGCCGGGCGGATCCTTTCCTCAGATCATCAGCTCCATCCGCGAAAAGCTGCTGGTTCTGCCGGAGGACATGGTTGTTCTTCCGGGTCATGGCGAAGCGACTACGATCGGCTTCGAGCGGGAG
>DATDIT010000067.1:0-15604 GCA_036520875.1 Candidatus Acidiferrales bacterium
ACAATCACTGTTCCCACCATTCCATCCGTCGGCGCGCACACATAGTGGTACGTGCCGGGCTTCGTAAATTTGATCCGCAGGCGCGCTCCTCCTGGCGCGGATTGCGGAAGAAACGCACGAGCCTGGTCTGCCGCCAGGAAGCCGGAGCTCACGCTATCCATCGGCGAGTTGATCGTCGCCTGCAGCGCTCCATCGGGTCCGAGTGTCGCGGTGACTGCGGTCTGGGGATTCACCTGCTGAGGTCCGAATGTGACGGTGTGCGGCTCCATTGGATCCGTATTGATCCACTCCACCTTTTCTCCCGCGTGGATTCGGATCGTTCCCGGCAGAAGGTGGACAATCGCCAAATATTGCCCCCCTTCAGCGTCCACGACGATCTCTCCCGTCAGCAGGACCACATTTTCAGATGGCGGGAAATCACGCACCTCCTCCGAAGGCTCATCTCTGCCGGCAAACAGATCATTCATCTCCTCCGCGGCCTGATGGTCGTAGTCAAACTGATCGTAGGGTAGAGATGCCGCGTAGAACGCTGCTGTGGAATCCGTGTGCTGCATCACATGAACAACGCCGTACATGTCGGCGTGCGCCGGGCATACCAATTTATAGTTCCCGGGTGTCGGCAGCTTCACGATATGGGCGGCCGCGTTCGCCATTGGACCCGAAAAGAGTGGACGCTCCTGCCCGTCCTGCAGAAGAGTCACCGTGTGAGCCTCGCCCTTGAGAGAAAAAGTGAACTTGATGCTGTCGCCGGCGTAGATCCAGATCTCATTCGGCAAAAACGCGCCGACCCGCCTGGCCTGAGCGTGGCTCTCCGCACCGACTTGTACACGCCACGTCTGCTGCGCACCAGCATCCGGCGCAGACGCCCGAAGCCCCGCTGCGAGCGCCAAACCAAAAAGCACCGAAACAAGATTGCGGCGCAACAAGATCCTTCGGCACAACACCATCACAGTGCCTCCCCAAGAGCCGAAATCTGAGAGTACCATTCATCCATTCGGCCGGGTGTTCCGGCATTCAGAACGCGCCACGTTCGGACGTACGCCTATTCAGCCACGATAATCGAATCGCCAACCGGATAGGAGAGAGGCCCCGATAGCCTCGCCTGCGCTGATAGACTGCCTTTGAGGGCTTCGTTCATCGTGAAAATCTTCGGCCGCAAAACAGGCGCGGATGCCAGCCGCGCACGCGCTGCCAGGCAAAGAGAGGGCGAACTCTCGTCATCGCATCGAGTGACGCTCGATCTGTATCGCGCCGAGGTTCTCGCAGCGATGATGGCCAAAAGCCGCTCCTCGGATTCCATCGAAACCACCGACCTGTTGGCCGGAATGTACATTTCCAATTGGGAGCGCCTCTCCCGCTATTGGGCCAACAGCAAGCAGGAGGAAGTTGAGACGCTTCTGCAAAGAATCTGCCGCATCAGCCCTCAGAGGTGGCACTCCTGGATCGAGTCGTATCAAGCCAGTCGCGGCGATAGCGCCAAACGGGTTTGGCATAGGCTGCGAAAATCGAAAAACGGCAAGGCCGGCGACAATTCTCCATGGCCTTCCGCGGATATGCTGTCCGTCCTAAAACAGGCGGAACGGATCACCCCGTTCCACGAAGGGTCCGGCGCTACTTCGACCCCCATCCTGACCACGGAATGCATTCTTCTTTGCATCCTGCGAAATGCCGGCTCCGAAATCAGCCGCAGGCTAGCCGCTACCGGAATTGACGAGCAGAAACTCGAGCGAGACGTCCTCCTTCCCCGCCGCGCCCCCCTGACCTAACGAATCTCAGACACCCACCGCGCTGGTGTCGCTCTGCATTTGTAGAGGCACAGCATGCCGTGCGTGACACAAATGCTTGGATACCTGCTCGCTATTCGCCTCGTACTCCTCGGCGTCGTCATCCTGAGCGAAGTTGCGCGCGCCTTTGCTTTTCCCGCGATTTGTGCGGGCGCGCAAACGCAGTCGAAGGACCCCTCTTCGATGCGACAGCCAGCGAACAGTTCAATCCAACAGAGGTTCGTCATCCCCGCGCGCCAGCCAGTCTCCATCGCCTGAAATCCAAAAATCTGGCCCTTCTCCACAATTCACCGTGGACGATTTTTCTTTATACCAACAACTACTTGCGCGATTTAGGCCCGCGGTGTAAAGATTCTCTCTGTATCCTCGTACTGCACCCAGTCCCCCTCAGATAATCATCTTGAACCGCGGCCATAGCACCCCCAGCGGCGCGTGCGGCTTCCGGCACACATATACCGGCACCGATTGCTCATTCGGCATCGCGTGCGGACTCACGATTGTCGCCGCCTGCCGAACCTCACCAAACAACTTAATAAACTCGCCCGATTGCTCTCCAAAAATGATCACGCACGCGCCAGAGTAGCCGCGGGGTCCCCAGTAAAAGTAGCTGTTGTGTCCACCGATCGCTTTCGGCAGACCAAGCGCCGGCCCGTAGTAATCAATCGCGCCCGTCTCACCATAATTTCCGCCCAAAATCGCGCAATCCGCGCGCTCCGGGGCCGGTAGGCCGTCGTATACCTGAGCCACCGTCTCCGCCATGTTTTTCCATCCGAACATGTCCGCGTACAGCTGCGGCAGCGGGACCGCAACTGCATCGCGTTCCGTTTTCGCCAGGCTCGAATACGGCAGCAGACGCGAATAGCGCAAAAAACCACTCACCGGCAGCACCGGAACACCGAACGGAAGCGCGACCAATCCCGCAACGACGATCAAGGCCACATACGCGAGCGCCATCCTCCGGCGTCTCTGCGACCGCGCAAAGCGCTCTAGCATCACTCCGCCCGCCGCGAGCAAAATCGGATAAATCGGCAGAACGTAATACGACTTTCCGCCCAAAAACATGAAAATCGCCACTACGATCAGATAAATGCAGGCCAGAAAGCGGAACCGCTTGGCCTCCGAAGAAGTGAAGTACCAAACCAGCCCGCCCAGCCAAAGTGGAAACGCAATCGGGTTTAGAAACGCAACTTGCTCACCCAGGAAGTCCAAATGTGAAATCGGAATATTTTTATAGAGCTGAGCGTTGCGCACCACCTCAACTTGCGGCCAGCCGTGCCGCGCCTCCCAAATAACGTTGGGCAAAAAGAGCAATATCGCGACGCACGCTCCCAACCAGATCCACTTCGATCGAAAAAGCTCCCACTCACCCGCGAGCAAAAGCCCCGCGGCGAGCGCAAATCCAAACACCAGCATGGTGTGTTTGTTCTCAAGCCCCAGTCCCGCAACAATTCCAAAGAACAACCACAGCTTCGGCGTCGCTCCCTTGACGATGCGGATTACCAGCCACGCACAAAGCAGCCAGAAAAGCGGCTCGAAGGCATTCATCGAGAAAAAACTGTCGAAGGCCAGAAACGCTGGCGCGAACAGCATCGAAATCGCTGCTACCGACTGCGCGAGGCGCCCGCCGCCAAGCTCGCGCGCGAAAATCCCGGTAAGAAACACCACCGCCGCGCCGGCGAGCACGGGGAAAATCCGCAAGCCAACAATCGAGTGCCCAAACAAATGCCGCGCCAGCCACGCCATCAGTGCGATCAGGGGAGGCTGATCCACATAGCCCCAGGCGAGATGCTCGCCGCAAGCCATGTAATAAAGCTCGTCGCGGAAAAAGCCGTACGATCGGATGCCGGCAAATTGCAGGATGATTTTCGCGGCGGCGAGTCCCAGCAGCACCCATGTAGCGCTTGCGCCGGCGCTAGCCGCGCGCCAAGCGCCGCCAGACGTCGCATCCTTCGCGGCGAATTCGATCGCTGAAGTGTCGCTCATCAAGATTGAAGACGCACGGCCCCTTGCGAGCAAAGTCCAGCATAGCCCGGATCCTGCCGCGCCCCGATTTTCAGGCTGCGGATAGCGTAGCCCGCCGCGCTAGCAAATCAGGGCGTGACAATGGTTGCGCTCTTGATGCTGTCGATGTTGGGAAAATTCTTATCGAGGTACGGCTTTCCAAGTGCGGTAATTGATCCCTGATCGGGTTTCTCTCCGTATCCGCTGTACAAATTCTTCACCACGTCCATCCCGGAAGTAACTTCCCCAAACGGAGCGAAGCCCTGCGAATCGAGGAATGCATTGTTCCCATAATTGATGAACAATTGCGTCGTGCGGGTATTTGGCCCAGCTGTCGCAAACGTCACGTAGCCCGGCTTGTTGGTCTGCGTCACTGGATCGTCTTTGATTCTCGCCGATTGCCACTCCTTGTTCACGCCCGGATCGGCGCTCAATCCGAATTGAATCATGAAACCGGGAACCACGCGAAAGAACGCGGCATCCGTGAAAAATCCGTGCTTCACCAGATTGTAGAATCGGTCCGCTCCCAGCGGAGCCCACACGCGCGTCACGTGAACGACGAAATCGCCCTTCGTGGTGGTGAATTTCGCATCGAACGTAGCGGGCGCTTTTGCATTCAGTGTCGCGGGATGCATCAAAGCGGGATCAGTCATATGAGTTGTCCTCGAGTGTTTCGGAGTTGCTGCGGCGTTCTGCGCTTGCCCGGCAAAAATCGCCGGCGCGCTTACAATAACAGTCGCTACGGAAAATAGAATGGCCATCCACTTCATGCGGCTTTTCATTCTCACTGCACTCCCCTGGGAATCGCGCCCGGGTTGTTATCCGGGCCCCGAAAAAATGCGGCTCTTCGCCGCCGTCTCTGGCAGGCCTTGCAAATTCACACGCGCCCGCCTGACGCAGCGCTAGATTCTATCCGATTCCCGCGGCTTATTCGCTAAATTTTCATTCCCGAACCTTGGAGGCAGACCCGTGCGGGCAGAGGTATTTAACAAATCGGCAATCGCCTGCCGATGTTAAGTTGCTACAGAAAGTCCCGTGCTACACTCGCGGTCCGCACGCGACATAATGACCGGCGAACACATTGGCGACTTAAAAAAATGGGTGGCGGAACTCGCGCGTCAACGCAATGAGGGCGATACCGTCCGCCTGGACCGCGCCGTCGAATTGATCAGCAAGAATTTCGGAGTCCAAACCCATGAAGTGGCCATCCTGGGACTTACTTCGGACGAGCGCTCCCTTCGCTTTCTCGCTCCTGACAATCTGCGAACCATCGGTCAAGTCCCGCTTTCCAGCGGCAATTCCCTCGCCGCGAGGACCTTTCGCGAAAAGCGCGCCGAAGTCATCAACCATTTCACCGTCGTTCCCCACGCATCCGTCTTTGAAGGCGTACCGGTTAACGAAGAGCAGCGCACTCCTCCGATCCAAAAAATCATGAGCTCGCCCATTATGCTGGGTTCTCGTGCCATTGGCATCCTCCAGGTATCGCGGAAGGCCAGCACGCTCGCGGATGCCGGTGCGGATTTCACCCAGTCGCAACTTCGCGAACTCAAAATCGTTTCGGACGCGATCGCCTCGTGCATTCTCATCTGCAACAAGGATTGACTCCTTTGCGCTTTGTGCACTTTTCCCTCTGCCGAAAGCCGCCCGTCGCTCGCCCTGTTCACACAAGCGTAATCACTTGCCGTGAAATGAGTTGACATCACTGCGCGTGCTTGCTAATTTTCGAGCACGAATTTTTCAGGATCGGTTCACGGAGGAAGGCACACTCGCTCAGCTCATGGCGTTCGTCGCGAAGAAAATTTTCCTCACCAAGGGAGTCGGAAAGCATCGCGAACGCCTGTCGAGCTTCGAGCTCGCCCTGCGCAACGCGGGAATCGCGGCGTGCAACATCGTCCGCGTCTCATCGATTTTTCCGCCGCATTGCAAATTGATCTCTCGCAGCGAAGGGCTCAAACACCTCAAACCCGGCCAGGTGGCCTTCACCGTCATCAGCGAAAATCAGACGCGTGAAGCCCACCGCCTGATTGCCGCCGGTGTCGGACTCGCGCTTCCGGGCGATAAATCCATGTTCGGTTATCTTTCCGAACATCACTCCTTCGGCGAAACCGAAGAAGTTGCCGGCGAATACACCGAAGAACTCGCTGCCGAGATGCTCGCCACTACTCTCAATGTTGAGTTCGACCCGGATTTATCGTGGGATGAAAAAAAAGAAGTCTATCGCATCTCCAATAAGATCGTCCGCACCATGAATATCACGCAATCGGCTGTCGGCGACAAGCGCGGTCTTTGGACTACCGTGCTCGCCGCCGCTATTCTCCTCGGCGACGATGATTGATTCCCCAGCCCTCCCTCGTTCCGGGAAATCGACGCAATGAAGTTGCTGGAAAATCTGTCGAGGAGCTGAAATGAGCCGATACACTCCGATGCCGCCGGATAATTTCGGTGGCATCCAGGAAGAACAGTCCCGCTACGAAACGTCGCGCGCCGCCGTTTTCCCCGTACCGCTCGATCGCACCGCGCGCGCCCAACACGGCACTGCCAGAGGCCCCTCCGCAATTCTCGCGGCCAGCCGCAATATCAGCCTCTACGATGAAGAACTCGAACTCGAACCCTACAAGGAAGTTGGTATCCACACCTTGCCGCCCATCGACACCATGGACGGTACCCTCGACGAAGTGATCACCGAAATATTCACCGCGGCATGCGCGCTCCTCGACGACGCAAAATTCCCCATAACTCTTGGCGGCGAGCGCGTGCTCACTCCTCCCCTCGTTTCCGCCATGGCCAAAAAATATACCAATCTCAGCGTGCTGCAGATCGGCGCCCATGCCAGCCTGCGTGACGAATACCAGGGTAATCCCAATAGCGGCGCCTGCGCGATGCGGCGCGTCGTTGAGATTTGTCCGGCGGTGCAAACCGGGATTCGCTCCATTTCGGCTGAGAGCGCCCAGGCAATTCCGCGCCTGCGCACGAAGATCTACTGGGCCAAGGATATCGTCCCCGCCCCCATGAAAAGCTGGATCGCCAAGGTCCTTTCCGACTTGACCGCCAACGTCTACGTCACGATTAACATGGATGGCTTCGACCCCTCCATCGTCCCCGCCACGGGATCGCCGGAACCCGGCGGCCTTAACTGGTTTCAGGTGACCTCCCTCTTGCGCGCCGTTGCCAGTCATAAGAAAATCGTCGGCTTGGATGTGGTCGAACTGCTGCCGTTGCCTGGCCACCATGCCTCCGACGTTCTCGCTGCGAAGCTGATTTACAAGTGCCTCGGGTACATTTTCTGCCAGGGATAAGCTAGGAGGCGGTGACTATGAGTTCCCTCGCGTTGATGGCGCTCCTCCAGGAACGAACCTACTATTTCGGCGTATCTTCTCGCGGTTTGATCGGCTGGATTGTCATCGGCCTGCTCGCGGGCTGGATCGCGGGTCAAATCACCCGCGGACAAGGCTTCGGCTGCATCGTCGATATCATCTTGGGTCTGATTGGCGCGGTGATCGGCGGCTGGCTTTTCACTAAGCTCCAAATCCCCGCCTGGGGTTTCTGGGGCAGTCTCGCTGCTGCCACGGTGGGCGCGGTCCTGCTCGTTGCCATCGCCCGCCTCTTCGCCGGCGGTCACCGGATCTAGTTAGCCCGACGATCGGGCCCTCCCGATAGGCGCCTTTGCTTCTGCATTCGTAGCGGCGCAGGACGCTGTGCCCGGCGAACATGCTTGGCCACTTGCCCGCCATCCGCCTCGATGCCATGTGGAGTGCGGGAGCGCTCCCGCTGTTTGCCGCCCGGGCGTGCTTCTCCCTTTGACTTCGCAGCGCTATATCTCAATAATTCGTCCACTCCGTTTGCTGCGCCTACGCCGCTCTCAGCTCTGACGTGCAATTCGGACACCGCGTAGCCTTGATCGGAATCGCCGTATTGCAATACGGACATTCCTTCGTAGTCGGCGCTGCCGCCGGCGCAGGCTTGCTCCAACGGTTGATCTGCCGAATAAAAAGAAAGATCACAAACGCCACGATAATGAAATCGAGCACCGTATTCAGAAACACGCCGTAGTTGATCGTCGCTGCCCCCGCCGCTTTGGCCGCAGCTAGAGTCGGATACGATTTCCCCGAAATGTTCACAAACAAGCTCGAGAAATCCACTTTCCCCAGCAGCAGTCCAATCGGAGGCATGATCACGTCGCTGACTAGCGAGCTGATGATCCGGCCGAACGCCGCGCCAATAATAATTCCCACGGCCATGTCCAGCACATTCCCGCGCATGGCAAATTCCTTGAATTCTTTCAGCATGGTTGCCTCCTCGCAGAGCAGTTCAGCGCGTTTTCTCGCGCCGGCATACTTCGGTGGCGAATGAGGTTAGCTAGAACTGCTAGGAGTGGCAAGCACAATGCTGTCACTTCTGCCACGCGAAAAGGATTCCGCCCGCAAGCCCCCGGACTACGAGCACAGCGCCTGAAAGTCCCAGCAACATACTTTCATCGCGCAACGGCAGCCACCGGATTGCCGCCACGCAGATGCCGACGACCAAAAGCGATCCGCCCCGGATCCACGCCTGCAAACGGCTCGTCTCCGCTCCGGGACGAATCCATACCCGCGCGCCCCAGTAGATCAGAGCAATTCCCAGGATCAGCAGCGCCAGCGGCGACGCCACTCCTACGGGGCGGGAAATCGCCACCACGATCAGCAGACCTCCCAGCAGTAAAACGATAAACTCGCTCAACAAACGAAACAGATTCGCTGCATTCGGCATCGCGGCGCTCAAGTCGCGCGATTATCCCGCTTGCACCGCGGCTAAGCAAGGCCTGTGGCACAGGCACTCTCGTGCGCGTAAGTCGAGGCAACCGGTAAGCCGCAGCCAAGCGTAGTTGTGCCGCGGCAAACTGAACCGCTACCCTAATCCCGTAGGACTGTAGCTCTACGGTTTTCAAGGCGCCTGTGAGATTGCTATACTGATACCGCCATTCGGCTGCATCGCCGCGCTACTTGCGGGTATCCAATCGCACAGGAGAAATCAGTGCACAAGGTCATCATCATCGGTAGTGGGTGTGCAGGGTTAACCGCGGCAGTGTATGCCGCGCGCGCGGATTTGCGGCCTCTGGTCCTCGATGGCTACGAGCCGGGCGGCCAGCTTGCTCTGACCACCGAAGTCGAGAATTTCCCCGGCTTCACCGAAGGCATCCTTGGTCCGGACCTCATCGAACGCACCCGAAAGCAGGCCCAGCGCTTCGGCGCCGAATTTGCCTCCGGCGCAGTCTCCGAGGTCGATTTGAGCGAGCGCCCCTTTCGCATCACCGCCGGCAAAGAAAAGTATGTTACCGAGACACTCATCATCGCGTCGGGAGCTTCCGCGCGCATGCTCGGCATCGAGTCCGAGAAGTCGCTCCTGGGCCACGGCGTCTCCACCTGCGCCACCTGCGACGGCGCATTTTTCCGCAATCGCGAAATCGTGGTAGTCGGTGGTGGCGACACCGCGATGGAGGAAGCCACATTCCTTACCCGCTTCGCCAGCCGCGTCACGCTGTTGCACCGCCGCGATGAATTTCGCGCCTCGAAAATTATGCTCGAGCGTGCCCGCGCCAACGACAAAATCGTCTTCAAAACGCCCTACGTGATCGACGAAGTGGAGAACGTCGCCAAGAATTCGGTCGATAGCGTCAGCGTCCGCCACATGAAAACCAATAAACTGGAAAAAATCCCCACCGAAGGCGTCTTCGTCGCCATCGGCCACGATCCCAACACCAAAGTCTTCAAAGGCAAGATCGATATGGACGCCGACGGCTACATCATCACCAACCACGGCCCGAAAACAAGCGTCACGGGAGTCTTCGCCGCCGGTGATGTCCAGGACCGCCACTATCGCCAAGCCGTTACCGCGGCAGGCTCAGGCTGCATGGCCGCCATCGAAGCGGAACGCTTTCTCGCCGAATGCTCCGGCTAACGTGGCACAGGCACTGAGGCGTGGCACAGGCACTCCTGTGTACGTGAGCCGAGGCAACTGGTACGCCACAACAACCAACTTCGCAATTCACTTGCGCCCCCAAAACGGAGTATCGTATTCACAAGTTATCTACCCAGCCGGATTTAAGGCGATCGTTTAGACCGCCAAAATAACGCTTCATCGAAACAATCAATCTTCGATTAGACCGTGAAACGGGAAAAGGGGGACCCATGCTAAATCGAGTCGTTACGCGCTGTCTCGTCGCCAGTCTGCTGCTGATTTTTGGCGGTTGCAGCCACTCCACCACGCCGTCAGGATCCTCAGCCACGTCGAGCGCAGCGCCGGGCACCTCGAGTACTTCGCCCGACAATACCAATTCCGCTTCAAATTCGAGTCCCGCCACACCCGCTCAACCACCGCCCGCCCCGGCCCCGGCGCCCATTGTGATCCCTGCGGGGACCAGGCTCACGGTGACGCTCGATCAAACCATCAGCACCAAGGACAACGCCAGCGGCGACCGCTTCGATGCCTCGCTCGCCGCGCCAGTCACCGTTAACGGGCAAGAGCTGATCCCCGCCGGAGGCAAGGCAGTCGGCACGGTGATCACCGCAACACCCGCAGGCCGCCTGAAGGGCGGCGCGGCGCTCGCACTTTCCCTCGATTCGTTACGCGTCAACGGAGCGAAATACTCGATTGAAACTTCTCGGTTCGAGGAAGCCGGCAAGGGTCGCGGCAAGCGAACCGCCGTCGGAGGCGGAGGCGGCGCTGTTCTCGGCGCCATTATCGGTGGGATCGCCGGCGGTGGAAAAGGAGCTGCGATCGGAGCTGTGGCCGGTGGCGGAGCCGGCACCGCAGGAGCCGCCTACACTGGGCAGCGCGATATCGTGCTCCCGGCGGAAACGCGCCTCCATTTCAAGCTGCGCCGCTCTCTACAAATTCCTCCACAGTAGACCCAGCCGCGCTATTGTGGAATGCGGGAGCTTGTTTACCCTGCTTGCTCTGACGCAGGAAGGGAGCCTCTAGCGCTTTTGGTTTTGCGCGAAGCGCCGGGACACAGCGTAGGCCTCCCAATTCGACGGTTAGTCGAGCCTGGGAGATCAAGGAATCTCTCTTCGATGTCTGCAACAGTCGCGCCGTTGTCATGCGCCGCGAGGCGCAGCGCTGTCGGGCCGGATCAGTTTGCGGGACCTACGTGGAAGCGCGGGGTTTTAACCCCGCGCTACGCGCCGCGCACTGCGAGACTCTTCAGCCCCAGCTCTTCAATTACCCGAAAGAAGAATCAATCGGATCGCCTGCACATACGCATCGCGGCCTTTCTGTCCGACGAAATAACGCGCCAGATGCCCATCGCGCCCGTAAAAATCCGTTTGCGGCATCTCGCCCCGCCAATCGGGATTCACGCCCTCGTAGAAAGCGTCCCCATCGCTCCCAAGCTTCACGCGGTAGTTCGGAAAGCCCGGACGATTGTCGCCGAGAAACTTCCGCACGGGTTCGATGTCCGTATCCTCATCGAGGTCGACCCCAACCACCGCCAGGCCCTGATGCTCGAATTCTTTCGCCAGCGAAACGATCATCGGATATTCATTGCGGCATGGCACACACCAAGTGGCCCAAAAGCTGACCATAACTCCCTTGCCGCGGTATTTCCCAACCACATTCTTGTAGCCGTCAAGATCAATTAAACCCGGATCACCAGCCTCAGGAACCACTGCGGCCACCGCCTTTGCCTCAGCGGCGCGCGGGCGGCCCAGGAAAAATGTAGTAGCCAGGACCACGGCGAAAGCCGCGCAAGCGACCAATCGAGCCCAAGGAATTCGCATATGCTTTTCCCCCTGGCTCGATTTTAGCGGCCCGCCAGAGACGCCACCAACCCTCGCACCCTACGAGTCAGTAACGCTTAGGAACGCCCGTCGGCGGCAAGGTCCCGTCGATAGGCGAACGCGTTCGCAGACATCCTCGCTTGTGCCACCCGCTCTTTGGTGGTATAAAAAATTTAGGCTTTCGCTGATAGCTGCAACGACCTCATAAGGCGTGCATTGGAGAAAATCTGGAATGGCTTACGTAATTGCCGAGCCTTGCATCGGAACAAAAGACAGCGCATGCGTGGATGTTTGCCCCGTGGATTGCATTCACCCGCGAAAAGATGAGCCTGAGTTCGAGGCTGCGAAGCAGCTTTACATCAATCCTGATGAGTGCATCGACTGCGGCGCTTGCGTGCCCGTTTGCCCGGTAACCGCCATCTTCGCTCTCGAGGATCTTCCTGAAAAGTGGGCCGAGTACACGAAGATCAACGCCGACTACTTCAAGAAAGTGTAATCGGCGCTCGTCGCTCTCAACTACTCCGAAACTCTTCCGTAACCGCGACGCTTCACTCGCCCATTTTTTCTCGTCCGCGCGGCGCATCCAGCACGCGTACGCGCGGCACCGCCCGCGACCCCACACCACCGCCCGCTTCAATTTCTTCCAGCCAACTTTTCGCCTCCGTTCGCAGATCGTCCACGGCAATTCCTCGGTAATCATCCGGAAATCCCTGCAACTTGGCAATGCCGGCGGCCAGTAACGACCGTGCACCTCTCGCATTTTCACGCCTGTGATGATGAAACGCCGCAGCTACCTGTATCAAGCCCTGCAGGAAGGTCTTCTCCGGCTCCCGCGCGGCCAACCACAGCTCCTCCCAAACTTCGTGCGCCTCGAAATATTCCTGCGCGTTAAAATGCGCAACGCCGCGCGCAAAGCGGCTTTCATCTCCGGTCATCATCGTCGTTCCGATCAAAGTCTCCCTTTTTCCCCGCGTCGCCGCGCCTCCCGGCCGCCTCGTCATTCCGAGCGGAGTGTCCCGCGCCTTTGGCTTTGCGCGGAGCGCCGGGACACGCAGTCGAGGAATCTCTCTTCGCTGTAACCCCGAGCAATCCCGCCCCCTCCGGCGAACTTCGCCCGCTCACAGCCCGGCCGCCATAAAACCCATATTGACCCCGGCATTTTTTCCCCAAACAGGTTATCCTTTTATTTGCTGCCTGAGGTGGTCCGCCGGTGCGGAAATTCGAGCTTGTTTTTCTGATTCACGCCCATCAGCCCATTGGAAATTTTGAAGACGTAATTGAACGCGCCTACCAGAGCTCCTACCTTCCTTTCGTCGAGCTTCTCTCGCGGCATCCCGCGATCCGCCTCGGTCTCCACTATACCGGGCCGCTGCTCGAATGGATCGAGCGCGCCCATCCCGAATATCTTGATCGTCTCCGCGCACTCGCCGCCAGCCGTCAGGTTGAAATCATCGGCGGCGGATTCTACGAACCGATTCTAGTTACCATCCCGCCCCAGGACCGCCACGATCAGATCCTGCGCCTAGCGGACTACCTAGAAAAACATATCGGCGCTCGCCCGCGAGGCGCTTGGCTCGCCGAGCGCGTCTGGGAGCCTCAGGTTCCATCCACACTTGCACCCGCCGGCGTCGAATACACTCTCGTCGACGACAATCATTTCCTCGGCGCCGGCTTCCAGATCGATCAACTCTACGGCTACTACCTCTGCGAGGATTTGGGGCATACCGTAAAAGTTCTTCCCGGCCTGAAAATCCTCCGCTATCTCATTCCCTTCCATGACGTGAATGAAACCACCGATTTCCTGCGCAACGCTGCCTCCGCTCATCCTGGCGGCTTCGCGGCCATGGGCGACGACCTCGAGAAATTCGGCGTTTGGCCCGGCACGCACGACCTTTGCTATAAAGACGGCTGGCTCGATCGCTTTTTTTCCGCTATCGAGGAGAATTCCGATTGGCTCGCGACTTCCACCCCCGGCGATGCCGTGGCCTCCCGCTTCCCTGCTGGCCGCGCCGATCTTCCCACTGCTTCCTACACGGAAATGATGGAGTGGTCGCTGCCCACGCCCGCTCGCGATCGTTATCACGCCCTCATCGAGGAATTCTCTTCGCGCCCAGACATGCTTCCCTTCCTCCACGGCGGAATCTGGCGCGGCTTTTTCTCCAAGTACGCGGAGTCAAACCTCCTCCACAAAAAAATGTTGCACGTCTCGAAAAAGGTCCGCGCGCTCCCCGGCAACCGCCGCGATAAAAAATCTCAAGCCGCGCATGACGAAGCCGCCACGAGTCTCCACCAGGGCCAATGCAACGACCCCTACTGGCACGGAATCTTCGGCGGACTTTACTCGCCACATCTCCGCACCGCCGTCTGGCGCTCGCTGATACGCGCCGAGGCCATTGCCGATCGCCTTACCCATCGCAGAAAGCATTACGCCGAAGTCGCGCGCCTCGATTTCGACGCCGACGGCCGCCAGGAGCTTTACTTCACCTCCGAAAGTTATACCATCCTCGTCCACCCATGTGACGCGGCCACGGTCAGCGCCATCGACTTCCGCGCGCCCAGCGTTGCCCTCATCAATTCGCTCGCCCGCCGTCCCGAAAGCTATCACGCTCGCCTCCGCAGCCTCACCACGCATCGCGTCGGCGAATCGCTCTCCATCCACGAACAGTCGCGTACCAAAGAAGAGGGCCTCGAGCGTTTCCTCCATTACGACCGCTGGCCCAGAAATTCTTTCCGCCTCCTCCTCTTTTCCCAGGACAAAACCTTTCAGGATTGCTCCTCGGTGCAACTCGCAGAAGACGCCGCCCTAGCCGGAGGAATCTATCGCGTCGTTGAGCTCTCCTCGGAGCGAGTCTCTTTCGCGTCGGAAGAAAGCGCCGATTGGCCCTCCGAAAAAACGCTCTCCTTCAGCTCCACGCCCGACGGCTTCGAGATTCTCTGCGACGTGATAGTCCGCCGCCACGCTCCCGGCGCCGCCACCATCAACGTCGGCCTCGAAGTAATCCTGAATTTCCTCGCTCCATCAAAGCCCGACCGCTACTTCGAATCCAATGGACGCCGCTATCCCCTCCGTTGGGCCGCCGCTGTGCCGGGCGGCGAGCCTTTGCGTGTGGTCGACGAGTGGCAGCATGTTGCCGTCGCTCTCGAAGCCCCCTCCGCGCGCAACTTCTGGGTCGCTCCGATTGAAACCGTCTCCGAATCGGAAGACGGCTTCGAGCGAATCTATCAGGGATCGCAGATCGTCGCTGTCTGGCCGGTGGAATTGCAGTCAAGCGCGGAGTGGAGAGGCCAATTGATTTTCAAGGCCTCCGAATTAACCTGAAAAACTTTCTATCGCGCTCCACAAGGCCTACACTGATACCAACATGGCCACGAAGAAAAGGAGGAAAACGTAGCATGGCCGTCGCCAAGGAACTTCTGGATATTCTGGTTTGCCCGCTCTGCAAAACGCCCGTAACGCCCACGCCGGATCAGCAAGGTTTAAAGTGCGCCACTTGCCGTCGCGTTTATCCCGTGCGCGATGATATCCCCGTGATGTTAGTGGACGAAGCCCGCGTGGACGCCGAATAGTCCCCCTAATCCGGCGGAAAGCTGATCGACTGATTCTTCAGGTTAACCCATAGCTCAATTTCTTTGGTTCTGCTCGCCTTGATCGGGTCGTTCTCGGGAAAAGGTGCGTAAGGACTGATTTCCAGCGTAATCTCCGCGGAAGACGACCCTCCACGCGGCATTTCCGCTTTCTTGATGCGATAACTCTTCACCGGCCCGTAGTAGCCGTCCGGACCCCAATCCTGTTTCACGAAATCGTCGAACGTATACGACGCCGCTGGCTGCCAGATTTGATAGGCCCGCTGCATGTTTCCACTCACCACCGCTTCCATAAAATGATGGACGGTCACTTTTTCGGCGTGAAACCGCAGCATCCACCACATCGTGCCGCCTATCAACGCCAAAAACACTAGCGCCGTAATCACATAGCGCAGCGCCTTCGATGGCGGATGTTCCTCAGTCGCGTCTAAAAGTCCCACTTCTTCTCCTTACAACTCCTATCCTTCGCTGTACGCCTGC
>DATDIT010000068.1:0-33478 GCA_036520875.1 Candidatus Acidiferrales bacterium
CGCCCCACTAAGTTCGGGGCGCAGCGTCATCGAAAACTCCTCGGCGAAGCGGCTCTTGAAGCATTCCAGGCGCAGCAGGCCGGCCTGGCGGTCGCGCGAAACGGCCAGCGCCGTGTCCACTCCTCCCGCAATGTCGCTCGATCCGCGATAGTGCGATCCCTCGCTCTTGGGCTTGTGATGCAGCACGACCACCGTGGCTCCCGCATTCGCGAGCGCGCGCAGATCGGCCATCACCATGGACATTTCCGTGGCGGAATTCTCGTCCGCCGCGGCGTGGAAGCGAATCAGCGAATCGAAAACGATCAGCGGGCGCCGCTCGCGCGCAATTTCGAGGATGCGAAAGTCGCCGATGCCCGGAGGCGCGTTGTCGAGCCAGCCGCCCCAGATGCGGCAATCGGCCGCGGCGGATTGCTCGATGCCCAGCACCGCGAGGCGTTCGCGCACCACCGCCAGCGGATTTTCGCGGTCGAGGTAAAGCACATTCGCCTTCGCGCACTTGCGCCCCAGGAAATTTCCGCCGCTTGCGACGCCGCGCAGCAGCGCCAGCGCCAGCCACGTTTTGTAGCTGCCCGGCTCGCCCGCCAGCAGCGTCACCGAAGCGCGCGGCAAAATTCCTTCGACCATCCACTCGATGGCCGGCACGTCGAGCGTGAAGATGTTGGGGATCTCGTCCCAGCAGCGGATGGTTTGACCTCGACGCCGTCCCTCGCGCGTGCCACGGCGAGGGGCCACACGTTTGCGACGTCTCCTTCGGTTCGCGTGCGGTGTCATTCTTTTTTCCTTAATCTTCCAGGACAGCTCTGCGGTACAACCTTATGCGGCGACCTGATTCACGCTAGCACGGAGGAAAATCGGAATTGTCAAGCAATCCCTGTGGACTGCGATGGAAGCGGTCGTTCGACCGCGGGGAGTGCGCGATGGCCGCGCTTCACCTCACGACAGTCATTCCGAGCGGAGTGTCCCGCACCTTTGCCGTTGCGCGAAGCGCCGGGACACAGAGCAAGGAATCTCTCTGCAATCGCCGGTCACCGGCGAATTGAATCGAACAGAGAATTCCCGTCGTTTTTTGGAGCTATTGGACGGTGTTGGCGGCGGCTGGGGCGCAGAAGCGATCGAAGGCCTTCGTAAGGTCGCTGGCGATGGAGTAGGGATCGCGGCCCTCGATGTCGCGGCGTTCGAGCATGAAGATCACTTTTCCATCGCGCATCAGCGCGATGGAAGGCGACGACGGCGCGTATTCTGGGAAGTAGCCGCGAGCGCGCTCGGTGGCTTCGCGGTCTTGTCCCGCGAAAACGGTCGCCAGAATTTCAGGCCGCGTCTGATTCAAGAGAGCCTTGGCAATAGCGGGGCGCGCCTTGCCTGCGGCGCATCCGCACACGGAGTTCACTACCAGCAGCACAGTTTTCCTTTCGTTCTTCAGGACCGCATCCACTTCCTGCGGCGTCCGCATTTCGCGAAAGCCGACGCGTGTGAGTTCGTTGCGCATCTCCTGAACCATAATGTCCATGCCGGAATGCATTCTGTTCCTCCGCTGATTGACAATGTCGACGGAATATTCTACCACGCCGGCAGCGCCCCGGCCGGAATGAAGTCGCAGCGGTAACGGCAGAGCCTTGCGTGGCAAGCGCGGGCAAAGCTGTGATAGCTTCTCTGCTGATTCGCGCAGAAACAGGCTGACCCTGAATACGTAAAAGGCGACACATGGCCGACATTGAAGTTCCCGTTCTGATTGCCGGCGGCAGCCTGGTGGGCATGTCGGCGGCGCTGCTTCTGGGACATCACGGAATCCCGGCGCTGGTGGTCGAACATCACCGCGGCACCGCGATCCATCCGCGCGCTGCAATGATTACGCAGCGAACCATGGAAATTTTCCGCACGGTCGGCGTGGAACAAATCGTATTGCAGAAATCCGATGAGCAGTTCGTGCAGGATGGCGCCATCATGGCCGTGGAAACGCTAGCCGGCAAGGAGCTGACCTGGTTCATCGCCAACTTGAACGAAGGTGTGCGAGACGTCAGCCCGAGCAGCCGCATATTTATCACCCAGAGTTTGCTCGAACCGCTGCTGAAGAGCAGAGCCGAAGCACTGGGCGCGCAGCTTCGGTTTGCAACCGAGCTGGTATCGTTCGAGGAAGATTCCACCGGCGTGACCGCGCAAATTCGCGAGCGCGATAGCGGCAAGATTTCGAGTGTCCGCGCACGCTACATGATCGCCGCCGACGGCAGCCACAGCCAGATTCGCGAGCGCCTGGGAATCCGCATGCTGGGCCACGGAGTTTTTTCGAAGAGCATCACCATTTATTTTCGAGGCGATGTCTCCGCGCTTCTGCGCGGCCGCAGCCTCAGCGTGATGTACGTGATAAATTCCACGCTGAGCGGGTTTTTCCGAATCGAGAAGCCGTTCACTTCAGGCTTCCTGGCGGTCCACTGGCTGGGCGATCCGAAAAATCCCGTTACGGACGTTTCGCAGGGGCTGACCAACGAGCGCTGCCTGGAAATGCTTCGCGCCGGGCTGGGCACCGACGAGGTTCCAGTTACCATTGAAAACGTGATGCAGTGGGACGCCAGCGCCGATACCGCGGAACGCTTCCAGCACGGACGCATCTTCCTTGCCGGCGATGCCGCGCACGTGATGCCGCCCAGCGGCGGCTTTGGCGGCAATACTGGCGTGCAGGACGCGCACAATCTTGCCTGGAAACTCGCGGCTGTATTGAAGGGAATCGCCGGAGAAAATTTGCTTTCAACGTATGACGCCGAAAGGCGTCCCGCAGCGGCCTTCACGGTGGAGCAGGCGTATTCGCGCTACGTCACGCGCTCCGCGCCATACCTGCGCTCGGAAAATATGCAAGCCATCGAGAACGATTTGAATATCGAGTTGGGTTATTGCTACCACTCGGCAGCCGTGATTCCCGATCCCGATCAGAAGCGCGTGCCGCACGATAGTCCCCGCGAGACGCGAGGACGTCCGGGGACGCGAGCGCCGCATATTCTGCTCGAGCGTAGCGGAGAGAAAATTTCCTCGCTCGATCTTTTTGGCGGCAATTTCGCGCTGCTCGCCGGGCCGGAAGGGCGCGCCTGGAAGGAAAGCGCGCGCGACGCAGCGAAGCAATTGGGACTGAGCCTCGACATCTATCAGATCGGCGAAAATGGAGTGACCGATCCAAGCGGAGCATTTGCCGATGCGTATGGAATCAGCCGCTGCGGTGCCGCGATCGTTCGGCCGGATGGGTTCGTCGCATGGCGCGCCAAAACTGCGGAAGCAGCCTCGCCCGCTACGGTCCGCGACGCGCTTGCGGCGCTTCTGTGCCGGACGTCACATCGAGAACCGGCGCTAGATCAGCATGGATCGACCCTGGCATGAAAGGCGAACCGCGTCCATTCAGCCACTCCGCGACACCGCAAGCTCCGCAAATGACCCCGTTGCTCAGGCCGCGCGCTTCCTCGCGCGAGTGCGAGCGCCCTTGCGCGCCTCTTGCCGCAGCACCTTTCTTCCCTTCGTTTGGACGGCGTGAATTGCTGCCTGATGCCGCGACCGGCTCCCGCGCCTGGTGGCTGCGCTCCGCGCTTGGCGAGAAAGGCTGGCGTGCGACGCCGCGGAATGCCCCTCGCGCTTCAGCGTGCCAGAAACCGCTCGAGATCGCGTTCTCGATGTTCTCGACCCGCGCGAGCTTCGTCCTTTCCGCAGATCGCGAGTCGCTTGCGCGCGAGTGCGGCTCGACGTTTTTCCCCGCTTAGGCGGCGGCAGCTTCACGCCCGCGCGCCGTGCTTTCGAAAGCCCGATAGCGATGGCCTGTTGGGGCGACCGCGCGCCGTGCTTTCCCTCTCGAATATGATCCATTTCTTCCCGCACAAATTCTCCGGCTTGCGTGCTTGGCGACTTGCCATGCTCCTCATCTCGTTTTGCTCGCTCGATTACTTCCTCTTCTGGCATGTTCTCGCCTCCTTCAGATTCAAAACGTCCATGGCGGCACGCGCCGAAACCTCGCTGGATGCGAGCCCCACTCTTCTCTTTGCAGGCTGTCGTCGTGCCCTCATAAGTGGAATTGGGATTTTTGTGTAATTCGCTAAAGGAGTGACTGTAGAGATATGGTTTCCAGGCGCATCGTGCGTCGCGCTAGAATCGAAATGTTGCCGGAAAGGGAAGTCACGCCGAATTCAGGGAGATGCGGATCATCATGGCAAAAAAGAAAACTGCAGCGAAGAAAAAGGCAGCCAGCAGCACGAATCCCGCCGGGAAAAAGAAAGCGGCAAAGAAGCCCGCGACGAAGAAGGCTAAAGCGCCAAAGAAGCAGCTCGTTTTCAGCAGTAGGACTGCACGACTAAGGCGCACTCCTCCGCGCGAGATTTCTTCGGGCAGCGAGCGCTCGTCCTTAGGGTCGGGCAGGCTCAGCAGAGTGCCCCGCTCGCCGAGGCGCGGAATGGGTGATGAAGCCGGTGGGCAGGCCGGCGATCTCCAAGGACTTTCCCGCCAAGAAGATGCGAACGCCGAAAGCGTCGAAGAGCTTGTTGAAGAAGGTCAAGCATTCGAAGCGGACGTGATCAGTGGCGTGGAGAATGCGCCGGATGCGGATGAGGGTCCTGTTCGCACGCACGAGCGTCCAGAAGACGATATTCCGCCGGAAGAACGAAGCGACGAAACTTAGCGGCGCAACGCGCGTCGTGCGCTGGAGACCGCGAACCATCAGGGGTGCGCGAGCGGACTAGCGGTGTTGGGCAGGCGGAACACGTAGCCAACCACCGTATTGGCGGCGATTGCCTCGCCATCCAGCCTGGCGGGATGGAAGGTCCAAGCCTTCGCGGCATTCATCGACGTCGTCGTGAGCGACTGGTTCTTCCACACGGGAGTGACCTGGCTCACGTGGCCAAGAGTGCCAATCCGCGCATCGAGGATCACCGACCCCTGCGCCACGCTATTCAACGGATATTCCGCCCATGCGGCTGCAACGATCTTCGGTGGCATGAATCCGGCCGCATCCGGCGTGAGCATCTTCAATTCCTTCCCTAGAACCGGAGCCTTTGCGCTTCCGAGGCGATAGTCGTTCGCATTGTAAAGAATATTGACGACGATCGTGGAATCGACCGCTTTCCCTCGCAGCACTGCGGGCTTGAAGGTCCACTTCTCGATGGCCAGCAGCAAAGGCGCGGTCAGTGACGGAATATCGCGCAGAACCTCTGTCTTCTTGACCCGTCCCGCGCTATCGAGGTCAACGGCAACTACAACCACTCCCGAAGCAACGCTGTTGATCGGATAGCTAAGGTAATACCCGGAAGCGATATCTGGAGCGATGTAGTTCGCACGCCCGCTCTGCGCGGAAAGAGAGGAGGCCGTTCCCAAGACCAGCAGCAGGGCCGGGAACGCGAGAATCGCGGATGAGCGCGCCATACATCGATTCTCGCGCCGCGAGGCCGGCAAAGCAACGGCAGCGATTTAGCGTCCCACTCGTTCCGTCTCTGGTTTCGCGCGCGCGGAGGGGATCGAATTCGCAGGCTCCATCTTGAAATTCTGCGAATGTTTTCCCCGATGACTCCCTTCGCCTGCAAAGGCTCCGCTGCCTTGCTCGCACACGGCGATTGCCAGCAACGCTTTGTTGATTCTGATGTTGCCGTTGCATTCAATGAAGCCGAGCTTCGCAAACTTCTTCATGAAGAAATTCACGCGAGAACGCGTGGTCCCAATCATCTGCGCCAGCGTTTTTTGAGAAAGTTTCGGCAAGATGGCATCAGCCTGACCTGGTTTTCCGCGACCGGCCAGCATGAGAAGTGCCCTTGCCAGCCGTTTCTCGCATGGATTGAAGAGTTGATCCACTAGGTCTGCTTCCATTCGAGTGTTGCGTCCGAGCATATAATCGATAAAGCGGTCGGCTAGACGCTGTTCATCGTGAAGCACGCGCAGCATCTCAGTCTTATCAATTTCAAGAAGTGTAGCCGGCGTCATCGCGGTCGCCGTGCCCATCCGGACCGGCTCGCCTCTCATGCAACCTACGCCGACAAAATCACCAGGGCCATACATCGCGACCACAACTTCTTTACCCGCGCCATTTTCGACGGAAAGCTTCACCCCGCCCGTTTGAATGTACGTCACACTTTCTGCAGCGTCGCCTTGCGAGAAGATCCGCTCGCCTCTCCGAAATTCCCGCAGTTTCCTGGCTGCTCCCTCAGTCGAGAGAAACATCTGTGCGTCGAAGGCGCTTTTCTTCGGTCTCTTTGCGTTCATGTCTGGTCAAGCTTTTCGGGCACGGCGATGACCACAAGCCCAAAGCGTTAATTATTTCAGGCCGAATGCCTTAGAGAGCCGACGCATCGGCTTGGATAGCCTTCTATTCCCACTCTGAAACTGGCTCATCCGCGTACGGGAAAGGACTGAATCGGAAAAGCACAGAAACAGTTGTCTAGAAAGGACCGTGCAAGAATCAAGTCGGGAGCGATTCTGCCCTCATGTTTTCCCTGAACAACTGACCTTCAGCTTGGATTCACGTTTGAAATGAACGCTTTCAAATGTTTTCCCGGATTTTGTGGTTCTTAGATTGCACAAACTGGCCTCGGGAGTGGCGCCATGAAAGTCCTCATTGCTGAGGATGACGCGAGTGTGCGTCATCTGCTGAAAAAGACCCTGCTTCGGGCCGGTTATGATGTCGTTGAAGCGGCTGACGGGCGCGCCGCGCTGAAGTGTCTCCTGAGCGCCGATGGCCCGCGGCTGGCGCTTCTCGATTGGCTCATGCCGGAGCTTGACGGCCTAAGCGTTTGCCGCGAGATCCGCAGTTGCGCCAAACACCCATACGTCTACATGATTTTCCTTACTTCGAAAAGCTCCAAAGAGGACGTTGCCGCTGGTCTGGCTGCCGGTGCCGACGATTATTTGACCAAGCCCTACAATCCACAGGAACTGAAAGCGCGGTTGCGTGCCGGAGAGCGGATTTTGAAGCTAGAAGATACATTGATTCATGATGCTCTTCACGACCCGCTCACGCATCTCCCCAATCGGTCATTCTTTCTCGACCGCCTGTCTCTCTGCGTCAGCCGCGGAAAGCGCCACGCCGACTATAAATTTGCAGTGTTGTTCGTGGATATCGACCGCTTCAGAGTGGTGAATGACAGCTTGGGCAATGCCGCTGGCGACCAACTGCTCACACAAGTGGCCGAACGCTTGGGCGGATCGATTCGCCAGGGAATCAGCACGTCGCGCGCGATTGCTGCTTGCGCGACGGAAAGGCAGCAGCGAGGCGGCGGAATACTGGCGAGATTGGGAGGCGACAAATTCACAGTCTTGCTGGAAGACATCCAGAATGCCGCCGACGGAATCCGCGTGGCGGAACGAATTCAACGGAACATCCAGTCTCCTTTTCTAATCGATGGGCAGGAGGTTTTTATCACCGCCAGCACCGGCATCGCGCTTAGCTCCACGGGATATAGCGCGGCCGAAAATATGTTAGGCGACGCTTTCGCCGCCATGAATAGAGCAAAAGCCCTCGGCAAGGCGCGATACGAAATCTGTGACCCTGTGATGCATGCCGCTGCGGTGGACCGCCTGAGGCTGGAAACCGATCTTCGAGGCGCCTTGGAACGCGACGAATTCCGCGTCTGTTACCAGCCCATCGTTTCATTGGGCGATGGCCGTATCACCGGCTTTGAAGCTCTCGTGCGTTGGCAGCGGCCGGAGTTTGGACTTGTGATGCCCAGCGGATTCATCCCTGTCACCGAGGATACTGGCCTGATTCTTGAGATGGGGAATTGGGTTTTGGGCGAGGCCTGCCGCCAGTTGTGCGTCTGGAACCGGCAGTTCCCATCCGATCGATCATTTACCGTGGCCGTGAATGTCTCCGCCAGGCAGTTTGTTCAGCCTGACTTGGTTGACCGGATAGCGCAAATTCTATATGAATCCGGCACGGAGCCTTTTAACTTGAGGTTGGAGATCACCGAGAGTATGACCATCGGCGATGAGGAGCGCGTCGCTCGAATTCTCGCCGAACTAAAAGTCTTGGGTGTGCGCCTGTGCATGGACGACTTCGGCACCGGATATTCGTCTTTGAGCTACTTGCGCCGTTTTTCTTTGGACGTTCTCAAAATCGATCGCTCCTTTGTTTCAGACATGGTGAGCAACACCGAAAGCTGTGAAATCGTGAAGACTATTCTGCGCCTTGGACGCAACTTAGGAATAGAGGTCGTTGCGGAAGGAGTGGAGACTGCTGAGCAGGTGAGTTTGCTGCAGTCGCTTGGATGCGAATACGCGCAAGGCTATTACTTTTCTGAACCCATCGATGAATCGGGTGTTGCCCAAACCCTGTCACTATTGGGCGCAAGCGACTATACGTTGCCAAATGGGCTCCCAATCCAATCGGTTTCACTCTCAGTTAAGTAGCATTTCGCCCCAGTACCGTAGCCTCCGGCGCAAGACCGCCTCCTCTAAGAACGCATCTACGCAAAAACTTCAGCTTTTTCCCTTTTGGATCACTTCTACCGGCATATGACTGAGTTTTGTATAGATTCGGCGGCGGCGCCGCAAGGGCCACCAATCGTAAAGATAGATTTCCATTGGCCGCCACATGGCAACCCAACCAGCAATAGTGAGGCTCTCGCGCAGCACTGCGGCCCAGGTGCCTGTATCTCGACCGAGCAGCACGTTGCTGAGGATGAGACACCCAGAGAGAAATGCCGCGCCGATCAAAAGACTGGTACGGCCTTGGTTCAGGAGGCGTTTGAAGTCCAAGCCACTAATCTTGGCGCGGTGAGCGAAGTGGTTGTGGACCGCCGTCGTAATCAGTTCCTTCGCGTCTTCGCCAGGCCACTGCTCCAGGTAAATGCGTAATCTAATTGCGTCATCAAGTGAAAATTCCTGCGCCCAACTTACAATGAATTCTTCTGCGTCGTCGTCGAGGTCTTTTTCAATAAAGGGAGATGGATCCATCGAATTGAAGAGCTGACTCACATCCCGTACATTCAGGCTTATGGAGTGCGGATGTCCGCGGTCGGGGACGGTCCCTCTTCTGGACAGAAAACGCATAATGGCTTTCACGAAGACTAGTCAATCGCTTTATGGCGGAGAGGAGAGAATGTAGCACGCGATTAGGCCTTCACATCCCGGTTTTTGTCTGAGCTGGTAATCGAGTCGGCCACCCGATCACGGTCCTGGCTCAGAAACAATGATGGATACGGCCTTTGCATACGGACACAAACCACCTCGCAGCCTTCCCAAGGTAATGCGCCGAGAGGCATCTTTTGCGGTTGGGGGACGGTTTGAATGTATGATGCGCGGGAAATTGCGCGAAAAGCTTTCGGAGGTTCCCAACCATGTTTGAAAAAGACTTGCTGAAGAATCGGACGATTCTGATTACGGGTGGTGGCACAGGTCTGGGACGTTCGATGGCGCTGCGATTCGCGGACCTCGGCGCGAATCTCTTTCTGGTTGGGCGCCGCGAAGACCCGCTTAAAGAAACGGCCGAAGCGTTGCGCGCCAAGGGAGCACGCGCTTCATACGCTTGCGCGGATATCCGCAATTTCAGCGCCGTGGAAGCGGCACTCGAGGCAGCGGAAAAGTATTTCGACCGTCCGTTCGGAGGAATCGATACCCTCGTCAATAACGCCGCGGGGAATTTTCTCGCGCGTACAGAGAAACTCTCGCCCAATGCTTTCAACGCCGTCATCGGAATCGTGCTGCAGGGCACATTCCATTGCACCCTTGCGCTGGGGCGCAAGTGGATCGCAGCGAAACAACCTGGGAATATCCTGAATATCGTCACCACGTACGCAGCCGCAAACTGTGGGTCGGGCTTCGTTGTGCCGTCCGCCTGCGCCAAGGCAGGAGTTCTGGCGATGACGCGCTCGCTGGCTGTTGAATGGGCTCGCTACAAGATTCGCTTGAATGCGATCGCGCCCGGCCCGTTTCCGACCGAAGGCGCATGGTCGCGCCTTATGCCTTCAAAAGATTTCGAGGAGCGTTCGAAGAATTACCACCCGATGAAACGATTTGGCCGGCACGAGGAGCTCGCCAATCTCGCGTCCTTTTTACTCAGCGAGCAAACCGAATACATCAACGGTGAATGCGTGGTGATCGATGGAGGATTGTGGCTGCGCGGAGCCGGAGAGTTTAACGTGATCGATACGCCTGACTCGGAATGGGAAAAGCTCGAATCCCGCAGAGGTTGACGCGAGAGGGCGGCGGGCATATGTTTTTGCGCAGAACCGGGAACGAACATAAAGCGTGAGTGATGAGAGGCGACTGACCGATGGCCTCACTCGATAAATACATGGCGCAGTATGACCGAGAGCACACAAATGCCCTAAATAAAGTGCTGCACGGAATCGGAATCCCGACGATCCTGGCGGGGATCGTGCTTCTGCTGCTGACTTTCTGGCGGATCGGGCTGGCACTTTTTGTCGGCGGCTGGGCGGCGCTTTTCCTGGGGCATCGAATCGAGGGCAACAAACCGGCGTTTTTCCAGGGCGCGATCTATTTCCTCGTCGGGCCGATCTGGATTGCTAAGGAAATTAAGGACGCACTGCTTGGCAAGTCTCATTCATCGACCACCGCGCGCTGACCTCTTCAAAAAATCGCGACGTAGCGACCCCAAAGAAAAATCGCAGTATGCGAGATGGCAAGCCACGCCGCTCGTCTCGACTGGCGCCACCAATTCGACGCTAAACAGCATGCGCAAAGCTCACATGACAGGCGGCAACTTTTACGTTGTATTAGGGCGTCTCAAGTGTTAGTTACTATCATGATTTACGGTTAGCGACTCCGCAGAGCCGGTGCTAGCCGAGAACCGCGCAGCTGAGGGGAATATTTAGGGGGAGCCAGAGAAAGCATAGATGGCGAATCGAGCCAATTTCGTGGACCTTTTAGCAAGGTCATGAACGATCCGGATTCGGAGGTCCATGAAATTCTAAGGAATGCATTTGATGGCAGGGCCGCGTGGCTACTTCGGCAGTGCTGACTTGAAATTGACGGGTGCTTCGATCATGTTAAAGTAGTTTTTGAACGCGCGGGACAAGCACGCACCCGCGTCACTAATTCAGGAGAATTTTCAATCATGGCTCGTGTTCAAACCGCTCGGGACGAAGCGTTACCCGCACGGCCGGAAAAGCTCCGGAATCGACGCAGTTTGCCAAAACCGCGAGGTCCGATTCCGGTCAAAGAATCACTGGCTCATGAAATTCCGGGTCTTCGCGAGCGCAAGAAAGTGCGGCTTCGCCAGGAAATAATCAAAACTGCCGTTAAACTGTTTCGCAAGCGCGGCTACGAGAACACACGGGTTGATGATATCGTCCAAATTCTCGAAATCAGCCAGCCGACATTCTTCCGTTATTTCCCTAGCAAGGATGCAGTCCTGCGGGAAGTTGGGCGCCGCGGGTTTGCGTGCCTGGGAGAGCACCTGGAAACCGAACTCTCAAGCGAAGCTACCACTGCGGAACGCTTGCGGCGGATGTATCAGCATATGGCGCGTGAAGTCGAAGCGGATCGTCCGCTGTGGCGAGCGGTGGTCCTCTCAGGAGCGATGGATCCCGTGCGATCGCCTGATATGCGCCGGCCCGAGGAAATCACGCTCGGCTTGCTGAGACGCATTTTCGCCGAAGGTCAGAAGCGGGGAGAGATCACGCGAGACTTTCCGGTTCTTCACCTGGCTGAATTTATGGAAGGACTTTACAACACTGTCGTTCGGCAATGGGTTGTGGACCTCACCGGCCCACATAAGCTGAGCGAACGCGTGCGGAGTGCCGTCGAGTTTTTCCTACGCGCCGTCCGGCCGTGATTATCGAGTCTTTGCCATGAAGGCCGCTGTTCTTCACGAATTCAAACAACCCCTCACCATTCAAGAAGTCGCCGGGCCTAAACCCGAAGCAGGGGACGTCCTCATTGCGGTGGAAGCTTGCGGCGTATGCCACTCCGATCTGCATGTTGCCGATGGCGATTGGACCCAATTGGCTGGAATCGTCAAGAAACCGCTGATTCTGGGCCACGAGATTGTCGGTCGCGTCGTCGAGAAAGGCGCAGCCGTCCGCGAGTTGCGAATTGGTGACAGGGTAGGCGTGCCTTGGATTCATTGGACCTGCGGTGAGTGTGAATTCTGCCTGGAGGGGAATGAGAACCTCTGTCCAAGACAGAAAATCACGGGCGTCACTGTCGATGGGGGGTACGCCGAATTTGTCAAGGCGCCGGCGAGTCACGCGCTGAAAATTCCCGATGGCCTGCCATCGGCTGAGCTTGCGCCTCTTTTCTGCGCGGGCGTTACGGTGTATCGCGCCCTCAAGCAAGCCACGGTGTCCGCGGGCCAGCGGCTGGCGATCTTTGGCATCGGCGGGTTGGGGCATATTGCTGTGCAGATGGGGCGGGCGTTGGGGATGGAGGTCATCGCGGTTGATATTTCCGAGGAAAAGCTTGAGCTCGCCAAGTCGCTGGGTGCCTCCCATACATTCCATGCTGCCTCGACGGATCTGGTTAAGGGATTGCGTCGAATGGGCGGCGCCCACGTGGCCCTTGTAACTTCGGCAGCAAAAGCAGCCTACGACTTGGCTTTCCGTTGCGTGCGGCCAAGTGGGACTCTCCTCGTTGTAGGCCTGCCGGCCGAAAACATCTGCTTTCCTCCCGTACTGATGGCTGCTGGCGAGATTCGCATAAAAGCCTCCGCCGTGGGCACGCGTCAGGATATACAAGAAGTCCTCGCAATGGCCGTCTCCGGGAAGATTCGATGCCAGTTTGCAATTCGGCCTCTCGCTCAAGTCAATAAGGTGCTGGATCAAATGCGGCATGGACAGATCTCCGGCCGCGTCGTACTTACTTTCTCCTAGAGCGCTCTTCGCAAGGAAATCTGTACCTTTCATGCTCGTCAGGTATGTGCGTCCGGCTGGCGCTTAAGGCTGTTAGCTAACTGAGATCGGCGAAAGTCCGCACAGGCGAGTGCTTGGCCTGACCGGCTGCGACTTGAGCTTGACGTTAGTCTCTAAAATGTGATATCCGCTATCACAATTTGGGAGTGGGCCCGGGTTGGATCGATTCGCCCGGGTTGGGGGCACATGAAGGTCATTCGCCTAATCACATTCAGATAAAGGGTGCAGCGGATTCCGGGCCTGCTCAGAGACACCTTGGCCAATGTCTGGGATGACGAGGAGGACCTATGAAACTTAGGCTAGTGACGACCACCTTTCTGTGGTTGGCGTGCTTGACGTTCATGAACGCGGCGGCTAATGCGCAGGGCGTAGGCACCTCGGGCAGCATCGCCGGAACCGTAACAGATCCATCGGGCGCGGTCATCCCGAAGGCGTCTGTCGTTGCCGTGGAAACGGCCAGGGGAACCCGATACGCGACCGAAACTGACGGCGCAGGGCAGTATAGGCTTACAGGATTATTGCCCGCAGAATACGAAGTAACGGCACAGATTGCAGGTTTCGGTACCGAGTTGCAGAAAAGCGTGGTCGTCAACGTAGGGGCGACGGTCACCCTCGATTTCCATCTCAAAGTGGCAACCACAGCGCAGGTGACCGAGGTTACCGCCGCGTCGCCAGTAGTGGAAACCGAACGGGGCAGCCAGGCGAATACTCTAACCGATCAATACATTACCGGCCTTCCCATCGACCGCCGCGACTATCTAACTTTCACTCTACTGCTACCCGGCGTCTCGAATTCCACTCGGCTCGCGGATGACCAGGACTTTCGCGTCAAACAGACGCCGCAGAGCGGCCTCTCCTTCTATGGAAGCAATGGCCGAGGAAACAGCGTGACCGTAGACGGCGGGGAGGCCCTCGGGGATAGCGGCGATGCCCGCCTGACAATTAGTCAGGATGCCGTGCAGGAGTTCCAGGTGAATCGCAGTAACTATTCCGCGGATCTCGGTGGCGCGAGTGGCGCGACAATCAACATCGTCTCGAAGGCGGGGACCAACAACGTGCACGGCACACTTTACGGTTTCTTCCGCAACGATGCTATGGATGCGCGCGACCCGTTCGCATTCAGTCAGGCGCTCCAGCCGGGAGCAACGTTCAATCCTTTGGCAGCCGACAGCGTCGGCGTGCCCATCAAGAACTCCTTGAATCGCCAGCAATTCGGCGGAACGGTGGGCTTCCCAATCAAGAAAGACAAGACCTTCCTGTTTGTGGCTTTTGAAGGCTTGCGACAGGATGCACAGAATGCCGTTCCCCTGCTGACCAACACGAATTCACTGCGTCCGACCGCGGCGCAAAATGCGATCATCGCATCTCTCGCGGCTCAGGGCGGAACGACCGTGAATTGCTTGACCGGGGTTAGTGTGCCTGCGGCCGTTTGCGCGGGTTTACTCCAAAGTGCGTTAACGGTCAGCCAGTCTACGGGTCTATCGGCCGGTCAGACCGCGCTGAATGGCTTCCTCGTGAATCAGCTTGAAACAAATGGAGGACTGTTTCCATACAACACGCGAGAGTATCTGGGATCCGCGCGCCTCGATCACCGCGTCAACGATTCAAATCAGCTTTTCTTGAGTTACCGGTATGGACATGACCTTGAGGAAAACCCCGACGTGCAATCTCTGACAGGTTTTTCGGCAGGCAGTTCGGTCCATCAGTATGACCACACGCTTCAAGGCGCCTGGTTCCACGAGTTCAGTCCGAGAGATCAGAATGAGTTGCGGCTGCAGTATGACTACAACAGTTTTAATGTGATTCCGAATGAGCCCGGAGAGGTGGGTCTGCAAATTCCTGGATTCGTAAATAATCTTGGAACTAACATTTTTCTGCCGGACTTTGTGATCCTCCATCGTACCCAGATTTTGGACAACATGACCTTGGTCCGCGGCAGCCACACGATTCGATTCGGAGGCTCGGAGCTGCTTCGCGGCAATCACTCGGATTCGCACACGTTTTTCCCGGGACGCTTCGTCTTTGGTTCGCTGCCCGGAGGCTTGATAAGCCCGCAACTCGCTGCGACCACGATTAACCCCCTGCAGGCTGCCTCATTTGGGTTGCCGCAGGTCTATCAACAAGGCTTCGGTACATCGGATTATCCGGCGTACACGCGACCGCTGACTGGGTTTTACTTGCAGGACTCGTGGAAAATCACCTCCAATTTCACGCTGAACTATGGAGTGCGCTACGAGATTGACTCGCAGTTCGAGCCATTGAATACCTACTACGGCGATGTAAGCCCCCGCATCTCTTTTGCTTGGGATCCCTTCAGAGACCACAAGACCGTGATACGGGGCGGATACGGGATTTTCTATGGCCCCATTGATGCTCAAATTCCGCAAGTTGATCTGAGCCTGGGCGTTTTGAACAAGAATCGCACTACGGTTGAGAACCAGCACAATACCCAGCAGATTCCCAATCAGGTCAACAACGCGGTTGGAACCTGCGGCGTTGGAGTGACTGCATTCGGGCCCGCCGGCGTCATCGTTCCAGGCAGCGGCGCCAGTCCTTGCACGCGATACATTTCCATTTATGTGGATCCACTCACCCCGACTCCGCTTCCATTTCTAAAAACATCGGACGCGGTGTTTCAAGGGCTGTTTGCACAAGGACTAATCCAATGCACAACACCCACACCCGGGAATGCGGCCTGCATCACGCCGGCCGATGTGGCTCCGTTCGGCGTCTTCGTGCAGAATAGCGGGCAGCTATCGCCGTTGACAGTGCTGTTCAGCAACCCACCGAATTACAAGCCGCCATACTCGCAGCAGGCATCGATTGGAATTGAGCGTGAGATTGCGCCTGGCTTCTCGATCTCGCTGAGCGGGATTTACTCGCATACGCTGCGACTTCCGGTTGCGATCGATACGAATCTGCTGAAAGCGCCATTCAGTGCAGTGACTTTGGCCAACGGGAAGAATGTTTCGTACCGAAACTGGAATACGAGTCCGGCGACCGACCCGCTTGGCGGCACGGAGCCCGGCGGATTACCCTGTGCGTCAAACCCGTTCTCTTGTTTTGTGAATCCGCTGATCATTCAGAACAACCAGTACACTTCTGCGGCGTCTGCTCTCTACGAGGGTGGCATTTTGGAAGTAAAGAAGCGATTCAGCGATCACTTCACTGCGTTCGGGAATTACACCTATAGCAAGGCTTTCGACACATCCACGGACTACAATAGCGACTATGGGCCGCAAGATCCTACGAACCTGGGGTTGGATCGCGGCCTTTCTGAATTCGATCAGCGGCATAAGGTGGTGATGGCAGGCGTATTTGACAGCCCTTGGAAGGAGACTATTTTGTCAGGTTTTCAGCTAGCCCCGATCTTCACTTACGCCAGCGGACATCCTTTCAATTTGCTAGCGGGGGGAGAGGTCAATGGCGACGGCCATACGACGAATGAACGGCCGATCGGAGCGCCACGCGACGCGGGCCTTGGTCCCGATCTTATTGACTGGGACATGCGCCTAACCTGGCAACACAAACTCGGAGAACAAGCGAATCTGCAATTCACGGCTGAGGGGTTCAACATCGCGAATCGGACGAATTTTGCCAGCGTGAATAATGAAGTCGGTCCGCTATTCGGCTTTCAGCCCGGATTCACGACGTTTAACGTGCACGGGATTCGGCCCGGCACATTGCTTCCGGGCGGAGGGACGGCTACGCCAAGTACACCGCTGGCCTTCACGTCTGCGTTCCCTAAGCGCGAAATTCAGTTGGGGGTGCGTTTGAGTTTCTGAGTCGATTTTAGATTGGAGGAACGCAGCGATTGGCTCGCCCTGTGCCAGGTGAATGGAACATTTTTCGGGTGGCCAATAGCGTGCTTGAGGCGCGTGGATGTTAAGAGAAATGCCGCAGGCAATGAAAGTAAGGGATCTGTTTGACCTCACCGGGCGAGTAGCGGTCGTTACCGGAGGCTCCATCGGGCTGGGTAGGCAGATGGCCGAAGGCCTTGCCGAGATGGGTGCCGACCTCGTTTTGTGCGCACGCAAAAAGGAACGTTGCGAGCAAGCCGCGAGTGAATTGAAGGAATTAGGAATAAAAACGCTTGCGGTGGGTTGCGACGTGAAGAATCCGTCAAGCGTTCAGGAGCTTGCGGACGCGACGATGTCGCATTTCGGCCGAATCGACATCCTCATAAACAACGCGGGAACATCCTGGGGAGCGCCGATTGAAGAAATGCGTCTCGAGCATTGGAATAAGGTGATTGAGACGAATCTGACAGGAACATTCCTTTGCTGCCAGGTGTTCGGCAAATTCATGACCGCGCAGAAGCGAGGAGCGATCATTAATATCGCGTCGACGGCAGGGCTCAGGGGCTCTCCGCCGGATTTTCAGGCGATTGGATATCACGCTAGCAAAGGTGGAGTGATCGCATTCACGAAAGATCTGGCGCGCAAGTGGGCCGCTTACAGTGTGCGCGTGAATGCCATTGCGCCGGGATGGTTCCCGACGCACATGTCTGAAGTTGTGATCGAACGCAACAAGGAAAACCTCCTCCGGGGAATTCCATTGGGTCGGTTTGGCAGCGAACATGACTTGAAAGGAGCTGCCGTCTTTTTGGCTTCCGACGCCGCCGATTTCATCACCGGACATGTGCTGGTGGTCGATGGGGGACAATCAACCTAGAACTCGCGAATGGGACTATGAACGTTCCGCTTACACCCGTACGTTTCTTGCGCTACGCCGAGCAGCAATATCCCGGCAAAACGGCCGTCGTGTGCGGGCGCGAGCGCTTTACATATTCACAATTTGCACAGCGAGCGGCTCGTCTTGCCGGCGCGCTGCGCTCTATCGGAATCAAGCCAGGTGACCGCGTCGCCTTCCTGAGCATGAATTGCCACCGGTTGCTGGAGGCATATTTTGGCGTTTTGGAAGCCGGCGCTGTGTTACTTCCCCTGAATATCCGTCTCGCTCCTGATGAGCTTGTCTACATCCTGAATAACGCGGAAGCGAAAGTTTTGTTCTTGGAGGAGGATTTCTCCGGCCTCGTGGACTCGTTTCGCGAAAAAGTTTCCAGTGTGCAGGCCTTCTCGTTGCTTACTGGCGCACCGCAGGCTAGTTGGCTCATCCCGCAGAATTATGAGGACATGCTGGCTGACGCAACTCCTTATCGCGCGGACCTGATGGAGTTCGACGAAAATGCTGTCGCCGAAATCTTTTACACCAGCGGAACCAGCGCCGATCCGAAAGGTGTGATGCTCACCCACCGAAACATCTATCTCCAGGCTCTGAGCTCTTCGTTAATCCATGAAAGCTCGGCCGACAGCGTTCATCTTCACACCATTCCGCTATTCCACGCCAACGGATGGGGCGCCGCGCACACCGTTACTCTTAAAGGTGCTTTGCACGTAATGATTTCGCGTTTTGATCCCGCTGAGATTTTCCGTCTGATCGAGCAGGAGCGCGTGGAAAGCCTTAGTGCGGTGCCCGCCATGGCTATTGCGTTGGTCAACTGCCCGGAGTTTCGCAAGTACGACTTAAGCAGCTTGAGGTGGGTCAATCTCGGCGGCGCGGCGTCTTCACCATCATTGGTACAGGAGGTGGAAGAAAAGTTTGGATGCACGTGCTACGCAGGATATGGACTTACCGAAACGGCGCCGACGCTATCTGTTTCCAAAATGAAGTCAGGGCTCGGATGGGAGGGAGAGCAACGCTATGTGGGGCAGGCCATGGCCGGTTTCGCTATTCCCGGCGTTGAGCTTCGTGTAGTGGATACGAACGACAATGATGTTGCATGCGACGCGGAAGCCGTCGGCGAAGTAATCGCTCGGGGCGACAGCGTCATGAAAGGCTACTGGAAACAGCCCGAGGCAACTGCGGAAGCTCTGCGAGGTGGTTGGTTCCATACAGGCGACATGGCTACGTGGAACGAAGACGGATACATCCTCATCGTCGATCGCAAGAAAGACATCATCGTCAGCGGCGGAGAAAATATTTCGTCGCTCGAAGTTGAGAAGAAGCTTCTTGCACATCCTGCCGTCCTCGAGGTCGCCGTCATCCCCGTGCCCGACCAAAAGTGGGGAGAAGTGCCCAAGGCACTCGTGGTTTTGAAACCTACCGCGCAAGCGAACGAAACGGAGCTCATTGAATTCTGCCGCGCTCGGCTGGCGCACTACAAATGCCCGCGATCGGTCGAGTTCCGCGAAAATTTGCCTAAGACAGGAACGGGAAAAATCCTAAAGCGAGAGCTTCGTAAGAAATATTGGCAAGGCCAGGAAACGATCCGGCCCGAATTCGCCGAACTGAAACGGCGTGGATCGCCTGTTTAGCAAAATTGGCTTGCGGATGTAAGGCAGCGTTCGGAGCGCCGAAAAGGTGGAGTTTTGAATGGATCTTAATCTGACCCCTGAAGAGCGCCAATTCCGCGATGAATTGCGCGCGTGGCTTGACGCGAACGTTCCCAAGGACTGGGCCCAGTGGCGAGAGAAACCCCTCGAAGAAACATTCCCTTACTTGAGAGCGTGGCAGCGCAAGCTCGATGGAGGCCGCTGGGCCGCGGTTTCTTGGCCGAAGGAGTACGGCGGCCGCAGCGCAACATTGATGGAACAGGCGATCTTTTGGGAGGAAATGTCCCGAGCCCAGGCCCCACCGATGGCCAACGCCCTGGGCCTCGGGCTCATTGGCCCGACGATCATCGCGTATGGTACGGAAGCGCAAAAGAAACGCTTCGTTCCCAAGATTCTTAGCGCCGAAGAAATCTGGTGTCAGGGTTTCTCCGAACCGAACGCCGGTTCTGATCTGGCGGGTTTGCAAACCGAAGCCCGCCTGGATGGAGATCACTATGTCGTCAACGGCCAGAAGGTGTGGACCAGCTTCGGCTCCTTTGGAAATTGGTGCGAGTTGGTGGTTCGCACAGACGCGAACGCCCCCAAGCACAAAGGATTGACGGTTCTGTTGGTCGATATGAAGTCGCCGGGCGTCGAGGTCCGTCCCCTGCGGCAAATAACGGGCGAGAGTGAATTCTGCGAGCTTTTCTTCCGTGACGTTCGCGTGCCAGCA
This sequence comes from Candidatus Acidiferrales bacterium, assembly GCA_036520875.1. Lineage (GTDB taxonomy): Bacteria > Acidobacteriota > Terriglobia > Acidiferrales > UBA7541 > Palsa-295. The sequence goes on from DATDIT010000068.1 coordinate 19,866, forward strand.
GAAAACGTCCTCGGAAAAGTGAATGACGGCTGGAATGTGGCCGTCAGCACGCTCATGTATGAGCGCGGGTCGTTTGGCGCGCGACTCCATCTTTTGTTCAAGCGAAATATTGACAGGCTGATCGAGCTGGCGCGCACATTTCCAAAGAACGGGCATCCCGCCGCCAGCGATCCGCTAATGCGCCAGAAACTCGCGCAATGTTACGGCGAGATTGAAATCATGCGCCTGAATCAGTTGCGCGCCTTCAGCCGGATAACTGCCACGGGCGTGCCCGGTCCGGAGGGATCGATTCAGAAGATTTTCTGGAGCGAGCTTAATCAACGTCTCCAACAGGTCGCGCAGGAGTTGCTGGGACCGCACGGCCAGCTGGTGGCGAGCGATGAACGTGCCATTGACAAGGGCATCTGGTCGTACGGCTATCTGCGAACGCGTGGGAACACCATCGAAGCAGGCACATCGGAAGTGCAGCGCAACATCATCGGGCATTTCGTTCTAGGGCTGCCGCGAAGCTACTAAGGAGAACCGATGGAATTCGGATTAACCGAGAGCCAGCAGCTTCTCAAAGACAATGCGCGCAAGTTTTTCGCGGGTGAGTGCCCCATGACTGAAGTCCGGCGCATCATGGAAACCGATACCGCTTATGATGCCGCATTGTGGGCCAAGTTGGCTGACCAGGGCTACACGGGCATCATTTTCCCCGAGCAGTATGGCGGCGTGGGTCTGGGGAAAGTCGAGTTCATCCTACTGATGGAAGAGGCCGGCCGAGCGCTTCTGCCTGGGCCGTTGTTCTCCACCGTCGCGCTGGCCGGGATGCTGATCGGTGCTGTAGCAGCCCCCGAACAGAAGAAGAAATATCTTGCTCCGATTTGTGCTGGCGAAGCGCGCTCTACGGTCGCGATTCTCGAAACGAGCGCGAGCTGGAATTTTGCGGATGTGCAGATCGCACCTGTGAATGGCAAGCTCACCGGAGAAAAACTATTCGTGCCTGACGCCATCGTGGCGGACTTCATCATCGTTGTGGCCCGCGACGGTATTTTTGTCGTCGATGCGAAGGCGCCAGGCCTCAGCATTCAGCGAATGGACGCGATGGATCTCACGCGCAAGGTGTATTCAATGCGATTCAACGGCACTCCGGCGGAACGGCTGGGCGATAGCACCGGCCTGCCAGGGGCGCTCGATGTTGCCGCCACGGCTTTGGTAGCGGAAATGGTCGGTGGAATGCAGCGCACACTCGATCTCACAGTTGAATACGCGAAGACGCGAAAGCAGTTTGGGAAGCCAATCGGGATATTTCAAGCGGTGCAGCACCAGTGCGCGGATATGTACCTCGAAACGGAGAGCGCGCGGTCGGCAGCGTACTACGCGGCGTGGGCGCTCGAAGAGAACGCGCCGGACGCAGCCCTTGCTGTCTCAATAGCCAAGATGTACGCGAGTGACGCTGCCCGCACTGTCGGCAATCGTGGAATCCAAGTCCACGGCGGCATGGGCTTCACTTGGGAGAACGATCTCCATCTCTATTACCGGCGTGCGAAGGCGTCGGAAACCTCTCTGGGGGACTCAACCTATCACCGCGAGCGCATTGCACGACTCGTGATTGACGCCGACGCGGCTTTACTCCAGAGCGCTTAGAAGTCCGCAACCGAAGTCTTATGACCGATCTCGTTCAACTAGCCAAAGATTCTGATGTTGGGGTCATCACGATCAATAACCCGCCCGTAAATGCTTTAAGTCCTGGCGTCCCCGAAGGCATTTCCGAGGCCTTGGAAAAGATCGGCAAGGATCCCGCCATTCGTGCGGCTGTGCTGATCGGAGGAGGGCGGACGTTTGTTGCCGGTGCGGATATTAAGGAGTTCGGGAAGATGGCTTCCGGAAGCAGTACGCGTGGACCCGGACTTCTCCCGCTGCTTCTGCGAATCGAAGATTGCAAGAAGCCCATCGTGATGGCAATTCACGGAACGGCGCTCGGCGGCGGCCTCGAGTTGGCAATGGCAGGTCATTACCGGGTGGCTGCGCGCGACGCGCAAGTCGGCCAGCCCGAAGTAAAACTCGGCATTATCCCGGGAGCGGCCGGGACGCAACGTTTGCCTCGGCTTGCGGGTGTAAAGAAAGCGGTTGAAATGTGCGCCGCAGGCAATCCGATCAAGGCGGAAGAGGCCCTGGAATCCGGCATTATCGACCGAATCATCGACGGCGACTTGCTGACTGGCGCGGTCCGTTTTGCACGCGAGATTGCTGGAAAGTCGCCTCTAAAAACCCGCGAGCGTACGGAAAAACTCGGAGCCGCCGAGCAGAATGTCGCAATCTTTGCAGCCGCCCGCGAAGCCGCGCGAAAAAAGCAGCGCGGAATGATTGCGCCACTCGCGGCCGTTGACGCCGTGGAAGCCGCCCCCAAGCTTTCTTTCGAGCAAGGCTGCCAGCTAGAGCAAAAGCTTTTCTTAGAATGCCTGCAGTCGGATCAATCGAAGGCTCTCGTTCACGTTTTCTTTGGCGAGCGCGAAGTCGCCAAGATTCCCGATGTGCCGAAGGAAACACCGGTGATTCCAGTGAACAGCGCGGCGGTTGTTGGCGCCGGGACGATGGGCGGCGGCATCGCAATGGTGTTCGCGAATGCAGGAATTCCTGTGCTGCTCAAAGAGGCGGATCAGGCGGCGCTCGACCGCGGTCTGGCCAACATCCAAAAAAATTACGCAAGCTCAGTGAAGCGTGGGCGCTTCAGGCAGCAAGAAGCCGAAGAACGTCTGAGACGGATTCGTCCGGTGCTGACCTATGATGGCTTCGAGGGCGTCGATATGGTCATCGAGGCCGTTTTCGAGGGCATGGCCCTGAAGAAGCAGGTCTTCGCCGAACTCGATCGAGCATGCAAGCCTGGCGTCATCCTGGCTAGCAATACTTCAACTCTGAACATTGACGAAATCGCCTCCGTCACATCACGGCCCGAATTCGTCATCGGTACCCATTTTTTTAGCCCCGCAAATGTGATGCGTCTGCTTGAGATTGTCCGTGGGAAGAAGACACGCAGAGATGTCCTTGCCACTTGCATGCAGCTCTCCAAAAAGATTGGGAAGATCGGTGTCCTGGTCGGGAATTGCCGCGGCTTTGTCGGCAACCGCATGTTTCACCCTTATGTGCGCGAATCCGTTTTCCTGATAGAGGAAGGCGCGAGCGTCCAAGCAGTGGACAATGCCCTCTATGAATTCGGAATGGCTATGGGACCGCTGGCGGTGGGAGACCTTGCGGGCCTGGATGTCGGCTGGCGCATCCGCCAAGAGTATCGTCATTTGGAGAAGCCGGGCATCCGCCAGCCGATTGCCGGCGACCGCTTGTGTGAAATTGGGCGGTTTGGGCAGAAAACTCGCGCCGGTTGGTACAAGTATGACGAGAATCGGAATGCTAGTCCCGATCCTGCAGTAGCCGATGTCGTTCGCAAATGCGCTGCAGACGCGGGAATCCCGCAGCGTACGATTCCCGCGGACGAAATCGTCGATCGTTGCATCTACGCGCTCGTCAACGAGGGCGCTCGCATTCTCGAAGAAGGCTACGCACTTCGCGCAGTCGATATCGACATCATTTTCATCAATGGGTATGGCTTCCCTGCTCATCGCGGTGGTCCGATGTGGTACGCCGATACCGTGGGACTTAAGAAAGTTTACGAGCGCGTCTGCGAATTTCACCGGCAACACCGCGCGCTTTGGGAGCCGGCTCCGCTGCTAAAAGAATTGGCCGGTCAAGGACGCACGTTCGCGGATTTCATTAGAGAGAGGAGCATAGCGCCTGGCGCCTGAAAACCCGGAACTCAAGGACATGATCCCGTTTCGCCCCTGGGATTGTCGGCGCGGAGAGTCCAGGTGAGCCGCATTCTCCTGGTGCGTCACGCGCAAGCCTCTTTCCTGGAGCCGGATTACGATAAACTCTCGCCCATCGGCGAGACTCAAGCCCGGTTGCTCGGCGAGTATTGGACATCGCGAAATATCGTGTTTGATCGCGTCTACTCCGGACCGCGCGTCCGGCAAATCGACACGGCGAAACTTGTCGCCAATGGCTATCGACGATTGAGAGCTGCGTTTCCCGAGCTAGTCGTAATGCAGGAATTCGACGAATATCAGGGAGAGGACGTGCTGCGGAAGGGCATCCCAGAACTTCTCCAGAAAGGTGCTGGAGTCCGCGACTTGCACGCCACATTTCTAAACGCCAACACTCCTGAAGAGAAACGCAAAAGTTTTCAACGGATGTTCGAAGCCGTAGTAGGCAGGTGGGTCGATGGAAAGCTTCCTTTGCAAGACGTAGAATCCTGGCCTGAATTCTGTTCTCGAGTGAACCGCGGACTCGCGAAGCTCACATCCAGCGGTACGCGAGGTGAGCAGGTGGTCATCTTCAGCTCTGGCGGACCGATTGGCGTGGCCATGCAACGCGCCCTGAATCTTTCGCCGCGAGATACGCTGCGCGTAACGTGGATGTCGCGCAATTGCTCTTACAGCGAGTTTTTGTCTTCGGGCGAGCAATTCACACTGAGTACGTTCAACGCGTTTCCGCATCTCGACGACCCTCCATTGCTGACTTATCGATAGTGCATTGGGCCAGAAAGAAAATGGCTGATTTTCGAGACCACCCTGAGGCCGTCAGATCGGGCGAGGAGTTGGACCTGGCCAGGCTCGAACCGTTCCTGCGAAGTTCCTTTCCTACGGAGCTGGGCGCTCTGGCCGTCGAGCAATTTCCCAGTGGCCATTCCAATCTCACTTACCTGCTGCGTATCGGCGAGCGGGAAATCGTACTGCGCCGGCCACCCTACGGCAGCACAGTGAAAACCGCGCACGATATGGGCCGCGAATATCGTGTGCTGTCGAAACTGCATTCCGTTTACTCGCTGGCGCCGAAGGTTCTGTTGTACTGCGATGATGACTCCATACTGGGCGCGCCCTTTTATTTGATGGAACGCCTCCGGGGAATCATCGTCCGCCGCGACCCGCCTGCGGGCCTGCTGTTCTCAGCCGACACGGCCCGGCGCCTCGGCGAATCGTTCGTTGACAACCTTGCCCGTCTCCATGGGCTGGACTACTTAGCTGTCGGACTGGATGCTCTCGGCAAGCCACAAGGCTATCTTGCTCGCCAAGTGGGCGGCTGGATTGATCGCTATTACGGCTCCCAGACACACGATCTCTCGGAGATCGCGCTCATCGCCGCTTGGCTGAAGGACCACATGCCTGCAACGAGTGAAGCCGCGCTCATCCATAATGACTACAAGTACGACAACGTGGTGCTCGATCCAGGGGACCCCACTAAGATTATTGGCGTGCTGGATTGGGAGATGAGCACGATCGGCGATCCACTCACCGATCTAGGGACCACTCTGGCTTACTGGGTCGATCCGCAAGATCCAGACGAGTTACAGAAAATTCGATGGGGCCCTTCGACGTATGCCGGCAGCCCAACGCGCGCACAGCTTGTCGAGCGCTACGCGCGTACGACTGGCCGCGACGTGTCCACAATGCCTTTCTACCTCGCGTTCGCTCGATTCAAGATCGCGGTAATCGTCCAGCAAATCTACCGCCGCTATCACCAGGGGCTCACAAAAGACGCGCGCTTCGCCTCGATGCCAGAAGTCGTTAAAACGCTCCTCCGCGCTTCAGTGCAATCTATCGAAAGCGCATCAATGTGAGCCACGCTTGCTTTTAGCGATGGTGCAGTGCCCGTGTCCCTGGGGTGCCGGTTTCTCATTCGTAGTAGCGGACGATCCACTCTGCCACGCAGTGAGGCTTATCACTATCCTGACCCTCCACCGACATCGCGAATGTGGCTTCGAGCGCATTCGGAAGTTCTTTCGTCGAAAGCAGGCTTACGCGCGCGCGAATTTGCGAGTCAGCGCGCACAGGAGAAGGGAAGCGGACCCGGTTCAAACCATAGTTGATGCCCATCCGCACGCCGGTTCGAATTTCGATCGCCTGCCGCATGAAGTGGCTAACGAAAGACAGTGTCAGGAAACCGTGTGCGATCGTCGTGCCGTAAGGTGATTCTTTTCGCGCCCGCTCACGGTCCACGTGAATCCACTGCCGGTCTTCCGTGACTTCCGCAAATTGCTGAATGCGGTCCTGCGTTACCGTGAACCAATCAGTCACCGCGATTTCGCGGCCCACGAAATCGCTCAGAGAGCGCGGTGTCTCGATCACGAGTGAGGGCATGAAATCTCCTTCTGGCTACCACTGGATTCGACGACGAGGAATTTGGTCGCCGTTAAGGCGCAGAACGCGCCGAGGATTTGGTCGACTTTCTCAGCTCCCTCTTGGCGATCGCTTCCATATGAACTTCGTCTGGTCCGTCGGCCATTCGAAGTGTCCGGACACCGGCCCACGCGGCCGCCAGAAACGTGTCTTGCGAAACGCCCGCGCCGCCGTGCGCCTGAATCGCCCGATCCAGAACTCGCAGGGTCATATTTGGCGCGACTACCTTGATCATCGCGATTTCGGCCCGTGCCTCCTTGTTTCCGGCCGTGTCCATCATGTAAGCCGCTTTCAGAGTGAGCAGGCGAGCTTGCTCGATTTCCATGCGCGAGATCGCGATGTCGGCACGGATAGTGCCTTGTTCCGCAAGAGATTTACCGAAGGCCACGCGGGATTGCACACGTTTGCACATTGTTTCGAGGGCGCGCTCAGCCACGCCAATGCAGCGCATGCAGTGATGGATGCGGCCCGGCCCTAGTCGTCCCTGCGCAATCTCAAATCCCCGGCCTTCCCCAAGCAAGATGTTTGAGGCCGGCACGCGGACATTATCGAACGTGACGTCGCCGTGGCCGTGCGGCGCGTGGTCGTAACCGAATACCGTAAGCAACCGCTCGACGTTCACCCCGCGCGTCTCCATCGGCACCAGAATCATTGACTGCTGCTTGTGAACGGGCGCCGAAGGATCGGTCTTCCCCATGAAAATAGCAATTTTGCAACGCGGGTCGCCCGCTCCGGACGTCCACCACTTGCGGCCGTTGATCACATACTCGCCGCCGTCCCGCACAATACTCGCTTCAATATTCGTCGCATCTGATGACGCGACTCCCGGTTCGGTCATGGCGAAGCACGACCGGATTTCGCCGCCGAGAAGCGGCGCAAGCCATCGCTCCTTTTGCTCCAGCGTACCGTACCGTGCCAGCACCTCCATGTTTCCTGTATCCGGCGCTGAACAATTGAAGACTTCCGGCGCCATCGCGCTGCGGCCCATAATTTCGCAGAGCGGGGCATACTCGAGATTTGTCAGCCCTCCGCCGTCCTCACTGTCGGGCAAAAACAGATTCCAGAGCCCTGCAGCACGAGCTTTGGGTTTGAGCTCTTCAATGATTCTTGCAGGCAGCCACCGATTGGATCCGATCTCATCGAGAAAGCGCTGTTCGTTTGGATAAATGTACTCGTCCATGAAACCCTGCAGACGGCCCTGCAGAGCCTTCACTTTGTCGCTATCGTCGAATTTCACTTGGAACTCTTATCTGCCGGTGAAAGCGGGAGCGCGTTTCTCGATAAAATGCGCGACACCCTCTTTGAAGTCCTTGCTCTGCAAGCTCGCAAGCATTTCGCGCTCGGAGGTTTCAAAGGCTTCCGAGAGCGTCTGGAACATCGCGTCGTACACCTGGCGCTTGATCACTCGCAGCGAGCGGGGACTGACGCTGGATGCCATATCGCGCGCGTTTTCTCCAACCCTCTGCAAGAAGACATCGTTCGGGAAAACTTGGTTCACCAGCCCCGTGCGAAGCGCCTCGGCCGCATCGATCGTCCGCGCCGATAGAAGCAAATCGAGCGCGTTTGGCAGGCCGACAAGACGCGGCAGCATCCATGCCATTCCATACTCGGCGATCAGTCCACGCCGAGCGAATGCAGTGCTGAACCGAGCGGCGTCCGAGGCCCAGCGCAAATCGCAGTACAGCGCGATGACCAGGCCCAGCCCAACGACCGGACCGTTAATCGCGCCGATCACAGGCTTTCCGACTGCGGGGAAATAGGAGTACTTCTTCTGGAAATCACGCCGAACGCCTTCCCGCGCTGCACCGGTTTGCAACGCTTGGTCGCGCGTGACTTCGTCAAGGCCCCGATCCGCGACGTTGCTGAGGAGCGACATGTCGGCCCCGGCGCAAAATCCTCGTCCCGCTCCGGTCAGCACGATCACGCGAACCTGATCGTCTCGCTCGGCCTCTTCGATCGCCGAACGCACCTCCTGCTCCATCACCGCGGTCCACGCGTTCAGTTTTTCCGGACGATTCAGCGTGATGGTCGCGACCCGGTCGGCCACTTGGTAGAGAGCTTCCAGGCTTGGCATACTGGCCGAGATTATATCCAACTAGAATCCGTTAGTCTCTCTCATATGGAACCGGCTATCGGAACGTGGACGCCTCTGAGTGCGCGCCGGATTCGTCAATCCCTTGTATTCTTCACGAACACTTGAGATCGGCCGAAGTCATCCAAAAAAAGGTGATCACCGAACTCGCGTCGACATGGAATCCTGCCAGCTACTCCAGCCCGAGACCACTCCGTAGGGACATCGGCGGTACACAGCCTCGATCCGCCGAATCTTTCCGTGCTTAACCCGAAACACTTCCGACATCTCCGTACCTTGAGGATTTGTTTTCTGTCGCACTGAAACACAGGTCGCGGAGTCGGCAGATTGTCCGTTCGCGCTGGTCGCGCGTGCATTTGAAGAGAGGAATTCTGACCCTTATTTAGGTATGGCGGAGAGGGGGGGATTCGAACCCCCGACACCCTTTTGGGGTGTAACTGCTTAGCAGGCAGCCCTGTTCGGCCACTCCAGCACCTCTCCGTTGCGAAAACAAGGCGGACAGCTTACGCCGATCAGTATAGCACCAAGATTTTTGGATGCGTCGCCCACTCTCCCGCGGACTCTTCCCGCCCAACATTTCACAGAAGCTTGACGCGTTCCAATCCGCTGCGTACGATTGCGCTCGCTTATCAGATCGTTGTTATTCTGCTGGCTGAAAGCGAGATTTGCCCTCATGCCTACCGCGCGATATCACGCTGAAAATATCGGCAGCTTTTTGCGTCCGCCGCAGCTTTTGCAGGCCCGTGCCGATTATGTGGGGAGCAAAATCTCGCTGGAGGCCCTCCGCTCGGCGGAAGATCGCGCGATTCTTGAAACCCTGGAAGGGCAGCGGAACGCCGGAATACCCATCTTCACGGACGGGGAATTGCGCCGCGGATCTTGGCTTACTGATATGGCCGATGCCGTTGACGGATTCGTTGCCGACAAAGTGATCCTTGATTGGAAGGGTCCGGGTGGCGGGCCGGAAGGAAGCACGGCGCAAGCCGTCGGCGCCAAGCTGAGAAAAATTCGCAAAATGACAGGCCACGAAGTGCCATTCCTGAAAAAAGCCGCGCCCGGTCCGTTCAAGGTGACGCTGCCCTCGCCGGCAAACTTCATGGTGTCGAGTTACAAACGCGGTCTGAGCGACCGATTCTATCCGTCGCATGCTGAATTGCTGCGCGACCTCGTCGAAATCGTGCGCGATGAAATTCAGTGGCTCGTTGACCAGGGAGTGAAGTACATCCAGCTCGACGCGCCATTTTATTCGCACTATCTTGACCCCAAGCAGCGCGCCCAAATGAAAGCCAGTGGCCAAGACCCGGACACTGAATTCGAGAACTCCATCGCAGGCGACAACGCAGCGATCAAAGGTTTCAGGCGCGATGGCATCACCTTCGGGATCCACGTTTGCCGGGGGAATAGCCGCAGCCGCTGGTTTACGGAAGGCGGCTACGACGCAATTGCCAAAAAACTTTTCGGGCTGCTCGACGTGGACACATTCCTGCTGGAATATGACACAGAGAGGGCGGGCGGATTTGAGCCGTTGCGTCTAGTGCCCCGTGGCAAGACGGTAGTGCTCGGATTGATTACGACGAAGCAGCCGCAGTTGGAGTCGCAAGACAATTTGCGGCGGCGAATTGACGAGGCGGCGCAATACGTGCCGCTAGAAAATCTGGCGCTTAGCACCCAGTGCGGTTTCGCCTCAGTGGCGGCTGGCAACTTGCTCTCCACGGACGAGCAGTGGCGCAAACTGGAGCTTGTGGCCAATACGGCGCGAAAAGTTTGGGGTTGATTCACAACTGCATCACGTTTGCGGCTCCCGCTCGCTAGAAAAGTTTGTCCGAATCGAGAAGAATTGTGACGGGTCCATCGTTCACAAGCTCCACGGACATGTGTGTTTGAAATACTCCTGTCTCAGTCTTGACGCCAAGCGCCCGAACGGCGCGAACAAATTCCTCGTAAAGCATCTGCGCCTTATCGGGCGGGGCAGCTTGCAGAAAACTTGGACGGCGCTGTCCCCGCGCATCTCCATACAAAGTGAATTGCGATATTGCGAGAATAGAGCCGCCTGTGTCGAGCAGTGAGCGATTCATTTTCCCCTGCTCGTCGTTGAAAATTCGCAGATTCACGATTTTTGCGGCGAGGGAAGTGGCGGTGGCAGCGACGTCTTCACGGCCCACAGCGAGCAGCACCGCAAGGCCGTGTTCGATTTTGCCGGTAATGGCGCCATCGATGCTAACGCTCGCGCGGCTTACACGTTGAATTACGGCTCGCATCCGCGAGATTCTACATCGGCACGCGAATGGTCGTTGACCCAAATCGCCGCGTGCAGTCACACTGATTCACCGCCATGAGTGAAACGGCAATCGCAACTTCTCCGAAGCGCTGGCTCACGCGCGGCGTACTCGGCATTGGGCTGACCAGCCTCTTTTCCGATTGGTCGCACGAAGCGGCCACGGCGATTCTCCCCGCTTTTCTTGCGAGCCTTGGTGCGCCCGCTGCAGCCCTGGGGATTATCGAAGGTGTTTCAGACGGGCTTTCAAGTTTTGCGAAACTTGCCGGCGGATTTGTCGCCGACCATCCTGCCTGGCGAAAGCCGGCGGGAATCCTGGGCTATCTCACCACGGCGCTCACCACATTTGGATACGCATTCGCGCAAAGCTGGCCCGCGCTGCTGGTGTTGCGAGCTGTCGGATGGATGGGGCGGGGAAGCAGAGGACCAGCGCGCGATACGTTACTTGCTGCAGCCGTGGCGCCCGGGCAGGAAGGGCGCGCCTTCGGTTTCGAACGCGCCATGGACACGCTCGGCGCGGTGTTGGGTCCACTGTCGGCCACCTTGCTTCTAGGCACGCTAGGATTTCGCGGCCTTTTACGCTGGACGCTGCTGCCCGGCGTAAGCGCCGCGCTTGCGTTCACGTTTCTGGTGCCGGCTGCAAAACGTGCCCATGGACAGGAAACACGTGCGGCCACTGCGAGCTTCGCATCGAGAGTCGCCCAGCTTCCAAAAGGATTTTGGCATTTCCTCGCGGGTGTTTTCGCGCACGGCATCGGAGATTTTGCGCCCACACTTTTGATTTTGCGAGCCAATCAAATTTTATCGCCGCAGTTCGGCGCGGGCCGCGCCGCCGCGATTTCGGTGGCGCTTTACACATTCCACAATTTAGTTGACGCCGCCGCATCGTACCCAGTTGGAGCGATCGGCGATCGCCTCGGCAAGCGGCAGCTGCTGGCTCTCGGCTACGTGGTGGGCGTGATCAGCTATGTCGGTTTCATCTTGGCGCGGCCGACGCTCCCTGTTCTGGTAATCCTTTTTGGGTTGGCGGGAGTCCACGACGCCTTTCAGCAATCCATCGAGAAATCGCTGGCTGCCGAGCTATTACCGAAAGCGGTGCGCGGCTCTGGATTTGGAGTCCTTGCTGCGACGAACGGAGTGGGCGATCTGGTTTCGAGCGTGGCGGTGGGGACGTTGTGGTCCGCAGTAAGCCCCGCGGCAGGATTCGCGTACGCCGCAATTTTCGCGGCGATAGGCGCGGTGGTGATTTTCAGATGGCGTTAACGGCGGGTTCCAATATCAGCGCACGCGCAAGCATGTAACGAGCGCGAGCTAAACTGCCAGCACCCCACTTGTCCGAATACCCCGCTTCGCGTTGCTAATACTTGACTGGGTCTGGCGTTCCATCCGACCACCTGCCCACGGGAATCATGAATACGTCGATTGGTTCCGGATCGCCATGGAACTGTGGATTCAGCATCACGGGAGAGCCGGATAGATCCGCACCCCAAACGGCACCGTGCATGAGCGGAGTGTAAATCATCACGTGAGCTATCCAGTTGGGGTGGGCACCATCATTAAGGTGCTGTTCTTTCGACATCATGTAGCTCATGGCTCCAGGCTCCAGAGGCGGCAGCTTTTGCTTTATGAATGTCTTGATGCCCGCGATGATCTGAGCTTTGGATTGACCGGCTAATACCATCTCGGTTCTTTTATACGTCATCGGCAGAATGGAGCGGGCAGCCGGCGGATTGAAGCAGAGCGGGCCTCGAAGTTTAGGGTTCCAAAAATTAACGGCAAATTCGCCATCGAATGGGCCCATCCACCCTCGCTCCACCGCGCACACGAAACCATTCTTACCTTTGACCGCGGTTTCGTAGCCATGCCTTCCCAGGACGAGGACATCGGCATCGCGAGAGATGGCCTCCGGGGCCGCGCTCCGCGCCATGGCTATCTCGGCGTTGCGCTCCATTAAATATTGATCGAGCGGAGCCATGCTTGGATAGGGTTCTTTGACCTGCTGCGCTTGCGCTTGCCGCAACTCGCCGAGCCCGATGACCAGCGCAAGAGTTCCCAGTGCGATCGTGACGACTATTTTTCGTCCCATTTGGTTCATTGGTTCCTCCTGGGAAATCAAGGGAGGTACCGCCCGCTTGGCGAGCGCACGAACGGCGCTAACTATAACAGCTTGCAGGCCTCGTCGAAGTCGAGGCGCGGGCTGCGCGGGAAAAGCTTCGAGGCGTCGCCGTATCCGAGGTTGCACAGGAAGTTCGACTTTAGCCGGTTGGTCGGAAAGACGTCTTCCTCCCGCTCGATAGTCTTTTCCCCGATAGGAAAGAATTCCTCGTCCACCTTGGCGTTGTTGAAGCCGGACATGGGACCGCAGTCCAGTCCCAGAGAACGAGCTGCGAGGATGAAATAACCGCCTTGCAGGGTGCCGTTACGGAACGCGGTGACCTCGGCGAGTTCCGGCGAGTTGGCAAACCACTCGCGGGCGCCGGGATTGTGTGGAAACAGTTTGGGTAGCTTCGCGTAGAAGTTCATGTCGTGCGCGATAATCGCGGTCACGGGCGCCTTCATCGTCTTTTCCAAGTTGATGGGAGATAAGGCCGGCCGCAATCTTTCTTTCGCCTCCGGCGTGCGCAGGAAGAGAATCCGTGCCGGAGAGCTGTTGGCGCTGGTCGGCCCCCACTTCATTAAATCATAGAGCTTGCGAAGAAGATCGTCGTTCACCGGCTTATCCAGCCACGAGTTGTGAGTCCGCGCTTTACGAAGCAAAGTGTCCAGGGCGTCATCGCTTACCAGGTCCATTGTCGTCTCCTGAAGGCATGCGACGGAGTTTCCACTTCGAGCTTCCTTCGCCGCGCGAAAGCCTAGCCCTCTTGACCTGTCGTGTCAATCGCAGGTCGCGCCAGTGTCGCTGCAAAATGAGAATGTCCGGTTTGTGCAAAGTAGAAATGTCCGGTTTCATCCCAGGCGGGAGGCGGGATGGAAACGGAGCGAATCGAGTTGAGCGCACGCGAGCGGGAGCGGTTGAAGGTGCTAGAGCTAGTCG
>DATDIT010000069.1:0-17167 GCA_036520875.1 Candidatus Acidiferrales bacterium
AAGGCAATGCTGCCAGATGCTTGGGTAACTCCTGGATCGACCCTAGCAGCAAGTCGGGACGCGCGGCGCGCAGGCGAATCGCGGTAGGGAACGGTCCCAGGACGCCGATCACGCGCACGCCGGCTCGCCTCGCCATTTCAACGTCCTCTGGGGCGTCGCCCACGTACACGCACTCATCTGGTTGCGCTCTCATGTGCTTGAGCGCCAGTTGCAGGGGCGCGGGGTGCGGCTTCCTGCGTAGCGCATCTTCACTGCAAATGCATGCGTGAAAATGTTGACGGAAAGCGAATTCCCGAAGCTGCTGGCGAACACGCGCCCCGCTGCCGCTGGTCACCAAGCCCAGATGGAACCGTCGACCCAGTTCACGCAACACCTTTCGTGCGCCCGGAAGCAAACGGGGGCGTTGGTTGCGGTACGCGGCTCGCCAGGCCCGGTCTGCACGCACCCAGCTCGAGCGCGGGATCCGCGCCGCGCGATACACTCGATACCAGTCGGGAGAATAATGGCGCTCGATCTCGGCGACTCCCCATTCGATCCGAAGCGCACGAAACATCGCGACATAGGCGCTCTGGTCGGCAGCGTAGGAATCAAGCAGGGTTCCGTCCCAATCGAGCAAAACAACTCGCGTTGGGAATATGCGCTGGGCCATCAGAGGAGGATCGTAGCAGAAGAGCGCACTCTTATAGGCGTAGTACGACGCGACTGGAGAAATAGTTGGCTTGATGTTGCAAACCGAAACCGAGTGGCTTCGTCTTCTATTCGAAGTAGTTAGGGCGCCGGGGCAGAGAATCGTCCCGCTGGAGAGCGAAGTCGTCAAAGCTGGCGGCATACGCTTTCCAACCCGGCATATCCGTTTCGTCGCAGCGCACGATGTGAGCGGCAGTGCACATCTGGACGCGGCCGCAGCCCAGCGGCCGATCAACCAGTGCGACTTCCAGCTCAATGGCCATGCCCGCTTCCATCTCGCGAGGCGCCAGGAAATAGATGCCGCTCGAGCTGATATTCCTGGTCACAAGCGTTACGGGGAAGGGTTCGGTCTTATCGCCAATTCGCGTCAGGCGTAAGGGTAGCGAAAGCGAAGCTCGCGGGTAGCGGCGACGTTCGTCCGCCACGCCTATGGCGTGTGTGGGAACGCGAGCGAAACGTCGTGGCCCAGGTTTTCCCGAAATGGCTGTTACGGACTGTGTACGGCTTTCAACTTCGCGCATCGGCGAAACAACCGGCCGATCATCACGTTGCGGAAGAGCTCCCATAACACTGCCCCCAAGTACTGCGGAATGAGTACCCTAGTTTCTGGTTGTCCGAATATGCGGGAGGCGGCGCGACTCGTCAACCTGCCGCCAATTCCTGGTGCCCTATAGTGCAACCCCTTTATTTTCGATCAACCGAGCCGGATTTTCCATCACTTTAGCTCCACCCTTGATGTGTTTCATTCTGGAGCAGTAATCGGCCCTTGATAAAAATATTCGTATGGTGCTTGCAAAGGCGAGCCTGGTTCGGCCGGAAGAAAAATCGAAAAAGGGGCGTCGTTGGGATGGGGAAAGCTGTGCTAAATAGGGGCGAAAGAGCGAATTGCCGGCGAAGCACCCGGGCAGGCGAATGGCGAGGCGAACGACGAAGGCAGCAGCTCAACCTTGTGGCTTGATCTTTTGGGTTCCCTTCGGCCAGTGAGGTTTGAACTCGGAATCCGAAATGGGCGGATTCAGAATGACTTTTGAATAGTGGACTATGGAATAGTCCCCTGAGCCCGCTTCTTCGAACCTTTGTTGATCCGGAAGCCAGGTCGATTCGTCCACCCAAAGTTGAATCTTGGAGATTTGATTGCGCACGGAATCCAATTTCGGCGTCAATTCCAGTTCGATGGCTCTTTTGTCGTCTACTTTATCCTCGCCCGCCATCTTGATCGAATAGCCCTTTTTCAGCTCTGTCCCTTTTGTTCCGAATCCGAGCAGAAGAAACTGATCCACTAAGTCCCGATTCTTGCCCAGGTTGTATTCCTCGACGCGCTTTAGCCCTGGCGTGTAGATATAAAGATTGTCGCCTGTTCGCAGGATCGTGCGTTCGTCTGGGGCCTTCAGTTGCAGCAACATCTTTTCGCCTCTGACGAGGACGGTGCCCGCTTCTGTTGAACGGTCATTCACAACTACAGTGACCTTGGTGCGCTCGACGTTCGCCGAAAGGCTGTGGAAATCTTTGGCTACGGCGTCCATTTGGGCAAGAACGCCAGGGAGAGTCAGCGCCGGCCCTT
Source organism: Candidatus Acidiferrales bacterium (assembly GCA_036520875.1). GTDB lineage: Bacteria > Acidobacteriota > Terriglobia > Acidiferrales > UBA7541 > Palsa-295. The sequence goes on from DATDIT010000069.1 coordinate 2,249, forward strand.
GGCGATGAGCCGCCAGCGCCAGCAGCGGCGTTATCCACACCGCGACCCAAAAGCCGAATGCAACCTTGCCGAATTTAATCACCCAATCCCCCCACCGCGAAGAACATCGAGGACGAACGTTCGTGATCATAGCACACCACAGTAGAACACTTTATGCGGCGAAATCTCTCGATGCGGCTATCCAATCGAATTTTTCCCGCACGAAATGTATTCCGGATTGCAAACCCGATAGTTCCCGTCCACCCCGGTCCGGGAACGGCGAAGAACCATTCCGCGTTGCAATCGCAAGGGCACGAGGGCTAAACTCTGAATCCCAGTCTGAAGTGACAAATTAGGGCTTGACAGGAAATGGCACTCTATGGAGAATGTGTCGTTCGCGCCAGTTCCTGCCTTCCCCTGTTCGTGAGTTTCTCCCCTTTCGCATCGCCGGGAATAGTCTGCGAGGAGACCGGTGGCGGAAAAAGATGGCATAGCAGCTAACATGGAGCTCGATCGCGAAGTAATCCGCTGTCAAGTTTGCGGATTGGTTCAATACCGTACACGCACAGGCAACTGTCGACGCTGTCTGCGTCTGCTGCCCCCAAGGGTGACGTTCGTCATTCCGACGCCGTCGCCTCAGGATTTACCGGGGGACGATCGCCAATTGTTTGAGAACTGGCCTAACCGCGAAACTGTGGAGAATATCGGCCAGCGCATCAGGCAGTTGCGAGAATCGCGCGGCATGACGCAGAGCCAGCTACAAGCTCGCTCACGCGTTTCCCGCTCATATTTGTCGCGGATCGAAAGCGGCCAGATGACTCCCAGCCTCGGCACTCTCGAAAAGATCGCCGAAGCTTTGGGTGTCGGCCTGAACCGCTTCTTCGTGCCCGAATCGAATGGAGAGACCGTACTGGAGGATCCGTTCATTCAGGGCCTTCGGCCTTTCTTGCGTCAACTTGATTGGGCGCAGTGGCAGGGCATTCTGAAGAGGTTGCAGGCGATTAGCGAGCACGTGAGCACAAATCAGATCACGCGCCCGCTTGCGCCCCAGCCGTCAGAGCGAGTGCCTCAGATTGCTCGCAGGCAGAGCCAGGGCCATGCCTCGGGTCACGGCAGCCACTCGAGTGCTGCAATGCACCGCTAGCGAAAGATAAGAAACCAATCCTCACACATTGCTTGGCGAGGGGGCGCGAGTGACGCCCCCCGGCTGAGTCAGCGCTGAATCAATAGAAGCGTACCCGCACGTCCTGGGCGCCCTTCTCAAGGTGCACGGAATCGATGAAGCGAACCTGTCGATCCTCGTAGGTCATAATTAGCGACTGCGTCCGCGTTCCTCCACCGAAGAATCGCACGCCCCGCAACAAGCCACCTGGCGTGACGCCTGTACACGCGAAAATGATTTTCTTGCCCGGCGCGAGATCGGCCGTATCGTAAATGCGGTCCGGATCCTTGATGCCCATTTTCGCTGCACGCTCCCGGTGTTCGCGTTTCTTAATGACGAGTCGGCCCAGAATCTGGCCATTCAGGCAGCGCAGCGCCGCGGCGGTGAGCACACCCTCGGGGGCGCCACCTGTGCCCATCACGCAATGAACGCCCATGTCGGAGACAGCTGCGCTGATTCCAGCCGAGAGGTCGCCATCCGATATCAACCGAATGCGCGCGCCGGTCTTTCGGATATCCGAGATCAGCTTTTCGTGGCGCGGCCGGTCGAGCACCGTCACCACCAGGTCTTTCACCTTGCGGTCGAGCCGCTTGGCGATTGCCTTGAGATTCTTTTCAGGAGACGCGTCGAGGTCCACAGCCCCGCGGCACAACGGGCCCACGATAATTTTTTCCATGTACAGGTCCGGGGCATGCAGCAAACCTCCATGCTCGCTCGCCGCCAGCACGGTAATGGCGTTAGGTTCTCCAGTCGCGCACAGGTTCGTGCCTTCCAGAGGATCGACTGCGATGTCCACTGGAGGATATTGATGGTGCCTATCGTGCGACGCCAACCCTACTTTTTCTCCGATGAAGAGCATCGGCGCCTTATCGCGCTCGCCTTCGCCAATTACGATCGTGCCGTCCATGCCGACGGTATCCATCTCGGCGCGCATCGCTTCGACGGCAACCTGATCGGCCTTGTGGCGATCGCCGAGCCCCATGGTGCGGGCGGACGCAATGGCGGCCCGCTCGACGACGCGCAGATATTCAAGACTCAGTTCCTGTTCCATGAACGCCCCCTAAAATGTGCGCTGAGCCCGTGCGGAAGAGCGCCGGGAGATTCTAATGCAGGCTGGCATGGAGCGCATACGAATAAGTCAAAATTGCCGCGGAATTCACGGCCGTCACACGAACGCTGAAATTCCCGTAATGTGCTCGCCGATCACCAGCTTGTGGATATCGTGCGTTCCTTCGTAGGTGTAGACCGATTCGAGATTGTTCATGTGGCGCATGATGCAGGAATCGTCCACGATGCCGTTGGCCCCGAGGATTTCCCGCGCCGTGCGGGCGGTTTCGCGCGCCATCCAGACATTGTTCATTTTCAGCATCGAAATCTGCGAGGGGTGCACGCGACCCTGGTCCTTCAATCGCCCGGTTTGCAAGGCGAGAAACTGCGCCTTGGTAATTTCCGTGATCATCCAAACCAGCTTTTCCTGCACCAATTGGTGCGACGCGATCGGCCGGTTGTCGAATTGTTTACGCTGCTTGGCATAGCCGAGTGCCGTGTCGTAACAAGCCATGGCCGCGCCAATGGCGCCCCATCCGATCCCGTACCGCGCCTGATTGAGGCATGATAGAGGACCTTTTAGGCCCTCGACCCCAGGCAGCGCGTTTCCCACGGGAATTTTGCAGCTCGTCATGGCCAGGCCTGAGGTCACCGATGCTCGCAAAGATTGCTTGCCATGAATGTCCCAGGCTTTGAATCCGGGAGTCCCTTTCTCGATCAGGAAGCCGCGAATTTTATCGTCCTCGCATTTCGCCCAAATCAGCGCCACATCCGCGATCGATCCGCTGGTAATCCACATTTTTTCGCCGTCGAGGATGTAGCTATCGCCCTTTTTCGCGGCGCGGCTCAGCATCCCGCTGGGATTGGAGCCGAATTGCGGTTCCGTGAGCCCAAAGCATCCGATTGCTTTCCCTTGCTGCAGCAGGGGCAGCCATCTTTCCTTCTGTGCGTCCGAACCGAACGCGTGAATCGGATACATCACCAGCGCCGACTGCACCGATACGAAGCTCCGCAGGCCAGAATCTCCTCGCTCGAGCTCTTGCGTCACCAGCCCGTATTCCACGTTGGACATTTCCGCGCAGCCGTAGCCCTTTAGGCTAGCTCCGAAAAATCCGAGCTCAGCCATCTGCGGCACAAACTGCATGGGAAATTTTCCCGCCCGGTCGTGCTCTGCAATAATCGGAAGCACCTGTTCGTCCACAAACTGACGCGCGGTTTTTCTCGACAGCTTTTCTTCATCGCTGAGCAGGGAATCGAACTCGAGGAAATCGACGCCGGGAAAAGGGGCCATTGGAGTGTCTCCAGCGGCATTCTACCGGAGTGGCCTGCGGTAACACTCAAAAATTGCGAGGCGCCTAGGGCTGGTTACGTATTTTGACTATACTGTCCCTTTCTTGCGCTGAACTTGCTGTTACCGCGTGACCATGAGCTTTCACTTATGAAAATTCTGACTGCCGCGGAGATGAGAGAAGTGGATCGGCTGACGACCGCGCGCTACCGCGTCCCCGGCCTAATCCTAATGGAAAATGCCGGGAAAAGTGTGGCCGAATTCATCCAAGCGCGATTCCCGAATTTTACCCGACGGCACATCGTCGTGCTTTGCGGCAAAGGAAACAATGGAGGCGATGGGTTTGTCGCCGCGCGGCATCTTCGGAAGATGGGTGCGAAACCGGAGGTCCGCATCTTTGGCGATCCACGCGAAGTTAAAGGTGACGCAGCCGCAAATCTGAAGCGTTGGAAAAGGGCATCCGGCAAATTGCAGGTTAATAGCGCCGGAAAAGACGAATTGAAATTCACCTCCGATTCGATAATCGTCGACGCGCTTTTGGGCACTGGCACGCGAGGAGCCGTGGAAGGCCGCCTGCGCGAAGCAATTGCCGGGCTGAACCGGCGGGAGACCGGCTGCGTGGCGGTTTCAGTAGATATTCCTTCCGGGCTGCATGCGGATACGGGCGAGGTCCAAGGCGAGGCGGTCACCGCAGATTACACGGTCACGTTTACGGCGCCGAAGCCCGGGCTACTTCTCGGCGCTGGTGCGCCTCACACCGGGGAACTCGTGGTTCGGGACATCGGTTCGCCGACGAAGCTAATCGAGGAAATAGGAAGGGGAAAGCTCCGCTGGAGCGAGCCGCAGGAATTCTCGCGGTTCGCTCTGCCTCGCAAGCCCGAGGGGCATAAGGGAATATATGGCCACGCATTGATTGTGGCCGGCTCGGTGGGGAAGAGCGGCGCGGCCGTACTCGCATCGTGGGCGGCATTGCGGGCGGGTGCCGGGCTCGTCACCGTGGCAACACCAGAGCCTGTCCTGCTGACGATTGCCGCGCACACACCGGAGATTATGACCGAGCCTCTGGCTTCCACGCTGGCTGGCACCATCTCGGCGCGCTGCTTCGAAGCCAACTTCTTCGGGAAACTTGTGGCCGGCAAGAGCGCTCTCGGAATCGGCCCCGGACTGACCACGCAGCCGGAAACGCAGGAATTCGTTCGCGGCGTTATGGGCATGCGGTCTCGGGTGCCCATCATCTTGGACGCGGATGGCTTGAACGCGTTCGCGGGCCGGGCTGGCGAGCTGAGAGATCCGAAAGACACGATCGCCATTACGCCGCATCCCGGCGAAATGGCACGTCTGGCGGGCTGCACGACCCATGAAGTGCAGTCCCGCCGCGTGGAACTGGCGATTGAGTGCGCGGCCGATTGGAACGCACAGGTAATTCTGAAGGGGCATCACACCGTCACCGCGTCTCCCGACGGGTCCACGTGGATTAACTCCACCGGAAATCCTGGCATGGGGACGGGCGGGACCGGCGACGTTCTCACCGGCATGCTCGCGGGACTTACCGCTCAATATCGCGACGCGCCTTGGCCACTGGTGCTGGCGTTTGGAGTGTACCTGCACGGCCTAGCCGGAGACATTGCTTATGCCGAAACCGGCGAGGCGCCGCTGATGGCTTCGGATGTGATCCGCGCAATTCCGCGCGCCTACCGGCAATTTTATGCAGAGTGCGGCCGTGCCTAGCCGCGAGTGGACGACGCACTCCTCCGAGCAAACCATTCAGCTGGGCCGCGAAATCGGACGCCAGCTAGCGCCGCCAGCACTGATTTTACTTTCCGGCGATCTAGGGGCAGGGAAGACCACCCTCACGAAGGGCATTGCCAGCGGAATGGGCGCTGCCGAAGAAGACGAGGTTACCAGTCCGACCTTCACGCTGGTCCACAAGTACGATGGCAGATCGCGCGTGTATCACGTCGATCTCTATCGCATTACTGATTCACACGATCTTGAAACGCTCGGCCTTGAGGATATTTTCAACGAGGCGGCGGTCGTGATCGTCGAATGGCCCGATAAGCTGACCATGCGGACGGATTGGCCGCTGATCCGCATTCAGTTGGAGCATGTTTCGGATGATACGCGCCGCATTGTAATTTCCGATGACGCGAATATTTCGTTCGCCAGGCGGTGAGTTTCTACGAACTGTGAATTCCACGATCTCAGCAGGTTCTCAGAGCCCCATAATGTGAAAGCCAGCATCCACGTAAATAATATTTCCGGTGACGCCCCGCCCAAGATCGCTGCCCAGAAACACGGCCGTATCCGCAACCTCCGCGGTGTCGGTGTTGCGTCGCAGGGGTGCGCGCTGCGCGGAAATCTCCAGCATCTTGGACAAATCCTTCACTCCTCGCGCCGAAATTGTCTTGATCGCGCCGGCAGAAATCGCATTGACGCGTATCTTGCTGGGACCAAGCTCGCTGGCCAGATATTTCACCTCCGCCTCAAGCGCGGCCTTTGCGATGCCCATCACGTTGTAGTTGGTCACCACACGCGTCGATCCCAGATAAGTTAGAGTGAGGATCGCTCCGCCGCCAGTCATCAGCGGCGAAAGAGCCTTCGAAATCGCCACCAGCGAATACGCGCTCACCTCCAGCGCAAGCTGAAATCCGTCGCGCGACGTGCTCAGAAACGGCTGATTCAGCTCCTCGTGCTTCGCCGCCGCAAGGCTGTGGACCACGATATCGAGCCTGTCCGCCTCAGCCTTCAAGGCCTCGGCCAGCCGGTCGATATCGGACTGCTGTTGCACTTCGCAAGGGAAAAATCCAGCCGCCCCGAGTTCGCGGCCCAGTTCCTCCACCGTTGGTTTCGCGCGTTCATTTTGGTAGGTGAGCAGCAACTTGGCTCCCTCGCGAGAGAACGCCTGTGCGATGGCGTAAGCGATGCTCCACTTATTCCATACGCCGAGTACGATGGCCGTTTTGCCTTCAAGTAGTTTTGACATGGCCCGACATTTTAACTGGAAATCGTGCGGCAGGCTTGATCTTCCGTCTCATTAATCGAACGGCTCCGGCTCGTCCCATCCGATGCCGGAAGCAAACGAGCAATCCTAGTGCGAATGCATCCATCGGATGATTTCGCGCACCACATCATCCACATATGGCCAGAGGATTCCAATAATTGCGGCGACGGCCGCCAGCACCCGCTTCCGATTTGGGGTGATCGCCGCGGCGGAGCCGGGCGAATGGACAGCGCAGAATCCCCCCTCAAGTGCTGGTCTCGCGCATCTCTGCCCCGACGGTCCGAGGTAGAGGCATGGCCCCCAATTGACCGTCGGCGCTGGGCTCGCCGAAACCTGCGAAGTGGAACTAACGGGTATGGGCAGGTAATCAGCTATATTGGCGCTGTAGCGGGATGGCAAGTGCTGCCACGTGCTGCCCGAAGGCATATCTGCTCCCCTGCTAGCCTCGGGAGGTTGACCCTTTCGCTCCCGTTCCATTGCGCCCGGCATTTTTTATCCGCTAGAGTAAGAGTTTAGCCGATCGCAGAATTTTCGATGCTGGAAACGCGGACCGCCCCATCTGTCGGCCATCCAGACCGGATGAAGCTTGAGCCGTACTCCGCCGAAATCCGGCTCCCTAACCTGACCATTGGTGTCGATAACATCCATTATGACGTTTTTCTAAGTCCACGTTTCGTGGAATTCGCGCGCACCTACCTGTTCGACTTGGTTCGGCAGGTCGTCAACGTGGGTCTCCTCTACGGCGGCGATAAGGGACGCAAGCCTGCCAAGCCCCCCGAACATTCCCAGTTTCGCAAGTTGCTCACGGAAGTTCTGCAGGAATCGCTGACGCGCGCCAAATTTCAGCAGTCCATCGAGACGGACGTCCTCCACCACCTCGCGCTTCTGAAATTCATCATCCAGGAAACGGGAAACCAATTTTCGAGCATCCTGGTCGAGTGTAAGGATTGGATTCGCGGCCGAGGCGAGCTCTTCGAGCACAGTGAACAGGCTCACGTGATGCGCTCCAAGATCGCCGAAATTCAAGCTGACCGCAAAAACGTCATCCGTCAGGTTGGCGAGACTTTATGCCGCATCTGGCGCGAGGTAGAGGACACCACCATCGCCAGGACGCGCCTCGCTCTCTTCGGCGACGATTCCGGCGAAATGTATCCGCTGCTGCAGAATCGCTTCCTTTTTGTCGAAGGCGGCAACGACGAGTATCTCTTTCTCGAACATTACGTCCTGCTCGGCAATTTCATCAACGATCCGGATCGCTTCGAAACTTTCGACGCCCTGCTTCTCGAGATCGTCCGCGAATGCGTTCTTTCCGGTGACAATGCCGGAGACGCGGTCGAAGATCTCACCAAAGCCCGCAAGCTTCACGAACGCCTGCTCGAACAGGCGCGCCTTCTTCATGCTGAACTCGCGCTCATCGAGGAAGAGCACGAGGAAGCCGCCGGCCGCGCAGGTGAAAGCGCCGACTTGTTCCCTTCGATCTTCAAGCGCAAGGCCGCTCCGGATCCCGACGCGCACAGCGAAATGGACAATCTTCGCCGCAAGACCGCTTCGCTCGAAAAGAATCTGGAGGAACTGGCGCCACAGATTGCGGCCGCCAAGCAGCGCATGGACTTTTTGAACGCTGAATTTCAGGGCCGCCTGGGCGATTTTCTGAACCAGCCCGCAAACGCCCGGCGCCTGTTCGACTCCAGCGCAGGGGCGGGTGAAAATTCTACTGCCGCCGCGGAAATCCGGGCCCATCTCCTCGAGGAATGGATTCACAGGCTCGAAGAACGCGACTTGCTCTTCCACGTCCTGGCGGGCTACGAACTCCGAAACATTGCCTCCGAATATTGCCCTCCGATTCATCTTCAGCAATTGAAGAAGGCGCTTGTCGTTCGCGACGAATCCAAGCGCGTCGCGCAGATCTTGGAAAAATTTCCAGCGCGCAAAGTGTCCATGAAAAAGTTCGATCAATCCTCCCGGGCCATTCGTCGCCGCAGCACGCAGGAGACCTTGGCGATCGGCCTTCAATTCGCCGAAGACTTGATGCGCCTGCGCCGCGACCGCCGCAATTACCAGCAGGTTACCGCTTGGATCGAGCGCATCAATCTGGTCCACTCCGAGCGTGCCCGCGAACTTTCGCGCGCCAATAAAAGCCTCTACGAATTCCTCCATCCGGACGAGGGTCGTCCCGCCGACGATCCAGTCATCAACCACGTGGTCATCAAAGCCGATGTCCGCGGTTCCACCGGCATCACCAAGGACCTGCTCGAGCGGGGCATGAATCCCGCCTCGCATTTCAGCATGGCCCTGCACGAGCCTGTGAAGCGCATGCTGGAACGTTTCGGCGCCGCCAAGGTTTTCATTGAAGGCGACGCCATTATTTTGGCTATCTATGAGAACGAGTCCACCCGAGCCACCCAGCGCGCCGTTGCCCGCGCCTGCGTGCTGGCGCGCGAAATCCTGGCCGTCACCCAGGCTTACAATGCGCGCGCGAAGTCCGGCAATCTTCCGCCGCTCGAACTCGGAGTCGGCGTCGCGTTTCAGGATTCCGCGCCCTCGCTTTGGATGGACGCGGACTCCCGCATCATGATTTCGCGCGCGCTCAATCTCTCCGACCGCCTTTCGAGCTGCTCGAAGATGGCCAAGCGCCTCTTTCAGTCGAATCCCGCTCCTTTTAATGTCTACCTCTTGCAAACGCTGATGGACGACACGACGGCGGAAGAGGGCGAGGAGCTTCTCGTCCGATACAATCTGAATGGCATCGAGCTCAACGAAGAAGGCTTTCAGAAACTTCAGCGTGAAATTTCGCTCACTCCCGTGGGCGGCAATTTCCCTCTTCCATGGGGCAAGGAACGCGTGCAGCTTTATTTCGGAGAAGTGCCTCTTGGTGAATCTCTCGAACCGATCGTGATTCGCAAGGGTCTTGTCCACCAATTGTTGCCCGGTGGCAAAATTGGCGATCAAGGCGCGCGCGCATATTATGAAGTTTGCACCGACGCCAAGCTCCTCGACCTCGCCCGCCGAAAAGTTTCCGCCGCCACCACAAAAAACTAGCCCTGCTTCAGGTTTTGCATTTGTAGGGGCATGCCATGCCCGGCACGCATACTTGGCTACTTGCTCGCCACCCGCCTCGCCCTCACAGGGCGCGCCTCATGTGGAGTGCGTGACCTTGCTCCCGCCGTTTGCCGCTCGGGCTTGCCCGCGCGCGCTCCCCGCATTCAGCTAGGCGGCACCGCTGAGGCTCGCCTCCGCGAACCGAAAGCGCGAGGCACCTCCCACACTCTCGCTGTAAGCCGGGCTGCTAGCCGCAGCGTCATTCCGACCGAAGTGTCCCGCGCATTTGATTTTGCGCGAAGCGCCAGGACACCAGGAAGGGCTCCCAGGTCGACGGTTAGTCGAGCCTGGGAAAGTCGTCGAGGAATCTCTCTTCGATTTAACCCGTGCTAACGTTAACCAGAACGCGCCGCGCCCCGCGAATTCCGCGCCACTCCGAAAAAGCGAGTCGAATTTCGTCTTGACACTGCTCTCTGCACAGAGTAAAAAAATTGCAACAAGGGTGAGGTGGGCCTCCTAGGCGCAATTCGCGCCGATTAAGCTGGCCCAGAAAAATTTGGCAATTTTTCCAGACTGCGGCGAGGTGTGTGCGCGCGGTCAGCTGGAAGTGTGCGCGAAAGCGCAAAAAGAATTGGGACCCAAAGGAGATCGTGCAAAATGGCAAAGGCCCTCAAGGCGTTAGTAACCGCCTCGATTTTTGTAGTCACTGCACTTCTACTGTTAATGGTTGGCGCGAATAATCTGCAAGCACAAACCCAAACTGGAACGATTTCGGGAATGGCCACGGATTCCAGCGGCGCAGCGCTGGTAGGTGCTGCGGTCACAGTCACCAACGAGGGCACGGGCGCCGCCCAAAACCTCGTAACCGACGCCGCGGGTCGCTACAGAGCAGCTGAACTGCCGCCTGGCACATATGACGTACAGGCTTCGCTCTCCGGTTTCCAAACGGTGTCACACAAAGGCATCACCCTCGCGGTCGGCGCGAATCCCGTGGTCGATTTTTCTCTACCTGTTGGTCAGGCTTCTGTCACGGTGAATGTGGAGGGCCAAGTCTCCCAGGTCGAAACTCAAACTGCGGCGGTTTCTACCTTGGTCACCGGAGCCCAGGTCAGCCAGATGCCTCTGAATGGCCGCAATTTCACTCAACTCATCGGTTTGGCTCCCGGCGTGCAAATTCTCAACGACAGCACCAATGGTGGCAGCCAAGGAGTTGGCGGCGGCGGCACTTCAGGCTCCTTCTACGGTAACCAGCAAGTCTTCACAGTTTCGGGCACGCGGCCCGAAGGTCAAGCGTTTCTTCTCGATAATGAGGATATTACCGACTTCTGGGAGCACGGTCCCGGGGCTCCTGCCACAGGAACGGCGCTGGGCATTGAAGGATTGCAAGAGTTTCAGGTGCTCACCAATACCTACGGCGCGGAATTTCCTGGCGACGGCGCCGCCATCAACATGGCCAGCAAATCAGGAACAAATGCGTATCATGGCTCCGCGTACGAATTCCTTCGCAATAGTGCACTCGACTCCCGCAACTTTTTCGATTTCACCAACAACGGAACCATAAATCCCACGCCGGAGGCAAAACCTGAGTTCCGGCAGAACCAGTTTGGCGCCAGCCTGGGCGGCCCGATCAAGAGCGACAAGCTCTTCTTCTTCGGAAACTATGAGGGGATAAGAAACTCGCTCGGTGAGACAGAGAACTCGTTTGTGCCCGAGCCTTATGTCGTCAATGGGTACCTTCCGTCGAGCCAGGTGACTACGCCCTTCGCGCCCTGTGGTTCTCCCACGGCCCCTCCCCCAGCCACGGGCGGGCCCTACACATTCGTTGGTTTTGGTTGCGGCGCTGGTGCCCAGCAAGCTGCAGCGGCCTCCACGATTCGGGGCACTCTGGGCCTGTACCCAGCGCCAACAAACCCTGCAGTCGACCTCGGAGGCTATTCTCCCTTCACGACCAGCGGTTCCACTACTTCCGGCGAGAATTATTTCCTCGGCCGCGTTGACTACAACCTGTCGTCGAATGATTCTTTTTTCGGTCGCTACGTTTCTGACCGGTCGCGCCTAACCAACCCGTTTGGCGGCTCGCCCGTCCTTCCGGATTGGCCGGAGGTTGACACCTCTGCGAACCAGTATTTTACCTTGCAGGAACGCCACATCATTTCGGCGAATGCGGTCAACGAAATCCGCGCTAACTACACGCGCACGTACGAGGCGGCCTCGACTTCGACGGCTCCCAATCCGGTCCTGCAGTTTTTCGCCGGATTTCCTGATGGCACAATCAGCGCGGGATGCCCCGGCTGCGGTGGGCTTGGTGCAAACACGGCTCTGCCTTACGACATTGCCCAAAACCGCTTTGGCGGCGGTGATGACCTTGTTTGGACCCACGGAGCTCATTCCTTTAAGGTCGGCGTGGAAATTGCCCGGGTACAGTCCAATCTCTCGGCCCCGTTCGTGTTTGGTGGCACTTGGGCGTTCGGTTCCCAAGAGAGCTTCCTTCTCGGCACCCCCTCGAGCTTCCTTGGAACCTATCCGGGCCATGCCGATTCCGATAGGCACTTCCGCGAGATCGACTACGCCCCATATTTTGAGGACGACTGGAAAATCTCGCAAAGACTAACGCTGAATTTTGGCGTTCGCTATGACTACGCCACCAATCCCACGGGCGGACCCCTCACCACAATCGTCAATCCGCCATTCCCGGATACTCGAAATTATTTCACGGACGCAGCAGGAGTTGCCTTCGGCAACGGTTTTACGCCCGTTTCTCACGTTTTCGCATCGAACCCCAACGCCGGCAATTTCGATCCCCGCATCGGCCTGGCTTACGATCCCTTTGGCGATCATAAGACTTCCATCCGCGCCGGTTTCGGTTTCTATCACGATCAGATTTTCCCGGCGCTCTATGCGTCCGCCTACTACCTGGCCCCGCCGTATGCCAGTGCGCTTCTTTTTTTCCCGCCGCCAGCTTTCCCGAATCCATTCCCCGGATACGTGTCGGGCGGACCCACCGGTCCGGTCACGGAATTTGCTGGTGTCGACTACCAAGCGTCTTCGGCGCCGTATCAGATGCAATACAATCTGAATATCCAGCGCCAGATCACGACCAATACGGTATTTTCGATTGGGTATATTGGCTCACAGGGCCGCCACCTCTTCACCGAGGTGGACCAGAATCCTCCTTTGTGTGCCAATAGTCCCGCCGACGAGACCGCCGGCGTGTTTACGTCAAACTGCTCGAATCCGGCGACTTCGATCTTTGCAAACGCTGTCACCACTGCGCAAAATCCTAAGACACCTGTCCCACTGAATCCCGCGAGTGGCGCACCGTATTTTGGTTCGCTCAACACCGCTACACCCGGCATGAACTCAAATTACAACTCGTTGCAAACGAGCTTGAACCACCAGTTTAGCCGCGCCTTCCAGGCCCAGGTCGCGTACACCTACTCCAAGTGCCTCACCGATGGCTCCGTTTCCTCCGGCCTTCAGCAGGGCATATTCGAGCAGGCCGATCCGTATAACAGAAAATATGACTACGGGCTTTGCAGCTTCGACATCCGCCACAATCTCACCGGAGATCTTCTCTACAACCTTCCATTCCATCAGAACAGGCTGGTCTCCGGCTGGCAATTTGCCACCATTCTGACCGCCCGTAGCGGTCTTCCAGTCACTATCCAGGAAGGCGGCGATGTTGCGGGACTCGGAGCGATTCAAGGCGATCGTCCGAACTATTCCGGCACGTGCCCCGGCGGAAAGGATCAGAAGCTTGGCAACTGGTACGATTGGTTCAACGCCAATTGCTACGCAGTCCAAACTTACGGGACGCTCGGTGACGTGCCCCGTGGCTCTGTCGGAGGCCCAAATCTCTTTGAGCTGGACGCCTCGATCATCAAAGAAACCAAACTCTGGGAGCGCCTCAACACCGAATTTCGTGCGGAGTTTTTCAATGTTCTCAACCACACGAATTTTGGCTTGCCCTCCTCCTACGGCGTAACCACCGGCCTTCCCTTCGCTTCGACCATCGCGCCAAGCGGATTGCCGGGACAATCCGGTGCAATTACCGCCACAGCCACAACTCAGCGCGAGATTCAGTTCGCCCTGAAGTTGACGTTCTAAGTTCCGCTGCAGCCCCAGAGCCTGACCGCTGCCACGAACGGCAGCGGTCGGGCTCACTCCTCGCCTTCGAGGCGAGGAAGTGGTCGTAGCCGCGCTGCTTGCTGCGCCCACTTTCCATAGGTGGTGATGTAAGCCAACCGCCTCGATGCTCTTGTAGCGCCGTCTATAAAGGCGTCGGCGTTGTCAAGACACACTGATGGCTTTGTTCTGGGACCGGGGAAACGACGGTCCGGTTTTGCTTTTCCTTACCAGGAATCTTTTGCGTTTGCTTCTGGCGGGTGGCGCATCCTTCATCTCCGCGTGCGCGGTCATACCGGATCTCCCCTCAAGCCTCAAATAAACTTGGTGGGGTGCCGCACTCTTCGCTTCCCAGAAGGGTGCGTCTTTCTTTTCTGTCGTCCTCCTTGCCCAGCTCCCAATCCGGATTCGGTGGACACTCATTCGCGATCCCTCTCCAATAAAACCCGTAGCTGCTCCACAACCACTCCTTGGGATTTCTGGCCAGCCCTCGCTTCACCGGATTGAAATGCATGTAATTCAGCTTCTCGTTCTTCTTCTTCCAGCTCCACACGTTGAAGTCGTAGAACCGCCGCTGCCAAAACGCGCTGCCTCTCTTCGGGGATGCTTCGTCCCATAAACGTGCTTGTCCCGGCGGCCTGCGTTTCCTCGGTTGCTGGCCGTGGAGGGCTCGCGAAACTCGCTGTTTCAAAACCTGCATCACCGTCGTCGGAGTTCCTCTCCCCGGCTCGCTCATCAGCAAATGAATGTGTTCCGGCATCACCACGTAACCGATCAACGCAAAGTCGTACCGCTCCCGAACCTCAGCCAGAATCTTAAGAAAAAGACTGCGCGCCCGCTCGGTACCCAGCAAAGGCTTGCGCCGATAGCAACTGCAGGTGACGAAGTGCAGGTGACCCAATCCGTAGCGGCGTTCGAGACGATGTTTCATTCAAACGCTCGCACCCTTCGCAAACGACGCGAAGAGTGCGGCACCCACAATGTTGCAGCCAGTCTGTTGCCTAAATCCGGTGTGATATGATCCGCCCGCGCTCTGATGTCAATGCTGGAAAATACGCACAGAAAGGGTGTGCCACCCACCACGTGCAATGAATCGACAGATCGATTCTCCTCCGCTCGCGTCGGCTCACCACGGGACTTCACCTCGATCGAGTCCGTCAGACCAAAGTTCTACCCGCTTATGGACACGTTTGATTTGACGACTCGGCTCAGGTAGCTTCTAATCTCTGGAAGCTCGCAAGATGGCCCGCCGAAAGAAGCCACGCCTGAACGTCGCCC
>DATDIT010000070.1:0-11156 GCA_036520875.1 Candidatus Acidiferrales bacterium
TTGGCGGCGGTTTCAGGCGTTCCTTGAAAAGTACGAATATTTCGTTCTGCCGACCACGCAGCTTCCGGCATTCGACGTCAACATGGAATATCCGACAGAGATCGCGGGCGTGAAGTTCGATAACTACATCGACTGGATGAAATCGTGTTGGTACATTTCGGCGACGGGCAATCCAGCGGCGTCGGTGCCAGCGGGGTTTACGCCTGAAGGGCTTCCGGTTGGGCTGCAGATTGTTGGCCGCGACAAAGAAGACTTCAGCGTGCTGCAAATGGCGCACGCGTTCGAACAGGCGACTGGCTTCGGCAAGAGACACCCGGCCATCGCGTAGACGACGCGCTGCCTTTGCGGCAAAACGGGAATCGTGGTGAATCCCTCTAATCGTGACGCATCATAGATGAGAGTCGGGAGCAGCATGGACACCTCTGATCTGCAAGCATCGCGGCCTCCAATAGGCGGAGCCGTTTGGGACATCGTCCTAAATGCGATCATCCCCGTAGTTCTCTATAAGCTTTCGAATCGCTACCTATCACCCTCAGAGCTTACCGCCCTGCTGACTGCCACCACTTTCCCTGTGGGCAAGAGCATCTTCGATCTGGCGCGCCGCGGGCAGGCCGATCCGATTTCAGTCGTCATTTTGCTGGGAATCAGCACGAACATTGTTGCGTTGTTCTTCGGTGGTAGCGCGCGCCTCTTGCTGATCCGCGAATCCTTGTTCACCGGCGCATTCGGTTTTGCCTGTTTCGTTTCGCTGCTATTGCCTCGCCCAATGATGTTTTATTTCGCACGCCATTTCATTGCCGGAACCGATCCACAGCGGCAGGCGCGATTCAACGCCAGCTGGCAATTCCCCGAGGTGCGTTTTTGTCACCGGTTAATCACCAGCGTGTGGGGGAGTGTGTTTGTGGGCGAGTTACTCTTTCGGATTGTTTTGATCTACAAAGCATCAGCGGCGACGGTTCTAATTGTCGCGCCCATACTTCTCGGTGCGCTGACCATCGGCACCATGATCTGGGCATTCAGTTATGGGCATCGGGTCCGGTTGCGCGCGCTGGCCCAGCTTAGTGAGTTCGCCAGCCCTGGCGTTCGGTAACTCCGCATCTGCGGCGCGCTCATGGTAGGATGCGGCGCGTTGCTAATCGCGGAAGGGAATCAGGATGCCCCAGAACATCGATTTGCTGGCTTCGTACTGGACATTCGCAATTGGCGCTGAGCCGCACACCGACCATGAATTCAGCACCACGGATTTCAAGGAGCGCGCGGAGGCGATTGCTCGCGCGGGTTTCAAAGGCATCGGCATCTGGCACGCCGACTTGGAGCACACGTTGAAGAAGCGCAGTTTGAAAGAGATGAAGAAGATCTTAGACGACAATGGCATCCGGCACGTGGAGCTGGAATTCCTCGGCGGCTGGTTTTTGGACGGCGAGGAAAAAAAGGCGTCCGACGTCGAGCGCAAGAAGCTTCTCGTGGCCGCGGAAGCTCTGGAAGCGCATCACGTCAAGGTCGGCCACTTTTTCAAGACGCAGGCCACCATGTCGAAAATGATCGAGTCGTTCGCCGGGCTCTGTGCCGACGGGGCCAAGCATGGCACGCCAATCGGCTTCGAACTGATGCCGTTTTGCGATATCGATTCAGTCGAGAAGGCCCTGCAGCTCGTTGAAGGCGCGGGGGCCAAGAACGGCGGAATCTGCCTCGACCTGTGGCACATCGCAAAGCTGAAGATTCCCTACGAAAAAGTGGCGAGCATGCCGTTGAAATACATCACCAGCATCGAGATCAACGACGGCACGCACGAGTGCTCCTGGAGCCTCCATGAGGATACGATCAATCATCGATTGCTCTGCGGCGAGGGAGAATTCAACCCGAAGGATTTTGTTTCGAAAATGCTGAAGACAGGCTACGACGGTCCGTGGGGAATCGAAGTGCTGAACGCGGAGCTGCGCGAGAAGCCGCTCGAGGAAACCGTTCAGAGCGCGTTTCGGACTACGCGCGCGCAGTTCCCAAGCTAGGCGATCCTTCCGGGAATCTAGCCGCCGGCGATCGCGCCGATGATGAAGAAAGGCTCCTTGCCCGAGGCGACAGGCTCGGGCAACGGAGCGTCCGGCGATTCGTGCGACAAATCGCCTTCGCAGGCGAAGAATCGCAAGAACGGCCGACGCTCTTTTGTGACTTGGTCGCGAATCGTTCCGCAGAGCGCCGGATAGCGGGCCTCGAGCGCGTCGAGGACCGAGCGCTGCGTGACTTGACCCGAGACCTCCAACTCCACATCTCCGGTGACGCGCGCGAGTGTTCGCAAATGCGGCGGTAGCACGACGACGATCATGGCA
This sequence comes from Candidatus Acidiferrales bacterium, assembly GCA_036520875.1. Taxonomy (GTDB): domain Bacteria; phylum Acidobacteriota; class Terriglobia; order Acidiferrales; family UBA7541; genus Palsa-295. Next base: position 2,325 of record DATDIT010000070.1, read on the forward strand.
GCGTTTGCACCTCAACGGAAAGCACCGCTGGCAGATCGCGCACAATGGGCGCCCAGCTATTTCCAGCGTCGGGGGAGCCGTACACCTGGCCGCCGGTGGTTCCGAAATAGATGCCGCAGGAATCGAGCGAGTCGACGGCCATCGCGTCGCGCAACACGTTGACGTAGCAATCGCTCTGCGGCAAACCTTTTGTGAGCGCCTCCCATTCATTTCCACCAGTCTTGCTGCGGTAGACGCGCAGCTTTCCATCCATCGGGAAGTGTTCGCCATCGCTTTTGATCGGAACCACGTAAATTGTTTCCGGCTCGTGCGCGTGAACATCAATCACGAAGCCGAAATCGGTGGGTAAATTGCCGCTGACTTCTTCCCACTGGTCGCCGGCATTGTTGCTGCGCATCACGTCCCAGTGCTTCTGCATGTAAAGAACGTTTGGACGCGATTTGTGCTGAGCGATGCGGTGGACGCAGTGGCCGATCTCGGCGGTAGGGTCCGGAATATATTGAGATCTCAACCCTTGGTTGATGGGCTTCCAGGTTTTGCCGCCATCATCGGTGCGAAAGGCGCCGGCAGCGGAGATTGCGACGAATATGCGTCCGGGATTGCTATGGTCGAGAACGACAGTGTGCAGGCACATCCCGCCAGCCCCTGGCTGCCATTTCGGACCGGTGCCGTGTCCGCGAAGGCCGGAGAGTTCGTGCCATGACTTGCCGCCGTCCGTGGATTTGAACAGCGCGGCATCTTCCACTCCGGCGTAGACCGTATCGGGATCGGTGAGAGATGGTTCGAGATGCCAGACGCGCTTGAATTCCCAGGGATGCTGAGTGCCGTCGTACCACTGATGCGTGGTGAGGGGTTTTCCGGTTTCCGGAGAAGCGTCATAGAGGAAATGATTGCTTTTGCCAGGAGGCGGGCCGGCGGGCTCGGGCATTTTTTCTCCGCCGGGTGTTTCCCAGGTCTTGCCTCCGTCATTTGAGCGCTGAATTATCTGTCCGAACCACCCGCTGGTTTGCGAGGCGTAAATTCGATTTGGATCGGCCGGCGATCCCTTCAAGTGATACATTTCCCATCCGGCAAAATGCGGACCCTTCACGTCCCATTTTTCGCGTTTGCCATCTGATTCAAGAATGAACGCGCCTTTTCGTGTTCCAACCAATACGCGTACTTTGCTCATTCTTCCCCCTTCGATATTTGAATATTTTACCCTTACGTTCTGGTGAATCGGTGAAAACTAGGCTGACGCGGCAGCGGACGTTTTCTGGCAGTTCACCATCCAGGGAATGCCGTAGCGGTCCACGAGCATACCGAAGCGAAGAGCCCAGGGCGTCTCCTGGATCGGCAGGGCGACCGCGCCATTTTCGGAGAGAGCGTTAAAAACGCGGTCTGCCTCGGCAGGGTCGCTCGTTTGCAATGAAACGGAGAATCCTTGGGGAGTTTGGAAACGACCGTCCGGGGCATCCGATCCCATCAGCACCGCGCTGCCAGCGTTTAATTGGGCGTGCACGATTTTGCTGCGCCATTGCTGCGAAACGCCGCCCCCTTCCGGCATATCCTCGAACCGGCCCATTACTTCGATCTTGCCTCCCAGGCACTTCTCGTAAAACTTGAAAGCTGCTTCACATTGGCCATTGAAATTCAGATAGGCATTTAGCTGCATGGTTCGCTCCTTCAAGTGTGGCTATTCTGAGAATCTTTGGATGCTCGCCCAACTGGGTTAGGCGCTCCGGCGTGTTCGCGTCAAATTGCGACGGTCCCTGCGATCCTCGAATTTCGGCAGAATGGGAGTCGGGTCCTGTTCGTGCCAGCGCCGCCGCGTTTCGGCGAGAACTTGCTGGCGATTCTGCTCCATTTGGTCTATCACGGCGCAGGGCGCGCCCGTTTCTTCGTGCCGCGCGCCCCAAATGAGCAACTCCAAAAGAACCGGCGCGAGGTCAATTCCCTTCTCCGTGAGGCGGTAGTTCACCTTGCGCCCATCTGTTTTTTCGACTCCAGCGGTGATAATTCCCACCGCTTGGAGTTTGCGCAAACGATCCGACAGGATGTTGGTGGCAATCCCCTCGCCCGCTCCCTGGAATTCCTTAAATGTCCGGCAACCGCGAACCATCAGATCGCGAATGATCAGCAGTGACCAGCGGTCGCCCAACATTTCGAGCGAGATACTTACGGGACAGTCCGACCGGCGTTTTGACTGGGACTTCCCTGCCACGGCGGGGACGATATCAAATATCACTTGCACAGTGCAAGCTATATAATTCAAGGACCGAGCGGCCGACCAGGCCTGCGAACAATCCACCTGTCTGACGAAGCAATATCACCGCTGAATACCAAGTGGACCTGATGGACACATCTTACGCCTTGGGTGAAATCTGGACGTGGCCTGTTGGATTCCGGGTCCAAGGGGGTTATGTGGCGAAGTTAGAGAGCACACCGTCATTCGCTCAGTCGGAGGGTACGCCAATTGCACGGGGTGAGAGTCGTTCGCGGGGGCGATGGATCAAGGGAGCGATCGCTGGGGCCGTGGTGTTCTCAGGTGCGGCAGTTCTGCTGGCGCTTTATTTCCCTTACTCGAAAAGAAAGGTCGCTGAGTCGTTGCGCGAAACTCTGCCAGGCACGCTAACAGTGAAGCATTTTAGGGCGATTTACTTTCCTCATCCCGGTTGCGTCGTGGAGGGCCTTAGCTTTCGCATTAATTCGAGCGGCGCGGATTCTCCGCCCCTCCTCACCGTCCAGAAGCTGACCATCCTGGGGAGCTATGCGGATCTTGTGCTGAGGCCGCATCACATCGCTCGTATGGTTTTGGAGGGGCTTCGCATTGAACTGCCACAGCTCAGCCATGGAAAGTTCAAAGCGGACTCTTCGAAACAGAAAATCACCATTGGTGAAGTGGTGGCCAATGGAACGGTGCTCGAAATTGCCCGCAGCGACGGCAGGCCACCTCTACGATTCGACATTCACAAACTTAGCCTGGAATCTGTCGGCGCCAAGACGGCGCTTTCGTATCGAGTGGACATGCACAATCCCGAGCCGCCGGGCGAGATCAGATCGGAAGGCCACTTTGGCCCGTTCAATTCACAGAGCCCAGGCCAGACGCCAGTATCCGGGAAATATTCATTCGATCGCGCCGACTTGGGCGCCTTTCAGGGCATCGTCGGAACCCTTGCTTCCCAGGGGACATTTACGGGTAACGTCGCGCACATAAACGTGAAGGGCGCAACGGAGGTTCCGGATTTTGAAGTTTCGCGCAGCAAAAATATGGGAGCGCTCGCCAGTCATTTTCAACTTTCGGTGAACGGCACCAACGGGAATGTTGCGCTGGATCGCGTGAACGCGACGTACGCGCAGACGGAAGTGGATGCCAAAGGCAGCGTGGCGAACGCAGAGAATTACCGCGGCAAATTTACCGCGCTGGATTTTGACGTCTCGGAGGGACGCATTCAGGACATGTTGCGGCTTTTCGTAAGCGGAACACCTACTCCGATGTCGGGCGTAACCAGCTTTCGAGCCCACGTGACGGTTCCACCGGAAGGAAAGCCGTTCCTGAAGGAGGTTACTCTGGACGGCGATTTCGGAATCGCCGGCGGACACTTCGAAAAACCGGCCACACAGGCCAAAGCGGATGACCTGAGCGCGGCAGCCCGAGGAGATAAGAAAGCCCGACAAGCGCAGCAGAAGAATGCAAATGTTCCGCAGGAGAATGTAATTTCAGACCTTCGCGGGCACGTGGCGCTTCGCGACGGCGTGGCCACCTTCACGGACCTGTCATTCAAAGTCCCCGGCGCTGACGCGCGTTTGCACGGGACGTACAATCTGCTGAACGAGGCAGTGAACTTTCACGGCACGCTGAAGATGGACGCCAAATTTTCCAAAAGCGCCGGCGGGATAAAATCCGTCTTCGCCAAACTTATTGATCCCTTCGTCGACAAAAAGAAAGGTTCGATGGTACCGGTGGTAATGAACGGCACTTACGCTCATCCACATTTCGGTCTGGATCTGAATCCCGTGAAATAATAGCTGCTTGTTGATTCGGAGGACGTGACGATGACAACAGCTAAGGCGGGATACAAACGCGATCTTTCACTCCGGCATGCCTTGGCAACGCTCGCCTATCGGGCCGCCAAAGTGCTGCGGGACGCGCCGCCAGAGTTCAGCAGCTTTCGAGCGGCCGAGGGTTCGCGATCGGCAGGAGAAATACTGTCGCATATGGGCGACCTATTCGACTGGGCGCTCTCGCAGACCCAGGGGAAGCAACGATGGCAACAGGCTGCTCATTCGATACGGTCTTGACAGCGTCCCGCATTCGGATGTATCTAGCACGCATGAAAATACAACCATTTGTCCTAGTGGCGCTCGCGATCTCGTTTGTCTCTGTGGCTACGATTGCCCAAGAGCCGGTGGTCGGCGTGACGGGCGCAGAGGCTGACGCTCTTTTCACCAGCAAGAACCCGCGGTTGAACACCAACAAGCAGGCCGCCTATCACATCATGAAGGATCTGTTGGAGGCGAATCATTGGGACGAGGCCAACAAGTGGCTGACAGAGGCATACCATCAGCACAATCCCAACGTTACGTCGGGGCTTGCGCCGGTGGTGAAATACTTCGAGTCTGCGCGCAAGCCGACTCCCGTTCCCGAGCACCTTACGAAGACCAGGATTGTGGCTGTGGTGGCGGAAGGCGACTTGGTAATTGTGGTGACGCCGCGCGAAATGACCGACCCGCGAGACCCGTCGAAGAAATACACTACGTCGTGGTTCGACATGTGGCGCTTCAAGGGCGGCAAGGCTGACGAGCATTGGGACGGCGCCACGATCGCGCCTCTCAGAACCAAGTAGCAGTCAATTCCTACCAAAAAGCGAAGTCCGAAGGTCGCGAGCTACGGCGCTGCCGGATCGCGCCTTCTCCGTTTCCCGGCTCGAAAGTCCGCGGGCGGAGGCACTTGCGCGCCTGCTATCGTTGTGCGACCTTGGGCACTGGCACGAGCGCCGCAAAATTGCCCACTGACCAGAAGCTTTCGCACTACGATAAGACGGGACGCGTGCGCATGGTAGACGTTACGGCCAAGCCAGCCACGTCGCGCACTGCCAGTGCCCATGCCTTTGTGCGAATGCAAGCCGCGACGCTTGCGAGCGTGCGGCGGCTGAAATCGCCTAAGGGCAATCCGCTCGAAATCGCGCGAATCGCGGGAATCACCGCGGCGAAGCGTACTTCGGAGATGATTCCGCTTTGTCACCCCCTCGCGTTGACGCACGTGGATGTAAGCGCGAAGCTATGCCAAAATGGAATTGAGATAACTTCGGAAGCGACGGCCACAGGACCAACCGGGGTGGAAATGGAAGCGCTTGTTGCGGCGTCGGTGGCGGCGCTGACGATCTACGATATGTGCAAGGCCCTCGAACGCGGCATGGAGATCACGGAAATTTACGTGGTGAAGAAGTCGGGGGGGCGCAGCGGCACGTATGAGCGCTCGCCCGCGCGTTCGAGAAAAATTGCGAAACGATGACGGCGATGACGGATGTCCGCGTGCTGGTAGTCGACGACAATGCGCTGATCCTTGACCTTTTGATGAAGGGACTCGCGCCGCACTGTGAAACCCAGGCGGCGGCGGATGGCGCGGACGCTCTGCTGAAAATCGTGGACGACCCGCCGGACCTGATTCTATGCGACTACCGCATGCCTGGCCTCGATGGGCGCCAGCTCTACGAAAAATTGCGCGGGCGCAAGCAGACCAAGCTGATTCCGTTTATTTTCCTGGCGAGCCGCAGCGACGTGGAAGAAAAACTGCGGCCGATCGTGGAAGGCGTGGAGGAGTTCGTCGTTAAGCCCTTCTTCATAAATGATCTTGTGCGCCGCACGAAAAAGGTGATCGACCGGCTTCACCTCGAAAAACTGCAAAGCCGGGCGGTGCGGCCGGGCGTGATTCAGGGACGCCTGGAGGAAATGAGCATCCTCGATCTCCTGCAGTCGCTCGAGATGGGGCAGAAATCGTGCCGCCTGACAATTCGCCATCAGACGGAAACGTGTCAATTGTATTTCGCCGCGGGGCAATGCGCGGATGGGCAGCTTGGGCCGCTCGAAGGTGAAGATGCTGTTTTTCAAGTGATGCGTTGGCCGGCGGGCGAGTTCGAGATCGACTTCAATTCCGGCCCTACGCGCACGACGATTTCCCGCAGCACGACCGGCCTATTGATGGAAGGGCTGCGGCTGATGGATGAAGGCCAGCGCGACGGCGCCACCGAAGGTGTGGAAACCACCGGGTAACACTGGGTCCTCATGCGCGTTTCCGTTCTTACAATCAGCGATTCGGTGGCCGCAGGCAAGGCGGAAGACCGCTCGGGGCCTTCGTTGATGGTCCGATGCGGGGAACTCGGTTGGGAGATTGCGGCTTTTGCGGTTTGCGCGGACGACCGGCCGGCCATCGAAGCGTTCTTACGAGGCGCCGCTGATTCCAACAGCGCTGACCTTATTTTGACGACAGGCGGCACGGGCGTAGGGCCTCGCGATGTGACGCCGGAAGCGACGGCGGCCGTTTGCGAGCGGCTGATCCCGGGATTCTCCGAACAGATGCGAAATGCGGGACGCGAAAAAACACCGCGGGCTATTCTTTCGCGCGCGGCCGCGGGCATTCGCGGTCAGGTAATCATCATCAATCTTCCGGGAAGCCCGCGCGGGGCCGTGGAGTCTCTCGATACTATTGCCGACCTGCTGCCGCACGCTGTGGCCGTGCTTCACGGCGCACACCACGGATAGGATAGTCCGCGGGACGTGTGTAGCAGCCTCCGGCGCGGCGTTGCTGCTAACGTGCAAACTTGGCTTCCCTGCGCTAAACTCCCCGGGGTTTGAATACGGTTTGCGCTATCGATAGTCAGCGATTCTTGACTGAGGAGAGATCCCAATGAGTCCCACGCGAAAAGCGAGTGCAAGCAAATCGAAAACAAAGTCGAGGCCCAAGAAGTACAGACGCATCGCAACTGAAGAGGCATTCGCGATTCCGGAACAGATGGAGGCGCAGCGCGAGTTGGTGGCCAACGCGCAAGAGTACGATCCCGATCTGTTTCTCTGGCGAGTGCAGACCGATCCAAACGGGCCGGTCCACAACCGGCTGATCGATCTATACGAAATGCGCATGCGGGAAATGGATAAGTACGATGTGGACATGCATCTGCTGGCGCTGACGTCCACCGGCGTGCAGATGATGGAGCCTGACCGAGCCGTGGCGGTGGCGGAAATTGGGAATGACCGCCTGCGCGATGCAATTCAGCGTTATCCGGATCGTTTCACCGGGCTTGCGACGATTGCCGTGCAAGACCCGCCACGCGCCGTGAAGGAAATCGAGCGCGCGATTACGAAGCTGAAGCTGAACGGCATCATGATCAATTCGCATACCAACGGGGAATACCTGAGCGAGCAGAAATATTGGCCGATTCTCGAGGCGATCGAGGATCTGAACGTGCCTCTCTACATCCACCCTCGCGCTCCCATTCCCTTGATGGCCAAGGCGTACAAAGCCGATCACCTGGAGCACGCGATTTGGGGTTACCAGGCGGAGACCGGATTGCATGGACTGAGACTGATCACGGGAGCGGTTTTCGACCAGTTTCCGAAACTGCAGGTCGTGCTGGGACACATGGGCGAGGGGATTCCGTACTGGCTCTACCGATTGGATTTCATGTATGAGAAGGTGAAAATTGATTTTGGCCGGCGGAAACTGAAGTTGTCGCCCAGCGAGTATTTCAAGCGCAACTTTTACATCACGACCAGCGGAATGAATTGGGAGCCGACGCTGAAGTTCTGCATAGAAGCGATGGGAGCCGACCGCATTATGTGGGCGATCGATTATCCGTATCAGGACCATCCGGACGCGGTGGAGTTCATGGACGCGGCACGCATTTCGGAAAAAGACAAGCAGGCGATTTATCACGGGAACGCTGAGCGCGTCTTCAAGATCAAGAAAAAGTAGCAGGAGGCACGTGGCGCCCGAGGATCGCGGACCGGGAAAAATTTCAGGCGACTCAGCTAAGGCGTTCGCATTGGCGTGGAGTTTGCCTTTCAGCCTGGTGGTGCCGATGGTGCTCGGCGGCGGTGTCGGCTACCTGCTAGACCGCTGGCTGCACACGAAGCCAATTTTCATGCTGGTGCTGGGAATTTTGGGGCTGGGGATTGGCGTTCGCGAAGTAGTGAAGGCGGCGGCGCTGCTGGATAAAAAAGATGGCGGATGAGTCCGAGAGTGTGGCGATCGAGCGGCGAATAGAGGGTTGGATCGCCGTTGCTGGCGCTGCCTCGGTGTTGGGCGCTGCTATTGGCTGGGGTGGGCGCGCAGCAGCGGGCGCGGCGCTGGGCGGGGCGCTGTGCTGGCTGAATTTCCATTGGCTTCGACAAGGAGCCGCGGGCGTGATTCGGCTGGGAATGGCGCAAGCAGGGGCTGAACATGTGACCGTTCCCAGGACAACTCACGCTAAGTTCTTGGGGCGCTTCGCGTTGTTGCTGGTAGCCGCGTATGCTATTCTTGTTTGGCTGAGATTGCCCGCGGTGGCCGTTTTGTGCGGGCTGGCAGCGGTGGTTCCGGCAATCATTTGCGAGCTAGGGTACGAATTGATGCGCGGGCAACATCGCTGGACGGCGCGGTAATTCCAATCACGAAATCATAATCCCGAAGTCAGACATCCGCGGAGAAGCATGGGCGAAGAGCAGGTTCTTGGCGCGACGAAGACGGTAAATTGGCTGCTGGGCAAGCCCGCGGCTGCGCTGCTTGCGCGACTTCACGTTCAACCCGCGAACCCGCAGTACCCCATTCCGAATTTTTTTGCGATGGAACTGATTTTATTCGCGTTCGCCGTAGTT
>DATDIT010000071.1:0-13464 GCA_036520875.1 Candidatus Acidiferrales bacterium
GATCGATGGGAAATCAATGGGCGATGGAAAAACATCCTCACGGCCTTGGTCAGTGAAAGGCGATAGCTGGGCTCGCGAAGAAGCGGAACTGCAGAGCAAGCGCGATGCTATCGCTGCGCATATCGATGCGCTGCGGGACCAGGCGCGTCACAACGGAGTGCCGCCCAACACGCTGCCCTGAATCAAAGCAGTTTTTCCACCGAGCCAACAGACGATTCTCTCAGTTCCCGTTGTTACTTGAGATCTGTAAGGCAACGGATCAAGTCCAGCTAATCGCGACGCGAGGGCGGCGTCCAAGGTGAACTTGCATGGTAGTTAGTGTCGGCATGCACCACCTCTGCGCGATAAAGCTTGCCGTTTTTGAACTTGAACATCTCCAGCATCACGAAGCTATTCGGAGTCCTGAAGCCGGCATGAATCTGCGTGCCGTCCGTCAGCTTGATCGTCTGCACCACTGCATTGTGGTCGAGAAAGGCCCTGGCCATCACGATGCCTTTCTCTTCGTCGACCAGAAAAAAGTCGCGCTCGCGCACGGCATCGTTGGCGGCGTACATGCCGGTCTTAAACTGGTCGCCGCAGTTCAAGCGGAAACTAGCCTGGGGAGAATCGGGGTTGCTGGCCGTCTTGGTGCCATTGTCGATCCGCGAGCAAGTGGGGTCGAATTCGGTGTAGAGAGTTCCATCGTTGAGCTGTAGCGTAGCGAAGTAGCCGTTTGCCAAGTCGATCATTTTACGGCGCGGCACACGCTCCACCGGCGCCAGAGACTCATACATAGCAGGATCGGCCTTCAAATCCTTGGGGTCTCCGCCTGCCGGAGCCGCAGGATTCAGAACCGCGGGCCGCGGCCGCCAAACAGTCTCCAGCTCTGTCACCTTGCCGTCCGCCACCTTAAGGCGCGCGGCAAACCAAGTGGGCAGGTCGTTCAACTCCACGGTCCCAAAGTAACCCACCTGCCCCGTCAGAGGATCGGCCACAATCAAATCATTGTCCACCTTGCCGGTCGCCACTGCCCAAGACCCATCGCCAACCATTAGCCGCACGTTATTCTCAGTGAACTCCACCTTGTCAGCCCAGGGCACCCGGCTCGGGTCTCGTGTAACCAGCGCGGTCAGATATTTGTTCATGAATTCGACCAGGCAGCCGCGGTCGCACTTTGGCGGCAAGGCGTTATGATCCTGCCCGCGCGTAGTCAACGTGACGCAAAATCCGCCAAACACAAGTGCCAGCGCAATCGCACCAGACGCCAAACTTTTCACTCTCAATTTTCCTCCGTTGGGCGGTCTTTCATCGTCGCGCCCGGATCCCGATGCCCGATTCTCGACGAGTCTTGCAAATCTGAATCCCGGCGACATTCTCCGCGCGTTACTTCACCGGCGGGGTTATACACGCGTGTGTATGTTGAAGTCAACGAGCGAGCATGAATCTCACTGAACGATTGACGGGTAGCCGGATAAGGCCGTTGCCTTTTACGTCTTTTGCCGGCCAACTGGATACGAAACAATTACTCATAAAGGAATTGACCTCAAATGACAACGACGGCATGATCGACTCGGCATGAAATCTCAATTCACGCCGTTGTTGCTAGGCTTGATGCTTTTCGTTTGTAATGGCTCCGCCGCGGGCAGTACGAAATGGATTGAGGTCGAAAGCCCTCATTTCCGGGTCGTCACTGACGGCAGCCAAACCGATGCTCGCCACGTGGCATTTGGTCTTGAGCAGCTGCGATACATTTTTGCCACCGAATTCCCTAAACTTCGCTTGGACTCGGGCGCTCCTCTCCTCGTCTTCGCGGCAACCGACCAAAATACAGCCCAGTCGCTATTGCCTTCTCTCAAGAAAGCCAAGGGTGGAGAGTACGTGGCTGGCATTTACTTTCATGGCTGGGAAAAGCAATACGCGATGCTTCGCCTCGACCACCCTGAAATCGCGACGGTGTATCACGAATATGTCCACTCGATTTTGCATATCAACATGCGATGGCTGCCGCGTTGGTTAGATGAAGGAATCGCGGAGTATTACACCTATACCCGCTTTGAAAACCATAAGATCTACGTTGGCGCTCCGAGCATTCGATCCCCTATGCTGCGCAATTATCCGCTGATTCCGATCGAAAAATTGTTCTCGCCGGATTCCAAGTGGCAGGGGCCGATGCAAGAACAGTTGTTCTACGCTGAATCCTGGGCCCTCGTTCATTACATGACGTTCGGTCCCGGGATGGAAGGCGGCGCCCGGCTCTCGCGATTTTTCGTTCTCATACAAAATGGCGAAAGCCAGGAAGCCGCATTTCAGCAGGTCTTTGGCGACTTCAAGGAAATGGATAGAGCGCTCGAGAAATATGTAGAACACTATGCGTTTTCGGCAGGCGTCTACGATACTCCGCCAAGCATTGACGAAAAAACTTTCCTTGCACGCATCTTGCCCCCGGCTGATGCCGATGCTCAATTGGCCGCCTTCCATATCTGGACGCACGATGTCGAGGGCGCGCTCCCGCTCGCTCAGCAGGCCGTCAATGCCGATCCGAAACTCGGTATCGCGCACGAGGATATGGGCTATGTACTTTTCACCCAGGGCAAGGACGCTGCCGCCGAAAACGAATTCACCCAGGCATATTCTCTCGACGGAACCCTCTATCTATCCCTATTTGCCAAAACGATGCTGTCGCCGTCAGCTGGGTCTAGTTCCCCATCTGACCAGACAGATTTCGAAAGTGCTCTCCAGAAGGTCGTGATTTTGAATCCGCAGTTTGCGCCGGCGTTCGTGGAACTCGCTCGCCTTGCGATTCGCCAGAACGATCTGGAAAAGGCCCTTCGCCTCTCCCAACGTGCCCAACAACTTGAGCCGGGCCGCGCGGAATATCATCTTCTCACCGGTCAGATTCTGCAGCGCATGGGTCGTGGTGCCGATGCCGCAGCCCTTGCGAAGTTTGTTGCGGACCGCTGGAAAGGACCGGATCACGACGAAGCAGTTGAACTCTGGAACCTCATCCCCGCAAAAGATCGGCCGGTCGGGACTCTCGCTCTCGACGCGTCAGCGACAGAGCTCAAGACGGCAGATGGCGTTCTAAAATCCGTTACCTGTAGCGAGAAGTCTAAAGAATACGCGCTCGCTGTCGATGACAACGGTAAAGTTCTCACTTTTCACGCAAACAGCGGTTTTGCTACGGGATTCAGCGATACCCTTTGGTACGGCGAAGATCACTTCACCATTTGCCACCATTTGGATGGCATGCGCGCTGTCGTTCGGTTCCGCGCATCTTCAGCAAAGGGCTACGACGGTGACATCGCCGAACTCGAAGTGAGGGACAGTTTTCCGGGCCCAGCGTTAGGCGATGTTACGCCTTCGCCTGCCGGTCGATGACTAACTCCCTTACAGGATCGTGCCCTCCGCACATGCTTGGCTATTTGTAAACTATCCTCCCCATGCGAACGGGTGCCTCGCGCGCATGTGGAGTGCGGGAGCTTGCTCCCGCTGTTTGCCGCCCGCGCTTGCTCGGGCGTGCTCCTCGCATCAACCTGGAAACGCCAACTTGTCCCGAGCAGCCGAGGGATCTCCCGATTGGCGCCTTTGGTTTTATGTAGCTCACCCCGCCTTCACGGGGTGAGGCCTTTCGCCCTCCGCCTTTGCCGTGTGCCGTCATTCTGAGCGAAGTATCCCGCGCCCTTGGTTTTGCGCGAAGCGCCGCGACGCGCAGTCGAAGAACCTCTCTTCGATGTACAACTCGCAACCGTCACACTTCGAAACTGAAATCGTGCAGAAAACTCAGCGCTAGTTTCTGATCAACACGACAACCGGAGATTGACTCGCAGCTGCTTATCCACCTGATTGACGCCTTCCGCACCCGGCCCTTATAGTGGTTCTTCGCCTCGCTGGGAAATTCAGCAACGCAAGGAATCCATGCCACGGGAAATTCCCAAGGCTTACGAGCCACAGGAAATCGAAGAGCGCTGGGCCAAGTCCTGGTTCGACGAAAAACTTTTCCGCGCGGAAAATTCTGGTGATGGCGCTCCGTTCTCGATAGCTCTTCCTCCTCCCAATATCACCGGCTCGATCCACATCGGCCATATGCTCGAACACACGCAAATCGATATGCTGGTGCGCTGGCACCGCATGCGCGGCCACCACACCCTCTGGCTCCCCGGAATGGACCACGCCGGAATCGCCACACAATTTGTTGTCGAGCGCCAGCTTGCCAAGGAAAAACTCCGTCGCCAGGATTTGGGTCGCGAGGAATTTGAAAAGCGCGTCTGGCAATGGAAAGCGGAAAGCGGCGGCGTAATAAAAGACCAGATGATCCGCCTCGGAGCTTCCTGCGATTGGACGCGCGAGCGTTTCACCCTCGAACCGGCGCTCTACCGCGCGGTGATCGAAGCCTTTCTGCGCCTCTATCGCGAAGGCCTGATTTATCGCGGACGCTACATGGTCAATTGGTGCCCGCGATGCCAGACCGCCATCAGCGATCTTGAAGTCGTCCATCACGAGCGCGCCGGAGAAATTTGGAACATCCGCTATCCCATCGCCGGCTCGAAGGAATTTCTCGTGGTCGCCACCACGCGTCCCGAAACCATGCTCGGCGATACCGCCGTCGCAGTTCATCCGGATGACGAGCGCTATCAGCGCTTCATCGGCAAGAGTGTGATGCTTCCGTTGATGAATCGCGAAATCCCCGTCATCGCCGACACTTATGTTGACCGCGAGTTCGGCACTGGCGCCGTCAAAATCACTCCCGCGCACGATCCCAACGACTTCGAAATAGGCAAGCGCCACAATCTTCCTCAAATCGATGTGATGACCAGCGACGGCCACATGAACGAGGCCGCCGGAAAGTACGCCGGTGTCGAGCGCTTCGCTGCGCGCTCTCGTATCGTCGCTGACCTCACGGAACTTGGTCTGCTCGAAGGCGTGAAAGAGCATATGCACGCCGTCGGCGTTTGCGACCGCTGCAAATCCATCGTCGAGCCGCGAATCTCCACGCAGTGGTTCATGAAAATGAAACCGCTTGCCGCGCCTGCGGAAAAAGTTGTGCGCGAAGGTCTGATAGAAGTTGTCCCCGAGAATCAGCGCACCATCCTCCTGCAGTGGCTCGAAAATATTCGCGATTGGTGCATCTCGCGCCAGCTCTGGTGGGGCCACAGAATTCCGATCTGGCATTGTGCCGACTGCAACGAAATGGTTCCCGCAACGGATTCGCGCGTCGAAATTGTGGAGGGGCACGCGCGCGCAGCGGGCGTTCCCACGAAATGCCCCAAATGCGGCGGAGAAAAACTCACGCAGGATACAGATGTTCTCGACACGTGGTTCAGCTCCGCGCTATGGCCCTTCTCCACCCTCGGCTGGCCAGACGACACCGAAGACTTGCGCACGTTCTATCCCACCAGCCTGCTGATCAGCGGCTACGACATTCTATTTTTCTGGGATGTCCGCATGATCATGATGGGCCTTCACCTCAGCCGCGATCGCATCACCGCCTCTGCCTCTATGGGCGAGGGTTCTAGTCAGCGTAACCAGGGCGAAGCTTTTCGTCAGGGTAGTCAGGGTGAAAGTGTTCGTCAGGGCACGGCTTCAGTCGTGCCGAAAGGCGTGGCGGGTTCGGGGGCTTCAGCCCCTGAGGGCGCTTTAGGGGGTCGAAGCTTCAGCTCCGACATTAGCCTCGCTGCCCGGGGGGCTTTAGCCCCTGAGGACACTCTTGCTTCAAGCGTTCCATTTCGCCGGCTCTATCTGCATTCGCTCGTCCGCACGGCTGAAGGCGCGAAAATGTCCAAGACCAAGGGCACGGGCGTCGATCCGCTCCAACTCACCCAGCAATACGGCACGGACGCCCTCCGCTACATGCTCGCCAGCATGGCCGCGCCCGGCACTGACATCGCGCTGACCGAGGACCGCATTCTCGGTGCGCGTGCCTTCGCAAATAAAATCTGGAATGCGGCACGCTTTCTTTTCGTCAACTTGGAAAAAGTTGAAGCCAATGGCTTCACGCTGGACGAACTCGCCGCTCCGGAGATTCGCGCGAAAGCGCCATATCCGGTTCCCGGCGAAGGAGCGCTGGCGCATCGCTGGATTTTTTCGCGCCTCGCGTCCGTCGCCGCGCAGGTCAACGATGCGCTCGAGAATTTCCGCTTCCACGAAGCCTGTCAGACGATCTATCAATTCTTCTGGGGCGATTTCTGCGACTGGTACATCGAATGGGTGAAACCGCAGCTCGCCAATCCCAATCGCGAAATTGCCGTTCCCGCGTGGCGCAATATTTTTGCCGCGCTGGATGCTGCGCTGCGTCTGCTGCATCCCGCGATGCCGTTTCTCACCGAGGAGCTGTGGCACAAGCTTCCGCAACCAGCCGCCGCCCACTCCATCGCTTTGGATAAATTCCCGGAACCGCGCGCGGAATGGACCGACGTTGGCGCGGACGACGCCATGGCGACGCTGCAAGAAATCATCGTCTCTCTGCGAAATATCCGCGCCGAAATGAAATTGGATCCGAAGAAAAAAGTCGCCGCCGATTTTTCGTCGCGAGGTCTGACGTTGCGAAATGTAATCCAGGAAAATTTGGACCCGCTTTTGCGCCTGGCCTCGCTTTCGGAATTGCGCGTCTCGAAGGACCATCTGGATCCGAAGAGCGGCGCCGTCCGTTCAACTGCCGCATTCGACTTGCGAATCGCGTATGGCGATGCGGTGGACAAGCCCGCCGAAATCGCGCGCCTGAAAAAAGAAATCGACCGCCTCGAAAAAGACATCGAGTCGAAGCAAAAGCGCCTCGCCGACGACAGTTTCACCAGCAAAGCCCCGGGCCACGTCGTCGACGCGCTTCGCGCCACACTCGTCGAGCGCCAGATCGAACACCGCAAACTTCAGGACCGTCTAAACGAACTTTTGTAGCGCTCTTCGGCTCCGGCGAGCGCGAAAATTCGCATTTTGCCCGTGCGGCTGAAATCGCCTCTTGATCTTACAAAGTTGTCGCTACAAATCGCGGTAACTCGATGAAACCAAAGCAATGCCGCCGCCCGCGGCGCGCGGCAATTCCTTCTAACTAGAATGATAGTCTGATAACATCTCCGTGCACCCAACCCAAAGGAAGGAGCACCAAATGAAGCAATTTGCAGCGGTGGCGGCCCTTCTCGCCCTCATGGTTGCCGCCTTGCCGTTCGCGGCACAGAGCCAGGAAGCGGCCATCGCCACCACCAAGCTCAAGGTGGGGGATACGGCTCCGGATTTCACGCTGCCGTCGAACCAGCAGAGCGCGGTCACGCTCAGCAGCTTCCGCGGGAAGAAAAACGTGATCCTCGCCTTTTACATTCTCGCGTTTACACCCGGTTGAAAACAGGAACTCCAGGCTTATCAGTCTGATCTAGCCAAAATCGAAGCGAGCGACACCGTTGTTTTCGGCATCAGCACAGACAGCCCACCCGCCAATGCCGCATTTGCGAAACAGATTGACGTAACCTTTCCGCTGCTCAGCGATATGAACCGCAAAGTGCTCACCGATTACGGCATTTTGCAAAAATATCCCATGGCCGGCGACAAATATGAATTTGCGCGCCGCACCACTTTCGTGATCGACAAGAAGGGCGACATCAAGAATATCCAATTCGATAGCACCGCGATTGATCCCACGAGTGCCGTCGCAATCTGCACGGATTTGCATCACAAAGGAAGCTGATTCGGCGGTTAGACGAGGGCTGAGCTTAGGCTCAGCCCTCGTTTTGTTTTTTGCGGGCGAGTTTGTGCGTGAACCGGGGCGCGTCTGCTTTAGAATGGGCGGGCCTTGGCCAAACCCGCGGAATCCGATCGCCTGCGCGTGGTCCTCGTGGCAACGCGCAATCCGCTGAATATTGGCGCGGCCGCTCGCGCGATGAGCAACTTCGGTTTTCGCCACTTGCGAGTGGTGAGGCCGTACGAGCCCGCGTTTCGCGAGGCGCGCTCGGCGGTGGGGGCGTCGGATGTGCTGGCGAGCGCGGAGCAGTTCGACAGCGTCGCCGATGCTGTCGCGGATTGCGCGCTGGTGGTGGGAACCACGGCGGTCCGTCACCGGCAATTGCATCATTTGTTTCGCGGGCCCGCGGATGGCGCGCGGTTGATTCGCAAGCGGCTGGCAGCGAGCCGCATTGCGCTTCTTTTTGGCTCGGAAAAGTTCGGACTATCGAATCGAGATCTGAGCCATTGCCACTGGCTGATTCGGATTCCTACCAGCGAGAAAAATATTTCGATGAATCTGGGGCAGGCGGTCGCGGTCTGCCTGTACGAATTGATCCGCGAGGTGAAGGGAAGTCGACGACCGGAGAAGGTGGCGCTCGCGACGTCGGCCGAAGTGGAGCGGATCACGAAAATGTTGATCGACGCGCTGCGGGAGAGCGGATTTCTCGATATGCGGCGCGTGGCGGATTCAGAAGAGCGCATCCGGCGCGTGGTCCGTAGGCTGAAAATTCAGGAGCGCGACGCGGTGATCTGGCTCGGCATGCTGCGCCAAATTTTGTGGAAGCTGCGTTCCGGCGACAAGACCGAGAAATAGCCAATGCACTGCTTCTCGACTCGGGCACACAGGCTCCATTCGGCTTCCGAGAGAGGTCCTTCGACTCCGTCCCGCGCCGCGCACAAACCGCGCGAAGGAAAAAAGCGCGGGACTCAGCTCAGGATGACGGCGCAAACATCATTCCTCTAGTTTTCCAAAGTGAATAATGGTTCAATGCGCGCGGCGAGCGCCGGAGAAGAGTTGCGGGCGTTCGTTCCAATAATTCACATGTGTGGGGGCGGGAATGAAGCAACGCGGGATGTTATTAGGGATTACGACATTTTTGATTGCTCTCGGCTATTCGCCAGCGATTTACGCGCAGGAATTCAGCAGCAGGTCGATTGCGACTTACACGGCGGAGCAGGCTGAGCGGGGCAAGGCTGCTTATGCGAAGAGCTGCGCGAGCTGCCACGGGCTGACGCTCGGCGGCAGCGAATTTGCGAGTGCGCTGAACGGGATGACGTTCAGCAACAACTGGGGCGGAAAGTCGGCGGTGGAACTTTTCACCTACATCAATACGAAGATGCCGCCCGCGAGCCCCGGACAATTGGGGCCGGAGGCGGCCGCTCAGATTATTGCCTACGTGCTCCAGGTGAATGGAGTACAGGCGGGGCAGAACGAATTGCCCACGGATACGACGGCGCTCGCGCGGATGCAAATTCCGCGAGGCCCGACGCGGCGGGCGGCGATCATGATGCCGCTTTCGCCGCTGGCTCCCCCGATGACGCCAGTGGTGCTGCCGAATCCGCTCGAGAAATTCACGCCTGTGACCGATGAGCTGCTGCAAAATCCGCCGCCCGGCGACTGGCTCTTGTGGCGGCGTACCTACGACGATCAAGGGTTCAGTCCGCTGAAGGAAATCACAAAGAAAAACGTGCACGATTTGCGGGTGAAGTGGGCGTGGTCTCTGCCGAACGGGGAAAACGAGGGGACGCCGCTCGAACACGATGGCGTGCTCTTCATCGAGAGCTACGGCGATAAAGTGCAGGCGCTGAACGCGCTGACGGGCGACCTGCTTTGGCAGTATTCGCGGCAACTGCCGAGCGACGCGCGGCCCATGCAGAAGCGCAACCTTTCGCTCTACCAAGACAAGCTCATCGTGCCGACGTCGGACGTTCATCTGGTGGCGCTGGATGTGAAGACAGGCAACGTGGTTTGGGATTCGCCTCTGGCCGACTACAAAAAAGGCTACGAGGAGACGGGCGGCCCGCTTGTGGCGAAGGGCAAGGTGATGCAGGGAATCGCCGGTCAAGCGCCGGGCGGCAATTTTATCGTGGCGCTGGATGTTGAAACCGGCAAAGAAGCGTGGCGGTTTCACACTATCGCGCAGCTGGGCCAGCCTGGCGACAGTTGGAATGGCTTGCCCGACGATAAGCGGAATGGCGCGTCCGTTTGGACCGCGGGAAGCTACGATCCGCAGCTTGGGCTTGCGTACTTCGGAGTCGGGCAGACCTACGACACTGGGCCGGTGCTGCATCGTGCACCGGGATTCTCAAACGATGGGTTATTTACGGATAGCACGCTGGCATTCGATCCGGATACAGGAAAGCTCGCGTGGTACTTCCAACACGTTCACAATGACCAGTGGGATCTCGACTGGGCGTTCGAGCAGCAGCTGATTCACCTGCCAGTGAATGGCGCGGACCAGAAGCTGGTGGTGACGTCCGGCAAGATGGGAATTTACGAGGGTATGGATGCAGCGACCGGGAAGTACATTTTCTCGCACGACCTGGGAATTCAGAACGTGATCGCGTCGATCGATCCGAAAACCGGCGAGAAGACGATCAATCCGGCGGTGGTGATCGGCGACGGGAAGCCGCACATGGTGTGTCCGCACCCGGGCGGCGGACGAAACTGGATCGCCGGCTCCTACGATGCAACGAGGAAGATTGTTTTCGTCGCGCTCAACGAATCGTGCATGGATTTGATACCGGCGGCGCCGGGCCAGCGGGGGAATTTGACTTCGGGCGTGAATTGGTTCATCCGCTTGCGTCCTGACAGTGACGGTAAAGTCGGACGCGTGGAAGCCTTCAATCTGGAGACGAAGAAAGTGCTGTGGATGGACCGGCAGCGCGCGCCGCAAACGACGTGCCTGTTGGATACGGCGGGCGGAGTGGCTTTCGCGGGCTCGTTCGATCGGAATCTTCAGGCATACGACGACGCCACGGGCAAGACGTTGTGGCAAATGCGGCTGAACGACGTGCCGGATTCGTGTCCGATCACCTACACCGTGGATGGGAAGCAGTACGTGGCTGTCGTTGTCGGCAGCGGCGGGCCGATTACCGGGACGTATCCGGTACTCGTGCCGGAAATTCAGAATCCGCCCGATCATGGCGCAGAGATTTGGGTATTTGAGTTGCCGGAAAAGTAGACGCCCATAGACAGGTCTTCCGCTTGCCGCCCCGGGGGAGTTGAGATCATCACCAGTCGAAAACCCGCACCATAGCAGCCAGGTATCACGGTAGCGGAGTTTCGACGACAGTGAAGGCAACCGCATGGTTCTGAGCAGTCGGTGAGATGGAGTTGAAGGGGAAGCACCGATGAAAAATCTATTTGAAAACTCTTCCGTGACGGAGATCAGAAAGCGGATCGAATGCCTTAGGCCGGACAGCGAAAGGCAGTGGGGCACAATGGATGTCGCGCAAATGATGGCGCATTGTGCCGCGTGGATGGAAATAGCAGCCGGATTGAAGTTCCCACCGCGAAATCTGATTGGGAGGGTTTTCGGAAAGATGGCGAAGAAATCAGTTCTGGGCGAAGATCCGATCCGTCGGAACATGCCTACAGACAAGAGCCTGATCATAGTAGGCGAGCGCGGGTTTGCCGCGGAGCAACAACATCTGCTTGAAATGATTGACCATTTTTCGACGGGAGGACCGAAAAGATGCACCACACACCCACACAGCTTCTTCGGACCGATGACGCCTGTCGAGTGGGCCATCATGGGATATAAACACCTCGATCATCATCTTCGACAATTCGGCGCTTGAAGGGGTCTGAGCCTACTCACTTCCGCATTGGCGCAACAGAATTTTAAAGAGCACTTACGAGGACGTACCCGGTGCTGGTCCCGGAGATTCAGAATCCACGCGATCATGACGCCGAGATTTGGGTATTCGAATTGCCGGAGAAGTAGACACCCTTAGTGTTCGCGGACTTGAGAGACAGCTCCGAGCTGATGCGCGACGGCAAGATACGCGGCGTTGCACTGGTACCTGCGAACGCGGCTTACTTGTCTGTTTATTTTCCTCGGAACGGTCGGATAGGTTAGTATCTGCCGGGGCAAGGAGCCTCCTTCATGCCAAGGACAAAATTTCATTACCTCGCGCTCTTTGTAACAATTGCCGGTCCGCTGATGGGCGGCGCCCCTCTGCGGGCACAGGGTGATTGCAGCGTGATGGAAAAAGCGCTCAAGGACGCTACCGCCAAGACCCACGTCACGCCTACTCATATCTACGTCACATCCAAGGTCGGCGGGCAGACCTTTACTTCAGAAATGATCTATGCCGCCGGTTCCATATACATAAAGATCAATGGCAAATGGTCTCTCGGAGGATCGATAAAGGATATCGAGCAGGTGGAGCAACAGAACCCCCAGCATAATTCCAAAGACACATGCAGTTCTGTTAAAGATGACACTGTAAATGGTGAAATCGCGTCGCTCTATGGCTCACATTCGGAAACAGCCAAGGGCACCATCGACCTTCAGGTCTGGATTTCTAAAGCGCACGGGCTACCACTGCGTGAGGAAACGAACAGCGATGGAGGCAAAGCGGTCATATCCGCACGCTACGAATATGGCGATGTGAAGCCGCCCCTATGAGATTTGATCGACTTAGGTGCCAGGGGTTCTGGGCATCTGAAGAACGCCAGACCGAGCGTTGCTATTGGACGTGTAGTCGGCTACTCGGAAAGTATCCAGAAACGGGGTTCGAGACCATCAGGCTCAGTTGAACGACCATACTGACCGCGGCGTGGGAGGCCGCCAGTATGGCAAATCAAAAGGTGTCGAAGCGCCCAAAAGTTAAAGCAATACTTCGGCTGCCCGACTTGGAGCAGTCGAAGAATGCGGTTCTTCACTCGCTCGCAGCAGCCAGTTCTCAAGAATCATACGGTCATGCCATCAACGAATTCATTATGTGGTATTGCTCTGAACCCCGTTTGGCGTTCAACCGAACTGTCGTCCTTCGCTACCGGTTTTTTCTCGAGCAGAAGAACCTCGCTCCCTCCACCATCAACGTGCGCTTAGCCGCCGTGAGGCGGCTCGCCTATGAAGCTTCCGATACCGGCCTTCTGAGCCCTGAACTGGCAGCCGGAATCCGTCGTGTTAAGGGAGCAAAACGTCTGGGTGTGCGGATCGGCAATTGGTTGACCGCCGATCAGTCCAGGACTTTGCTGGGCAAGTCGCCGCCAGAGAACATGCGTGGCAAGCGTGATCGGGCGATTCTGGCGCTGCTCATTGGATGCGGCCTGCGACGGGCCGAACTGGTTGGACTCGGAACGGAGGATTTCCAGATCCGTGAGGAGCACTGGGTAATCGCCGACTTAGTTGGCAAAGGGAAGCACATCCGTACCGTTCCCGTCCCAGTGTGGGTGAAAGGCGCTGTCGATGAGTGGACCACGGCGGCTAGCATCAATGATGGGGCGATCTTCCGGAGAGTAAGTCGGCTGGGTAAGATTTGGGGCGATAGAATCACGGCCAAGGCGATCTGGCACGTGGTGAAAGCGGCCGCGAAACGTGCCGGCATCAAGACCCTTGCTCCGCATGACTTGCGTCGGACCTGTGCGCGGTTATGCCATTTGGCCGGTGGCGAACTTGAACAGATTCAGTTTCTGCTGGGACACGCATCGGTTGCGACAACTGAGCGCTATCTCGGCTGCAAACAGAAACTCAACGAAGCGGTGAACGACAACCTCGGACTGGAAGACCCATGACGGTGGGTCACGCCCCACAAGCGGACTTC
>DATDIT010000072.1:0-66652 GCA_036520875.1 Candidatus Acidiferrales bacterium
GTTCAAGGGCCATCTTGCAGTGAGGTTTTTGGTAGGATACGTTCGCAGAGACTGGGCCCGGGTGGCGGAATGGCATACGCGGGGGACTTAAAATCCCCTGACGCTCACGCGTCGTGTGGGTTCGACCCCCACCCCGGGCACTTGACCGCAATATACGAACTATTTGAGCCGGTGTATCATTTCCGCTGATGAGCCAGGAACCAACAACTCTGAACCGTCCGATTACAGCGTGGATTGGCTACGGAGCCGGGTGGCTGCTGCAGCATGTGGTGACCGGGCTGACGGCCACCGGCCTTACACCGAACGCTTTCACGTTTTTGGGACTGGCGGTGAATGCGGCAGCGGCGGCGCTGTTTGCGATGGGGCTGTTTCATCAGGCTGCGGCCGTGTTGTTCCTGGCGGGCTTCCTCGATATGGCGGATGGGCAGGTGGCTCGTCGTGCAGGGCAGGTGACTGCGTTCGGCGGATATTTGGATTCGACGCTGGACCGATATTCCGATCTGGCGCTGTACATGGGCCTGGTGGTGCATTACACGCTAATCGGACGCAACTTTTACATGGCGCTTGCCGCCGTGGCGATGGCCAGCTCATTTATGGTGAGTTACTCGCGGGCGCGAGCCGAGTCGCTGATTCCTTCGTGCAAAGTGGGATTCATGGAACGGCCGGAGCGGCTGGTGCTGCTGATTATCGGCGGGGGATTGCGGCGGATGGCGCCGGTGCTGTGGGTGATCGCCACGCTTTCGACTATTACCGTAATCCATCGAGTTGCCTATACGTGGCGAGAGTTGCGCGCCGGACGCGCGATTCCTGGCGCTACTGTTCCGGAGCCGTTCTAGTTTTGATTACCGATTGCGAGATAGCGGCGACAGACTCTTCGACGGGCGCTGCGACGATATCTTGCACGCGCTGGCGCAAGGCATCCACACTTGTGCGGCCTAGGCGCGCGGTTTCGATCGTGTCGTGCAGATACACGGTGATCTTTCCGGGATAAAGCATCCAGTTTCCAGTCTGAAAAAACTCGTACGATCCCACAATGCTCATGGGCACAAGCGGAATGCCGTACCGTTGCGCGATTCTGAATATGCCTTTCTTGAACTCGTGGACGTGGCCGTCGCGCGTGCGCGATCCTTCGGCAAAGGCGATCAGGCTGATTCCTGAATCGAGCGCGGCCTTGGAGCGGCGCGTCATAATTTCGAGGCTTTCGCGGGTGGGCGAATCCGGCACCGCGATGTTCCCAAACCAGCCCATCATCCAGCCGTAAATCGGGACGCGAAAATGCGATTCGAGCTCAAAGCCACGTACGAACTGCGGGATCGCCGAATAAATTACAAATGGATCGAAAATATTCACGTGGTTGCAGATAAAAATGGAGGTCTGTTTCGGATCGAACCCTGGCGACTTTCTGACTTCGAGTCTGACGCCCGCGAGCCGGAGGATGTTGCGGAAGAAAGCGCGATTCACCCAGTCGAATTTGCGGCGGTCAACACAGAGGCCGAAAACCAGGATTAGGGCGCCGCCGATCGCGAAATGAATTCCACTGACGACCCATAGCAGCGCCGAACGAACCGCGAGGCACGCGTTTTTCATACGATCACTTCCAGCGCGGCGGGCAAAATTTCCACGGAGCGACATTTGAGCTGGAGGACTTCGCCATCGACAATTGTGTTGACCGAGCCGGGCAGGTCAAGTTCGATGCGGGTGGTCGCAGCGCGCGAGGCGAGCGGGTGGCGGATGTGAGTGCCGGTGAACAGGCGAGGGAACGTCCAGAGCAAGCGCAGGCGGCCGATGGGGGACCAGCGGACGTATTCGATTTGGCCGTCGGAGGGATCCGCTAGCGGCGCGATCATCATTTTTCCGCCGGTATGTTTGCTATTGCCGAAGGCAAGGAAAAGGCATTTGCGGCGATCCCATTCATCGGCTTCAGCGAGGCGATGAGGAAAAGCATGATGCTCGAGGCGCATGAGCCGAGCGAGCACGCCGAGTATGTAGCCTGCTTCGCCCCAGCGCTTGAATTTTCTGTTGGCGACTTCGCCGGCGTCGGCAGCGAAGCCAAGATTCAGCATGTTGATGAAGTAGATGTCGCCAGCAGAGTGGCGCAAGTGGAGTACGTCGCACGGACGGCGGCTGCCGGCTTTCAGCGCGTCGATGGTGTGGTCGATGCCGCGCGTGGTGAAGTCGCGCAGGAAGGAATTGCCCGTGCCGAGCGGTAAAAAACCGAGAGCGGGCGGAGGAGCGGAGAGCGCTTCGGGAAAAAGGCCGTTCACAATTTCGTAGGACGTGCCGTCGCCGCCGACCGCCAGAAAAGTTCGGAAGCCGCGCGCGTACGCGGCGCGAGCAAGCGCAGTGGCTTCGCCGCTGGAGCGCGTGTGCGCTACTTCCAGATTGATGCCGAGCTGGCGCACGCGTTCGAGGGCAGCGGGCGCGAGAGCGCCGCAACGTCCGCCGCCCGCAGCAGGATTGACGATGGCGAAGAAGCGCGCGTTCACTGCTGGCCGGATAAGCTCCGCTGTCGCGAGCGGGGCTGCGGTCACAGCGGCACCACGGCTTCGCGGCCAATGGCGTTTCGGATTTGCTCAGCGAGTTCGGCGCGCTTCACTTTCATGGAGGCGGTGCGGGGAAAATCCGCGTTCCAGACCAGGTAGCCGCCCGCGCGCTTGTAAGGCAGGAGGCGACGATTGCGCTCGGCGAGCTCAGCGATAATTTCATGCGGGATCGGCGCCGCGCTTTCCGGATGCACGACGAGGACAAGCTGCTCGCCAGTCATCGTGCGCGCGGGCCAAAGATAGTTTGCCGCGAACACGCAGAGTTCTTTTGCCGGTGCGCGCTCGAAGACAGACTCGATATCCTCGGGATAGATATTTTTTCCCTCCTCGGTGACAATCATGTTTTTCTTGCGGCCGAAGAGCTGCAGGTCGCCGTTTGCGTCGATGCGGCCGAGATCGCCCGTGATGAGCCAGCCGTCCACAATTGTTTCGGCGGTCATTTCAGGATCATCGAGATAATGAGACATCACCGTTTTGCTGCGGACGGCGACTTCTCCAATCTTTTCCGCGTCGGGATTGAGAACGCGAATCTCCATCCCGCGAACGGGGCGGCCCACCGTATCGGGGCGAAACGGCTGCAGGTCATTCAAGGTAATCGCGGTGCACGCTTCGGTGCAGCCGTAGCCGTTGTAAATGGGAATGCCGAGATCGTGAAAAAACTCGATTGTGGCGGGTTCGGTGAACGCTCCGCCGACGAGCAGAGCACGCAGGCCGCCGCCAAAAGCTTGGTGAATGTCTTTGAGAAGTGTGCGGCTGACTGCGGGGCGGGGACGGCGGCGCGTAAGTACCTTGTTGATGGCGATCAACGCGTTCAGCGTGCGGCGCTTGAATGGAGGCAGGGCTGCGAATCTCTCGCGGAGGCCGCGCTGAAGATTATTCAATATGAGCGGCACAACGGCCATGTAGGTGATTGTGTAGCGGGAGAATGCTTCGCGAATAAATTCGGGACGCAACGTGCGCAGATGCACGACCGTGCCGCCGCCGGTGAAAGGCATGATGAAGCCGCCCATGAAATCGATGGCATGATTTGTTGGAATGATGCTGAGATAGCGAGCGCCCGGCCAAAAAGGAAAAATCGGGGTCACCGCCATGCACTGCTCCAAATAATTGTCGTGCGTGAGGACGCAGCCTTTGGGGCGGCCTCCCGTGCCGGAGGAATAAACGATGCACGCGGGATCTTTGCGCTGCCGCTGCACGAACGTCGGCTCGCGCGAATCGTGGAATTCCTCCCAGCGTTTTGCAGCGCCGAGATCGGCGCTCGGGAGCGCTTCGCTGACAATCACGGTGCCGGCAGCGACGCTCTGGAATTTCTCATCCTTCGCGAGGGCGCGCCACAAATGATATTCCGTGATCAGAACTTCCGCTTTCGAATGGGCCAGAAGCTGCAATTGCTCGGACGCTGTGAGTTTATAGTCGAGCGGAACGAGCACGCCGCCTGCAAAAAAAACTGCGTACGCGGAAATCAGCCATTTCGACTGATTGCTCATCAGGATTGCCGCGCGTGAGCCTTCCTTGAAACCGTTTTCTTGCAAGGCGCGCGCAAGATGCATGGCGGCTTCGCTAAACTGCCGATAGGTGAAGCGGGCATTTTCGCGGTCCCGATCCGCTTCGATCACGCAAGTTTCATCGGGCCAGCGATCCGTGGCCACTCGCAGGGCTTCGGCAAGACAGTTGTATTGGCGAAGGTCCAGCATCAAAGCCGGGATTGTATACGTTCCGCGAGCGTCCGGAAATCGGTGACGCCCTGAAGCTCGTAATCCGGAAGCTCGATGTGAAAATGCTGCTCGATGCGGGTGAGCAGGTCCAGAGCCTGCAGGCTATTGATGCCGAGCTTGCGAAAAAAATCGTCGTCGGGACCAAGCTGCTCGCGCGGAACGCCAAAGTGCGCGGAGGCGAGTTTCAGGATTTCGTCGGTGGTGTTTTCCAGAGTGGTCATACGTGACATCTTGCCATATCGCTCACGCGGTTCCGCCGCCGATTCTATTTTGTTCACTCTTACGGCAAATAGGGCAGAGCGTCGGTGCTTTCGACAAACTTTCGCAAACCGGCCTCAACCGCGGGCCGTGTGAATAGTTCGCAGAAGAGTTCGATTTCGCGGCGCAGTTCGTCGTGCGGCAGCGGTTTGATGAAACGTTTCGCCGCGCTGGCGGTTTCGCGGTCAAATTTGCCGAGCTGCGAAGCGGTGGCCCGCGCAACTCGCAATGCGCCACTCTCTCCGGTGACTTGGCTCACCAAACCGACTGATTGCGCTTTCTCCGCATTGATGCTGCGGCCGGTGAGAAGCAGGTCGCGCACGACCGCGTTTCCCAGATCGCGCTTGAGCCGCGGGATTCCGCCGAAACCGGGAATGAGGCCGAGTCGCAACTCCGGAAAGCAGAAGCGCGTCATTTTATCGGCAATAATCAGATCGCAAGCGAGCGCCAACTCGAAGCCGCCCCCAAAAGTGACGCCGTGGACGGCGGCGATTGTCGTGAGCGGAGCGGCGTCGATTGCGTTCATCACGCGATGAATCCTCTCGAGGAAGTCGCGGACGCCAGCGGCGCGCGCAGCCGAGGCCAACTTCTGTGAGCGCTCGTAAAGCTCGCGAAGATCGGCCCCCGCGCAAAAACCTTCTTTGCGGCTGCTGGAAATGATCAGCGCGTGCGCCGTTTCCCAAACGGGTTCGGATTCGCCGACGAATTGCTCGAGCTCGGTGAGTGTGGTCGAACCGATTTCGTTGCAGGGCTCGCGGTCGAGCAGAAGTTCGATCACGCCGTCCGCCATGTGCCATGAGAGTGCTTTCCCCCGGAACGGCTTCATGCCGTCTTCTTCCGGTAAAGATCGTCAATTTCGGAGGCGAATCGCGAGGCGATTGCGTCGCGCTTGAGTTTTCCGTTGGTGGTGAGCAAACCATTTTCCATGGTGAACGGCTCGGCGATCAGTTGAAAAGCACGAATCTGCTTGTAATGCGGCAGATTGACGTTGAGCGCATCGAGCGCCGATTGGACCTGCTCGGTTTTCACGCTGTTGCCATTGATTCCCGACGCCGCGAGGAGAGCTGCGAGGGAACTGCGCCGATTGCCAACGAGAATCACGTGCTGCGCTTCCGGCACGCGCGCGGCAATTGCGTCCTCAAGAGGCTCCGGGGCCACATTGTGCCCGGAATCGAGGACGATAAGATTCTTCAGGCGTCCGGTGATACGCCAATTGCCTTGCGCGTCGACTTCACCTTGGTCTCCGGTGTGGAACCATCCGCCGGCGAGGGCCTTTGCAGTTTCCGCAGGCCGCTGCCAATAGCCCGGGAAAACATTCGGCCCGCGCACGAGAATCTCTTCGTTATGGGACACGGCCATTTCGACGCCGGGAATGGCTGGGCCGACGCGTCCCGGCTCGAAGTGCAGCGGATCGTCCATGGTACAGATCGCAGTGGTCTCCGTGAGTCCGTAAACCTGCAGCACAGGAATGCCCAGCATCATGAAGAAGAGCTGCGTCTCGACCGATAGCGGGGCCGAACCGCAGATGAGGGCTTTCAGGTCAGGTCCAATACTTTTTCGAATGGGGGGAAACAGAATCAGGTTTGCTGCCGCCCACCAAAGACCATCGACGAAATTGGTCTGCTTGCGGTAGCGCCGCATATACGCTTGCTGCGCGCGCCTGAAGAGAGCTGCCGCGAATCCGCCGCGGTTTACAATCGATTCTTCGATTTTTCGCCGAACGCGCTCGAGAAACAGCGGCACATTCACGAAGTAATTCGGCACGGCCAGCTTCAACTCTTCAGAAATCCTGGTGAGATCGGTTGAAAGCGTCAGCACGCTATTCCGCGAGAGGGAAGTGAACAGCAGGATTCGTGCCGCGGCAAAACAGAACGGCGCGTACTGGAAAACTCGATCCGGTTCTTTTCTCGCGCCCATCAATTGATCCAAACGAGCGTTAGTGCATCCGATCACAAACGAAACGTTGCCCGCATTCAGGACAACACCCTTCGATTCGCCGGATGTTCCCGAGGTGTAGACGATGGTAACCGCGTCGTGGTCGGCGTGATGAAGAGGCGGCTCCGCGAGGGTGGCCTCTGTTGAGAAGATATCGTTGAAGTGCGCGATGCACGGTGCAGCAGCGCTCGCCGCTTGAAGAAGCCCAGCCATTGTTGAGTCGGCGCAGCAAACGAGCGATGGTGTGCAGTCCGCGATTGCAGCACTGATTTCCGCGGGAACCTGGCGTGGGTCAAGCGGGACGGCGATGATGCCTTCCGCCATGATCGCCAGATCGAGTGCCACCCAGCGGATGCTATTGGGCGCCCAAAGCGCGCAACGGTCGCCAGGTTTCAGCCCGCGCGCACGCAAAAAGCCGCGGGCTTGCGCAACGAGATTCAGCAGCTCGCCGCCAGTTGCCGAGACGGTTTTTCCGTCGCGAATTTCGGCCAGCACGGCAGTTCCAGGCGTTCGATCGAGGCGCGCAAGAATATTTTCGAGAAATGTCATGCGACCATCGCTCCGCTATGCGCTTCGAGGAGTTCGCAGAGGGCGGGTCCAAGCGGCGGAAGATAATCTTCCCAGCCCAAAACGCCGCGGCGAATTGGAAATTCGGGATACTGGCGCGCAATCTGCGCCTCGAAATACATGCCCATGCGCGCCATTAGCTGGAGGTTGCGCGCGACAGTACGCCTCATGGCGCAGCGGATTTCGTCTGCTTCGGCATCGAGCGCGGACAGGGCGGTTACTATCTTATCGGCGAGATCGGGTTCATCTACTTTCATGAGCAGGTGTTCGTGGCTGCGCTCGCGCATTAGATTGCGGATGCGCTCGTCCATGGTAACGCCCGCGGAGACCACGCCCGCCGGCATCGAGCTGACGATGGCGTGAAAGCGCGAGGACAACATGCGGTCGCATTCGCGGAGCATGCTCACCATTTCGTACATGTTGAATTGCCCAGAAGCGACGATGGGTGCGCCGCCGAGTTTTGCGGCGATGCGCTCGCAGGCGTCTTTATCGAGCATCTCCATTGCGACGAGGACGGGAAATACCTTGCGCCGCTCGCGGTAGCGGCGGACGCCTTCGGCCATCTCACTGAGATATTTTTCGTATGCGGCGTCCACTTCGCGGCCCGATTTATGGAAATAGATGGTGCGGTAGTAGCTTTTGGCGTACGCGCCGCCAATCGAGTGGGCGAGCCATTTCACTAGAGACGCGCTTACGGGCCAAAAAAACGGATTGATTGGGCAGACCGCAAGGATCGGCGTCGCGCCATCCCAACCCAGCGCGCGCAAGGCTTTCCGTCCAAATTCCGGGGGGAGTGGTTCAAAGGTCCAGGCAGTATCGGTGCCAAGTTCCGTGGCGACGCCGAGTTTGCCGAGCAACTCCTGCGATTCCACGTTGCGCGTAATCACCAGGGAATCGCCGCAATAGCGGCGGCACATTTTTTGCAAAGCGGCCTCCATTTGGCCGGCTTCCGCGCCGTACGCTACGCTCAGCTTGTTTTGCACCGAGGCGATTCCGAGCGAGCCGATCATCATGGCGGTGAGCGCATTGGCGAACTTGCTTTTGAACATCGAGCCTTCGCACGCGACCACTCCATGACTCTTTCCGACTTCATCATGCAAAAAAGGCGGGAACACATCGGGGAGATGAACCTGTCGCGCGTCGCCGAAATAGCCACGCGTGAGGTCGAAGTTCTGCGTCATCACGCTGAGATCGATGTTTTCCGGGCCCAGGATTCGCCGAATCTGCCGGAGGATTTCCTCGACACGCAGATCGGAGCCGGTGTTGCGCATTCCGTTATAACCAGCGCAGAGCAGGCGCAGCTTCTCGCCCGGCTTCCACGGCTGGCTGGCTCCAAGCATCCAGCCGAGCTTGTTGTATTCGATGAGGCCGCTCACCCAGCCTTCAAGAATCAAGTCCATCATGGCAGGGAGCCTCGTGCGGCGGTTGGCGATTGGGCGGCCGCAAGACCGCGATCGTGGCCGGTTGGGGCCGGCAGGTCGCGATAAGGATATTGGAATTTATTCTCGCGGCTGAAACGCAGCAAATCGTAGCAATATCGCGAAAAGGGAGCGGGGCGCTCGCCCATTTCAGCTGCCACGCGGCGGTTATCGAATACGGTGTTCCATACGAGGTATGGCAAAAAGACTTTCATCAGCGTGGCAAGGCCGCCGATTTTCCCGGCGCGGCCTGCCAGGGCGTTCACAACTTTGGTGGAAGATTTTTCGAGACTCGGCACGTAAACAGGGCCGCGCTTGCCTTGGGCTTTCGCGAGTGCGTCGGTCAGCTCCTGAAATGTTTCCGAAGCCGTGCCCGACGAGAGATGGTAAATCTCGTGCATCGGATTATCCCGCTGGTGCAGCGTTGAAATTGCGCCGGCGACGTAATCCACAGGGACGATATCCACTTTGTCCGTAGCGCGGAAGGGAAGGGCGGGAAGGCCGGCCAGAAATACGAATGCGCGAACCATGTCGAATTGGTTTGTCTCCGGGCGGCGGCTATCGCCGAGAACGATGCTCGGGCGAAAAATAGTGCGCGGCACGTCGGCCAACAACTGGCGAATCATGTGCTCGCAGAATTTTTTGGTTCGCGCGTAGGGATCGTAATCCGAGCGGTTCCAGTCGATGGCCTCGTCTTCCTGCACGGTCTCGTTCGCGCGGTGACCGGCGACCGCGACTGTGCTGACGTGGCTAAAGCGGCGCAGGCCGTGATCGTCGCGGGCGCGCGCGGCGAGCTGGATCACTTCGAGAGTGCCGCGCAAGTTGACGTTCAGGCAGCTTTTTTCGGATTTACGATTCAGAGAGGCGGCGCAATGAATCACCGAGTCTGTAGAGCGGACAAGTTTGAGATAGTCGTCATCGGCAAGTCCAAAATGCGGGGCGGTGAGGTCACCCAAGAAAATACGAACGCGCGAGCCCATGAATTCTTCGAACTGGGGCAGGTCCATATGAAGTTGGAAGCCATGCCACAGGCGACCGCGCGCTTCCTGCGAATCGCGCGCTCGAACCAACACGTTCAGCGTCTGCCCCTGTGCAGCGAGAAGATTTGCCGCAACATGGGCGCCGATATACCCGGTCGAGCCAGTCAGAAAAATAGGCACGTTTTCGGTTGTGAGGGGATCGTTGCCGGGAATCGCGCGGTTAGCCCGCGGTCTCTGCGGCAGTGCGGCTGATGGAGCCGACATTGCGCCGCGGGCCGTTTTCCGGCTGACGCCCTTCGATCAGAGGATAGCACCACTTGCGTAGCGCCGGAATGTGGACATTGATCCAGTAGTCCCACCAGTCGATGGAGCGCGCATCGTAGCCGAAGGCGGCGCGTTCGTCGGCGGGCAGGGCCGCGCTCAACCTTTCCACGTTGATGGCTTCGAATACGTGGTCGTTGTGCAGAATGAAGGGCTCGAAGAGAGCGATCAACTTGATCACTTTCTCCAACTCGCGCTCCTGCCTGGCGAGGGGCGGACGCACGAATGGTATCGGCTCGACGCTACGGTTGATGGCCTGCACGATTATTTTTTGCGCCGGAGCGGAGAGTTTTTCGTAACGCGCCTTGGATACCGGAATGGCATCGAATTTCGACCGCAGCCGGTGCTGGAAGCCATTCTGCGAACGGTAAAACTTGCGATGCCCGAGTCCCGTGAGCTCGATCGATCGCCTCATGTCGCAGGGATTCGCAACGGAAGTGGCCAGTTGGTACATGCGCTCGTGCCGCCGCTCAACCACCGCCGCCGAGATAAGTATCATTCCGCGGCATACCAGATCGACCGGAATGAGGTCGAGGCATTTGCTCGCATTGGTTGGCAACTGGCGGAAAAATGTCCCCAGCAGGTAGGACAGCGAAGCGGAGGTATTCACTCCTTCGTTCCATCCCAGGAAGGGTTTTTCAACCGACGATTCCACAATCGAGGGTCGCACCACGGCGATGGCGGCATGCGGTGAAGCGTCCAAAAACTTTCTTATCAAAGATTCAGACAAACTCTTCGTAAATGTGTAGGTGTTCGGCCAGCCCAGCTCGTTGGCGCGTTTCATGCCCGCATCCGCGAGGGCCTGACGAAGCCAACGGACGCGATTTTTGCGAATCTGGTTCTCCAGGGCGGCGCCGTGAAGTTCCTTGGCGGCGTGCTGCTTTTCCTGAGCCTGACGACGAAGCTGCTCGGTAACTTCGACGGAATCCGCGTGCTTCTCCACTTCGCGGACCAAGTCTTCGAGAGTGTGCCACTCGTTTTCGGCGCTGAAATCGCGCAGGCCGATCGGAGTGTAGTCCTTCGGCAAATCCTCGACGATTCGGCCGTCGCGCTGTCCGACCGCGTAGCAGGTAGAAAGGTGAAGGAGGCCCGCGTGATCGCAACCACGCAGAAAATCCAGGAGGTAGGAAATCGCGCGGACATTCATTTTAAGCGCGTCGCGCAGGTCCGGATTGAAATCGGTGAGGCCAGAGCTGTTGACGATCAGATCGAGTGAATGCGCCAGGCGCTGGCGTTCTTCGATGCCCAGCCCAAGGCCGGGCTCGCTTGCGTCTCCACTGAGCACTTCCACGCGCTCGCGAAGGAAGTCGGCGAACCGGTCGCCATGACGTGCCGCCAGTTTCTCAAATACCGGCGACTCGGAAACGACGCGCTCGAATCGCTCGAGTGCGGTCGCGGTGCGGTGGCCGCGAATCAGAAGGTACACACGGCCGATTTCCGGCAGTTCCGTCAATAAATTTGCGAGCCACACTTTTCCTATGAATCCGGTGGCACCGATCAGCAGAATCCTTTTCCCGCGCAAGGCGCGCCGCACGGAAAGGGACGCATTTTTGTCGCGAGAATCGAAGTGGACCACAGGCAGGCTGACGCGCGGCGGGGTGCGCTCGGCAGGACGTATGGTGGCGTCCAGTGTGTCTGGCTTTCTTCCAAAGCCCAGATCCCAGAGTAGTTTTTCACGAGCAACGCGGCCGTCTGGGCGATCGTCGGAGCGAAGTTTCGCGAAGGGACCGCGCGGCCGAATCACGGGATCGAGCAAGCGCCCCGTGGCGATGCCGTCTCGAAAATCGAGGCGGTTGCACAGAATGCGGCGAACGCCGAGGTAGTTCGCCAGCGGACGCATGATGTGATCCAATCCCTGGCTAACCAGCACTATGTCCGCGCCGGCTTCGGTGAATTCGCGCAGCTTTTCCACACCGCGAGTTTTCAAGTGCGGCTTCAGAAAATAGTGGAAAAATTCCTCGCCAAGCAGATCGAGGCGGTCGCGGCTTTCACCGCGCAGTACCGCGTGCATTACCCGGGTGGCAAACACGCGATCGGCGGCGTAGAGCAGCGGCCGCGTGACGGCCATCATGCCCATCAGGCCGCGCCGCGCCCATCGCTCAGTGAACGTCTGCGCGTTCCAAGTGAAGAAGGCTACGGGCCGGACTGCCGTTAGATTGAGGAGGCTGCCCTCGACGCGCCAGAAATATGGCTCGGGCGCATCTCTAACTTGATGCGGTTCCGTAGCGGGCGTATCCAGATTGGAGTTGGTGGAATTCAAAGCGGACATGGTGGGCTGAAGAGTCACCAGCTGCCACGTGCCGAAATTATCATGCTTACAGCGCCGCAAGCAAGTTCGCAGGGCTGCGTTTGACTTAGGCGCGGTCGTCTGTCAGAGTGGCCGCAAATTTTTCTTGCAAAGGAGGACTGCATGCCTCACTACCTGATACAAGCTGCGTACACTTCGGAAGCATGGCAGGCAATGGTCAAAAATCCGCAGAGCCGCATCGAAGCGGTTCGTCCGGCAATTGAACGGCTGGGCGGAAAGCTGGTCGGTGGCTGGGCGGCGTTTGGCGACTTCGATACGATCCTTATCGCAGAGCTGCCCACCAGCGTGGACGCTGCGGCAATCGCCATCGCTGCCGCCGCTGGCGGGAGCTGCAGAGCGGTCAAGACCACGCCGCTGCTCACCGCGGAAGAAGCCGTGGAGGCGGCCAAGAAGGCATCCACGACTGGGTATAAACCTGTTGTCGCGTCGGCGGCTGCAGCCAAGCGATAGCCACGCGTCGGCACAACCCGCACAGAGGGATTTTTTTTCCAGATCGCCGCGCGCTTCCTGAGCTGATGCTCGATTGGGGTTCGCAGAGAATGTGACGGGTAGAGTGTGCGCCCGGCCTTTATTTTCTAGGAGTTGCGCCGCATCTTACTCGGCTCTAGTGTCGATTAGGCGCGGGGCATGGCTGAGCACGCATCCAAAGGAAGCCAAAGCCGAATACGCGAAGCTTCCTTCAGTGATTTCGGCGGCGGCGCGCATCTTCCCGGCAAAGCGTCGAGGCAAGTCGTAATCCGAGGAGACTGCTGGTCCGAACGCGCGGCAGAGGCGTAGTCCGAGGATACGAGGAGAATCTTTACACCGCGAGGCGAAATCGCGCAAGTGGTTGTTGGTGTAAAGAAAAATCGTCCACGGTGAAAGTGCGATTGGGCGCAAAAACGGCAATTTCGAGGTCTTGGTCGGTTAGCTGCGGACGCGGACGAGGCTTTGCATGATGATGCCAGTGGCTTCCTGGAAGAAGCGGAAGCGGGTACAGAGTCCGTGGACCAGGGCGGCCACGAGGGCGGTGAAAGATGCGCGGAAGGCAAGCGTAACGAAGGTGTCCCCGAGCGAGGAAGGTAGAAACGAGGTAATCCAATAAGCTACAGCCATGGTGGGAATCAAAGGCCATAGCTGCGCAGCGATGTCCTGGACATTCACAGCGAGCTTGCGGCGCAGAAACGGTAGGTATACGGCGGCCTGGAGGAGATACGAAAAAAGCACGACGGCGGCGATGGCTTCAATCCTTCCGGTGCGCAAGGCTACAAGGAGCAATAATACTTCGACGGTTCCCGCCAGAACGGTGGCACGCAAGAGAATGCTGGTTTGCCCCAGAGCCATGATGCAGCTCCCAATGGGTTCGGTGATCGAGCGCAGAATTCCATAGAAACAGAGAATTTCGAGCGCGGCGGTTGCGGGTACCCATTTGTCAGTACCCTTGCCGAGAAACGTGGTAAGAAAATAATGCGCGTTGGTAAGCAAGGCGGTGTTGGCGACCACAGCAACGAACCCTGCCAGACCCACAGTCTTCAGATACCCTCGCCTCATGGCGGCCAAATCGAGTTGGATTTCTGCAAACGCCGGAAGCAATACGTTGTTCACGGTGTCGTAGAGGAGTCCGCAGATGAAACTCCCCCAAGTAAATGCAAGCGCGTAGTATCCCAGTTGAGCGCTACCCATGGCAGAGCCAACCAGAAGGTTATCCAGGTTAAAAATAAGAAAAACGAGAACCCCGCTCGCAAGCAGCGGCCCGCCAAATCGCAAGTATTGGCGAGCATCCGCCCAATCGAAATGCACGCCGAAAGGAATTGGTTTTACGAATTGAATTGCGATCACGCTGACCAGAGTGGCGCCCACGTCCGCAAAAACGACGGCCCAATATTTCCATCCCAGCAGGATCAGCGTGACAACGAGAATACACCGCGCGACAGCGTTCGAGATTCCCGGGATTGTCAGCGCCCGGTAATTCTGTTCGCGCATGAGTGTAACCATGGGCATGAATCCGATGGTGTTTATAAGGAAATCCAAAGACAGGACGCGAACGACGTTGGCTGTTGCCGGATGCTTGAGGAAATGGTGTGCGAACGGAGCGGTGAAATAGGCGACGAGAAAAGCAGCGCAGCCGAGCATGACCTTCAAAGTGAAAGCGGTTTGGAGACTCTGGCGGGTGAGGGAAGGGCGGCTCACCGAGGCGCTAACTATTCCTACGTCGCTAAAGTGGTATAAAAAACCGATTATGATGCCTGCGAATCCGACCACCCCGTAATCCCAGGGTGTAAGATTCCTGGCGACGATCGAACTGGCGACCGTTATGCAAACCAGTGTTGTCCCTTTGGTCAGGCTAGCGTACAGGATGTTGCGGAATATCGTGTGTTTGGAAGTGGCCATGAACTCGCAGCGATCAACTTCCGGCTTCCGCGATCGAAGTTAACGCCGGAATTCCGCTCCGCCAATTAGCCAACATCACTAGCGTAAAAAGACGATAAGAGGCGCGCCCGACATCGTCAACTCCCCGTACCTCGCAAATGCGGCACACGCTCCGCAAAGGACGCAGGCGACGGTGACTCATGATTCTCACGAGCTGCGAGCGATTGGGTCCGGGACTCCTGGAGTTCCGTTTCCAGATGGCAGATTTCTTGACGAATGACTTTCAGGTAATCGTGTCCGAATTTCTGATCCGGCTCCAAGTAGTTTCCTTCTCCCCATTCATTCCACGATTTCAGAAAGACCACGCGTTGTTCGGAATCACGGGACTCAACTAAGTTTAGAGCGTCTCGGAGATGTGTACGGAACAATTCCGGCGTGGATTCGTGAAGGACATAGCCTCTGGTTTGAGATCTTGGTGTGTTGTCCCAGTTTGGAACTACGCAAGGATATGTATCGGGTCGTTCGCCGCAGCCATCGAGCAGAAAAGGGATCGCGTCCTGGTATAGCATCACGTGGTTTCCAAATTCGCCCGTCCATGACCGGTAGTGCCGCCAGAAAAAGTGACCCATAGAATCCGTCGATACATGCCCATTCCGCCGGAGAAGAAGCTCGTGAAAAGACCCCCTCAGGTGATTGACTACGACGCTGCTATCAAAACCGGCTGCCCTGAAGTCCCAAGCCATGTCAGCGTTGTACAAATGGGCCACAAAGTGAAGGCCAGGTAAGCCGTTCTGAACGGCGAGCTCACGCCATTGGCGAATAAAGCCAGCTACATCCGGAATCTCTTTGGGTGCGAAGATTACGAAGATTGGCCGGCCATTTATCCGCAGATAGCGATCGTCCAGAAATGCATCCCGCAGGGCGAAAAAATGGCGACGATGATCTTCGCATCCCGGATAGGTTTGCTCAATAAGAGTGCGGTCGGGCGCGCCATACCACACTCCAGTCCAGCTTTGGTTAGCCCAGCAGAGGCAGAAAGGGAAATCAGGCCTTCCTGAAGCGACCACATCCTTCAGAGGTTGCGCAAGGAGCTGCTTTCCGCCAAACCAATAGTGGTAGTAACAGAAGCCCTCGATGCCGACATTGCGTGCCAGCTCTGCCTGAGCCTCCCGCACTTCAGGCAGCCGCAGATCGTAGTAACCGAGATCCGCAGGCAATCGGGGCTGATAGTGTCCCTTGAAGAGGGGTTTGGCTTTTGCAACGTTCGTCCACTCGGTAAATCCCTTGCCCCACCACCTGTCGTTCTCCGGAATCGGGTGGAACTGGGGAAGATAGAAAGGAATCACTCTGGCCCGCAAGGTCATATACCCTCGGCACTTGGTGTAGTTGCAGGCTGGGCTATCACCGCAAATTGCTGAAATTTCACATCCTCGAACTTTCGAAAGAAGAGAAGGTTCAGGAACTCGTACGTTTTCCACAGTCGTCCACTCGCCCCTGGGATTCCTTGACGAGAATTGATTCCGGAGACGCTTCGTACGGTGTAACCTTCTTTCTCAAACATCGCGACAATGCTCGATTTCGTAAAGAAGCGAACGTGAGTTCTGTCCCATACGCCGCAATCCGCATAGTTCCATTCACCGCGGGCGGCCAGATGCCAGAGAATAGGGAGATATCGGATATTGGGAATTGAAGCCACAATGCAGCCGTTGTGAGATAGCAGACTCTTGGCGTAGCGCAAAGCCTGATCGGGCTCGAGCATGTGCTCGAGGACATCATTGAATACGACGCAATCGAACGCACCTTCTGGGAGCCCATTTTGCGGGCAAAAATCTCCGACAATCACGCGGTCAAGTCTCGTTGATGCTTTTTCCGCGACAGAAGGGGCCGCTTCGACTCCCCAAACTTCCACGTCGCGGCTTTGTTTTATGAGCTTGCCGAATGCACCAGCACCGCATCCGACGTCCAGCAGGCGCTTACAGTCGCGCGGGAGGAAGGGCAACATTTCGTTGCGGCCGAGCGCAAAGTAATCCGCCGGCTTCGAATCGTAATCGACGGCCATGAGGCGCGAATTAAATTCCACCGGTTCTGCCGCGTCCGCACATGTTTGCCTCGTCGCCACGATTCCCGTCCATTTTCAAATGTGTACAAGTTAGGCGGCAATACATTATTGCCTGTACGCGGAGGGCGAAAACAAGGCCGATACTGTCATCGTTCAGAGAAAAATAAACCCAGGGTTAAGTTCGCGGCGGGCAATTGATTTTCGAGCATGCGTCCAGTGTTATAGTTCTAGCGTAACAGATAGGCTCTTCCTATGGAACTTGGGCAACTTCGCTACTTTTGCGCTGTGGCGGACGCGGGGGGATTCAGCCGCGCTGCGCAGCGCATTCACGTTTCCCAGCCATCGCTTTCGCAAGGGATTCGAAACTTGGAGGATGAACTTGGCGCGCGGCTGTTCGATCGCCTAGGACGCACAGTACGGCTCACCGAGCTTGGACGCGCATTCCTGCCGCGCGCCCGCGGCGTGTTGCGCGAAATCGAATCGGCACGCGGGGATGTCCAGGAACGCAAAGCTTCGGTTAGTGGCGCCATCTGCGTAGGCGTGATCCCGACTATCGCTCCCTATTTTCTTCCGCCGTGCCTGGCTGCTTTTTCGCGCAAGCATCCGCAGGCGCGCGTAACGGTGGTCGAGGAGATCACTCCGCTGCTGGTCGAGAGGCTTCGCGCGGGCGCCATGGACGTGGCTATCGTCGCGCTGCCTCTGCCTGTGCGCAGCCACGAATTTGAAATCGTATCTCTCCGCAAGGAGAGCCTGTACGCCGTGATTCCCGAACGGCATGCGTTGGGCCGCCGCAGCAAGATGTCAATCGACGACCTTCGCGACGAGCCCTTCCTGTTGTTGCGCGACGGACACTGCTTTCGCGAAACGGCGATTGCCGCGTGCAAACGCGCGCACTTGAATCCGCAGATTATTTTCGAGAGCGGCCAGTTCAGCAGCATTCTGAGCATGGTAAGCGCCGGATTCGGAGTTTCCATCATTCCGGAAATGGCCCTGGAGAAGCGGCCGGGCTGCCGGTTTGTGCCACTGGCCGACGACCGCGCGGCCCGCACCATCGGCGCGGTCACGCTGAAAGGGAAGTCCACCACGCGGTTGCAACAAGCATTTCTCGACCACCTGCGGGCGCAGTCGTCACCGCCTGCGGCGCATGCAATCTCTTCCGAATAAATTTACCGCGGATTTTTGGCCCGATCCGTTTGCGCGATGGGGCTGCGAACGTCGGCGGGGATTTGAATTTCGTCCTGTAGCAGGCCGGAAGGCCAATGCAGTTTGACGACGTCGGCCAGGCTATTCATGCCGAGTCCGGCAAGAATTTCGGGCGGTCCCTGGCTAAGGTAGCCCGTTGGTCCGGCAATCTGCCAAGTCTGGTGCCTCGCGCCGGAAAAGATTTCGACCGCGGCGCCAATTCCCATGGAGTTGTCCGCGTCGCCGGCAGCGGCAATCTTCAGCCAGTTATTCTTGTTGCCGCTTACGTTCTTCAGCAAAACGGGCGGCAAATTATTCTGCGTAATCAGCAAATCGGGAGCGCCGTCGCCGTCGTAGTCAACTGCGATCACGCTGCGTGGATTGTGGAGCGCGACTTTGTCCAGCCCAGTTTCATGCGTGACGTCGCGGAAGCCTGCCGCGCCTTCGTTGCGCAGTAGAAGGATTCGCCCTTCGCCGGCGAAGGTTTCGCCGACGGCAACCAGGTCAACCCAGCCGTCGTTGTCATAATCGAGCGCCGTGATTCCCCATCCGCGCATCCAGTCGGGTCCCACGAGCGGAAGGCGTTCGAACGAGCTGCCGCCAACGTTATGCCAAATAGTGAGGCCTGGCGGCGCCCAATGGGTGAAGGCCAAGTCCATCCGGCCGTCGCCGTCGAAGTCGAGGGCCGCAACGCCTGCCGTAGGCCCCGGCATGCTGATGGCCCAAGGGTTTGTATCGTGGAATTTGCCGTCCAGCCCATTTACGAGCACGGATGGAAATTTCTGCCAGGCAGTTAATACGAAGCTGGTCGCACTGTGGTTGTCCAGATTAATTCCGAGCGCGTCAACTGATGCCGCGCTGCCTTCGAGTCCTAGGTCCTTTGTTGCATCGACAAAATGGCCGTCGCCTTGGTTGCGCCAGAGGAGATTTCCCGGCGGGGTGGCATCTTCGGCAAACGAAAATGGCTGGGCGGGATGGGAGAGAGGGAAATCGTTGAATCGCGTGACGTAGAGATCGAGATCGCCGTCGCCGTCATAGTCAACGAAGGCCACACCGAGGGCGAGCGCGTTCGCGGGGGCACGCTGCCGGAGCCCTGCCCCTTCGGTGACATCCTTGAACGAGCCATTTCCTTCGTTGTGAAAGAGGATGACGCCGTCGCCGGAGGTGACGGCGAGATCGGGATGGCCGTCATTGTCGTAGTCGCCCACGGCGCAGGCCATTCCTTCACCCTGAAAATCGAGCCCCGCGGTTTTCGTGACATTCTCGAATTTCCCTTTGCCGGTGTTGCGATATAGCGCCGGATGGCCTTTGGCGTCTGAGTTGACCAGAAAGATGTCTTGCCGACCATCCCCGTCGTAATCAAACACGCAGGCCCCGCTGCCGAGGAAATGCCCGAGCGTTTCTGCCGCCTCTTTTGGATCGTTTTCAGGGACGGCTGGACGCCTACCTTTCGTGGCTCGGCGCCTGACCTCGCGGCTGGTTGCGGTTTGGAATGGCAGTCCCACGATGGAGGTGACGTTGACGAAATGGACGGCGATGGCGGGGGGCACCGGCTCGGGCTCGCTCATTTCCTGAGCCAGAGAATATTTTCCTTCTTGGCCGTATATGAGGCGAATAGGCTTGCCGAGGCGTTCTGAAACGATTTGCTGAGAGCGCTGGCGGTGCGTTGTCGCGCCATCTGCGTCGCCCAAGTGCTGCTCGGCGTCAGCCAATCCCTCCTGCGCGGAGGCGTGAAAGGGATCGACGGCAATGGCGCGCTCGAAGGCGGTGGCGGCCACGTCGTACTGTTTCCTTTGGGAGGCTAAGTATCCGATGAAATACTGAGTGTCGGGGTCGTTGGGATCAATCGCCGCAACCTTTTCGAAATCTGGAGCGGCGCCTTGTGGATTCCCCGTCGCGATTTCGAGTAAGCCTAAATCGAACCAGGCGCGCGGACTTTTCGGATCACTCTCGGCAGATTTGGCGAGCACGCGTTGTGCGTCCTCGAACTGCCGCATGTTCAAAAAAGCTATACCCATGTTCAGGCAGCCGGTATCGGAGACCGCATTCATCACGCATGCCGTCTGGAATTTCCCAAGCGCCTCCGCAAACTGATGGCGATCCATCAATGCCATCCCTACATTGTTCTGGCGGATTGCATCGACGTGTTGAGTGTTTTCCACGTAAGCGGAAGGCGCGGGAGCGGCGGATTTTCGCTGCGAGTGGCGGGGGCGGGTGGCACGCTGGCCTGCAGCGGGTAGTCCGCAAGCGAATATCAGAAGAGGAGCCGCTAGTCGCAGGTATCGATTCATCGGATTCGCGGCGCTATCCATTCCGCCGAGCTACTGTGGGAACGCCCGGCGCATTTTAGCGTATTCGCCGTTGCGGATTCGGAATCTTGGCGTGCTGCAAGTCGATTCGCAATGTTCGCAACAAAGCGTCGAGTCCGCAAATCTCCGGCTCCCTGAAGCTTGCGTTGAGATATGATGCGGACGAACCGCGAGGCGAAGAAAAAGGGAGGAAGGCAAGCCTTGGGTGAAGCTGTGGCTGAAGGGAATTTTCGGTGACATTTCGAAGCAAGCTTTTCGTGCTTTTCATGGTGGCGCTCCTGCTTTCCGTGGCGGCGATGGCTGCAGGCGTAATCATTCTGACGCGCCGGACACTGGACGAGTCAAACCGGCGCCATAGCGAAGCTTTGCTAGGGCAATTCCAGCGTGAGTTCGAACGGCGCGGGCAAGATGTGACCCACCAGGTGCAGGCCATCGCAGACGCAGAGGCCACCGTACGCATGGCGATCGAGCTGAGCCGGCCGCAAGCGGACGTTTCAGTCTACGTGAATGATGCGCGTGGCGTTTCGCAGGCTCACCAACTCGATTTTCTTGATTTGGTCTCGAGCGACGGGTCGATTATTTCCTCCAACGAGTGGCCCTCGCACTTCGGCACGAAAATGGACTGGTTGGTGCAGCCGCAAGATTGGGCGGCTCGGGGCGCGTTCCTTGCGAGAGTGGATACGCAGGACGGCCCGGCTTTAGGCCTGATGTCCGTTTCGACAGTACGCGTGGGAGACAAGGATCTTTACATTTTTGGCGGCGCGCGGGTAGGACAAGGCCTTCTGTCGAGCCTGGTATTGCCCGCGAACGTGCGCGCGCTGCTGTATCTGAATCTCGATGCGAACTTTGAAGCGGCAAATTTGATTGGAGAGTCGGGGTCCATACTTCAGGGCGAGCGGCTTGCGGCTGCAATCGAGCAGCAACGGCAGCATCCGGGCAGGCAGACGTTTCGCATCGCCTGGACACCGGACGCCGCGAGCGCCGAAACTTTTCAGGCCATGCCGCTGCTGGGACGACAGGGCGAAGTCCTGGGCGTGCTGCTGGTGGGAAGTTCGCGGCGCGAAGCTGCCTCGGTCGAGCGGCAGCTTCTTATGCTGACAGCGGCGGTTGCAGCGGCAGGTTTGCTGCTCGGGCTAGTCCTGAGCTGGTGGGGCGCGGCAGCGGTGACGAGTCCGATCAGGAAGCTGGAGTCCTGCGTGCGCGACGTATCGGAAGGGAAGTTAAATACGCGCGCAAATGTTAGCGGGAGCCGCGAGGTCGGTCAGCTAGCGCTGGCTTTCAACCGCATGACCGCGCGGTTGGGCGAACAGCGCGATCTTCTGGTGCAGATGGAGCGCACCGCCTCATGGCGGGAGCTCGCGCGCCGGCTCGCCGACGAGCTAAAGAATCCGCTGCTGGCGCTTCAAACCGATGCGGAAAATGTTCAGCGCAGCCAAGAACAGAATCCCGACCAGCCCAACGAGGCCGCTCGCATTCAGGTGGCCGAGCTGCTCTCGGAAATCGCGAAGCTCGAAGCAATCGTCGGGAAGTTCCGCGAATTTGCGTCGCTGCCACAGGCCGAACTAGCCGCGGTGGATCTGAACGAGCTCGTGCGCGGAATCGTCAAAGGATACGAGGGGGAATTTGGGGCGGTTGGCAGGCCGCCGATCACGCCCGAACTCCACTTGGAAGAGAACCTGCCTTCGATTCAGGCGGACGGAGGGCTCCTGCGCCGAGCGCTCGATAACTTGATACTGAACGCCATGGATGCAATGCCGGGCGGCGGTGTTCTGATGCTGCGCACAACCCACGCAAACGACACTGTGGAACTGGAAGTTTCCGACACCGGAACAGGATTAACGCCGCAGGAATGCGAGCGTTTGTTCACTCCCTATTACACTACCAAGCAGCACGGCACCGGGCTGGGCCTGTCGATCGTGCAGGCGGTGGTCAGCAATCATGGCGGGCGCATCTCGGTGGAAAGCGAAGCGGGCGTAGGCACGTCGTTTCACATCCTCCTGCCTGCAAGGCCTTCGCAACGCACAATTAAGCAGCCAACCGTTCCCTTCGTGCAAGAGAGCGTTCCGGCCGCGCCCGAATCGGCCGACTGATACTCGCAGCACGGTTTGGCTAAGATTGCGACGCAAGTGCTGTGCCCCCTACCTCTGAAGCGCTTGATCTTATCGGGAAGGGCCGGTAACAGATTCGCCGTTGATGGATGGGCGGAAGGCACGTTTCAGCAGCACATGCACGGGGAGATAGGCGACGACCACCATGAACAGCCAGCTCAAAATAACGTGGACCGGGGCGGGC
The DNA here is from genome assembly GCA_036520875.1 of Candidatus Acidiferrales bacterium. Lineage (GTDB taxonomy): Bacteria > Acidobacteriota > Terriglobia > Acidiferrales > UBA7541 > Palsa-295. The sequence goes on from DATDIT010000072.1 coordinate 22,237, forward strand.
CCAAGTTGCTTTTGAAAAAATGGGTCGATGAAGGCGAAGTTGATGTTATCAGCGGAAGATGTGAATCGGGACGCGACGAACGCTGGAAGCGCGATCGCTGATTGCAGCACCCAGCCGCGTCGGTCGTAGCCCAGGCGGTATACGGCCCAGAGCAGCAGCGGCAGCATGAGGAGGTGATAGAGCGAAAGGAGTCGTATCCACAGCGCGTAATGGGGATCGAAGAAACTTTCGGTTCCTGGAACCAGCGGACGCGTGAGAAATAGTTTCGATCCCGCTACGATCGCCCATGCCGCGTCCGGGAGAAGCGATGCAACCGCCTGACTGGAAATCACGAGGGCGCTGTTAAACCAAATGCCGAGACAAGTCAGAATCACGGCGATATCGCACAGGTGCAGAAAATTCGACGCGCCCCATGTCCGCCAGTAAACCGGAATCCAGATCGCGAGCCACAATAGCGCGGCCCAGCGGAGCCAGGTAGGGAATTTTCGCTTGGGTGTCGAAGGGAAGGGCATTCGCGGCTCGGTGTTGCGCGAATGTTACCAAACGACGAGAGCGAATCCCATTCGGTAGCGTTTTGAGCGCGGCGGTGCGAAAATTCACCTGCGATGCACGAGATTCCTGCATTAGCGGCCTGCGGCGGAGTTTGTGCCGCTGGCGGAATATTTTCTTGGGCCGCGGTTGCTCCCTCTTCGGAATTATTCGGCGCCACAATTCGGAGGACTGGAAGCGATTCCACCATCGCGCTTACCTTTGACGATGGCCCGAATCCGGCGGTCACTCCGCGGCTGCTGGACCTGCTGGACCGTCACAACGTACAAGCAACGTTTTTTCTAATCGGAGAATGGGTGCGCGCACAGCCATCACTTGCGCAAGAAATTGCGACGCGCCGGCACACAGCTGGAAATCACACGAATAGTCACCCCGCGCTAACCTTTCTTCCGCCGGCTAAAATTGCAGAGGAGTTGAATCGCTGCGACGATGCAATCGAGGCGGCGACGGGCGAAAAGCCGCGGTGGATGCGCCCCCCATTTGGCTTCCGGAGCCCGATGCTTGGCGGGATCGTACGAAAGCGGGGCAATCGCGGGGTGGTGATGTGGTCGCGGTGGGCGCGAGACTGGAAGCCACAGCGTACCGAGCGGGTAGCCCAGCGGTTGCGCCGGGTGCGCGGAGGCGATATTGTCCTTCTGCATGACGGCGATCATCGAGTAGTGAATGGAGATCGCAGTCACACGGTTGCCGCGCTGGAATATTGGCTGCCGAGGTGGAAGGATGCCGGATTTAAGTTTGTGACCTTAGACGGAATGCATTAAGGGCTTGAGCAAGGGCGATCGAATCGGCAGAATTGATAGTGCGGGGGCAAATGGACGAGAAGCGTTTTTACGACGAGAAGGAAGAAACAAAGCAGATACCGATGGTATGTCCGCACTGCCGGCAAGAGGGCACATTTCCGGTGCGCTGGATGGTTCGGATGAAGAAAGCTCAGGCTCCTGGCGGGGCCAACGAGGAAGACAGAAAGCAATTCGCCAAAGCGCGCTCGTATATGGTCCGCATTGACAACATGGTTGCATGCCGCAACATCCGGTGCCGCAAGCGATTTGATCTGAGCGGGCAGACTGTTTTCTTGATATAGCGCGCCACGGGAATTCCACCAAGCCGAAACGCTTAAACTTTTTCGGACTTCACGCCGCTCATCGCGCCGACAGCCTCTCCATCCAGCATTTCCCGGATCTTAGCGGCGAGGGCCTTCAGGTTGAACGGCTTTTGCAGGAATGCCACTCCGCCCTCGAGCACGCCATGGCGGAAGACGGTATCGTCGGTGTACCCGGAGATGAACAGGACCTTGAGGCCTGGGCGCGAGGCTCCCAACTGCGTTGCCAGATCGGGACCGCTAAGATGGGGCATCACTACGTCCGTGATCAAGAGCTGAATCGGCTCAGAGTGCTCGGCGGCAACCTTGAGCGCCTCCACTCCATCGGAAGCTTCGAGCACAGAGTAGCCGGTTGAACCCAGGTACTGCCGCACGAGTTCGCGCACACTCTGCTCGTCTTCGACAAAGAGGACGGTTTCCGATCCCCGCGCCAGGCCCGGAGTGACCGCTTCGCCCGCGAGCTTGTCGAGTTCGGCAACCACTTGCGGCAGGTAAATCTTGAAAGTCGTGCCGCGATCGACCTCGCTGTAGACGTAAATGTAACCGCCGCTCTGCTTCACAACCCCGTAGACCGTTGCAAGACCGAGCCCGGTACCTTTGCCGGGACCCTTGGTCGTGAAAAATGGCTCGAAAATGCGGGATTGCGTTTCTTCGCTCATGCCGCAGCCCGTGTCGGTAACGCTCAGCATCACGTAATCCCCGGGTTCGACGCTGGTGTGAGCCGCCGCATAGCTGCGATCGAGCTCGACATTCGACGTTTCGATTGTCAACCGGCCACCGGTGGGCATGGCATCCCTTGCATTGACAACTAAATTCAGCAAAACCTGCTCGACCTGCCCCGGATCGGCCTTCACGCGCGATAGATTGACGGCGGGCAGAAAGACCATGTCAATGTTCTCTCCGATCACGCGGGAGAACATGCGAATCATTCCGTTGACAACTTCATTCATGTCCAGGACGCGGGGCTGGAGAACTTGTTTGCGGCTGAAGGCCAGCAATTGCCGCGTAAGGGATGCAGCGCGGTCGGCTGCCTTTTCGATTTGCTGTGCGCCCGGCCGCAGCGGCGAGGAATCGGGCAGGCGGTCAAGCAACAGTTGAGAATGACCCTTCACAACCATGAGCAAATTATTGAAGTCGTGGGCGACACCTCCCGCGAGTTCACCTATGGCTTGCATCTTCTGCGACTGGCGTAATTGATCGGTGAGGCGTTCGCGCTCGGTGATATCCAGAGCGACTCCGATGACGCCTTGAATAAATCCGTCAGTGTCGCGGAGTGGCTGAAGGTGCGATTCGAAGCGCCGCTCCTTCCAGGAAATTTCGCAGGCAATGGACTCGCCGGCAAGGGCCGCACGATGAGCCGCTATCGGAGGCGAGTCGCGATCGTCTGTGTCGAAAAACTCGAGTAGCGTCAGCCCGACGGGTTGACGTTCCCGCAACCCCAGCGGGATCAAGCCTGCGCCGGTAGCGGATGCAATCACAAGATCGGCGTTTGTGGTCCAGAGCACGGCCGGGACTTTCTCGACCATTACGGCCAGGCGGGTTCGCTCCTCGCGCCTGGAGTTTTGAACCGTCTCTAAATCCTCAAGCATGCTATTGATCGTGCCTTCCAAGTGAGCAAGCTCATCGTTGCCTGAGACTCGCAGGCGGGCGCCAAGATCGCCGCTTGCGCCAATCCGCGTGATATTTTCGCTGAGGCGTCCGACACGGGATATTACGAAACGCTCAAGCAAGAAAAGCGTGACCGCTCCGAACGCAAAGCCGGCAGCCAATAGCAGCAGTAGAACTTGCAACAAACTGGTCTGTCCCTGTCGGTATATGTTTCGCGGAAGAAGAATGCGAAGAATAGCGGCGGGGTTACCGTAAATGTCGCGCAATATCTGGTATGCGCCGAGCGAGTCGGCGGAATCGGGGTGGATGAAGACCGGGCTCTGTGCTGAAATCGCCGAGGCGGCACGCAGAAAATCAGGGAGCATGGAACGGGAGTCGAATCGTTCGATGTCCACAGGCATGTAGGTCATTTGGCCTAGACGCACGGTTTCGTCCGCGTCCAGAAAGCGCCCGAAAACCAAGGTGCCGGCCCGAACACCACGTGAGCCCGTTGGCGCTATGGCACTCGATCCGATTAGGGCTGGTCCCAAGGAGAGCATTGCTATTCCTCGAGCATCACGCGAGGCATCCGCGGATGCGAGCAGTGGCGACCAGGACCTTAAATAGGCAACAAGATCCGCAGGCACTGGACCTGGCTCCATTGCGGCCAATTTGAAACCTTCCGAGAAAATCTCTTGGCCACGGGCACCAAATACGACGACGAAATTAACGCGAAGCTGTTCGAAAGCGCCGGGTGCAAACTGGCCGGCAATCCGCTTGGCATCGTCTTGGCGGACCCATTCGAACATCTGGTCCTGCGATGCCACTTGAGCTGCCGAGTGTTGGAGGTTGTCAATCTCGTTCGAAAGCGCATTGGAAGCACGGGAGAGGTTGTCCGCCGCAAAATCGCTTTCCACATGAGAAAATCCGCTCGTCAGGACCATGCGGGACACGACGTAGATCCCGGCCACCAGCACGACAAGCGCTGGAACAATGATCGCCAAGGTTTTCGCGCGCAAAGATAGTTGCAATCGAAAGTGCATGAAGGCGCCGCCAGTTCTGCAGATGACCCGCGCCCAGTATAACGGGCGGGCAGGAAAGCTCCGCCGTGTCGGTGCACATTGCGTGCCCAGTCGTGTACTGTAGGATGAAGCACGGAGCACGCCCTGGATAGGAAACCGGGAACGTACGCGTTTCTGCGGCGGAGGAGGAAGATCAAAATCGCCGGGTATTCTGGAATCACCCGAATTGGCCTTCAGGCATCCTCGCCAATCGGCGAGGCATCATTGGCAACACGGGCGCTGGAGGAGGAATCATGAGAAGTCATCAGACCCATTGGTCTCGAGCGAGTGCAATCCTCTGCGCTCTACTGTTTGCTGCCGCTGCGGCGGCGGCCCAGCAACCGGCGGCTGTGTCGCCGGGGGCCACGGGGCAAGCAGCTCCGCCTCCTGCCTCGGCTTCCGCTGCTACGAGCAAGGCTTCGCCACAGGCCAACCCCAAGAAAGCGCAAATAGACGTGGAATCTGGCACTCATCTTCCACTGGTGTTGCACAATGCGATTTCCACACGCAGCGCTAAGCCGGGCGATCCCGTTTACTTCGAGACGATTTTCCCTGTGATGGTAGATGGGCATGTCGTAATTCCCGCCGGTTCCTATGTGAGCGGCGAAATCACCGAATCGAAGCGCCCTGGAAGGGTCAAGGGACGCGGGGAACTGATGATGAAGCTCACCGAGATGATTCTCCCCAACGGCTACATGGTCAATCTAAATGCCATGCCTAATGGAGCCGGGACCGGAGGCGGTGAAAAAGTGAATAATGAAGGGAAGATCGTCGGAGATACCGACAAAACATCGGATGTGGGCACGGTCATCAGATCTACCGAAGCAGGGACAGGTATTGGCGCCGGGGTCGGGGCTGCCGCCGGCAATATCGGCAAAGGGGTTGGGATCGGCGCCGGCATCGGAGCGGTTGCCGGTCTTGCAGCGGTCTTGCTGACGCGAGGCCCGGATGCCGAATTGCCCCGCGGATCGACTCTGGAAGCGGTGATCGAACGTCCGATCTATTTGGAAGCGGATAAGGTTCAATTCACCGGGCCGGGCCAGGCCTCCGCGCTCGCGGGACCACCAAATCGCGAGCCCCAGCGAAGCCGGATCCCGTTCTGAGCGAATCTGAAAATTCAACGCGCGAATCCTATGTCGCGGCTCGAGCTTGTTGTGCGAATCGCAGCGGGGAGAACGGTTGCGAGTCAAAGTCGGTGTGCTGTCTTGTGAGGCGGTCCCGTATGAGTCTTGCCGTAACCGGAGCTAGAAGAATTCCGTTGCGGTAGTGGCCGGTTGCGATCAACAGACCTTCGATCTCAGTAGGCCCGATTATCGGAAGATCGTCGGGGGTACCCGGGCGCAAACCAGACCACGTTTCCAGTACTTCGGCTTGGGCAAGGGCGGGACACAGTTCCAGCGCTCCCTCTAACACATGGTTGATGCCCGCGGGAGTGACTTGCTTCTTGAAACCCACGTCTTCGAGTGTGCTGCCTGCGACTATTCGCCCATCCCCGCGAGGCACCAGATATCCTCGATGTGAGCGGACCACACGACGAAGCCTTACGCTGTCCGACCGCAGGCCGAGCATCTGCCCGCGCACAGGGCGAATGGGTGCGCAAGATGCGAGAGCGCTCGCTTCCAGGATTTGAGCTGAATAACAACCGGCGGCGATAACCGCGGCGCCGACCATAATATGTTCGCTGCGCGCGACCAATCCGAAGCAACGCTCGCTTCGTTGCAGAAGCCCGGTCACTTCGCAATCCGAGCGGATTTCAATTCCATGGTGTCGCGCCGCACCTAGCACGCCGTCCATCAGCAAACGTGGCTCAACCGTGCCTTCATCCGGGAGCCACGATGCTGCGGTCGCTGAGGGTCCAATCGACGGTTCCCACTGCCTCGCCGTTTCCAGCGCCATCGGTTCGGCGGAGAGCCCTAAGCGGCGATGTTCGGCCACCGTGGCATCGCGATCGGCCTCACCGTCTGCCCCGCAAAAAATCTCCAATGCTCCGCTGCGGGCGAAACCGGTCGGTTTGCCCGATTCGTCCTCGATGGTAGCTACAAACTCTGAATAAAGCTGCAGGCTTCGCCGTGACAATGGAACGAGCGGCACGTCGCGAGAAGAATCCGGCGCCGGGGACAACATTCCAGCGGCGGCCCAGGACGCCTCGCGCCCCGGCTGCTGACGATCCAACACTACAACTGTCAGCTTCTCGCGGGCCAGCTCCAAGGCAATTGTTACGCCGATGATTCCGCCGCCCACGATCGCCACGTCGTACGTTTTCACGCGGTCATTTTAGCAGTAAAGGATCGCATCGGGTGCTGCGCTGGGTTTAAGAGATGCAGGCCTTGAGCACCAGCGCATCTTCCACCGGATTCGAATAGTACAGAGGCCGGCGTCCTGTTTCTTCAAATCCGTGCTGTTTGTAAAATTGCAAGGCATCTCGATTCGAGGCGCGAACTTCAAGAAACGTGCTCTTCGCGTGGAACTGCTTGCCCCACTCAAATGTAAATCGAATGAGAGCATGGCCAATGCCGCGGCGGCGCGCATCCGGCCGAACTGCAAGGTTCAATATTTCAATGTCGTTGCCGATCTGTCGCGCGACCAAAAAGCCGGCGACCGCTCCTTCCAATTCGGCAACCCATGCCATCGTTCCAGTAAGGGCGAGCCTCGCATAATCGCCCGCTGTCCATTGTGCTATTTCCGCGGATGCCGCTTGGATTTTGACCACGGCATCGACGTCCTTCCCTCCCATTAGACGCAGGTTCAAATTCCACTCGGCGCTTTCCATTTTAGCTCGGCGTCGGTGCGTCTGATGTAGCTGGCGGCAAGGGTGAGCGCATCGTCGAGATCGCCGCGTTGCGCCCGAACGTAGCCAAGGCGTCCGACATGGGGAGCGAGAATTGGGGATGCCTCATCGATTCTGGGCTGGCGCCCGGCAGCCATCCCCTTATCATCAGAGAGTATTTTGGATAGGAGCTCTGGCACTGGAGTTACGATAGTGTACGGGCAATTGCCCGTGATTCCCGCGAGAGCGGCTACAAATCCTTCTGGGTCCATTACACGTTCTTCGCCATCGAGAACGAGATCTTCGCTATCCTGAGCCTGCGTCCTCCGGTAGCGTCCACAATAGACTTGTCCGCGGCGGGCATCGGTAGCAGCGATTAGCAGCGAATCTGGAGAACATGATTGAGCCGCGATGGCTTCGAGTCCGCTGATCGCGGCAATCGGCTTGCCATAAACCTCTGCCCAGCCCTTCACCGCTGTCAGACCGACGCGTAACCCCGTGAATGATCCAGGACCCGCCGCCACGCCAAAAAGATCGAAGTCCCTTGGGTTCAATGCGAGTTCGCCAAGCAAGAAATCGAGGTGCCGAAACATCCGCGACGAATAAATTTCATCCGTCCAAGTGGAAACCATCCCGATCACTTTGTTGTCATCCAGCACGGCTATGCTTCCTGCGGGCGAAGAAGTGTCTAACGCGAGGATCAGCACTTAGCGATTATAGGGCAATTGCGCTGCCAAACTGCCTCGAAAACTTCGCTTTCCACACCCACTAAATCCTGTAGAAATTTGCCGGAATAACTTGACGCCCCTGTTACGCACGCCTAAACTTCTAGTAGTAGCTTGGGGGAGGGAACTTCCACTTATGGACTTTAAGCTAGGCGAGAAGGTTGTCTACCCGAATCATGGTGTGGGACTGATCGAACAGATCAGTTTCGGTTATGTGAACGGCAGGTCAGAACGCTTTTACATGTTGCGCATTCTATCGAGCGGTTTGAAGGTAATGGTCCCACAAGGAAATGTGGAAAACGTGGGATTGCGACCCGTGATCCGTTCGACTCAGGCCGGTGCTGTCCTTTCGTACCTTGAAAAAGGTCGATCGGCTTCGCATCACGATTGGAAGCACCGCTTCAAGGAAAACTCAGACAAGATGCGCACAGGCTCTTTGATGGAAGTTGCAGCCGTTCTCAAAGGTCTGGTCGCTCTCAGCCGCACAAAGCCGCTTTCTTTCCGGGAAAAGAAGATGCTGGAACGCGCGAAATATCTCCTGGTCAGCGAACTGGCTACCGTGCGCAACACAACCGAACAGAATGTCGAGACCAACATCGTCCGCGCCCTAGCCAAGGCCAAGCTGCAAATGCCTGAGGCCGGTGCGTTGCTAGACTAACCCCTCCCTACTGGATTCTCTTCAATGCATCGGGCACGGCCCTGGTGGGTTGTGCCCGATATTTTTTGAGGCAGATGGCTGTCGTTTCCGTTGGTACTTCCTCGCAACGAGCTGGTCGGCAAAGTTGACGCAAGTCTTCGCCACGACTAAAATTTTATTAGGGTAAAATAGGTATAAGAGTAAGAACAGGTGGTAGGCGCGTTACTCCGCGCCAAGGGATTTGGCTGGCCCATGAGCCCTATCGTGCTACAGCAAAAGAGGCACCGGCAGATTTTGACGGACATCGTCCGAACATATATCGAAACAGGCGAACCCGTGTCCTCGCGGAGCGCCGCCCAGCGCCACATCGAGTCTCTGAGCCCCGCCACAATCCGTAATGTGATGGCGGAACTCGAGGAGGGCGGCTATCTCCACCAGCCCCACACGTCGGCCGGTCGCGTGCCCACCGCCGCCGCGTACCGCTTTTTTGTCGAGCAGGTGGCGGCGCAGGCCACGGCAAGTCCCGAGGACCGCCAGTGGATACGCCGCGAACTGGAAGCTGCCGAAACTCCCGAAGCGGTGATGGAGCGCGCCAGCCAAGTCCTCTCGGCGGTTTCGCGAGGCCTCGGCATCTTCATTTCGCCTCCCCTGGCGCGCAGCATGGTTGAACATGTGCGCTTCCTCGTTGTTCCGGACCATCGCGTACTCGTGGTGCTGGTTACCACGGGGGGCGCCACGCGGGATAAACTGATTCGGCCGGAGCGTCAATTTAGCCAGGAGGATCTTGACCGCGTCGCCGAGCATATCAACCGGCACTATATAGGCTGGACGCTGGAGGCCATGCGCGCCGACCTTCGCGCGCAGATCGAGCGTGACCGGCAGCAGTATGGCCGACTCGCGGGCGATGCGCTGATTCTCTGCGATCCGGCCGTACTCGGCAACAGCACCGAGCGCAAAATTTATACCGACGGCGCCGCGCAGATCGCCGCCGCCGTCCAGTTTACCGACCAGCAGCAATTGCGCGACCTGCTCGAAGCCATCGAGGAAAAAGACCGCCTGATCGCGCTCTTGAGCGGTTGCATCGAGTCGCCCGAACCCGTGCACGTTGAACTCGGGCTGGACAAAATGTCCAGCGCCGGCAAACAGCTTGCGCTCGTCTCCGCCTCGTATTCATCCAATGATCAGGTGCAAGGGACGCTCGGAATCCTGGCGCCGATGCGGATGCATTACGAACGCGTGATTACCGCCGTCGCGTTTATGGCGCAGTTTTTTTCGGAGAGCCAGGAAGAGGATTGAATTTCCATCATGTCGCCTAAAGATCGCCAAGACGAAAACGCTAACCCGAAAGAGGCTCGGGCCACTGGAAGCGGTGCCGCCGATTCTAGCCCCGAGCAATTCGAGGCGTCCGGAAGCGATGCCTCGGCCGCACAAATACAGAAACTGCTTGCTGAGAAGCAGGAATTAACGGATACCCTCGTTCGCCGCCAGGCGGACTTCGAGAATTACCGCAAGCGAATTGAAAGAGAACGCCATCAGGATCACCATCGGGGTGTCGAGGCCTTCGCCGAACGTATTCTTCCGGTGCTCGATGCTCTTGGTCACGCGCTTGCCGCGGATCCAGGTTCGGCCAGCGCTGAATATCGCAAGGGATTCGAGCTGATCGAGCGCCAACTGAACGATGTGCTCGCGAAACAAGGCTTGGTGCGCATGGAAACCGCGGGCAAGCAATTCGATCCGCATTTTCATCATGCGATCGAGCAGGTCGAGACCTCCGAATATCCTGAGGGAGCGATCATTGACGAACTCCAGTCTGGCTACTTGTTTCACGGAAAGGTTTTGCGTCCGGCAATGGTCCGAGTGGCCACCGCGCCTGAAGAGCGGTCCGTGCAGGTTGTGAAGCGCGAATCGGCGTCGTAGGCGCGATTCTGATTTTTGTCTTCGGAAGAGAGTGCAAACCTAAAGATGGCTAACGGAAGCCAATTAGATTACTACGAAGTGCTCGGCGTCACCCGTGACGCCTCCTCGGATCAGATCAAATCCGCTTACCGAAAAGCGGCGTTGCTATGGCACCCCGATCGCAATCCGGAGAAAAAGGAAGAAGCCGAGGAAAATTTTCGCATGGCCTCGGAAGCGTATAGCGTACTCTCCGACCCGCAAAAGCGCCCGGTCTACGACCGTTTTGGCCATGCCGGATTGGGACACGGCGGCTTCGAGTCGAGCGGCTTCAATTCCACCATCTTCGAAGAATTTCACGACATCCTCGGCGATCTTTTCGGCTTCGACCAGGCCGCGGGTGGCGGACGCCGAGGTCGAGCCACTCGCGCACAGCGAGGCGCCGACTTACGGTATGACATGTCGCTCACCTTCGACGAGGCCGCTGACGGCGTAAACACTAAGATTCGGATTTCGCGTCACGAAAATTGCGAGGCTTGTCACGGTACCGGCGCCAAAGCCGGCACGGGAACGGTTACCTGCCGCACCTGCGGCGGCCATGGCCAGGTCGCCTATCAGCAAGGATTCTTTTCGATCACGCGCACTTGCCCCGCTTGCCGCGGCGCTGGGAAAACAATTCGTGACGCTTGCCCCGAGTGCCGGGGACAGGGCCGCATCGAACGCGAACGCACCATTGAAGTCGCCGTTCCGGCCGGCGTCGATTCGGGAACGCGCCTGCGCATGTCCGGGCAGGGTGAACCCGGCGCGAATGGCGGGCCAACCGGCGATCTCTACATTTTTCTCGAGGTGAAGGATCACGCGTTTTTCGAGCGCCGGGGAGCAGACCTGCACTGCGAGATTCCTGTAAGTTTTCCGCAAGCCGCTCTCGGCGCGAAGATTAAAATTCCCACTCTACATGGTGAGGACGATTTCGAAGTGCCCGAAGGGACGCAATCGGGCCAGGTCTTCCGCCAAAGGGGAAAGGGTTTGCCAAATCCTCAAGGAGGACGCGGCGATCTCTACGTGAGCATTCGAGTCGTGATCCCCTCTAAGCTGACGAAAGACCAGCACCGTTTACTCGAACAACTAGGTCAGTCCATAAAAGTAGAAAACAAGCCCGCCCAGCGCACCTCCAGCTTTTTCGACAAGGTCAAAGACATTTTCGGCTAATCCGTCGTGGCGCAGGCACTCTTGCCTGCGCGGGCAAGCCGTCCCGGTCCAGCATCGCTTCGCCTTCGCCGTTGTAGCGCCGCCTCGCTTTTCAGGCGGGCTATCTATCGTCGCTGCGCCGTTCGAGTCGTCGGCTCCGACTGGATTGCTAGCGGGCGGACTCGTTGAACCAACAACTGCAGGAACTCGCCGTTCTTGGTAATTATAGCGTCGTGTCCTGCATCCTCGATTAAGACGAACTGTTTTTGCGGTGCTGTTATTCCGTCGACATATTTCTGGGCCAGCTGTACCGGCGTAAAGTCGTCATTGGCGCCCTGAAAGACGAAAATTGGAATGGCGAAATTCCTATCGGACGCGGCAAGGTCGACCTTCATCATTTCACCCTCCATGGTTGGCCCGAGGAAGTGATTCTGACTTGCAACAATTCCGGACATCGAGCTCCAGTCATCCCGAAGCGAAGTTCGAGGCGCCAGCAGCGTGAATTCGGCGATCTTGACGATTGGGGATTGGTCGCCCGCGAGCAAAGAAGCCCACTTCCGCTGAGTGCCGAGCGCAACCTGCGTCTTGTAAGGAGGTGGTCCGATGGATTCAAGCTCTTGAATTGCGCGGTGGTTTCCCTTTACTCGCGCGGAGGCAAGCACCTGGGAATAGACCATTGCCTCCCCTGCCTGCATGTTTACGATTTGACCTGTTCCGACGTAGGCGGCAAAAAGGTCCGGTCGTGCCTGGACCATGTGGACTCCCACAATAGATCCCCAGGACCAACCGAGGATAATGATCCTGTCCTTGTGCAGATTAGTCTGAAGGAATTCAGCGACCGAGACGCCGTCCCGCGCCATGCTCTCGATTGTCAGGTCGGGAGGGAATGTATCTCCTTCCAGCTCGAATGTGCGGCCAGCGCCGGGCTGATCCCATTGGACAATCGTGAAATCTTTCTCCCAGGGCACGAATGACACGGCGAATCCGCTATGCGTCACGCCGGGCCCACCATGGACCATCAGGATGACTGGATTATTACGGTCTCTGCCGCGAATCGTAATCCACTGCAAGGCGCCGCCGATAGGCACGAACATCGCTTCGTCGATTCCGTTCGGGGTGGTGATCGCCAGCGTCTTCGCGGCTTGGCGCTGGTACCACGCGCGGTAGATAAGGCCGCTGCCGATCAGTAATCCGACAAGCACCAACAAGGCCACCAAGGTGAGCTTCGTGACTTTCCAAATCCTTGTTCGCATGTCGAATCCCCTTGTGGATTGCTACGCAGACGAATGAGCAGAAGTTACCTCGGGGCCAATATCGCGGGCGCCACTGGCCACACTCGCACTTCCTGCCGCCGGACGAAATGCAGCAGCGGCTTTGAAGCTGGCAGAGTAATTCCACTCGCGGCCGCCATTGTATTCACCTCTACTTCGGCTTCGGCGAGTTGCAACGACCACGGGGGATGATCGATTTCACCTCGAAAGATTTGGCCTCCAGCGGCAGCGTATAAGCAATAGCGTTCCACCAAAAAGTATTCGAGGTTCCCTTGTTTCGCCTGGAAAGGGTCGCCTAAGGGCCGATAGCGCCCTTGGCCATGGTGTGCGAGGCGCGGGCCATTGCCGTTGCGGGTTCGCTTCGCTCTGCTGCACGCGGGAAGTTTAGCATTCGCGCCCACCGCGGGCTTTCTTGCTAGAATCCGCGCATGCGTCGCCGCTTTTTCGTCGAAGATTTTTCAGATGCCAACGCAGTCCTGCGCGGGGAAGCCGCCGACCATTTAGGACGCGTTCTTCGCGCCGAACCGGGTCAGCTTTACGAGCTCAGCGACGGACGGCGCGTCTGGCTGGCAAAGATCGAGCGGGTGGCGCTTTCCAAGGGCGGTCAGAGCCAAATAGATTTCGCTCTGGTCGAACCGGTTCAGGCGTCTGAGCCGGCGCTGCGGGTCAATCTCCTGATTTCGTTAGTTAAATTCGATCGCTTCGAGTGGTGTCTGGAGAAGGCGACGGAACTAGGCGCGAATGAAATTGTCCCGCTGGCCGCAGCCCGTACGGACAAGCCTTTGATCGCCGCTGCCGCCAAGCGTCATGAACGATGGGCAAGGATTCTGCACGAGTCCGCCCAGCAGTCTCGCCGGCTTCGCCCGCCGGTGCTACATGAAATTGGAACTCCCGAGCAGGCATTTCGGAAATACCCGAGAGGCTTGAAGATCCTCCTTTCGGAGCGCCAAACGGCGCCCCCGCTCCGGCAAGTGCTGCTGGCGGCCGGACTACCTGCCGAAGACGGCCAGGAGGTTTCCGCGGCCCTTGCCATCGGGCCGGAAGGCGGCTGGACCGACGAGGAGGTTAGTGCCGCCACGGCGTCTGGATTCGTCGAGGCGTCACTCGGGAAAAACATCCTTCGCACGGAAACAGCCGTGCTGGCATCGTTATCAATCATGGTATTTGCGCTCGAACCCGGGGATGCCGTGGCGGAATGAGTGTTATAATCGCGAAGCCTTTTTTTCCGTGTCTGACAAGGAGCAGGGGATGGGGATTCAATTTCAGGAACTTTGGAGTTGGGTTAGGCGCCGCAAAATTTTCGCGTTCCTGCTAGTGGCATTCACCCTCTGCGTTGGAATCATTATCGGCGCTAGTTTTTCCGGACACGCCATGGCCAATCGCGCGCAAGCTTCCAACGGCGCGTCGCTTCTGGCCATACCCGATCCAGTGAGCTTATCCGGGGCATTCGCGAAGATATCGAAGAGCCTCGGCCCGGCAGTCGTCAATATTTCCACCACCCAGGTGATTGAAAAGCCCAAGGGCGGCAGGGAACCACGCGGTCCAAACGACCCCTTTCAGGATTTCTTTGACCGTTTCTTTAACTCGCCCGACAACGCCCCGGACGCCGAACGAAGCCTCGGTTCGGGAGTTTTAGTCGACAAGCAAGGTTTCATTCTTACTAACGATCACGTGATCGACGGAGCCACAAAAATCCAGGTCGCGCTCGATGGCGACGCCACCCATTACAATGCCCGCGTGATTGGCACTGATAAAGAGACCGACCTCGCCGTCATCAAAATCGATTCCAACCACGATTTGCCCGTGGCGAAACTCGGCAATTCGGACGGAGTAGAAGTGGGCGACTGGGTCTTGGCGTTTGGCAGTCCGTTCGGGCTGAACTCGACCGTCACCGCGGGAATCGTTAGCGCAAAAGACCGCTCGAACGTGGGCCACCAGTTCCAGCGCTTTATTCAGACCGACGCCGCCATCAATCCGGGTAACTCGGGCGGGGCGCTCGTTAGCTTGTCGGGCGAAGTGATCGGCATCAACACCGCAATTTATACAGGGAGCCGCGGATTTGAAGGCGTCGGTTTCGCGTTGCCCTCAAACACGGCGATCACCGTCTACAATCAGTTGGTCAGCTCCGGAAAAGTTACTCGTGGGTCGATTGGCGTCAGCTTCCAGGACGAAAACAGCAATAATCCGGTTCTGATGAAGGAGCTAGGCGCGCCGTATGGCATCGTGGTCGAAGCGGTCGAACCCGGCAGCCCTGCGGATAAAGTGGGTATACAGCCGGGCGATGTGATTACCGACGTGAATGGCAAGCCCGTTCACAGCGGTACCGATCTTGTAAATCCCATCGCGCAGACCCCCATTGGGCAGTCCGTGCAGCTCCATTACGTGCGGAACAAGCAGACGAAAGAAGTCTCCGTTACCGTGGCGGATCGCTCCAAACTTTTCCCGGAAAATGCCGAAAGCGATGAGTCGCAGCCTGACCAGAGCGAGGAACCCGGTCAATTCGGCGTCCACGCTGAAGAGCTTACTCCCGACTTGGCCCATAAGCTCGGCGTGGGCAAGCTCAGCGGCGCCGTAATCACCGAAGTTGAGCCCGCCAGCTTTGCCGAAGATGTCGGTTTCCTGCGTGGCGACGTGATTCTCGAGATCAATCACGTGCCCGTAAATTCGTTCGCCGATTATCGCGCCCAAATGTCGAGACTAAAACCAGGTCAAGACGTGCTCTTCAAGGTCGCGCGTCATTCGGTCGACCGTGTCCTAACGCTATTCCTCGCGGGCACTGTCCCGGCGTCTCAGTAGGACTTACGGACGCAGCCGCCTGCTGCGCGCCGTGTGAGAACAGCAAATGAACGAGCACGAGTTTTTCGCACAGCATCCAATGCGCCCCTGGAAATCTTCCGATTTTCAGGAGGCGTCGCCAAGTGCGCCGGCCTTATGGCTCAGCGCAAGACTATGGGGCGACATCGGAAGAACGACGCGTCAGTTGCTCGCAGACTCCCCGGAAATACCAAACGGCCTGGATCTGTCTGAATTGCGAACGCTGGAGCGAATGCTAGTGTACTTTGGCGGCACCTGGCCCGCGACGCCAGGAATTCCCAAGGGCTCCGTGATTGTCATCGGCGGCCACTCGTTCACTATTCATGAAGCTCGGTGTGAGATCGTTCGCAGAGCAATCGAGTTTCTAGAGCGACGGTAGTTGGATGCGCGGCGCGCGGGCCGTTGCCTGATAGGTCCGGTTGGGGGAGGCGCGGCTTTAATCCGCTGCGCTAAACCTGCATAATCAAGGTTACCGGCAAACTGTGCCGGGCATCCGAGTTCTGGGGCAGCCGTAGGTCGGGAGGGCAATCGTATGAAGCGGCTTATCTTCGTCATTGGATCTTTGATGTTGGGATGCTGTGCATTGCCCGCTTCCGCCGTGGCCCAACCAGGCGGGACCGGTTCGACTGCCACGGCTTCCGTAACACCTGTTAAGCACAAGCACCATAAGGCGAAGAAGCATCATGTGAAGAGGGTAAGCGGGC
Organism: Candidatus Acidiferrales bacterium; assembly: GCA_036520875.1. Classification (GTDB taxonomy): domain Bacteria; phylum Acidobacteriota; class Terriglobia; order Acidiferrales; family UBA7541; genus Palsa-295. The sequence goes on from DATDIT010000072.1 coordinate 38,532, forward strand.
AGAAGGCGCCCACCTCAGATCGCATCAGCGAAATTCAGACCGCTCTCTCCCGCGATGGCTATTATCAGGGCGAACCGAACGGCAAATGGGATTCCAACACGGTCGCGGCGGTTCAGAAGTTTCAATCTTCCAAGGGCATGGATGCGAACGGCAAATTGGATGCGCCAACCTTGCAAAGGCTCGGTCTAGGGTCGGATATTGCCGGGGTTTCCGCGCCGAGGCCGATTGTGCCTGGTTCAGCGATTGCGGCTCCTTCATCGAGCGCGCCTTCCGCGGTGCCGGCGCCGCAAACCTCGGCGTCATCGAGAGGCGGGCCTGTTGCCTCTGTAGCATCTTCACCTTCCTCCTCGCCTTCTTCGTCCAGTCAGAATCCTCCGGCGCCTACATCGAATCATTAGAGGTAGCACGGAGCCTAGGCGCGTTTGACGCCGAAACCTCGCGGTTGCTAGGCTAAGATTTTGCGTGTGGCGCAGCTTTGCGTCACGATTTCGCTGAACTTCGTGCCTGCTCGCGCAAAGACTGCACTGGAGGAACGACAATGGCCACCGCGGTTGCCCCCACTGTTTTCAAGAACTACATCAATGGCGAATGGGTCGAGGCTCGCAGCGGCAAAGCCTTCGAGGACCGCAATCCCGCGAATACCGGCGAACTGGTTGGCATGTTCCCTGCCTCCGCGAAAGAAGATATCGTTGCGGCCATCGAGGCCGCGGCGAATGCCTATCGCCACTGGCGGCTCACGCCCGCTCCCCGGCGCGCCGAAATTCTTTTTCGCGCCGCCGAAATTCTTGTGGCGCGCAAGGAAGATTACGCGCGCGACATGACGCGCGAGATGGGCAAGGTTCTCGACGAGACGCGCGGCGATGTGCAAGAGGCCATTGATATGACGTATCTGATGGCCGGCGAGGGCCGCCGCCAGTTCGGGCACGTTGCTCCTTCCGAGCTGCCCAACAAATTCGCAATGGCCGAGCGCGTTCCCGTAGGTGTGGCGGGACTGATCACACCGTGGAATTTTCCGATGGCGATTCCTTCGTGGAAAGCGATGCCCGCGCTGGTTTGCGGAAATACGGTGGTGTTGAAGCCCGCCGAAGATACTCCGCTCTCGTCCTACCATCTCGCGAAGGCGCTCGAGGAAGCCGGGCTGCCGGCCGGCGTGTTAAACGTAGTTTTTGGCGACGGCCCGTCGGCTGGAGCGCCGCTTCTCGGGCATTCCGGCGTCGGTCTTGTCAGTTTTACGGGATCCACGGAAACGGGCCGCATCGTGAGCGAGGCCTGCGCGCCGACGTTCAAGAAGTGCCATCTCGAAATGGGCGGCAAGAACATCATCATTGTAATGGACGACGCGAACCTCGACTTGGCGATTGAGGGCGCGGTGTGGGGCGGCTTCGGAACGAGCGGCCAGCGCTGCACGGCGGCAAGCCGCGTTGCGGTGCAAAAGGGCGTGTACCACAAATTCGTGGAGAAATTTGTGGAGCGCGTGAAAGCACTGAAGGTCGGCGACGGCCTTGACGCCACAAGTCAGATGGGACCGTGCATCAATGAGCAGCAACTCAACACGGTGATGAAGTACGTCGAAATTGGCATAGCCGAGGGAGCGAAGCTCGCCACGGGAGGCCATCGCCTGGAAACCGGTTCGTATTCGCGCGGCTGGTTCCATGAGCCGACCGTGTTCGTGGATTGCGATCCGATGATGCGCGTGTGCCAGGAAGAAATCTTCGGGCCGGTCGTCTGCGTGATTCCATTTGACGATTTCGAAGATGCTCTCGAAATCGCCAACGGTGTGAAATACGGATTGTCCGCCGCGATTTACACGCGGAATGTGAACGAGTCCTTCCAGGCGCTGCGCGACCTCGAAACCGGGATCGTCTACGTGAATGCACCTACCATCGGCGCCGAGACGCATCTTCCGTTCGGAGGAACGAAGAATACGGGGAATGGCCACCGTGAAGCTGGGCTGGCCGCGCTCGACTTCTACTCCGATTGGAAGACGCTCTACATCGATTATTCCGACCGTCTGCAGCGCGCCCAAATCGACCATTAGCTCGCCCCCGGAACGGGATTTTGTCCCGCTCAAAAGTGTGACGGGTAGACGTAGCATCCGAGCCGTGTTTTCAGTGACTTGCATCGCGTTCTACTCGACCGTTGTGTCGAGGAGCTTCGCGGGCGCCGAACGATTGGAAGAGACGACTAGGGACCGTTCTTCAATCCATCGCCCTGTTGACGAGAGGTGCGAGTGAGCGTGAACCGCGCGGACGACGGCGTCCGAGGTGACCGAAACGTTTTCGACTTTCTCGATGATATGGCCGAGGGCGTCGCGCAAGTGGATGGCGCGGCGCTCGAAAAGGCTGAGGGCGCGAGCGTGACGATAAACGGACCGCGCTCCGATTCCGTGATCGATGGCAATCCTTGTCGGGCTGTGCCAGTGGATGAATTCCTCTTCGATGGCCTGGCGTTCCGGGTGATGACAGATGGTGCAGTGCCGCGTGTGGTGGGATAGGGTAGATTGCGCTTGCGAAGGGGTGGGTAGTTGGGAGGCGGGGACTTGCGCGCGACGGCGGCGTTTCGGTGCGGTCTGGATGTAGCGGTCTCGGGCTGCCAACATGTACGCAATCGCTTCGGCGATGGCGATGGTCATTGGTGTGGGGTTGGCGGTATCTATTTCAATGAGCATGGTGGAGTCGGAGTCTGGCTGGTCTGTTGAAATCGGCTCCTCAGATTCCAGGCTATCGGTTCTAAATTCTGTGGACATTTACTTACGCTCCTTTTGTGTTTTTAGAAGCTGCTGACTTCAATTCATAGCTTGGCAGATTGCGCGAGAGAAATCAGAAAGTGGGTGGTGTAAACAATTGACTGCGGAAGACCGGTCGAAATCAGAACACCGCCGAGAGTTTAGCGGGCCGTTGGCTTTGGGAGCCCGAGCTCGTCGGCAGAGCCTCTCTTGCAATTGAAATGTTGCCTCGGTTACATCGAAGAGAGATCCTTCGACTGCGTTCGCGCGCCCACAAAAATCGCGGGAAAACCAAAGACGCGCACGAACTCCGCTCAGGATGACGCGGCGGTGGCGTTCGTTACGACGACATGTGTGGCACGCGTCGAAAGGAAAAGACGAAGATGCCACCCTGAAGGGGATGGCGCTACATACAGTACGTACGACAAGGACGTCAAACTTTTAGGCCTACGAGGCGCATCAGTTCTAGGGCGTTGCTCTTGGTGACGACGCCTTCGCGCAGCTTGAAATCGAAGCGCATTTCTCCTTTTTCGATGTAATCCTGGAAGTGGGCGTTGCGGACGGCGCTCCCTATGGATGCAGCCATATCCGTGAGGGCGAGATCGTGCGTGGTGACCATTCCAATCGCGCGCTCGTCGATCAAGGCGCGGACCAGGCATTCAGCGCCGTGGCGGCGCTCGTGTGAATTCGTTCCTTCGAGCAGCTCGTCGAACAAAAATAATAGGGGCTTTTCGCTGTTTGTTAATTCAAAGACTTTGCGAATGCGCAGAATTTCAGCATAGAAATTCGAAAGGCCTTCTTGGAGAGAATCTCCGGTTCGAATGCGGGTTCCGAGGGCCAGAGGCGTGAGGCGCAGGGCTTTTCCGCGGATTGGAGCGCCGGCCAAGGCGAGCACAGCGTTGACGCCGACGGTTCGCAGGAGAGTGCTCTTACCCGACATGTTCGAGCCACTGACGAGCAACACGCGGGTGGCGGAGTCAAGCGCGACGCTATTTCGGACACATCGCGCGACGGGTATCAGGGGGTGGCCGAGTTCCTGACCTTCGAAGACTGCCTGGCTGTCCGGAGCTTCTGCTATCTCGGGGAAGGGATCGCCGGGATGTTCGTGCGAGTACGCCGCAAGCGAAAGCAGGGCTTCCATTTCCGCGGTGATTTCGACGCAGGTGCGCATCCTGCGACCGTATTTCCTGCGCCATGCCTCGGCGGCAGCCGCGAGCTGCAGGGAGTACAGCACCAACCACTCGAGAAGCGCGGCGACCATGCTAGCGTGCGCGTCAATCCAGAAGGCGAGCCGGGCCAGCTTGCGAATGGCGCCTGAGGCGGGAGCACGCTCGCGCGCGAGTTCCGCGGAGAGCTTTTGCAAGTGAGGATCGCTAAACGGTTCTGCTTCGATCCTGACGAGAATTTGGGCAAACAAAAGGATGCCATCCGCGTTCGCGGAAAAGTCTTCAAGGATTGTTTTGATGCGGCGGCGGAAAATCGCATTCACGATGGATGCGAGTATCGCGCCAATCAGCAGCGGCAAATAGTCGCCAGTGTGCACCCAGTAGAGAAGACCGCCGATAATGAACAGAGATAAAAGCACAGCCACAAGCCGAACAGGATGCGGCGAAAGCACCGGACGGGACTCCGCCCAGCCGATCAGCGATTCGGGATTGAGTCGCACGCGCAAGTTGTCGCCAACCACTGCAATGTCCTCGCGCAAGCGAGTCTTTTCACGGAGTTCGGTGACGGAACCGTGACGCTCTCGGATGTCGGCGGGCGAAGACGGCTGGCGCAGCCATTTTGCAAGGCGGTTCTCGCCCATGGGCAAACGCGCAGTGGAAAGCAGTTCGAAAAGGCAGCCGCGGCCGAAGAGATCGAGATCGTCAGCGTAAACGTGCTTCGGGTCGCGGAAGCGGTCACCCGATTCGCCAGTTCCGGTCCAGCGATCTTCGATTCGGGCGATGCCGCGACGATAAAAGGCGGCCGCAGCTTCAGCGCGAGCACGTGCACGCAGCGTTCGTTCGTGCCAAATCGCGAGCAGCACGTAGATTGCCACCGGCGCGAGTATCCAAAAGGAGGAAAAGTGGGCTTTGTCCCAGGCCAGCCAGACGATGCCGAGGCCGATAGCGATCGTTAAGAGCTTGAAGTTTCCAATGCGACGGTGAATACGTTCTTCTGCGGAGGCGGTATCGAGTCGAGCGGCTAGACATTCTGAATACTCGGCGTGCGGATCGAGCACACGAGCCCCCGTGAGTGCCGCACCAGTCTAACCCCGATCTGATGAGGGGTCGCGGCTTGTAATTGCGTCGAAGAGAGATTCCTCGATTGCCGCCCCGCGCGACGCAGAGACCGCGCGAAAGAAAAAAGCGCGGGACTCCGCTCGGAATGACGCGAAGTTTGACGCGACTGCAGCGGGGAAAGGAAAGGGCCAAGATGCCACCCTGAAAGGGATGGCGCTACAGAGGCCAAGGCAAGATGGCGAAGCAAGATGCCACTTTGAAGGGGTGGCGCTACACGGAGTTTTTAGGCTCGGTGATATCATGAAGGAGTTGGTGCGAGGAGTCGGTGATGGCGAAATCGGAATCGGTGAAGGTGTTGGCTGTAATTCCGGCGCGGCAGGCGTCCACGCGTTTTCCCGGGAAGGCTCTGGCGTCGATCGCGGGCAAACCAATGATCCAACATGTGGTGGAGCGCGTTCGCCAGGCGGAGCTGGTTTCCCGAGTGATTGTGGCTACGGACGAAGACAGCATCAAATCAGCTGTGGAGTCCTTCGGTGGCGAGGCAGTTCTCACCCGGCGCGATCATCGCAATGGCACGGACCGCGTGGCCGAAGTCGCCGCGCACATGCTTGCTGAAATTTACGTGAACGTGCAGGGCGACGAACCTTTGATTGATCCGGGAACGGTGGATGCGATCATCGCTGCTATGTTGGAAGATGAATCGATTCAGACCGCGACGGCATGCGCCGCGATCGCTCAGCAGAATGACATCATGGACCCCAACATCGTCAAAGTGGTCCGCAATTTCGACGGTGACGCGCTCTATTTCTCCCGCGCTCCGATTCCCTGGGTGCGCGACCGCGGAGAAGCTGTGACGGCGCGGCACTGGAAGCATCTTGGGCTATACGCATACAGGCGCGACGCGCTTCTCGATTTTCCCACGCTTCCACCGGGAGATCTCGAGCGCGTGGAACAACTCGAACAACTCCGCTGGCTGGAAAATGGCATCGCGATGCGAGTGGTGGAAACGAGTTACGACGCGATCGGCGTAGACGTACCCGCGGATGTGCAACGCGTGGAGAAGCTGATTCGGGAAAGCGCCGCATCGCCGCGTTGAACCCGCCCGGGCGAAAAAAAAGTAGCAGTAGCGAAGATTTTTCGAAGCGGTAGGCTGCCACCTCTGCCCACCCCCCGGCTGCGGCAATTTTCCACTTGCACGGATTCCGACACGGGCGTATGACTGGGCTTGTAGGGCCCGGTATAGAGTACTAGGAGGTTGTGATGACTCCGCCGGACAAGCAAAGCTGAATTGCGATTCAAGTCACTCCTGTCGAGCGACCCATGCTCGGCGCCTTCGGCGTCGGCGCGGGCCGACGAGTGAACAAAATGGGGAGCTGCCAGGCTCCCCATTTTGCATTTCAGGGCAAAAATTTGCGCAACTGCGATATTCGCCTGGGCCGTAATTACCGGTGAATCTGCTTTCTAATGGGTGCGCGGCCGGCGACTCTTCCACGCGTGATACGCCGGCGGCATCAACGATAGAACGATTACCGCTGCAATAATGTAATGGATCTTGGTATCGACATTTGGGACTGTCCGGCCTAGCGTGTATCCCACCAGCACCATGCCCCAGACCCAGAGCAGGCCGCCGACAATGTCGTAGGCTAAATAGCGACCATAATTCATTTTCGCGGCTCCTGCGACGGGCGGGCAGAAGGTTCGGATAATCGGAACGAAGCGCGCCAGGATGATGGTCTTACCCCCATACTTTTGGTAGAAGTCGTGCGCGCTTTCAACGTGCTTTTTCTTGAAAAACCTGGAATCCTCGCGGCGATACAAGCTGGCACCCGCCTTCCAGCCAACCAAGTAGCCCAACTGATCCCCAGCGATGGCGCACAGCGGCACCAGGACCAGCAGGGAGACGAGTTCGAGGTGCCCCGCTCCCGCAAAAACGCCGGCAGTGACCAGCAGGGAATCGCCAGGCAGGAAAAATCCCACGAACATGCCCGTCTCGACGAAGACGATGGCGCAGATACCGACGGTGCCGCCCCATTCGATAAGACCGCGGACGTTGTACAGCCACGCCAGAATATGGCTTACAAATTCGGCCACTCGCTCGTGCTCCTTCTTCCTAAGAAGCCGTTAAATACAGCATTTACAATAGCATAAAAGGGCGATGCATCGCGTTCGCGGTGCGCGCAAAAGCACTAGTACTCTCCGCCTATTAGATCTGGCTGGCTGTACCATTTGCCGGGTTGGGTGCCTATCCGAAGATGCAGGTGTTGAAAGCAATGATTCTCAGGAGGCCAGGTGATGGAAGGTGGCTACGCAGTCTGGATGGGGCAACCGGTGGTGCTTCGAGTGGTGACGGGCAACCTGCGCGTGCCGTTGCGCGGCCGATTGCTCTCAGAAACGAACGACGTGGTGCGGCTGCGAATCGCCGATAGCTGGGACGTCGATATCTTCAAGTCGATGGTAGTCGCGATCGAGCACGACAATCCAGTTTACGTTCTTAACTAGGGGAAGCAATGTCCGCCATTGCCAACGTCAACCCGAGTGCAACTCAAATCGGAGCGATTGCCGCGGGAAGTAGCGCGGGTTTTGAAGAAGTTTCCAAGGGCGAAGCACTTGCGCTTGTTCGAGACACCATCGTGGTTTTAGGGCTCCAAATCGTTTTCCGGACGATGATGTTTCTTCGGAAGTTGAATTACTAAGGACGAGGCAATTCTTCGCGCTGCCCTACGGCGAATTTTGCGACTGAAGCAGTTTCGCCGTCTTTAGAAGGTTCCGGCCCAGCAACTCAACCCCCCAGCCCGGGTCCCGCTCTTGGACCCGGGCCCTCCCCTTGCCAGACGCCGCCCAAAGATTTTCTTGCTTTCCGCGAGGTCTAGGGTTCTACTCATGGTCGCTCTTTTCGGTGCTCCGCTCCCTTTCGCGGCCCTTCTCGGCTTTCGTTTATGGCAGAGAGCACCACCTAGCAATTAGGGCGGGCATTCAATAGAAACCAGACTGAGACTGAGGCCGCTTGACACCCTTTGCTCTTCGCAAACATCTAGCCCGTCCGGCGGTCACATCGTGCATATTTAATTTGGGACAAGCTGCGATTTTCAATCCAAAAGCAGTGAGTTCGAGTGACACAACTTGGGCCCCGCGAGGGTCACACGGGAGAATCTGATTCATGAGAATCGCCAGCGTCGCTAGCGCCTTTCCGCAGCACTACTACCGGCAGGAAGTTCTCGTTGGAGGGTTGAAGAATTACTGGCGCGATCGGCTCGCAAATCCCGGGATTCTGGATCGTCTCGATGAAAGCATGAAAGTGGACGGCCGTTATACGGCCAAGCCGATCGAGTTCTATCTAAGTATGGACACGTGGGGGCAAGCGAATGATGCGTGGATCGAAGTTGCCCTCGATATCGGCGAACAGGCGTTGTGCCGCGCGATGGTGTCCGCGGGAATCCAGCCGCAGGAGCTGAGCGCGCTTTTTGTGACTTCAGTCACCGGAATCGCCGCGCCGTCGCTGGATGCGCGACTAATCAATCGGATGGGACTATCGCCGAATCTCAAGCGCATACCGATCTTCGGACTTGGCTGCGTGGCCGGCGCGGCGGGCATCTCAAGGGCGGCCGATTACGTCCGCGGATATCCCGACCAGGCAGCCGCGCTCTTATCAATCGAACTCTGCTCCCTTACACTTCAGCGGGACGATATTTCAATGGCTCACTTGATCTCAGCGATGCTCTTTGGAGACGGCGCTGCGGCAACGGTGGTCGTGGGATCTGAGGTCGAATCAAACGGGCCGGAAATCGTCGCGACCAAGTCAGTGTTCTATCCCAACACCGAGCGCGTGATGGGGTGGGACATTTCAGAGAAGGGTTTCCACATCGTATTGTCGCCGGAAGTGCCCGATACGGTGGTGCGGCATTTGGGCGAGGACGTGGACGCTTTCCTTGCCGAACAAGATCTTTGCCGGAGCGATATCAAGAGTTGGGTGATGCACACGGGCGGGCCGAAGGTGCTCGAAGCTACGGCAACTGCGCTCGGCATCACGGCGAAGGATTTGGAGGCTTCCTGGGAGTGTCTGCGCAAGGTGGGCAACCTTTCTTCCACGTCGGTTCTGCTGGTTCTGGAAGATGTGTACAAGCACCGGCGCCCGGAACCGGGCACGTTGAGCATACTGGCTGCGATGGGTCCGGGGTTCTGCTCGGAGCTTGTTTTGCTGCGTTGGTAGCGCGAGCGCGGCTTTTATACGCGCCGCTCGGGCTGAGCATCGGCTCCGCGCTGTTTCTGCATTGCTCCTCGCGAGTGAACGGAGCGAAGGCTTCGCCTGGCATTCGCGCGCGCAATCTGCTGGATCTCGTTCTTCACAGCTGTGCCCATGGAGTTACGTACTAAGGCAAACGCTGGATGTTCTTAAAGCCTCGCTCGCTCCACACTTGATCCATGAACGCAAGGAGCAATCAAAACGTGCCTTTTCGAATTATGATCGCCGACGATGAACCACACATTCGATCGGCACTGCGGACGATCGTCGAAAGCCATGAAGATTGGACCGTTTGTGGAGAGGCCACGGACGGCGTCAAGGCGATCGAAAGAGCCGAGGAGCTGCATCCGGACCTGATTTTGATGGATGTGTCTATGCCGAATCTTGATGGCATCAGCGCCACTCCCCAAATTCGGGAAAGAGTTCCCGAGGCGGGCATTCTGATTCTTACCCTTCACGAATCCCTCGATCTGGCGCGCATGGCCGCGAAGGCTGGGGCCTGGGGTTTCGTCACGAAATCGCTCGCGTCAACTGACTTGGTCCCGACGATTGAGGCGTTCCAGGCATCTTCATCGCTGCCGTCGAGATAAGTCGCGGCGCTCGAGAGATCACTTCTTCGCCCCCACGAATTATCGCTGCGCCAGATTGAGTTAATTAGCTAATTCTCTTTCTGCCATCGCGCTAGTAGTCCTCACGAAACATCCGCCGCGAAACTTTTGTTCGCGGGCGGTGTTAATTGCTATTGATAGGAAGACAAACTTGGGAGGTCCTACTAATGCGAACATTCCTGAAACTGACTAGTCTTCTGCTGCTTTCTTTTTGTTTCCTGACGCCTGCGCCGGCTTCGGCACAGGTCGCTATTTCCGTGAGGATCGGGCCTCCGGCTCTGCCCGTTTACACACAGCCCCCTTGCCCGCACGACGGGTACCTCTGGACGCCCGGCTATTGGGGCTATGCTGATGCTGGCTACTACTGGGTGCCAGGAGTGTGGGTCGCGCCACCGCGGGTGGGCGTGCTGTGGACACCCCCATACTGGGGTTTTGCAGGCGGAGTGTACGCGTGGCACGCGGGATATTGGGGGCCTCATGTGGGCTTCTACGGAGGCATTAACTACGGGTTCGGCTACGGAGGCGTTGGCTTCGTCGGCGGACATTGGTTCGGCGGGCACTTTGCTTACAACACTGCGGTCGTCAACGTGGATAGAACCGTGGTCAGAAACGTTTACGTCAACCGAACGGTGGTTAACAACACGGTTGTAAATCATGCGAGCTTCAATGGCGAAGGTGGCGTGATGGCAAGGCCCACCGCTCAGGAAGCGTCCTTTGCCCACGAGCAACACTTTGAACCGACAGCCAATCAGCTTTCGCACGAGCACGCTGCCAGTCAAGACCACAATCAGTTTGCTTCCGCCAATCACGGACGGCCAGCCACGGCGGCAATGGACTCGGTTAATGGCCGGCGCTTCAACCAGCAGGGACGCGTTGCGAATGGCATTTCCTCAGGCCAACTCAATGCGAGAGAGACGAAAAATCTAGAAGGTCGCGAGGCGCACTTGAACGGCGAGGTTCGCAACGATCGCGCCGCGAACGGTGGCAGGCTTACGCCGCAAGAGCGCCAGCAAGTAAACCGACAGCAAAATAATTTGAGCCATTCGATTTACGACGATAAGCACAACGCGGCCACCTCCCGCTACGGTAACAATGAAGTTGGTGCGCGCCGCGACGAACAACAGCAGCGCATCGCCAATGGTGTTCGCAGCGGCCAGATGACCGCCGGGGAGGCAGCTAGAGCGGAAAACCACGAGCAGAATATCAATCGTCACGTCGCGGCGGACCGCAGCGCCAATGGTGGCAAGCTGACGCAGCAGGAGCGCCAGAACATCAACCGACGGCAAAATAATGCGAGCCGCCAAATCCACAATGAGAAGCACAACGACAAGACGGAGCACGGCCGCTGAGGGATCGTGCGACGATCGGTGGCGCTGGGCCTTCGGGCCTAGCGCCGCGGATCTGCTGTTGCTCAGCTAGGTCTTCAAAACCAACTTTCCGACGGTCTCCCGCCCTTCGAGCAGGCGGTGCGCCTCCGCTGCTTGGGCCAACGGACGCACGCTGTGAATGCGCAGTTTCAGCCAACCTTCGCGGAGTCCGGCAAAAACATCTTGCGCGCGTGCCAGTAATTCATCGCGCGTGGCGATGTAGTTGAAGAGCGATCCTCCCGAAATCGTGAGGGCCTTGGTCATCAGCGAGTTGGGGCCGACAGGGTCGGCCGGTCCGCTTGCCATGCCGAAGACGGTCGCCCACCCGCGATTTGCGAGCGCATCGAAATTTTTCGTGAATGTTGTTTTGCCCACGCCGTCGATGATGTAGTTGACGCCCTTGCCGCCGGTCAGCTTCTTCGCTTCCTCGGCGAAATCCTGTTTGGTGTAAAGGATCACGTGGTCCGCACCGGCCTCTCGCGCCACTTTCGCTTTTTCCTCAGTCGAAACTGTGCCGATCGCAATCGCGCCCATGTGCTTCACCCATTGGACAAGTAGCAGGCCCATACCACCGGCGGCGGCGTGGACCAAGACCGTTGAGCCTCGCTTGATCGAATAAAAGTCGTGCAGCAGGTAATGCGCCGTCAGTCCTTGCAGAATTATCGCGGCTCCATCTTCAAAGCTCACTTCATTCGGAAGCGGCGCGAGATTCGCTACCTTCACCACCTGGTATTCGGCGTACGAGCCGATGCTCGAGGTCGGGTACGCGACGTGGTCATCCGGTTTCACTTCGCTGACGCCTTCGCCCACGGCTTCCACCACTCCAGCTCCCTCAATTCCCAGTGTGAAGGGGAAGGGGATCGGAATCCGCGCGCTACCATTGCGAAAATAAATGTCAGCGTAGTTCACCCCGGCCGCGTGGACTCGTACCAACGCTTCGCCGGGTCCTGGTTTGGGCCGCTCCAGTTCTTCCAGCTTCAAAACGCTCGGATCACCATACTTCGTAACGCGAATTGCCTTCATATCGCTCCTCCTAAGGGCGGGAATTATGAGTTGGAATCTACTGCCTCATCAAGTTGAACCGTGCGCCGAGTCCGCGGCGTCAAAAGATTCGTAGTAAGCTGTGGCTGCTTTACCGCACTCGATTAGATACGGCACAAAGGCCTAGGGAGCCAACAAAATGAAAGTTGGAGCGCGCAATCGCATTATTGGCAAGGTTGAACAGATCAAGAAGGGATCGCTGATGTCGATCGTGAAAGTGGCGATTCCGGCATCGTCGCGCATGGCCTCGGTGATGACCATCGAGTCCCTGAACGAGCTCGGCATCAAGAAGGGAGACAAGGTCGAAGTGGTCGTGAAAGCCGTGAACGTCTTGTTAATTCGCAATTGACAAGGCCGGAAGGGAGTAAAGACGTACTTCGAGGATACGGATAAAATGTTTACACGGGGGGTCGAAATCGCGCAAGTAGTTGTTGGTGTAAAGAAAAATCGTCCACGGTAACTTTACTTCGGAGGCGGCAAATAGCCTGCGCATTCGGTGACCGGCAGTCTCGGGTACTTCGGGAAAGAGGGATCGGTCGCCGAAAGTTCGCACAGGACGAATTTCGAGCCCCGCGCCGATTTGATTTGCCGCGCAAAGCGGCACATCGCACACAGCCCGACTGACTCAATTTCGGAAGCTTCGCCGGCGGTATTCTGCCGTTCCAAGTGGGGCGCGCTCGGTTGTCCTACAAGTTCTCGTCAGTGATCAGCAGTTGCTTGGCGCGCTCCGCCGCCTTCACCACCGCTTTAATCAGCGTCACGCGCAGTCCGCCCTCTTCGAGCTCCAGAATCCCGTCGATGGTGCATCCCGCGGGAGTGGTAACCGTATCCTTCAGGAGCGCCGGGTGATGGCCGGTCTCAATCACCATCTTGGCTGCACCCAGCGCCGTCTGCGACGCAAGCAACGTGGCGAGTTCGCGCGAAAGCCCGGCTTTCACCCCGCCCTCGGCCAGCGATTCCAGAATGATGTAAATAAATGCCGGCCCGCTGGCGGAGAGTCCCGTGATGGCGTCCATATTTTTTTCGTCCGTCACCACGGTTTTGCCCACGGCGCCAAAGAGCTTCTGCGCCGTTTCGACATGCTTCTGGTCCGCAAATTTTCCCCTGGCAATTGCGGTAATTCCTTCGCCGACCATTGACGGTGTATTTGGCATGGCCCGGATCACAGGCACTTTGCCGTTGATTCGCCGCTCGATGTAGTCAGTGGGCACTGAGGCCGCTATCGAAATCAGCAGGGTCTTCGCGCTCAGGCGATCGCGGATTTCCTCCACAACTTGCGCCACCGTTTGCGGTTTCACGCACAAGAGGACCACATCGGCATTCTTGACTGCCGCGCGGTTGTCATTGGTGACGCCGACGCTGAGCGCAGCGCCATTTTTCCGATCGCGCGTGGGGTGCTGCACGGTCGCAAAAATATTCTGGGCTGGGACGAGCCGGCGTTTCACGAACGCGTCGATCAGGATGCCGCCCATTTTCCCCGCGCCCAGCACGGCCAGCCGCATGCCGCTATTTGAATGTGCCATTGGACCTCTTTCGCTCCGCTCGTGCTGGCGGGCAAATCGAATGGATGATACAGGACCAATTTCGGATACGGAAGATTATAGCGATTCAACAGGCAGCGATCATCAAATCACAACGGCCAAGTTCCCAGAGCCGCCTTGCGCCGTCCGCACCATGAATGTATATTCGCGTTCGTCGGGAACTTAGGAAAGGGAACTCCATGGTGCAAGTAATCAGCCTCGAAAGCGTCCCCATGGTCGAGCGCCCCAATATACGTGAGGGCACTCTGCGCACCCGCCGCCTTCTGACGGGAGAGCCGGGCACGCCCGGTAATTTCTCGCTGCAACTTTCCTCCACGCCCACCTACTATTCGCCGCGGCATCGCCACAATTTCGATCAAGTGCGGTTTCAGCTTCAGGGCGACTTCGATTTCTCGACTGACGGCATCATGAAGCCCGGCTGCGTCGCATATTTTCCCGAAGGCACTTACTACGGGCCGCAGTCGGGCCCGTTGCCGAGCGAAACGCTAGTTCTTCAGTTCGGAGGAGCAAGCGGCAGCGGCTATCTCTCCGCGGAGCAATTCGAACAAGCGTCCGCCGAGCTCGCCCAACACGGCACATTTGCCAAGGGCGTTTACACCACGCTCAAGGCCGATGGCGCGAAAATCAATAAGGACGCTTACGAGGCGGTCTGGGAACACGTAAACGGCCGTCCGCTGGCCTATCCACGCGAGCGTTATCTTCATCCTGTTTTTATGGACCCGGCAAGCTTCGATTGGGTTCCGCTGCCGGACCAGCCGGGAGCGGATTGCAAACATCTCGGAGAATTTTCGGAATTGCGCACCAGAGTGGCGCTCTATCGCATTGCGCAGGGTGCGAACCTGCGCCTCGCGGGGCGTTCGATCTACTTTGTGGCCGCGGGGTCCGGCGCCGTCGCCGCTCAGGATTTTCGGCGACACGCGACAATCCATCTGCACGAAAGCGAACAGGCCATCGCCACGGCCAAGGAGCAAACCGAGCTTCTCCAAATCGGTCTACCGCGCTTTTCCTAATCCCCGACCGTCGCGGAACCCTTTGCCTTTTGTGCGCGGCCTACTTACAATGGGAATTCGCGCTCCAACGAATCGTTTTTCGCCGAGAAGTTGCTTCCTGGAAATGGCTGACAGACCACTTCAAACGCCTCGCGCGCTTTACCGCTTCGCGGTTCTCACTTCGTGCTGCACGGCCCTGCTGCTGATGGCAGGCGCGCTGGTAACGAGCAATGACGCCGCGGATTCAGTCCCCGATTGGCCGCTGGCCTATGGCCGTATTGTTCCGCCGCTGATTGGCGGAATTCGCTACGAATATTCGCATCGCGTGCTGGCCGGTATCGTTTCCATCCTGACCCTGATTCTGGCGGTCTGGCTTGCGTGGTCCGAGCGGCGGCCGCTGGCAAGGCGGCTCGGTTGGACGGCTCTCGGACTGGTTGTTGCTCAGGCGTGCTTGGGAGGCGTTCGCGTGCTTGTTGGGTACCCGGCGCTTTCGGCGACGGCGCACGCCATCCTCGCGCAGGTGTTTTTCATCACCGTGGTCGGACTGACGTTGTACCTAAGTGGCTGGTGGCAAAGCGACCTTCCGGAGCTTGATGATCAAGGTTCACCTCATTTGCGCTCCCTCGCTGCGTGGACGACGGTCGCCGTTCTGGCTCAGCTAGTCCTTGGTGCGGCTTTTCGTCATGGTGCGTTTGGAATCGATCCGCACCTGGTCGGCGCGGGAGTGGTCACGGTGATGGTTTTCTGGACGGGCGTGGTAGCAAAAAGGCGTTTTCGCCAAGTGCAGGATCTTCGGCGCGCCACGATCCTGTTGCACTCATTTTTTGGTGTTCAGATTCTGCTGGGATTCGCGGCATGGTGGGCGGTTGCGGCGGCACGAGACGCGGTACAGCCAACATTTACGTACGTTACGCTCACGGTCGCGCACGTCTTGGGTGGCGCCCTCACATTGGCCGCTTCCGTGATCTTGACGCTGACTTCAGTCCGTCTGATTCGCGCCGCTGTTCCGATGGCGGCCGATTCGCGAGTGATCGCGAGCCAAGGCGAGAAATCACCCGAGAGGGTCTAGAGAAACAATGAGCGACACCCGCGCCAATACACTCCCCGCGTTCAACAAGCCCTGGGCCTACGTTGTACTCACGAAACCGGACGTCACTTTCCTCGTAGTGATCACCACGATTGCCGGATTCTACCTGGGCTCGAACGGTCCGATTGATTGGGTGCTGATGCTGTACACGCTGGCGGGCACGCTGCTGGTGGCATGCGGCACGGCCGCAATGAACCAATACGTTGAACGAAGGGTGGACGCGGTCATGCGGCGCACGGCGTCGCGGCCTCTGCCTTCGGGATTGTTGCAGCCCAGAGAAGTGCTGATTTTTGGAGTGGGCGCGATCGTGGCCGGTGCGGCGTGGCTGGCATTTCTGGTGAATGGACTGGCTGCGCTGGTGGCGCTGACTACGTGTGTGCTTTATCTAGGGTTGTACACGCCGCTAAAAACGCGCACCACCCTTTCCACCGCCGTGGGAGCCATTCCGGGAGCGCTACCACCGCTAATCGGCTGGGCAGCCGCGCGAGGTTCGCTTTCGCTGGGTGGCTGGGTGCTGTTTGCGATTTTGTTTTTCTGGCAATTTCCGCACTTCATGGCGATCGGCTGGATGTACCGCGAGGACTACGCGCGCGCGGGCATTCGCATGCTGCCGGTGGTGGATCGAAAAGGAGACTCGACCTTCCGACAGATTATCTGGACCTCCGCAGTTCTGGTTTGGGTCAGCGCCCTTCCCGCCGTGGTGGGAATGGCGGGGAAATTTTATTTTTTTGGCGCGCTTATTCTGGGAATGATTCTCCTGCAAGTGGGTCTGTGGGCAAACCGCACGCGCACAAATGCGCGCGCGAAGTGGCTGATGCACGCGACGGTGGCGCACATTCCGCTGCTGTTGGCCTGGCTGATCGTGGATCGGTTGATTACGCGATGAGCGGGGGCCTCCCATCGCGGCAAAACGCGCGAAGGGGATGTAGCTTGATGCGGGCGGACAGCGGCCCTTGCCGATGAGAAGTCCCTTTTTGGCCATGCTGCCGGCTACGAATGCCGGGTTGAATGCAGCGTGCACCGTTTTCCTGCTCTGCGGTTACGGCTTTATTCGCAATCACAAGATTCGCTGGCACCGCGCATGCATGCTTTCGGCGTTTGGATGCTCCGTGGTTTTTCTGGTGTTTTATCTCTATTTTCACTTGCATGCGGGAGTGATTCGATTCAGCGGACACGGCTGGATACGCCCAGTTTACTTCACCATTTTGGTGTCGCACACGATCCTTGCCGCAGCGATTGTCCCTCTCGTGGTGATTACACTCGCACGGGCCCTGCGCGAACGCTTTGACCGGCATCGCGCCATCGCGCGATGGACACTGCCGATCTGGCTGTATGTTTCGATCACCGGCGTGGTGGTTTATTGGCTGCTGTACATTGCGTACACGCCGATATGGCCAGCGTGAGTTATTTGTAGGAGACGATGGCCTGGCCGTTTGAAACCGCAATATTGCTGATATCCGGCGGCAGCCGCAGCTTCTCGCGATTCTCAGGCGAGGCCATCATTTTGTCTACCGCGGCCTGCAGAGTGGATAGCGGCAGAGGCAGAGATCCGAGTTTTCCCGCCACGGGATCGAATTTTAGATAGCCATCCTGTGTTCCCACGTGACCATCGAGTTCAAGCGCCAAATCCTTCCCATGGAAATCAAAAGTTACATAGGCTTTCACAATGTCGCCATCTATGTCCACGTTGACGTCCTTCACGGATGACTGAACCTGTTCCAGCGTCGCTCCATCGCCGGCTATTGCCGCGGTAGGATCGGCCTGTTGCGCGCCGCTCGCTGGGGCGGGGGTTGCCGGGCTCGCTGCAGCAACCACGTCGGGTTGCGCTCCATCGAGTTGCAAATTTTGGTGGAGATAGGAGTTCAATTCGGTCCGATCCAGGTCGACATCCGCCGGTTGGCCCGTGGCCTTGGCTTCATCGGCTTTGGCGAACTTCTGCTCCACGCGCGCGGCGGCGGCGGGGTCAGAGGGCACGTTTGGCGTACGGGGCTTTTTGAGAACAAGCACCAATGCGAGAACGAGGACGGCAAGGCTGGACCAAGTGAGTATTCGGTATATGTACGCGACCGTAGATTTAGCGCCACTGTGCATGGGGCCTCCTTCTTCTTGGCTTCTTGGCGTCAGTTTACCTATGGCCACCGGCTAGGAACGCGATGGTAGGCGGCAGCTGTGCCAAATGTGCACTGTACGTGTGGGCAGGTAGAGCTGAGCCATTGGAAACATACATCCGCTGTACCGTGATCGTTAATAACTGCGGGATTGCTTCTTCTTTGCGGATTGTTGACGTGCCCTGCTCCTCGCCCATAACCTGCCATTCAGGGTGGGGGCTTGCTAACCCCTGTATTTCCGTAAGTAACTTGAGCCGAAGGTCGGCGACAATGCTATTTTTCCGCTCTAACTCGACTCTATCGGCCGGACTACGAATCCTGTTGGCGGCTGCCGCGCTATTCGGCGTGGCAGTGGGACAGGCCAATGGCCAAGTCGAAGATTCCCAGGAGATTAAGCCCCTGCCCGTGTTTACCATGGGCACCGGGTTCATATCCAGCTTCGAAGGTGGAACTCCACACCTTGGACCCCTGATCTCGCCAATATTTCTCATTCCGATCGGTCAAAACTGGCTGATTGAATCGAGAGATACCTTCGAAGCCGATTTAACTCCGCCGCCGGGCAGCAATGATTTTAAGGGAGACCTGCAAAAGGAAGTCGACTACCTGCAATTGGACTACATCGCCAACCGCTACGCCACAGTTACGATCGGCCGGTTCCTAACTCCCTTTGGCATATATAACGAGCGGCTCTATCCGATATGGATTCGAGACTTGCAGAGCGATCCGCTGATTTTGCCCCTCGGCGTCGGTCCGACTAATGCGAGCACGGGCGTAATGTTTCGCGGCGGATTCAATGCGACGTCGAAAATTGAAGTGAACTATGCCGCCTATTTTTCGGCGGAGATCTCGACGAATCGCTTCGAATCCGACCGTGCCATCGGCGAGCGTGTGGGGATCTTCCTGCCCGGGCCGCGCCTGGAAGCTGGGGGATCATTCGAGCACCTCCTCCAGGATAGCCGTTCGAATGCCTTTGGGTTCCACTTTGCCTGGCAACCAAGACCACTCCCGCTCGACATCCGGGGCGAATATGCGCGCTCGCAGAACGGCAGCGGTTACTGGATCGAATCCGCGTACCGGTTAAATCAGGTTCCAGTTTGGCGCGACCAGATGCGCCATGTTCAAGCTGTCGCACGCATGCAGCAGTTCTACGTGGCCACCGTGCCAAGTGAAAGCCTGCTTCCCGTGAACACCAACATGTTCGAATTCGGTTTGAACTACTACTTCCAGGATAATTTTCGCTTCGTGAGCAGTTACGGACGGCAGTTCGCGCCCCTGGGCGGAAACGAGAATGTCTGGACTCTGGGCCTTACATACCGGCTGGTATTTCCGCTGGGGAACGGAGACGTTGAATGACCGCGAGATGGCTGGTTCTCACCTCTCTGGCCCTTGGCGCTCTAGGTTTGTGCTCGAACCTCGCGTCAGCTCAGGAAGCCAAGAACGTGGCTGCCAATGCACCGGATCCTCCGCGAGCGGCTGTCGCTCACGCGAATGCCGCGCCTTCTTCGGCGTCTTCTCAAGACGATGCTCGCTGGCGGATGGAGGGTGAGAAGAGATTTGCGACCAACTGCGGGCGATGTCATCAGGCGCCGCACAAATACCCACCGCGCGTGATGGCAACTGCTATCCGCCACATGCGCGTGCGCGCAACAATTACCGACGACGACATGCGGTACATCCTGCGCTACATCACCCAGTAGGCTTATCGAAAATGAATGTGGACAAAAAACTGAGAGTGGGCGGTCTGCGACTTGGCAGCTTGATTGCCGCCGCTTTGTTGCTTGCGCTCGCCCCGCACTTCGTCTGGCCGGACTCGCCTCAGGTGATCGAAGTTCTGGCGGATCACGATAGTCGCTTCAAGATGGCGGGAATGAAAGACCCTGTTATCACCGTGCATGCGGGCGCTCCGGTGACGCTGCGAGTGACGGCCGTCAAAGCGAAGAATCACAACCGTGACGGCTCGATCCATGGCTTCAGCTTGCTTCGTGCCAAGGATCGGTCGCCCGTTACCGGCTGGGACTTGCTGCTCAAGCCAGGCACGCAGGAATTTACTCTGACGGCGCCTGCGGAGCCGGGTGAATACGTGGTGGTCTGTACAGTGGTCTGCAGCCCGGATCACGATGGGATGCACATGAAATTCATCGTGTTGCCATGATCGGGCGAAGGCCTTGATGGAATACTCTGCGAGAACAACTAAAAAGGAGATAGACGATGGCGGAAAGGTGCTCGAGCATTATCGTTTTGGCCCTGCTGATCGCATCGGCCGCGATCGGCGTTAGCGCCGGTAACAACGAGCAGGTTTTCAAAGGCGAAATCGGCGATTCGCAATGCGCGTTGAACGTGCATTCCCTGAGCCGCTCGCACCGGGAAATGCTCGAAAAGAAGTCCATCGGTACAACGGCGGCGGATTGCGCGCGATATTGCGTCAAGAACCTCGGCGGAGTTTTTGTGCTCCAAGTAAAAGACAAGGTTTACAAGCTCGATAATCAGGAACTGGCCAATAAGGACGCCGGGATGAAAGTAAAGGTGGTGGGCGTGCTTGATCCCAAATCCAATGTAATAGCAGTGACTTCGATTGAGCCTTTGCGGTGATCGTTCTCGCGAACGCTGCAGGTCGCCGCAGTCTTTGGTACCGCGGTACAGTTAAGCGAGTAGGCACACCCCGGGGCGGATTCGTTGACTCTATCCGGAGCCACTTTTAAGCTGGTTTGGAACTCTTCATTTCGCAGCTCGTCATACAGATTTTGTAAACAGATATCGCGAGAGGAAGGGAGGAATCATGCTGCATTTCCGTTCGCACTTGAGAACCGCGCTGATTCTAGTGGCAATGATATCGGCCTGCGTTGCTTTCCTCGCCGCCGGCGAGAAACAGGAAGTGTTTAAGGGCGAGATTTCGGATTCTCAGTGCGCCTTTAACGTTCATTCGACCACGCATTCTCACGCGGAGATGCTCAAGACGCACACCATGGGAAACACTCCCGCGGATTGCGTGCGCATGTGCGTGGACAACCTTGGCGGAGTTTACGTGCTTCAGACCAAGGACAGAGTCTACAAACTCGACAAGCAGAGTCTCGCGGGAAAATATCCTGCCCAGGCAGTGAAGGTAACCGGCGTACTGAATCCGAAGGACGATACGATTGCTGTACAGTCAATCATACCTCTCGACGCCGAATAATTCGAACCAACCGCCGATCTCTCGCTACTAGTCCAGTGCGCCAATCACGGCTTCCGTGAATTGAAGCGTGGTCGCCGTGCCGCCGACATCGCGAGTCAGATACTTCCCCTCACGATAGATTTTATGCAGCGCGTTCTCGATGCGCCGGGCAGATTTCGCTTCGTCGAGATAATCCAGCATCATGATCGCGCTCATCAGCAGCGCAGTTGGATTGGCCACTCCCTTGCCGGCGATGTCCGGCGCGGTGCCGTGGACCGCTTCAAAAAGTGCCGCGCTCGTTCCGATATTTCCGCTGGGCACCACGCCCAGGCCTCCCACCAGCCCGGCCGCCAAGTCGCTCATGATGTCGCCGTAGAGATTGGTCAGCAGGAGCATGTCGAACTGATACGGATCGAGCACGATTTGCATGCACGCGTTGTCGATAATCATCTCTTTGTACTCGATGTCGGAATATTCGGCCGCCACCTTCCGCACAGACGTGAGAAAGAGGCCGTCGGACATCTTCATGATGTTCGCTTTGTGCATGCCGTGAATCTTTTTGCGCCCCTGCTTCCGCGCATATTCAAACGCGAATCGCGCCACCCGCGTGGACGCTTTTTCGGTAATGATTTTCAAACTCTCGACCACTCCCGGCACCACCTCGTGCTCCAGCCCTGCGTACAGGTCCTCGGTGTTTTCGCGAATGATTACAACGTCAACGTCCTGGAATCTAGATTTCACGCCCTCGAGATTCTTCACCGGCCGCACATTGGCGTAGAGGTCCAGCGCCTTCCGCAAGCCTACATTGGTACTGGGCGGTCCCATGGCAATTCCGGTTGCAAGAGGTCCCTTTAACGCCACGCCATTCTTGCGAATCGATTCGACGAGCTCGGCTTGCATGCGGCCGGAGCCACGCTGGTGGATATCGACGGGGGCGCTCGCTTGTTCCCACTCGATTTGCAGCCCGGCGGCGGCGAGAATGGTCTGAACGGCGGCAGAAACCTCTGGCCCGATCCCATCTCCCGGGATCAACGTGATCGCATGTTTCATTTTATCGAGCTAGTGTAAAGGCATTTGGCTCAGGTTCATACACTAGTTGAGGCCTTGGTCTCAAGTTCGTTATGAGCATCCTCCAGGGCCCAGCTTGTGTCTGCGCACCGGAGCGAAATCTGGTATAATAGCCGTGGATTTATTGGCGCGTGGCGAAGCAGAGCGCGCGATTCTCGGGAGGCTCAAAATGGTTCAGTTGACGCCAGTAGCGATAAACAAAGTAAAAGAGATTCTCTCGCAGCAGACACCCGAGCCAACGGGCCTGCGCGTGGCCGTGGTAGGTGGGGGCTGCTCGGGCTTCAGCTACAAAATGGCCTTTGAAAACCAGGTCAACGAAGCCAGCGACAATGTCTATGAGTTTGACGGCCTAAAGGTTCTCGTCGACCAGATGAGCGAGATGTATCTCGACGGTATCTCCATCGACTACATCGAAACTCTCGAAGGTGCCGGGTTCAAGTTTAACAACCCGAACGTAAAGAGCACATGCGGCTGCGGCAGTTCCTTCACCGTGTAATTTGATCTCAAGCGAATGCATATGACTCCCGGAGCTGGTTTCTCCGGGAGTTTTTATTTTTGGACCCGATCCCACGGCTGCATGTGCCTTAATATCACTAACCGTTGCGACGTCGCTAGATGGCGCGCGATTGAAAACGGGGTGCGCGCCCCGTATGCTATCTCCTTCAAATGAAGATCGCTCTGGCGCAGTTCAATCCAACCGTCGGCGATTTCGACGGGAATCGGCAGCGTATCCTTGAGCTGGCGCGCGATGCCAAATCCGGCGGCGCCGAGATGGCCATCTTTTCGGAGTTGTGCCTCTGCGGCTATCCACCGCAGGACCTCATCGAGCACCCCGCTTTCGCCGCGCGCAATCAAGCCGAGCTAGCACGCCTGGCGCGCGATATCTCGCTGCCCGCCTTGGTCGGGTTCGTAGGCAAGGCACAGGACGATACCGGCAAACCCGTTGCCAATTCCGCCGCATTAGTCGGGTGCGGAAAAATCCTCTTCGAGCAGCGCAAAATGCTGCTCCCCACCTACGATGTTTTCGATGAGACCCGTTACTTCCAGCCGGCCAACACCCAGTTCGTGTTTCCATTCAATACCGAAACGCTGGGCATCACCATTTGCGAGGATACCTGGAACGACAAGAGTTTCTGGCCCGAGCGCCTCTACGACCGCGACCCCGTGTCGGAACTTGTGGGGAAGGGAAGCACGCTGATCCTGAACATCTCGTCATCGCCCTATAGGTTGGGAATACGCGGGCTCCGGCACGATATGCTTCGCGCCATCGCCGTCGAGCGGCGCGTTCCTGTCGTGTACGTCAACCAGGTCGGCGGCAACGACAGCCTCATTTTCGACGGCTCCAGCGTCGCTTTCATGCCCGATGGGCGCGTCGCGGCACTCGCCAAATCGTTCGATGAAGATCTTGTTTTCTTCGATAGCGCCACTGGGGTGGGTGATGTCCACGCGCGCATAGAAGACGAGCTCGAAGCGGCATACCGTGCGCTCGTGATTGGAACCAGGGATTACGTTCGCAAATGCGGCTTCCGCAAAGTAGTGATCGGCCTCAGCGGCGGCGTTGACTCGGCGCTCGTCGCCGTGATCGCGGCGGACGCGCTAGGGCCCGCGAACGTCACCGGCGTTGCCATGCCCGGGCCGTACTCGTCGCCGTCTAGCTTGCATGACGCGCAGCGCCTTGCGCAAAACTTGGGGATCCAATTGATTGTCATGCCTATCCTCGAGACGTTCGCAAGCTATCGCAAAACCCTTGGGCCCGCGTTCGCGGGCTTATCCGATGACGTCTGCGAAGAGAATATACAGGCGCGCATTCGCGGCAATCTCCTGATGGCCTTGTCGAACAAATTCGGCTCGCTGGTGCTCAGCACTGGCAACAAATCGGAGCTGGCGGTGGGCTACTGCACGCTGTACGGCGATATGGCAGGTGGCCTTGCCGTAATTTCCGACGTGCCAAAAACAATGGTCTACGATCTAGCGAAGTTTGTGAACCGCAGCGGAGTCCGAATCCCGCCGGAGATCATTGGAAAGGTACCGACAGCCGAGCTGCGGCCCAATCAGACCGATCAGGATACGCTGCTTCCATATGAAGACCTCGACCGCATTGTGAAAGCGTATGTTGAGGATCTACAGAGCCCCGAAAAAATTGCAGAGGATTGTCTTCTGCCCCTGGACGTAGTCCGCGCCGTCGTGGTTCAAGTCGACAAAAGCGAATTCAAGCGAAAGCAGTCGCCCCCCGGCCTCAAAGTGACCTCCAAGGCCTTCAGCGTCGGCCGCCGCTTCCCACTAGCCCAGAAATTCTCCGTTTAACCTGCTCCCGCGATGTTCCCGGGAGTCTACAATCCAAGGACGTTCACCAATTCCCGAACCGAAGCCGACGACTTATCAAGCGCTGTTTTTTCTTCAGGTGTTAGTTTAATCTCAATGATCTGCTCGACGCCCTTTGCTCCGAGCTTCACGGGCACGCCGACAAACAAACCTTTGATTCCATATTCGCCCTCGAGATACACCGCACACGGGAGAATCTTCTTCTTATCTTTTAAGATTGCCTCTACCATCTCGGCGACGGCAGCCGACGGCGCGTAATACGCCGAACCCGTCTTCAGCAGGTTCACAATTTCCGCGCCGCCCTTGCGGGTACGCGTAACGATGGCTTCAAGTTTCTCTTTAGATATGAGTTCGGGGAGGGGAATTCCGGCGACAGTCGAATACCGCGCCAGCGGGACCATGTCGTCGCCGTGCCCACCAAGTACAAAGGAGTGCACATTTTCGACGGACACGCCCAACTCTGCTGCCACGAAAGTGCTCATGCGCGCCGAATCCAAAACTCCGGCCATACCCACCACTCGGCTCTTCGGGAATCCGCTAACTTTAAACGCGGCGTGCGCCATGGCATCAAGGGGGTTCGTCACTACGATCAAAATCGCGTTAGGCGAGAGTGCCACCACAGCTTCAACCACCGCTTTAATTACCTCGTAGTTCGCTTTCAGGAGGTCATCACGGCTCATTCCGGGCTTGCGGGGAAATCCCGCAGTGATCACGATGATGTCACTATTGGCCGTCTCCTTGTAGTCGCCCCCCGCCGTCGAAATGCCCGTAGCGCGAACGTCCGCGCCAAGTATCGGCGCCGATTCCGCCATATCGAGCGCTTTCCCCGCTGGAACTCCCTCAAGGATATCCGTGAGCACCACGTCCGCTAGGCCGGCATCGTGAATCCGCTGCGCCGTTGTCGAGCCGACGAACCCTCCGCCCACAACCGTCACTTTCTTCCGCATTCGCCCATCTCCTGATTATTGAGGATAAATTTGGTGTGCTGCGCGTGAACAACTCCCGCTTTCAACGTCCTACTGTCGCGGGGGCGTGCATATTATCGATAATCGCGCTCGCGAACTCCGTCGTTCCTACCTTGGTCGCTCCGGCCATCAGGCGCTCCAGATCGTAGGTAACGCGCTTCTGCTGAATGGTGCGCCCGATGCCGTCTTCGATCAGGCGCGCCACTTCTTTCCAGCCCATGAAATCGAACATCATCGCGCCCGAAAGCATCACCGAGCTGGGATTGATCACATCCTTATCGGCGTATTTCGGCGCTGTACCATGCGTGGCTTCGAAACATCCGTAGCCGTCGCCGATATTCGCGCCCGGTGCCATGCCCAGTCCTCCGATTTGCGCGGCGCACGCATCGGAAATGTAGTCGCCGTTCAGATTCGGTGTGGCGAACACCTGATATTCGTCCGCGCGAGTGAGTACCTGTTGGAACACGGAATCGGCAATCCGATCGTTCACCAGAATCTTTTTCTTCCACTGGCCGCGGCCGTGCGTGGCGCCGATGGCTTCAAGTGTTTGTTTCACTTCCGCGCAAATCTTTTTCCTGAAGTCGTCGGTCGCCTGTTCTAGCCCAGGCTCGATCATCGCTGCATTTTGCTCGATGCTGAGATTCGCGTCACGGTCCTTGTTGCCCAGAATCCAGCTCTCGCGCTCCGTCACGATTTGATCTCGAAACTCCTCGGTCGCTAGTTCGTAGCCCCAATCGCGGAACGCGCCCTCGGTAAACTTCATGATGTTGCCCTTGTGGACCAGCGTCACCACAGTTCGCCCGTGTTCGATGGCGTGCTGAATTGCGCGCCGTACCAGGCGCTTGGTGCCGCTCGGAGAAATCGGTTTAATCCCCACTCCGGAATCTTCGCGCACCTTTTTCTTGTCGTTCTTCAGCATCTCGTTGTTTAGGAAATCGATCAGTTTCTTCACCTCGGACGTTCCGGATTTCCATTCGATCCCCGCGTACACGTCCTCGGTATTTTCGCGGTAGATCACCACGTTCATTCGCTCCGGATTCCGCACCGGCGAAGGCACTCCTTCGATGTAGCGCACCGGTCGCACGCAAGCATACAGATCGAGCAATTGCCGCAGGGTCACATTCAGCGAACGAATTCCGCCGCCCACCGGAGTCGTCAGCGGGCCTTTGATCGCCACGCGGAAATCGCGAATGGCGTCCACCGTATCCTGCGGCAGCCAGTCCTTGAACTGATTGAATGATTTCTCTCCGGCATAGACCTCCAACCAGGCAATCTTTTTCTTGCCGCCGTACACTTTCTCAACCGCCGCGTCGAAAACTCTTCGCGACGCCTTCCAAATGTCGCGTCCCGTGCCATCGCCCTCGATAAATGGAATAATCGGCTGGTCAGGAATCTGAAATTCACCGCCCCTGTATTCAATCACCTTGCCGTGCGCGGGAACGGGAACCCCGTTGTACGAACTCTTCATCGGATGCCATCTCCTCTTGCTGTCTAGCGACGCCGCAACGGAACCAGATACCTTAGCATATTCCGCGCGGGCTGTGCCCATCACAACGTGGCGCAGGCACTCTTGCCTGCGCGGGTAAGTCGAGGCAATCGGTAAGCCACAGCCAAGATGTAGCCGTGCCACCCGCAAACTGAGGTACTACCCGGCGGCTCAGTGCCCAATCCCTCGAGGAATTCCATAACGGTTCAAACCATACGGACGCGTCAATCCGGGTCCGTGGTTTCAATTTTCTGCCCGGCATGCTTTCACGGGAATATTTCGTGGCATAGCCCGGTCTATACGGGGGAAGGGCAAGCGCGACCTGAACTCAGGGGTCCGCCAGACGAGAGTGAGGCATCCGGTGGGCAATATCATAAAGAAAAACTTGAACCCCGACGGCGTTGACCGCCGCGGCTTCCTGAAGTGCATGGCCTGGGCTGGAACAGGGGCGCTCTGCGTGATGCAGGGTGGCGTTCTGAAATCCTATGCTTTTGGCGCGATGAATAAGCACGATATGTCTTCGATGCAGGCAGACTTCGCTTTCGCGCAAATCAGCGATTCGCACATCGGCTTCAACAAAGCCGCTAATCCGGACGTAACGGCCACCTTGCGCGAAGCCATTGCGAAACTCAATGCGCTCCCCCGGGCACCCGAATTCGTCCTTCATACCGGAGATCTCAGCCAGCTTTCGAAGGCCGAGGAATTCGACACGCTCGATCAGTCTCTCAAATCGGTCCACACCGGCAAGATTTTCTTTGTCCCCGGTGAACACGACGTGCTGAACGATAACGGCCAGCAGTATCACGAAAGATACGGCAAAGATACCAAGGGTGACGGCTGGTACAGCTTCGATCACAAAGGCGTCCACTTTATCGGTCTCGTCAACGTGATGAATCTAAAGGCTGGCGGCCTCGGTGACCTTGGCCACGATCAGTTGGAGTGGCTCGAAGGGGACGTGAAGCACTTGAAGCACAGCACGCCAATCGTGGTTTTCGCTCACATTCCCCTCTGGACAATTTATCCGGAATGGGGCTGGGGCACCGACGACAGCGAGCAGGCGCTTTCCTACCTGAAGAAATTCGGATCTGTTTCCGTTCTCAACGGTCACATCCATCAAATCATGCAAAAGGTTGAGGGCAATGTGACATTCCACACGGCGATGTCCACCGCGTTTCCGCAGCCCGCGCCCGGCCAGGGC
>DATDIT010000073.1:0-24643 GCA_036520875.1 Candidatus Acidiferrales bacterium
GCAGCGAGCTGAACCGAGTTAAACTTCTCCTCGTTGGAGGTTGTCGCTGTGCGCCCCAGATTTGCAGGAATGCGATCATAGGATAGGAGGCACTTCATCCATGAAAATTAATAGAAGGAAGCTTTTATCGTTGTTGGGTACGTCTCCGGTGCTTCTGGCTGGCTCCGCGGCGGAGGCGGAAGCAAAGAAAAAGGGTGTACGCAGCGATGCCGGCAGCGAGGCGAAGTTCACGGCGGTCAGTCCCAAGGGTACGCCGCCGGCCGTGCAACTCTATTCCATGGCTCCTCGGCTCGACACGCTGGACGGGAAGACAATTTATTTGGTCGACACAGGTTTCTTTGGCGGCGGCCTGCTGCTGCAAGAGATGCGGGGCTGGTTTCAGCAGAACATGCCCGCGGTTAAGACAGTTTTTCGGAAAAAGGCCGGGGGCTGGGCCGCGGATGACCCGCCGCTCTGGGCGGAAATCAAGGCGAAAGGCAACGCGGCAATCATGGCAATTGGCCATTGAGGGGGTTGCGCGCCAGCGACCGTGGGTCACTGCATAACGATAGAAAAGATGGGAATCCCCGCAGTTCCGCTGTGTACCAGGGCCTTCGTAGAGTTGTCGAAAACCACCGCGTCAAAGCGAGGCATGCCGCTTGAACCAATCGTATTCACTCCACATCCTGTGTGGGGCAAGACGCCTGCAGAACTGGCGGCAATGGTAAGTGGTCCCGATCCTGTGGCAGGAAAACCAATCATGAAGGAGATCGTGGCCAACCTGACCACGCCGCTTTCCGAGGAAGAGAAGAAGACCGGGATCGAGAATGTTTCAGCAGGGCCGCCTCTCTACGGCCCGGAAACCTTGGATAACCTGCAAGAACTCTTCATGAATAATGGGATGACAGATTACATGCCTGTCATTATCCCGACCGAAGAAAAAGTAGAAGCGATGCTCAAAGGGACGAGCCACCATCCGGACGAAGTGCTGAGAAAAGCGATCCAGGGTGTGGGCTATGAGTCCGCGCAGTGGGGATACACAGTGAGGCAGGTCGCAGTGAACGCGGTGATGGCGGGATGCAGGCCCGAATATTTTCCGGTGGTGCTGGCGATGGCGTCCGTAGGCGAATTAGGGCTTTTCGGGTCCACTACGTCGGCGAGCAGCGCGATCCTAATCAACGGTCCCATCCGCGACAAGCTCAACATGAATTACGGGATCGGCGCATTGAGTCCGTTCGCGCAGTCCAATGCGACCATCGGTCGAGCATGGACGTTGATGAGCAAGAACCTCAGCTCTGGCGGCATACCCGGCGACACGTATCAGGGTTCACAAGGGAACAATCTGGATTACAACAACCTCGTGATCGCAGAGGACGAGAAGAACAGCCCATGGACTCCCTTTCACGTCCAGATGGGATTCAAGCCCGAGGAGAACGTGGTGAGCTTTTTCCTCGGATGGGACATCCGCCAGGGTCATGGCGCGAAGGGCGCGGGAGCCATCGTGAATCCGATGTTCGACGAACAGATCAGCGACATGTTCCGCACCATGGCGGGAACGAGCGGGGCACTGGTGGTTTGCGATCCGCTGGTGGCGAAGCGTCTGGTGGAGCAGGGATACGACAGCAAGGAAAAGCTCGCCGAGTGGTTGTGGAAGAATACGATGCGCACGGCGAAGGACTACCGGGAGTCCTCCCTGGCCTACGTGTATACCTATCCGCTCGCGTTGGAAGGAAGAGAGCCCTATGCCACGTGGTACAAGGTTGCAGAGAACACGTTGATTCCCTGGTTCCCGAAGGCAAGCGCCATCAACTTCGTCGTTTGTGGAGGCCAAACCAATGCCTTTTTCCAGGTAGCGAACATGAACCACAGCAGGAGCGCATCGATCGATAAGTGGATGTGAGGGCTCTGTCGCCGGATCGCCAGAGTATGCTAAGTCTCGAGCAACTGTTCTTTCGCTCTCCTGGACACGTCGCAACGTTCCACTGGCTGAAAGACGCTGGACCGCTCGTCGGGCAGGCGCTCGAATTTATCGTCCGCGCCAGCCGTCGTCTCGGAGCCTCCGAGAAAGAGGAAGCCATCTGAGTTCAGGAGGCGATGCACTCGCCGGAGAATATCTCTTCTTGTCGCTGGATCGAAATAAATCAGCACATTCCGCAGGAATATGACGTCCATAGGCGGCAAGCGCGGCCATGGACCTACGAGATTTATTTCCTGAAACACGGCCATCCGCCGCATGCTTCCATTAATTTGGCACTCTCCTTTCGATTTCTGAAAATACTTCACGAGCAGGTTGGCGGGGAGACCGCGATTGACTTCGAGTTGCGTATAGCGCCCGGAGCGCGCACGGTCGATCGCCCGCTTGGAGATGTCGCTTCCCATCAGATAGATGCTCCATCCCGCGAGGGCCGGGAAATATTCGAGCAGCAGCATCGCGATGCTGTAAGTTTCCTGGCCGGTCGAGCAACCGGCGGACCATATGTTGAGCGAGCGCTCGGAAGCGCGCCGCATCATGATGGAGGGAACTACCACGGTGCGCAGTGTTTCGAAGGGCCGCATATCCCGGAAGAAAGTAGTTTCGTGAGTCATCAGCGCTTCGACGACTTTGGTCTTCAAGATTCCGGATCGTTCCAGATGCAGGCCTTGGACCAGATGATGCAAGGACGAAAAACCTTCCCGGGAGGCAAGCACGTTCAGGCGCGACTCAACCAAATACTCCTTGCCAGGCCCGAGCACAAGCGCCGAACTTTCGAGGACTAGCTTTCGAACATAATCGAATTCGCGACTCGTAATCTTCATGGTTGGGCTCTAGGACGCGGGCTCTTGTGGTCCAACGCGACGCTGCGTGGGACGCCAAAACAGTACTCGGCTTAATATTTCACGGCCTAGTTCATTGAGACCCACGACACGGTTAACCAAGCCCGCATTTGCAACTAATCCGGGCATGCCCCATACAACCGAGCTTGCCTCATCTTGAGCCAGCACTTGGCCGCCAGCCTCACGGATTTTTTCGCAACCTCTAAGGCCGTCCTGACCCATCCCCGTCATCACCACGGCGAGCACGTGCTCTTTGAATACCTCTGCTGCCGAGCGGAAGAGGACATCCGCTGAGGGTCGGCACGAATTTTCCGGCGGTCCATCAAATATCCTGGCGTGGACTTCGCCGTTCGTAACTTTCACAACCATGTGTCTGCCCCCGGCGGCCAGCCACGCATGACCAGCGCGCAAAGCCTGATCAGCGCGCGCTTCCCCTACTGAGATTTTGCACTTAGCGGCGAGCCGATTCGCAAGCAGTGCAGTGAACCCGGCAGGCATATGCTGCACGATGAGAATCGGAACAGGAAAGTCTTCCGGAAGAAATGCCAAAAGCTTTTCGAGGGCACTAGGTCCACCCGTTGAGGTGCCAATGACAACAACGTCGACGCGAGGCACAGGGTGGGTAGTGTGGCCAGGAAAGGTCTTGCCCGGAAAGACCAAACGCGGTGAATCGGTTTGGGGGACAGGCGCAGCGGGAGCCATCTCAAGCGACAAATGTCCTTTGATTTTGGGAATGAGATGATCACGAATTGCCCTGGAGGCTGCATCGAGGGCCCCCGCGGGTTTGACCACGCATTCCACGCCGCCGAAGGAAATTGCGTTCTGAGCGGCGGACGATCCTTGCTCAATAAATGCGCTAAACATGATAACGGGCAGGAGCGGATTCGTTTTGCGCAAGGCTGCGAGAGTCTCCATGCCGCCCATTTCCGGCATTTCGACGTCGAGCGTTACCAAATCCGGCATAGCCTGAGCGATTTTGGCAAGCGCGATTCGTCCATTCGGAGCCGTGCCGACGACATCGATTGCAGGATCGCTTGAGAGCACATTCGCGAGGACGCGGCGCGCCACCACCGAATCGTCCACTACGAGAACACGCATTTTGCGCATGAATCAGGCCTCCAGAAATCCCAAAAGGCCCAGCTTTTCGCGAATGACTTCCATAGTGAATGGCTTCATGACGTATTCGTTCGCGCCGGCTTCTAGGGCTTCGGCCACATGCTCCAACTCGGTGTTGGTCGTAACCATTACCAGCGGAAGATCATCGAAACTGCGATCAGCGCGGACCGATCGCACAAAATCCACCCCGTTCATTTCGGGCATGTTCCAATCGACGAGTACGAGGTCGGTCTGCCCCATTTCCCGAAGCCGCTCCAACGCTTCGCGGCCATTCGCTGCCTCCACGACGTGGAAGCCCATCTTGGCCAGAAAACGTTTCAGGATCAGCCGCATCGTGCTCGAGTCGTCTATCACCAGGGCATTCACAGGGCCTCCTTCGCGGTCGCTCGCCACATCGTTAGGCTCACAGAGGATACGACCGCTTTCGCGCAGCCGGATTGTCCCCGCTGGCATGAACTAGTTCGGTCCTCGTGTCTGCGCGAGATGTTTGCGTCCACGGCGGCCGAAAAGTTTCCAAACTTTTGGACTCGTCCGAATTAGCGCTGCCGTTTCGCGAGTGATACTTAAACTGAGCGACCATTTTTTGGAGTTCCGCAGCCATTTTTGCGAGTTCGCCCGCCGCGCCCAGCGTTTCCTGCGCTCCCTCCGCGGTTCCCTTTGCCGCCTGCGCGACCGACTCAATGTTATTGGTAACCAAGGAACCCCCCTTGGCCGCATCGGAAACGTTCCGCGCAATCTCATTAGTCGTCGCAGTCTGCTCTTCCACCGCACTAGCGATCGTGCTGGATATATCGTTCATGCGCGCGATAATGCCGCTGATGTCCGCGAGGGCTTCCATAGATGCTCCGGTATCGTGCTGGATCATCTGAATTTTCTGACTAATCTGATCGGTGGCCTTGGCCGTCTCATTCGCAAGCTCTTTCACTTCATTTGCAACCACTGCAAATCCCTTACCGGCGGCGCCGGCCCGTGCCGCTTCGATTGTGGCGTTCAGCGCCAGCAGCTTGGTCTGCTGGGCAATCGAAGTGATGAGCTTAACGACGCTTCCTATTTCCGCACTCGACTGGCCAAGCCTGCTCATCGTTGAATTTGCCGCATCTGTCTTGCGAACAGCCAAAATAGAGACTTCGGCTGCCTCACCCGCGTTTTTGGCAATCTCACTGATGCTCGCGGTCATCTCCTCGGTTGCGGTGGCTACAGCATTCAAGCTGATGGTCACCTGCTCGGCCGCCGTGGCAACTACGCTCGCTTGAGCCGACGTTTCCTCAGCATTCGATCCCATCTGCCGGCTAACCGCGAAGAGCTGTTCGGACGAGCCGGCTACTCCTTGGGTGCTATCGGCGATCTGTGCGATCAGGTTTTCGAGTTTTCCTATGAAGGTATTGAAGCATCGACCCAACTCACCTAGTTCGTCCTCACGAGCCTCTCCGACCCGACGAGTCAGATCACCCTCGCCCTGAGCGACATCTTCAAGAGCGAGTACCGTTTCCTTCAGAGGCCGCGTAATGGACCTCGCGGACTGATACGCTATCGTGAGCCCGAGCAGAATGGCGGCTATTGCGCCAAGGGTGCTAACGCCAGCGCTGATGGCGGTGGCGGTAGAGGCTGAGGCGGCGGATTTTTCCTGAGTTTTTCGGATGCCGTCTTCGGCCTGATCGAGGAAAGCGCTGGATTTGGCTATCCAACTATTCGGATCCTTCTGTAGATAGAGAATCTGCAAATCGGCAACGGTCGTATCGCCCGAATCAACCTCTCTGCGTTTTGCAATCAGCGGTTTCGCGAAACCGTCCTTCCAGCTATCCTCGTTGCTAGCCACTTGGCGTAGTGTGTCGGCCATCCTTTCCGACACCGACTCTGGAACTATCGTATTGAACATTTGCGCGAGATCGTGAATACCGCCATTCATCTCGTATTCCTCGCGCGAGTCTCCGCTGAGCAAATAGTTGAGCAGGTAAACGCGGTCCTCCATGATCTGGAACCGGATCGCTTCCACCGAATGCACGCTTTCCAGAGCGGATGCAGCCTCCGCCCTAGCGGAGCGTTCGCGCACAATGGCCGCGGTATTAATCGCGAAAGTTATCACAAGCATCGCGACAACGGACCCGTACCCGTAGTAAAGCTTCTGCCGTATCGTCATTGAAATTAAGCCTCTGCCCACGCAGCGTCGCCGTGCGAATCCCCGTTCACGTTAGTGTTCGCTAGCATCGAATTTAAACTCGATCACTTGCGAAGTCTCCTTGCTGTCGGGCGCAAATTGCCACTGCTTCGCAGCATCCGTAGCAGCAACAATCAGCAGGGGATGACCGCCGACCGCGCGCGTGCTTTTCACTCTCCCATCGGGCGAAATGATCACCGCAATTTTTACAGAACCGGTTATATGCATCTTGTCCGCTAGCGCCGGATATTCCGGCTTCACTGTTCTGACCGTCTTGCGGTTAGCTTCCACCTGGGACCGAACGCTAGGCACGTCGACTGTTGCCGCCAAGAAGATCAGCAAGGATAGGGAGCAAAATATTCCCGGCAGCTTTGCCATCAGGCGGTGTCTCCCGGGGCCGCTCTATTTTCAGCTGCAGTGACGTCGCTCAGAAGCCGGTCCATATCGAGGACGGGCAGGAGTTTGTCTGGTAGCTGGTAGACGAGTGAAACGATTTCACCCATCCGGCCCTTTAGGCTTTCCGGATAGACCGGCGGGGAATCTTCACTAATCTCGATCACCGAGCCCACCTGATCCACTAAGAGGCTTATGGGTCCGTCCGCTGTGCGAAAGATCAAATGAAACAGCGCGTCCCCGACCGCAGAGTCAGCGATGCCGAGGCAGCGGCGAAGGTCAATTACCTCGATTACTTGGCCGCGAAGATTTGCCAGCCCGCGCACTGCCCGTGGCGCCGAGGGCACCTTAGTAATTTCGAGGCTACGCACGACCTCCTGGACCTTCCGCACGTCCGCCCCCAACAGGAGATTTTCGACGATGAATGAACAGAACTGTCGACAGTCAGTCATTGCGGTCACCAACTTCCGCGGACCACACCCGCTTGGGATATAGCCAAGCCCACGCGCGCAAACAGCTTTTCCAAATCGAGAATTGTTGTAACGTGGCCGTCGACAATCCGCGGCCTAGCGGCGTCGTGAGTGCCACTCAAACTCATTCCCCCGAGGCGTTCATCGACGATATCCACAATCCTGTCGACAGCCAGCCCCAGAGAGCGGCCGCGGTGCTGGCATACGACTAGATCAATGTTCTCGTCGGTTGTTCCCGTGTAATTTGCGTTTCCACCGTGTGGCTGATCAACGGAGAAATCATCACTAATTTCGAAAACCGGCAAAATTTCGGCATCATGCTGAATTAGGCGCTGCCCTCCAGCCCTTTCGACGTTTGATCGTGGGACTCGCTCCAAGCGCAATACCAGCGAGATAGGCAGCGCGAATCTTTCGTTTTCGCCGCGTTCAAAAACGAGCAGCGGCTCTGATTCGACAATGCATTCCGGTGATTCAGATGGCTGAATTCGTTGGCGAGGACTTTCAATCTCCGAGCCCGCATACACGCGACGCGCCAGCCCTGGCACATCTAGAATGAGCGCCACGCGACCGTCGCCAAGAATGGTGGCTCCCGCGTAGAAAGGAATGTGCTTCAGATGTTTTCCGATCGAGCGGACTACGATCTCTTGAGTGTCGTTTACTTCGTCGACTATGAGACCAAACCGCCGGTCCTGCCCTTGAAGGACGACCATTACGCGCCCTGCGGCCGCGCGTTCTGACCGCGGGTGCTCAGAGCCCGGCGTCTTTAGACAGGCCGCATCCTCGAGAGAGATAAATCGCAATGATTCCGATCTCAGGCGATAAAACGACGCCTCCCCGACACACTCAATCTGGAGTTCCTCCGCACGATCGCTGAGCCGCACTAGCTCTACGATACTAACTTGCGGGATGGCGTAGCATGCACCGCCGGATGTGACCAGAAGTGCTGGGATGATAGCGAGCGTCAGGGGAATGGTGATCTTTATGGTCGTTCCTGCGCCGTTCCGAGTCTGAATACCCAACGTGCCGCCGATTCGCTCAATATTGCTCTTCACAACATCCATGCCCACACCGCGGCCGGAAACGTCGGTAACATTTTTCGAGGTGGAAAGCCCGGGAAGAAAAATCAACTGCAATGAATCTCGCGCGGTAAACAGGGCCGCCATCTCGGAGGTAATAAGTTTGTTGCTGAGCGCTTGTTCTTTCACGCGCTCCACGTCTATGCCGTTACCATCATCGGATATTTCGATATTCACCTGCCCGTTTTCGTGGAAGGCTCGCAATGTGACGGTGCCCTCTTCCTGTTTGCCGTTTGCGATGCGTACTTCGGGGTTTTCGATTCCGTGGTCGACGGCGTTGCGTACCAGATGTGTTAGCGGATCCTGAATCATTTCAAGGATCATCTTGTCCAGTTCGGTTTCCTCGCCGTGCATCGAGAGGCGTACTCGCTTGCCGCATTGAACGGCCAAATCCCTCACTAGGCGCGGGAACTTGCCCCAGA
This sequence comes from Candidatus Acidiferrales bacterium, assembly GCA_036520875.1. Taxonomy (GTDB): domain Bacteria; phylum Acidobacteriota; class Terriglobia; order Acidiferrales; family UBA7541; genus Palsa-295. The sequence continues at coordinate 8,426 of DATDIT010000073.1, forward strand.
CGACATTAATCGGCTGCATGCGAAGCTGTGTGACCCTTTGTTGCATTTCTGACGTAATCGAGTTGAGCCGTTGAGAAGCCACCACAAAATCGGGGTCAGCCTGACGAGATGCAACTTCAAGGATGTGGTTGCGAGCGAGCACCATTTCGCCGACAAGCTCCATCAGGCTATCAAGCTGATGGACATGCACTCGCAGCGTCGTGCTAAGGGGTGTGCCCCCTGGTGTCTCGTGTTGCTCCGGCGTCTCGATCGCGGCGTTCTCACGGTTCGATTTGGTGGCCTTGTGCCTAGCCGCTCGATGAGTTAACTCGCGAGTGCGGGCGTCAGCCGATTTTTCGAACTGTATTGACTGGCTTGCGATGCTTGGTTCAGGACGAACCGTCGCAGGGGGGTCTTTTCCGGCGGGCGCGACATCTTGCACCTGAGTGAGCATCTCAACCAATCGCGCATAGTCGCCGCTTCCCTCGGTGCCATTCTCTGCAATCTGCGAGAGCATTCCGCGAATCGCGTCTACCAGAGACAAAAGACCGGTGGTGATCGCCGGAGTAACAGCCAGGTTCCCATCTCGCAAGCGGCTCAGCAGGTTTTCGCCCGCGTGCGCCACTCCACCAAGTTTTCCAAAACCCAAAAAGCCGGTTGCGCCCTTGATGCTGTGCACAGTGCGAAAAATTCTGCCGAGCAGCTCGCGCGAAGTGGGCTCTCTTTCGAGCTGAACTAAATCCCGATCGAGCTGATCCAGATTCTCATTACTTTCGACGAGAAATTCCTTGATGATGATATCCATCTCGTTCATTGGCTACCTCCTCGAGAAATCCGTCGGCGTTTGTGAGGTCAATTTGAAGCCCTTCTGGTCGCCGTGCGTGACAATACCGATTTCACACGCGCTGCGAGCCTGCGTGGCTCAACAGGTTTCAGTATGAAATCGTCCGCACCGGCGGCGAGAGCTTGCTCCTCCCTTTCGACGCTATTTTCCGACGTGAGCATGATCACGGCGATGCCCTGCGTAGGCGGATGAGCGCGGATTTCCCGCACCATGGCCATGCCGTCCATGCCTGGCATGTTGCAATCTGTAACAATCACGTCAGGGTGGTCGCGCTTGGCAACTTCTAGGCCCACCTCACCGTCTTTAGCCTCGAGAACTGCGAATCCCTCAAGTTCCAGAAAATATTTCACGACGGCGAGGATTGTGCGGCTGTCTTCAACCACTAACACGCGCTGCTGTGCGCGAGAGTCAACCTGAGCGGAATCGCTGTTTGGGGCGGCCGGAGCCTCTTCGGAGCTCAGTTGTATCTCTTCCTCGGAACTTTGGTGGGCGGCAGGCGAGCCGGAGACTGGCCTGGTGGCGTCCTCTTTGAGCACTGCCGCATCGTCGGCGGAAACAACCCGCACGACCTCCTCGAGAGTCGTTAGACCTGCTGCGGCTTTCACGATTCCGTCTTCCAGAAGCGTGCGCATGCCCCCATCCCGCGCCGCTTTCCGGATAGCATGTTCCGAAGAACGCCGGGTAATCAGCTCGCGCACTTCTTCATTCACTACCAACAGCTCGTGAATGGCCATCCTGCCCTTCGCCCCGGATTGATTGCATTCCTCGCAGCCGCGTCCCGCGATCCACTTGGCATCGGCGGGTAACCGCGATGCGCCGCCGGCTTTCTCGATGGCATCCGCGCTCGGCTCCCGCGGCTCCGAACAGCGCGGACACGGTGTGCGCACTAATCGCTGGGCCAGTATCGCAATCACCGCGGACGAAATCAGGAACGGTTCTATCCCGAGGTCAAGCAAGCGAGTAATGCTTCCCGGTGCGTCGTTCGTGTGCAGCGTGCTAAGTAGCAAGTGACCCGTCTGAGCCGCCTCGAGCGCGATGCCGGCGGTTTCCTGATCGCGAATCTCACCTACTAGAATGACGTTCGGGTCCTGCCGCAAGATTGAACGCAAGCCAGCTGCAAAAGTGATCCCTGCTTTCGGGTTGATTTGGACCTGGTTCACGCCATCCAGCTGATACTCGACAGGATCTTCAACAGTAATGATGTTTTTTGTGGACGATTTCACCCAATTCAGTGCCGTGTAGAGTGTTGAACTTTTGCCGCTGCCCGTCGGCCCCGTCACGAGCACCATTCCTTGCGGCCGCGAGAGCATCAATTGAAAATTGTGGAGGTTATCCTCGGTCAGTCCCATTCGATCCATTTTCACTTGCGCCCGGCGGCTATCCAGAAGACGGATTACGACCTTCTCGCCGAAGTGCGTTGGCAGCGTCGAAACCCGCAGATCTATGCGCTTACCCTCGAATCTCAGTCGGCTGCGGCCGTCCTGCGGCCGCCGCCGATCCGCGATGTCCATCCCGGAAAGGATTTTCATCCGCGAAATCGCGGCGTCCTGCTGGTTTTTGGGAATCTTTATGACGTCTCGAAGTAAGCCATCCATCCGATACCGCACTTGCAAATGGCTCTCTTTCGGCTCCATGTGAATATCGCTGGCACCCTCTTTCGCCGCGCCGCTTAAAATCAGGTTTACGAGCCGCACGACCGGCGGCATTTTTGTGTCCTTGGCGAGCTTGGCAGGGTCCACGACTTCGAATTCGGTATCCACGACGGACTCGACCTCACCTTCGAGCCCGCTGTCTGAGAGTACTTGATCGGCTTCTTCTTGGACGGGATAGACGCGGTCAAGCAACGCCCGGATTGAAGCCTCACTTGCCACAACGGCGGTCACCCGCTTCCCGCTCCGAAACTCCGCGTCTTGTGTGGTCGCGTAGTCCATCGGATCTATGACGGCCAGTCGGAGGGACTTTCCCTTCAAGCTTAGAGGCACGATTTGCCTTTTTCGGCAAAAGTCCGCGGGCAGCAAGGCGGAGACGTCCGGAGACACGTCCGGCAGCTCCGCGCTCAGAGATTCGAGTTGCAAACTCTTTGCGATGGCCACGGTAATACCTCGTTCATCGGCCAGTCCCAGATTTGCAAGAGCCGACGCAAGCGAGATTCCGCATTTCTGTTGCTCCTCGCGTGCGCGAGATAGCGCGGATGTATCAATCAGGCCCGCGCGTATCAGAAGATCGCCAATCAATCCTTCGCTTACCATCCTCGTTGTCTCGTACGTGACATTAGAAATTCCTTAATTCATGCCGGCCCGTTTTACTGCCTAAGCACCAACTGCATGCACATAACCACACCATTCCTCTCTGAAAAATCGCAAGGAATTCGGGGTCAATCCGTTACGGTCGGGAAGGGATATTTGCCACGGACAGCCGGTTCTTAGCGGAATAGAAGTCTCATTCTGGAACCACTCCCAGAATGCGGTCGCGTATTTGAGGTTTGTTTGCAGAGAGGGGAGCGGCGCCGGTCCGGTCCCATTCAGGTCCAGCACGCGCGATCAACGATCGCTATCGTGTCGACGCATCACTCCCCGCGCAGCTCCCGAATGATGTTTATGCCGCTGCTGGTGCCGAGCCGGTTCGCCCCGGCCTCGATCATCGCGCGCGCATCGCTCGCAGTCCGAATTCCGCCGGACGCCTTCACGCCGATCTTCACGGCGACGCGCATCAACGCCACATCCTCCACCGTGGCAACCCCTCCGAGAAAGCCTGTCGAAGTCTTCACGAAATCAGCTCCCGCCTTCTCACTGATTGCGCATGCCGTGAGCTTTTCTTCATCGGTAAGCAGACCTGTTTCCAGAATCACTTTGAGCAGCGCCTTTCGCTCGCGCACTACCTCAAGCACGCTTGAAATGTCAGATAACACCGACTCGCGATCGCCCGCTTTAAGCGCTCCGATATTCAAAACCATATCGATCTCGCGGGCGCCTAGCTTCAGCGCCTCTTGCGCTTCAAATACTTTCACGCTGGTGAGAGTCGCGCCCAATGGAAAACCAATCACCGCTCCCACTTTCACTCCACTATTCTGCAAATTGGCAGTCGCCAATGCGACATAACAGGGATTCACCATCACCGCACCGAAGCCAACTTCGCGAGCTTCCTGGCACAGACGGGCGATCTCGCGCGGCGTCGCTTCGGGCCGAAGGTTTGTGTGATCGATGATGGCAGCGAGGTTCTGCCAGCTAGGCATCGGAGACTTTTGGTCAACCGCTGAGTTTCGACTCGACATCGTCACTAGATGTTACTACGCTATCTCCCGCTTTTCGCGTTTGCACGCGGCCGGCACAACAGCGTTTGCGTTCATCCATGCCAAATCGCAGTTCTACAAGTCAAGTCCGGCAGCGACTGCTCGCGGCGGCGCGCCGGGCTATCAGCCGTGCTTACGCTCCCTATTCTGCTTTCAAGGTCGGCGCGGCATTGCTGACCACGCGCGGAGATCTTTTTCTTGGTTGCAACGTGGAGAATGCCTCCTACGGGATGAGCAATTGTGCGGAACGCACTGCGATTTTCAGCGCCGTCGCGCAATTGGGACCGAAAATGAAAATTCGGGCAATCGCCATCGCGAACAACCGGAACGCGCCCTGTTCTCCCTGCGGAGCCTGTCGCCAAGTAATTTACGAGTTCGGACCCAACGCAACTGTCATCTTTCGCGGTCCCGGCGGTTGGAAAGAGCGCCCGATCGCGGATCTCCTGCCCGAAGGATTTCGTTTTAAGTGACCGCCTCCGGAGAAAGCGCTGGCACGATTCGCGTCGTTGATGTAATCCGCAAGAAGCGCGATGGCCACGAACTTTCCCGCGCGGAAATTGATTTCCTGGTCCGCGGCTATACACTCGGCGAAATCCCCGACTACCAAATATCCGCGTGGTTGATGGCCGCCCTGCTCAAAGGTTTGAGTCGCGAGGAAACTGCAATCCTAACGGATGCCATGCTGCATTCGGGAGAAATGCTGGACCTCTCCGAATTTCCGGCCGCGAAAATAGACAAACACTCCACCGGCGGAGTTGGCGACAAGACGTCTCTTATTTTGGCGCCGCTCGCGGCCGCTGGCGGCTTGATTGTTCCCATGATTAGCGGTCGTGGTTTGGGCCACACAGGCGGCACGCTCGACAAGCTGGAAGCGATTCCGGGGTTCAACGTGAACCTCACGACCGCTCGCCTCAAAGAAATGTTGCGCGTCTGCGGCTGCGCCATGATCGGTCAGACGGCGGAACTCGCTCCGGCTGACCGTCTCCTTTACTCGTTGCGAGACGTCACCGGCACGGTGGAAAGTCCCGCTCTGATCTGCGCGTCCATCATGAGCAAGAAACTAGCCGAAGGAATCGACGGCTTGGTGCTCGACGTAAAAACCGGCTCCGGCGCGTTCATGAAAACAGATGACGGCGCGGCTCACCTCGCGGAGCTAATGGTCGAGACCGGTCGCCGAATGGGCAAGAAAACCGTCGCACTCATCACGGATATGGATCAGCCCCTGGGGCTGCGCATTGGTAATGCTGTTGAGCTTGAGGAAGCCATCGCCGTGCTGCGCGATCGCGGCCCGGAGGACTTGCGCGACCTCTGTACGGAACTGGCGGCATGGATGTTTCACCTCGGCGGTCGCGCAACTACTATTGCTCATGGGAAACGCTTTGCTGATGAATTGATCCGGTCCGGACAGGCGTTTGAGAGATTCCGCGAGATGGTCGCGCTGCAAGGTGGCGATACCGTTGTGATCGACAACCCGGCGCGCCTCCCTGGGGCGGCGCATGCTCTCGATGTGAAGAGTCCGAGGAGTGGCTACGTTGGCGCCATTCAATGCGAAGAAGTGGGCACGGCGTGCATGCTTCTTGGTGGCGGACGTGAAAAGAAGGAAGATTCAATCGACCCGGCGGTCGGAATCGTTCTGCACAAGAAGAGTGGCGATCGTGTATCGACAGGAGAAACTCTTTGCACGCTCCTGTACAACTCCCAAACCCGCGCAGCCCGTGCAAGAGTACTCATCGAGCAAAGTTATCAGATCGTTGATTCGCCTCCACCATCTAGAAAACTGATTCGCCGCGTGATTCCCGCCGCACCGGCGGATTGAATGCCCGCCGAACACTCCGCATCTCCAAGGACCGCAACGCGGTCTATACTCATCGAGTGACCAACCCATTCATGGCGCGCGCCATCCAGCTTTCAATTGAGAATGTGCGCACAGCTCGCGGCGGTCCGTTCGGCGCCGTCGTCGTGCGCGCGGGAGAAATCATTGCCGAGGGCGTGAATCGCGTGACTTTGACAAATGATCCCACCGCGCACGCCGAAGTCATCGCCATACGCGAAGCCTGCAGGAAACTCCACCTCTTCGAACTGAAGGGCTGCGAGATCTATGCGTCGTGCGAGCCGTGTCCCATGTGCCTGGGCGCGATTTATTGGGCCCGGCTCGACCGCATGTACTTCGGTAACACTGCGGCAGATGCATCGAAGGTTGGATTCGACGATTCCTTGATCTACCTCGAAATCCCCCGCCCGCATTCCCAGCGCAAAATTCCCATGATTCAGCTGATGCACGACGAAGCACTCGAAGCGTTCCGCGCCTGGGAACAACAGCCGATCAAGGTCTCTTACTAGCGATTGCCGGAGGTTTTGCGCCGGGCGATTACTCCTTACGGGGGATGAAGATTGAAACTGGCGGCGCGACTCCATACTTCTTGGAAAAATTACCTTGATTCACGGCGATGCCTACGCGGCCGCGCGAGTCGATGTAGACGAGAGACTCGCCAACGGGGACGCCCATAAATGTTTTCTCGTACGGGAAGGCAAACTGCTTCTTTTCGATTGTGAGCTCCACCTTATCGCCTAATGCGTAACCCAGTTTCTTGAAGTCGCTTCCCTGGACATCCGTAATAAGACTGCCGAATGGATCATCGAGCGCGATCACTTCGCCGGTAATGCCTTTCGTCCCGATCGTTGCCACGGGCGGGTTTAGGCGTACAAGGTTTTCCACCGCCGGTCCCGCGAGCGTCCAATTCTCTCCTGCCGCCAAATGCGCCGCCGCGGGAGAAAAAATGTCGCGTCCATGAAATGTGGAAGAAACTTTGTCGCCAATCATCCAGGAAGGGTTGGTGATCTCGTGAGCGCCCGCGATGCCGTCTCGATCCGCCACCGGCGTGATCAGGCCATTGTCGGGAAGCACAAAATATTGCCCCTTCGTCGATTTCACGATCACGGCCTTTCGGGACGTCCCTACGGTAGGATCAACGACCACAAGAAAAACCGTGCCGGATGGATAGTAAGGCGTCACACCGGCTAAAAATCTCGCTCCCTCTGCGATCGAGAAGGGAGTCACTTGATGGGTGATATCCATGATTCGCACGCTCGGCACGATTCCCACGATCACGGCCTTGCAGATTGCCATGGCGTCATTGGCCGTGCCGAAATCAGTCATGAACACAATCGTCGGCCGAGCGGCATCCTTGGCTGTTTCGACAGGCGTCAAACCGGCGCGGCAACCCATCAGCAAAAGCGCGATGAAAAATGCCGATGCACCTGATATGCAGCGAATTCGTGCTCGCTTCATCCTGTCTCCTCAATGAGACGAAATGTGGAGTCCGTTTGCGCCCGTCTCTTGCGTTTGTGTCGAACGACCGCCGACGCAAAATGGCGCGAGCCGGAAATTAAATTAGGGTTGGCCGTCCTGGTCCGGCAGCGCCACCAAAAGCAGGACAATGCCCACCACCGTGAACATCCGGAAAGCCTCGTCCTGCCCATTCCAGGTTTTCGACTGCCACGTCAAGAACCACTCACCCCCAATGGTCAAAAATGCCACGAGCCACATAAGCAGGCTCACAGTGAGCGCCACAACCGCGACGCTCTTCGCTCGATGAAATTCCGCAGCGGTTCCGTGCACCGTTTTCAGCAAACGAATGCCACCCCACGAGCAAAGCGCCATCGTGACCGCTTCCCACGCGATAATCGCCACATAGAATGCCGTGTGCAGGACCGGTTGATTCAGCGCGCGCCACATCCCGTGGTTTCCGGGGAAAGTGGAATCCATCATCAGCACGTGCCGAACGAATTGGTAGTTCGAGGAGTAGTCGGTAAGATTGTTGAAAACCACGAACACGTAAAAGAGAGCCACGCCAAAGACGAGCAGCAGCTTCGACCAGCGCAGGGTCATCGGTTTTCCTGTCGGGAGAACGTCCGGAAGTATTCGGTGAGGGCGCCGATCGTCGCATCGTCGTAATCGGGGCGTCCGGGCATTTGCGAATGCGCATTTTTCGCGCGTGGGTTGCGCACGTACGCACCGAAGAGACCGGGCGATGCATTCGCAATCGCAGAGAGCGCTGCCCATGAAAGCCCCGATTTCTGCCCGCCTTCCTTGCCCATATTGTGGCAGCGGAAGCAGTTTTGCTCCGCGATGCGATAGCCCGATTGCAGCGCCGGATCGCTCGCGTGCGGCCCGCGCGGAGCGATCGCCCCGAAGACCTCCTTCTCATCCCGAAACTCGATTCGCACAACGCCCCACGGATTCTGCGCCTCGTCGGCGTGCGCGAGAATCTTGAAACTCGGAGTGAACTTCTGCTGCGAGATCATGTACGGCCCCATTTCGTAGCGATGAGTTTCGGAATCCTTGGGCCAGTCCGAAGGCGGCTTTCCATCGATTGTCAGCACCAGCAATGGATGATGTGCCCTGATGTAAATGCGCGGATAGTTTGCGCGATACAAGTCGTCGCATATGGCGACAACTAAATCTGCATCCGGCTTGGCGGCAAGCCTCCTCTCCATCTCGTCGAGCGGAACCCCGCTTACTTTCGTTGGCCTCGTGAAATTGGAATCGTCTTTCACGAAGTAAGTTACTTGCGGCAGCGCCAGAAGATCGGCGCGCGTCAGATAACGCGCCGCTCCAGGCGGCGATCCTCTCAGGTCGCCCGCTATTTCAAGATCCAAGGGAGACGATCGCTGTGCGTGCGGCGTTATGGCAGAATCCGCGCCGGTCGCGGATTTGTAGTTCGCGTTTTGTCCTCTAGCCGGCTGAAACGCCACAGCGCCGGCCAGCGCAAAGGCGACGCACGCGGATATAACAATGGAGGGTCGTCGCATGGCACATGCTATCCACACCGGCTGCGCAGCAATCGAGAAGGTTATGCGTTCCGCTGCACCAGACACCCGGCGATCATATCGTGCAGCGCCTGTTTTTTCTCCGTGACGCCCGCTAAGATGCAATCAACCAGGAAATAGAGTCCGCCGATCGAAGGGACATACCCGATTCCACGGCCCGCGAAGAAGCGGCCGCTCGCTCTTCCAAAGCTCAGCGGCGCGCCCATCAAGTCGGTCACGTACAGCCCCAACGCTTTCTTGCCTAGTGTCGCTTGCCACGAAGAGCTTTCCAGAAGACTCCAGTACAACCAGGTGCCCACCAAGCCTAAAGCGCCAAGCAGCAACAGTCGTGGGAAAAATAGGCTTACGAGCAGGAATGGATTGGGATTTGGCTCCCTGCCAAAATCCCGGAGCATTGGAAGGGCGCTCGCAAAGAGCACCACCGCGATAACCACGAACGGGATGCCAATCAGTAGGCCGTCGATGAGCGCCGCAACCACGCGCAACCAGAAGCCTGCATACAGCCCCGTATCGCAGGCTGCCGCCATACCCCCTTGAACGATTGGCGGTGCGCTCGCGGTCGGCACACCTCCGGCCAACACCGCTCCGACCGGCGCACCTCCGGCCGCCACGGGAGCCGGTGCTTGAACTGCGCTTGGAGTGACTGGACTGCCGCAGTTCCCGCAGAAAGTCGAACCCTCTTTTACGGCCGCGCCGCACGACGAACAGAACATAGCGCCCTCCTGCGAAATGTATCCAGATCCAACTAGGTGACGTTGATGTGCTCCGCATGGTACCGGCTCGGAACGGGAGGGTCAATACTGGGACCGCGCCTCTGTCGGTAGCACATGATATGTCCGGTTGAATTAGCAAGTGAGATGTCCGCTTTTGCGACGGATGTCGCGTCGGCAGCGCCGGATAAGTATCCGCCTTGCGAACCGGCGCTCGGGCCGGTGATCGAAAACGAGGTTCTGGATTTCGTGACGGGTAGATGTGGTCGCGGTCCTTTGTTTTCTAGGGGTTGGATCGGGTTCTACTCGACCGCTGTGTCGATAAGAGGGCACGGGAGGGTGGGAAATGCTGAATCGCCCGCGGGTCGGATGGCTTGCGCAGGTGAACCGGCGGTAAAAGTACAGAATTCGAGTGACGAGCACCAGGAACACAAGGCAGGCTCGGACGGAACTTTGCCGCTCCGTCCAGCCTTTTTGTACCGCGCCGAATTTGATCTCTTCTGCCACGCTTCCAAACTAGCAGAGGAGAGGAAGCGGTCAAGCGCGAGTCCCTGTGGACTATTCTGGACGCCGGAAGCTGGAGGCTTGAGGAGGCTTGAAACTTGAAGCTGAAAAATGCCTCCTGTGTGTTGCCCAAGTCGCGACGCATCCGCAGCGGCGCCACGTACCCCTAAGCGGTCTTGGCTTTTGATTTGGCTTGCGCGAAGAGCGCGAGCATTTCGCGATTGAACGCGGGAATATCCGAAGGCTGGCGGCTGGATACCCAATTGGCATCGCGGACTACTTCCTCATCTTGCCACTTGCCGCCCGCGTTGCGAATGTCGTCCTGGATGGTGTGATAGCTGGTGAGCGTTCTGCCTTTTGCGAGGCCAGCAGAGACGAGCAACCATGGGCCGTGGCAGATGACGGCTATCGGCTTTTTTGCGCGGTCGATTTCGCGAACGAATTCCTGAGCCGCCTTTTCGACTCGCAAAGCGTCGGCGTTCAGCGCGCCACCCGGCAAAAGTACTGCGTCGTAGTCGCCCGCGTCCGCTTCGGCCAGCGGCAGGTCCACATCGACTGTTCTGGACTTGTCGTGGTGCTTCATCCCTTGAATTTGGTTGTCTTTGGGTGAAATAAGTATGGTTTTGGCGCCGGCTTCTTCCAAGGCGGCGCGCGGCTGCATCAATTCTGATTCTTCGAAACCATCCGTCGCCAAGATGGCTACTTTGATTCCAGGCAATTGTGTTTCCGGCATCGGTCGCTCCCTGATGTTGGTTACATCATAGCGAAGTTGAGGCACGGCGTTCGGCTAGTCCATCGGTGACTCTCTGTAAGAAACGAAGCGAAGCGTGGTAGAGCGAGGCTGAGACTCGATTAGCCAAGCAAAAGGCGCCCGCCTGAAGGCAGCCGCTACGACCGCAACGGCAACAGCGACCGGGCCGCGTAGCGGCGTGCCATTTACACGGCGCGAGAGAGCACGCGCTCGCCAACACGCGAGTGCGTTTGCGCGGGCCAGCGCCGGGCTTGTCCGATGCTGATGATGTGCAGAATCAGCAGCAGCGGCACTGCGAAAGTTGGAATCAGGCTGAGAGGTAGCACGGTGAGAGGAGTCGTCGGGATACCGTGCGGGGCAATCAGTCTGGCGGTTGTGCCGAATGTGACCGCCAGCACGAGATCTAAAATTCCGAGCAGTTGCCACAGAATGAATTTGTTGCGGTGCTCGGGACTGGCGAGCCACAGCGCAACGAAGGGTGCGGTGGCTCCGATAAAGACGTCTCCCCAACCCGCGGAAAGGGCAAAGACGCCCGGCAGGATGGCGTAGGCGTAGAGGACCAGGAAAACGTAGCCGGCTATCCTCCAAGACTGCGCGAAGGTTAGAGTACTGACGTTCAAGGATCCGACAAACCGCCGAAATCCCTCCGAAACTGCAAACCAAACCGCGAACACGACGATGGGCGTGAGGCCCGCGAGCCCAAGGAAAATGGGCGGCTGGCTTTGATCGGCTCTGAATACATGCAGGGCCGAGGCAGAAAGAGTGAAAACAAACCAGGCAGCAATCATCCAGGCGGCGAGCTTTCCATACTTTGCGTTGGTCATGATAAGTCTCCCTATTCCGTGACCTCGTTCGTCACTTGGTTGGCGAAGGTCATGAAACTGTTCCAGCGTTTAGTTCCGAGGCGGCGGCGCAGGCGGGCTTGCACTCTTTCCCAGCGAGGCAATGCGCGCTTGAGTTCCGCTTCGCCAGGTCTGGCAAGACTGAGCCGTCGTTCGCGCCTGTCCTTGCCGTAGCGCGTCGCGATCCAGCCCCTCCGACGCATGATTTCGAGAGTACGCGTGAGAGTGGTGCTGTCCATCGCGAGAATACGGCCGAGCTCGCCCTGGGGAACCTCTCCAGCAAGCGAAAGCGCCTGAAGAATAGTGAACTGCGTGCCTCGAAGCCCCAGCGGGCGCAGCGCCTGCTCGTAGACCTGCGTGAGCGCCCGCGAGGCTCGGCGGAGGCTGGCACAAAAACAAGGCAGCGGTGGCACGAGTGATTTGCTCATGGCTAGATAGATGCATATACATCTATATCGGATGCAGGAATTATTCAGGGGGCTGGTGCTGCGGGAGGCTCCTTGGGTATGGCGAGTCTACTTGATGGCTTCGAGGAAACTGGAGCCGTGTGGCAGCGACGCGCCGAAATTTTCGGCCACAGTTTGGCCCATGTCGGCCAGCGTGGAGCGGATGCCGAGATTGGCGCCACCGCGCGCTCCTCGGCTATACGCGAGGATGGGGACGTACTCGCGCGAATGATCCGTGGTCGGATTCACAGGATCGGGATCGCAACCGTGATCGGCGGTGATCAGCAGCAGGTCGGAAGCACGAAACGCCACGAGGAACGGGCCAAGCAGCGCGTCAAATTCTTCCAGCGACCGGGCGAAGCCTTCAACATCCTTGCGATGCCCGTACAGCATGTCGAAATCGACAAGGTTCGCGAAAATCAATCCACGCGACTGCCGAGAAAGAGACTGCGTGAGCTTGGCCATGCCGTCGGCATTATCTTTTGTGGTCTCGTAATCGCGCACGCCGCGGCCATTATAGATGTCGTGAATTTTCCCCACGCCGAAGATTGGAACTTTTCGCTCGACGAGCACGTCGAGAAGCATGGGACGCGGCGGCTCCACGGCGTAGTCGTGGCGCCGCTCGGTCCGCCGGAAATTTCCCGGCGTGCCGGTAAACGGGCGCGCGATCACGCGGCCCACGCGGTTCGGTCCATCGAGCAGTGCTCGCGCGGTTTCGCACATGCGATATAGCTCGGCGATGGGAATCACATCCTCATGCGCGGCAATCTGAAAAACGCTATCGCCCGACGTGTAGATGATAGGAAAGCCCGTGCGCACGTGCTCTTCGCCGAGCTCCTTGATAATTTCGGTGCCCGAAGCGGGCTTATTGCCGAGCGTACGACGGCCGATTCGCCGCTCGAATTCCGCAATCACTTCCTTCGGAAAGCCGTGCGGATAAACCGGAAACGATTGCTCCAGCCAGATGCCGGCCATTTCCCAGTGACCGGTCGTCGTGTCTTTTCCGGGAGAGATTGTCGCGCCCTTGCCGAAACTTCCCTCGGGCCGCGCTGGTGGCGCAAGATGCTCGAGCGGTTTGATATTCGCGAGGCCGAGGCGAACGAGATTCGGAATCTGCAAAGGCCGCGAGCGCGCAATGTGGCCGAGCGTGTCGCGTCCCACGTCGCCGTAATCGGCGGCATCCGGCAATTCGCCGATTCCGACGCTATCGAGCACGATCCAGATAACGCGCTCAAATCGAGATTTGTTTTCCGCCAAAGCGATTCCTCACTGCTCGGTCATTCTTCTCCGATGTCTTCGTTCCATACTTCGGGATGCGCGCGAATGTAGCCGGCCAAAAGCGAGACGCATTCTTCCGAATCGAGATCAATCACGCCCACGCCGAGCGACCGCAGCCACTCGATTCCACCTTGAAAAGTGCTGCTTTCGCCGACCACCACGGTGCGGAAGCCGAATTGCCGTACAAGTCCGCTGCAATACCAACAGGGCGCGAGCGTCGTCACCATAATCAAGTTGCGATAGCTGCGCTGGCGGCCGGCGTTGCGGAAAGCGTCCGTCTCGCCGTGCATCGATGGATCGCCATTTTGCACCCGGCGATTGTGTCCGCTGGAGACAAGTTGCCCGCGCGCATCGAAAATCGCGGCGCCGATGGGGATTCCGCCTTCGGCCAGACCTTTGCGCGCTTCGTCCAAAGCAACCGCGAGCATTGCCGCATAGTCGAGTTCGAAATTCATTTCGCGCTTCTATTTCGATGCAGGAATCGTTCACTCATGCTGCGCCCAATACGTGGCAATTTTGACGCTCGGTTATTTCGCGGGGGCGGGACTTGCGCCGTTTTGCGCGGGTTCCGCGCTCTGCAGCCACGCGGTATACCAGAGATCGACCAGCATTTGTGCGCCGGCGGCCAGTCTTTCTTCCGTGAATTTCACAGCTTCGGGCGTGCCGGCACCATTAAAGCTTCCGGATTTATCGAATTCGTAGACTTGCTTCACGAATCCGTGGGACGCCCACAAGTATTTTAGGTAACTGTTGAAGACGTCATCCAACCGGCGTGGCGCTCCCACCATCGCTGCAAAATCCTTTGCGGTAATCGCCCGATTGACGAAATCGTTTTCAAAGCGCCAGTGGATGCCGTGCTGGGTGGTGAATCCGTCTGGATTCGCGCCAACCCATCCATCGTAATCGATCGAGGTGTGAAGCGGCTGCGATCCATCAGCGACGTAATGGCCCAGCCAGCCCGCGTAGAAAATGGCGTCTTGCTCCACGGGGCGAGTATCTTTTCCAGTTTGCTTGAGGCTTCGATAATCGCGGAATGCGACTTTCAGCCGCTCGAAGATTTCCATGGTGATGTACGGTTGCAAGCCCACGTTCTCGGGTAAATAGTCGTCTGGAGCGGTCCGCGTGGCCGCCCGTTTTGCGTACAGGATTTTGTAAAACTCGTAGCGTCCCTTCGGAAGCGCGCCCAAACCTTCGATGCGTTCCAGGTTAATGAAATGATCGGGGCTTTGGGCGTTGTTCAGAGCGTACTCGGCGTGGCCGCGCCACCGGTCGGGCTCCGGCCCGAGATACGCGATATGCGCCGTCGCGGAATTTGTCCTCAAAAAGGCCGGCATGGCCTGCGGGATTTTCTTGGCGGCAACGGAATTGATGTCCGTGTGTCCCAGGTTGCCCCATCCGAACGCGGGAAGCTGACCGATGAACAACATCATAATAATGACCAGCGCGATAGAAGTGATCGAAGCGAATCGTCTCGATAGGGTTTTGCTTATCGCACTCACTGGTGTTCTTCCTCTTGTCATGCGGACGCACGCAGCTAGAATGTATCGGATCGCTTCAAGTTTAGCCTGAAATTCGAGACAAGGTGCGAATGACTCGTCCTTGCCGCTATTTGTCGAGCGTTATTTTGGCTTGCCTCTGCGCCGCCCCAGCGTTCGCGCAGCAAAAGGCGCAAGCGCCGCGCCATTCCCCGCAAGGGACAACCGCAGAGCGCACCGCCCATCTGCTCGATAGCATCAGGACGAACCCGCTCGACCTTCACGCGTTTCTCGTTGGCATGCCGAAGGGTGGCGACTTGCACATGCACCTCAGCGGCGCAGTCTATGCCGAGTCCTGGATCAAGGAAGGTGTTGAAGACCAGCTCTGCGTGGACATCGTGTCTATGTCCTTCGTGCGGCCGTCCGCCGAGAATGCCACTTCAGGCGCTGCGTGCGGCGAAGGAGACGTTGCGGCGGCCCAAGCCTACAAGGATCAGCACCTCTACGATGCGCTGATCGACGCGTTTTCGATGCGCGGTTTCGTGCCCTCCACCGGCATCACTGGCCACGATCATTTCTTCGACGCATTCGCGCGATTCGGCGCCGTGAGCGGGAACCACGCCGGCGAGTGGCTCGATGAAGTTGCCACTCGAGCTGCCGCGCAAAACGAACAATATCTGGAAATAATGGTGACGCCTCCATTCGATCACACCGCGGCCATCGCCAAGAAACTCGGATGGCACGCCGGCCTGGCGTTTGCCGAATTTCGTCAGCAGCTTCTAGCTCAGGGTTTGCGGGACGACGTCGCCGTCGTGCGCGCCTATCTGGATCAGGCCGAGTCGATTCGAGAAACGCAGGAGCATTGCGGCGAACCGCGCGAGACCGCCGCGTGCAGCGTGGAAATCAGGTACATCTACCAGGTCCTTCGCGCCTTTCCAGCGGAGCAGGTTTTTGCGCAGACGGTGCTCGGCTTTGAAGCGGCTTCCGCTGATCCGCGCATCGTCGGCATCAATTACGTTCAACCGGAAGATGACCGCGTCGCCATGTCGGATTATGCCTTGCACATGAAGATGCTGGGATTCCTGCGCGGTCTCTATCCCAAGGTGCACATTAGTCTGCACGCGGGCGAGATCGCTCCGGGGATGGTGCCTCCCGCCGGGCTTTGCTGCCACATTCGCCTGGCCGTTGAGCAGGCGCACGCCGAGCGCATCGGGCATGGTGTCGACGTGATGTACGAAGATCGCCCCTACGACTTGCTGAAAGAAATGGC
>DATDIT010000074.1:0-12927 GCA_036520875.1 Candidatus Acidiferrales bacterium
ACGGTGCCGGTGTTCGCGGCGGGCAGGATGCAGGTATTCTGCTCGAGTTCGATCACATTGAAGACGCCGGCCAAGCGCAAGCAGCGATCGTTTTGAAACTGCGGGTCGAATTCATTGTGTTTGATCAGCGTGTTGGTGGAATCGAAGCCGCCGGTTGAGGTATCCCCAAAGATACCGTACGAGCTGCCTCCGGTGCCCATGATGAAGCGGTTATTTTCGATGTCGGCGTGGCTGACGCTGGTGAGATTCAAAACCGTGGAGCCAGCGCCGGTGGCCTGCAAATTCATGCCGGTGATGTGGACCCAATCCACATTGCGCGTGGCGGCGTTGGGATTTTTCACCGTGGTGCAACCGGTGGGCTGGCAGGCGATGAAGCCGCTGGAATCGGGGCGAGGCACGGTGCCAGAGCCGCTTTCCTGATAGCCGATCAGCGTGCTGCCATCGCCGAGAAGCTCGACGGCGTCGTGATTGGTGGCGTCGTTGATGGTGAGTTGCGCGCGGCCCCAGAGCAAAGTGGTGGCGGCGGGAATCTGGATGTGCGTCGCGGCGGTGAGAGCGCCGGTGAGTCCGCGAGCGTCGCAGAGGCCGCTCGAAGCGCTGGCGGCGGTGAGGCAGGCATTTATTTTTGCAGCGGCATCGGCTCCGGAGAAGCGCTCGGCTTTTTGCACGCTATTCAGCGCGTTGACGGCGGCCGTGCCATTCACGTCCAAGTTGAATTGCGGATTTAGAGTGTTGACGCCGAGCGAGGTGGAGGTGAAGCGGTGAACGGAGGTCATGTACCTGGTGACCGGGGCGGCCTGCCAGGGACCGGCAGGATCGCCGCCAGTATCAGTGACAGAAGTAGCGCCGCTCGCAGCTCCCATGGCGGAAAGCTGCGCGCTGGAGCCTGGAAAGAATGGAGAGGACGCACGGATGATGCAGTAGGTTCCAATCGCGCCGATATCTCCCACGGGAGGAGTCCAGGTGATGGTAACGGCATTGTTCGATCCGCTGACGACCGCGGCATTGGAGGCGAGGGACATCGTCGATGAGCCGGCCACGGAAGGATCGCAACCTGAGCCGGTGCTGGTTACGGCGTAGTAGTAATACGTGCCGGCGGGGAGCGATCCTCCGGTGGTTGGCGTGGCGACAAGATTGGTGGGAGGAAGCATGGTGGCGAAGCCGACGTCGAGCGTTTGAGGCGTTGATTGCAGCAGCCGCGCCGTGTAGCCGTAACTCGCGCCGTCGCTGAATAAATTCCCCAAGGTCGGATCAACAGCCCAAGTGGAGAAGTAACTTCCCGCTGCGGTAGCTCGAAATGCCGGGCCATTAGCCTCGCCGAATGGGTCAGACCGCAGCCACGATGCACCTCTCGTTGCAGGCGAGCCGAAACCAACACCGTCAAGTCCGCCGGCATTCGTGATGCTCACGCCGGCAATCAAGTTTCCCGAGCCGTCGGTGGCGGTATTGCTGCAGTTGATCGAGCAACCTTCGATGTGGCCAAAACTTACTGAACCAGAGGTCTCCAAAATCGCAGGACCGGGAGCGGCGGACTGAATGACGTACGCGCCGGAAACGAATTGCCCTCCCGCAATTTCAAGCACTCCCCTGGTGACGCTGTTTTCCGGATCCTCGATCCGGGCGTGATCCAGGCTCAGCGCATCCATCCCGCTCGGCGTGCTGGTTGTGCTGGTGACGGTAAGAAATGAATTCGCGCTGTCTTCGATAGAGATATTCTTGAAAGTGAAATTGCTTGGCGTATTGGTGTTCGATGGAACGCGCTGGTCGTAGACGAATGCGCCGCCGTAGCCGGTCACGTCCTCAAAATGGACAAGGTAATCGATGGTTGAAACACCGCCGCCGCCTGCCTCGCCGATGAGCATGGCATCGTAGAGGGATTTGAAATCCGACGGGTTCGGATCGTTAAAACCCAGGACGCCGCCTTTCATCCAAAACCAAAGGGAATCGCTGACGCGTAGGGGCGTGTTATCGGCAAGGCCCGTGACTCTGGCGCGCAGAGTGGAATCGTCGATTTCAATATTGCTGCCGGCGACGACGGAAACGGCTTCGTTGTAACCATCGATCAGCAGATGATCGATTGTGACGCCCGTGGTGACGGCTGAGGGATTGAAGAGCAAAAACGTCGCTGCCGCATTTGGACTGGCGCCACCGCTCGCGGCAATCGTGGCCACCGCGCTGCTGGTGAATTGCGGGTTGGTGCCGCCGCCGCCGACAAGCTTCAGCGGGCAAGATATGGTGAAGATGGGCGAGGTGGAGGGAGTCTGAGGCTGCGAAACAAGGTAGTAGCCGGGAGGAAAGTAAATTTCGGGAATTTCCGGTTGTCCGCCAATGGTGGTGGAACATGCCGCTGTGATGGCGGCTTGGATGGCGGCAGTATCGTTCGTGGAAGCGTCGCCCTTGGCGTTGTAGGGCGGGCAAGTTACGTCGATGTAGGGGCGCGGTCCCGCGAAGCATCCGCTGCCGGCGACTTGAATGGAGGATGGCGTGAGGATGCCGGGATTGAAGCCGGAAGTGGTGAGCGTGCCGGTGATGGTGGCGTTGCCGGCCACGGAGAGATTTCCGCCGAGGGCCAGGCTGAACGCGGAAATGTCGCTGCCCGAACCCAACGTGGACGAATCGGGCGCGAGAATTACGTCGCGATAGGTGAGCGTGCCGGTGATGGTGGGGCCGCTGATTTGAATCACGTAACGGCCGGAGGGCGCGTAGAAATGGTAGTTGCCGAGGCCGTCGGTTTGCAGAGGATTGGGGGCGGTGACGGTGAGCGTCGCATCGGTGTAAAGGATGGCGAGCGGCGAGCAGGGAGTGCCCGTGGCGGTGGCCTGGCAAACGGTGACGGTGGCGCCGGGGATAGGATGGCCGGTGGGGCCGAGGACGATATCGTCTTTGCGCGAGCCTTGCGCGGTGGCCGAGGGCGCGAGAATTGCGGCGCAGGCGGCGAGGAGGAGCAGCGCGAGGGCGATCAACTGCAAGCGCGGCGGTAGATAGATCGAAGAGAGGTTCTTCGACGTCCGATCTCCCGGGCGCGACTCACCGTCGACTCGAGAGCCCTTCCAGTGCCGGCATCCGTCGCTAAAAACGCGACGGATAGAAGAGAAGAACCGGCAGACTCCGCTCAGAATGACTGCGGGTGGCATGGTGCGCGGCGTTTCGTGCGGATTACGGAGATTCGTCATCGTCGGCTTCCCTTCCGTTTTACGAATTGCGTGATGGAGGATTGTAAGTCGGGCGCGCTGGCGCAGCGCGACAGATTCGTGCTTAAAGCTACGACTGCGAGTTTGCGGTGCGGATTGCGTGTGGGCGTAGTACGAGGATACGAGGAGAATGTTTACACCGCGAGGCGAAATCGCGCAAGTAGTTGTTGGTGTAAAGAAAAATCGTCCACGGTGAAGGGGTGAAAGAGCCGCGATTTTAGCGTGGCGCGAGGAGCACGCTCGGGCTTGCCCGGACGGCAAACGGCGGGAGCCCTTCGAGGCTCCCTTCCTGCGTCAGGGCAAGCAGGGTAAACAAGCTTCCGCACTCCACATGTGCGCGCCCGCTCACGCGAGGCTGGCGACGGACACGTGGCCGATGGTACATCGAAGAGAGATTCCTCGACGAATCTCCCAGGCTCGACTAACCGTTGACCTGGGAGCGCTTTCTGGTGTGCCGGCGCTTCGCGCAAAGGCAAAAGCGCGGGACACTCCGATCGGAATGGCTACGCTCGCTGAAAGTTAGGACTAGACTCGGTCGGGCTTGGATTGGGTGATGCGCTCGGCCAGGCCGTGGTGCGCGGCTTTTTCGCGGTCGAGGATGGCGTGGCAGTGGCGGCAGACGGCGACGCCGGATTTCACTTTTTCTCCGCACGCGGGACAATCGCTCATGCGCATGGGGACGTAGGCCCACTCGCGCTCGACGCCGAGCGTCATCGCGGCGCGGCGATGCAAATCGGAAATTTCGCGGAAGGAGTGGCCGCGCGCCCAGAGCGTGTCGCCTTCACCGATCAGGCGATGATAGTAGGCATCGCGGCGCTCGGTGGCGGCGGTGAGTTCTTCGCTCGTGGGACGTGGGCCCTTGCAGACGAAGATTCCGTGGTCGTGCAAATCCTGCAGAAGATCCTCGGCGATTTCGCGCGCGGAAATGGTGAATGGAAGGCGGCGACTGTCTCCGAGGTCGATCGCGTCTCCGCGCGAAGTGATGAGCAGGAGCGCGTAATGCGGATCCGAGGGCTGCGAACCAAGAGCTGGCTGTGCTACCGGCGGTTCCTGATCTGCCGGATCGGATGGCGTTTGTTTTACGCGCGCGGGGATGTGATAGACGCCGTGCGTGCGGGAGATGTACCAATCCTGATCGGAAATGGAAACGATGGTCGCGGTGATGGCAGTGTCGCCCTTAGGTTCGGTTTCAATGCGAATGTCGCGCCGGTGACCGGCAAAAGATGCGGGGTGGGACGCGGCGTTTGTGGCTGTTTCGATGGTCAAGTGAGGTTCCTTTCGGCAATTCCGACTTTCTAGGATGTTGTATTGTGGTTGTACAAATACGTACAATATGTGATTATTGTATCGGAGAGTACAACCGATGAAAGTAAGCGTTTTGGTGGCGGATGTGGTGCAGTCCCGCAATAAACCCGAACTTCAGCGGACTCTGACCAAGCAGCTGGATCAGGCCGCCCGGGACCATTTGAAGCAGAACATCATTCGTTTGCCGTATGCGGTGACGGCGGGCGACGAGTTCCAGGTGATCCCGCGGCGAATCGATGCGATTCCTGAATTGATCCTCGATCTGCGCCGCAGGTTTCGGCCACTGGATTTGCGGATCGGCATCGGCATCGGCGATGTTCGGGGGCCGATCCGCGCGCCGGTGAACCGGCTGAATGGAACCGCATTCGTGCTGGCGCGACAAGCCATCGATGGCGTGAAGCGCGGCGCGGTAGAAGGCTTCCCTACCCTCACCGCTTTTCGTTCGACGCGGAAATCGTTTGACCGGATCGCAAATCTGATATACGGATTGCACGACACCTTGCTTTTCGAGGTCACCGACACGCAATGGCGGACCATGAACGTGTACTTTGCGCAGCAACGCGTCGACTGGACAGCGCGAAAGCTGAAAGTGGACATATCGACCGCGTCGCGAAACTTGAAGCGCAGCAAATACCGGCAATTGGCGAGCGTGGCCAATACCATGAAATGGCTGATTCAGGAGGAGTGGGGCTGATTGTACGAAAACGTGCAATCAAGGGGACTTGTACAAAATGATGCAACCGATTGAAATCGGCCTGGCATTGCTGCTGGGCCATTTAATTGCGGACTTCCTGCTGCAATCCAACGCCCTGGTAAGGCGCAAGAAGAGCGGTGAAGCGCGCGGCTATCTGCAGCATGCGCTGCTGCATTACGCGGCGATGGCGGGCGTGATCGTTGCTTCGGCGCCTTCGATGCTGCTCCGGTTGCGGTTTCAAATCGTTCTTAGCGCGCTTACCGCCATACATCTCCTGATCGATTGGGGCAAGCTGCGCGTGACACGATCAGGCGCAATTCGCGATGGCATCGGCGCATTTCTTGCCGATCAGGCGTTGCACGTCGCGACCATCGCGGCTGCAGCGCTGCTATACGCCGGGCTTCCCGTGACGAGCGTTTTCCGGGGGCTTGGGGCGCTTAGCCCTTATCGCGAGAAGATACTTTTCGTTCTGGTGGTATATGTGGCCGCGGTTTTTGCCGGGGGTTATGTGGTGCGGTATATCACCCGATCGCTGCTGGAAAAAGTGCCGGATACCCCGGATGAGACTCACACGGAGCTTCAAAACGCGGGCCTGTATATTGGCTGGCTGGAGCGGATCCTGATTTTGACAGCGGTGATTCTGCGGTCGCCTGCAACAATTGGCTTGGTCCTGACGGCGAAATCGATCGTGCGATATCCCGAACTGCGGTCGGGGCGGTTCGCGGAATATTTCCTGATCGGGACTCTCCTGAGCATCATCCTCGCGATCAGCGGAGGGCTGATTCTGCTCAATGTGCTTTACGGCACGTTTCGGTTTACCTGGTAGCGCCTAACCGTCGACTCGGGCGCCCCTCTTGCTGCGCCTACGAAGAGGCGGCGGAGGGGAAAGTGAATTCGCGGATCAGCGGAGGGCGCTGGTCGAAGTCGCTGAATCGAATCCACGTGGGATGTACGATGATGTACACGATCGCGGGCCAGCTCAGGTGGGCGCGACATTCGGGCCACGCTGCGAAGTACATCTCTTGGTAACGCGCTAAGGCCGGCGGCCTGAGTTCTTCGGCGATGCCCTCGTATTGGACCGTCTGCTCGCCCGTTCCCCAGCCGCCGATGACGAAAGAGCACGCCGGTCGGGCGATGAGATTTGGATACTTTCGCGAATCCTTGGTGGTGTCGAAGATAATTTCAAGCTGCGGCGTGACTGCAATTCCTACGAGCGCCGATTGCGGGACGCCTGTGCGAGAGATGCTGGCGAAAATGCCGAGCTTTTGTTTGGACAAAAAGGCGTAGAGATCGGGCTCGGTCATGGCGCGGGGAGTGTACGTGACGGGGATTCGCGGTGTCCAGTGAAGGCCGCCTCCGAGGCGAATGGCCAATATCCGGGGCAACTTTTGCAATCGAAGAGAGGTCCTTCGACTGCGTGTCCCGGCGCTTCGCGCAAAAGAAAAAGCGCGGGACACTCCGCTCAGGATGACCTGCCGAGAGAGATGCTCGGCGGATGGCACACATCACGCCAAGTATGTTTGCCGGGCACAGCATGCTGTGTCCCTACAACTGCTGAAGCCCGCTTCCGAGGCGCGGCGTTTGTCCAGCGGCTAGGCATCGCCGCGAAGAGCGAGTAGTACTTTCGCCTCTGTGATTCCGGCGTTGCGCAATAATTCGACGCTTGGGCTGGACTCTTCGGCCAAAGCGGCGGCCAGGAGATGCAAGGGTTCGATGGCGTTGTGCTGAAGACGGGTCTGAAGATCTTTCGCGGAATTGAATGCGTGTTGAACGGAAAGGGATAAAGGTATTTCCGCGGTAGTGGCAAGGGGCTCCGATTGTTGGGGGAGAAGTTTCTCCAGGCCATCGAGCAACTCCTGCGCCTGCGTGGACGAAAAGAATGGAGTGTGGGGCGAAGGCCTCCTAGCGAAAGAGCTTCCGCCAAGCCCGATCTTTGGGAACAGAGTGGTCTCGACCATTGCCTGGTCTTCCACAATCAGGCCAGCTAGCAGATCAGCGGTATCAATCGACTTGCGGCCACGCTCGCCCGCCTTGATGCGCGCCGCGAGTACGACCCGCCGCGCCCGTTCGGAAAAAATTTCAAACATCCATGCAAAATAGCACGAGTGGAAGGTACATCCAATCACGCGCTGCTGAGGAGTGCGTCGGCGGCGGCGTCGAATTCGCGGGCGCGGCGGGATTCGCGGGCGGCGATGGCGACGCGGCGATCGTGGCGCGGACGCGCGCGCGACCACTCGACGGCGCGGATGATCCAGTCGCATGCGGCGGGCGTGAGCTGGATGAATTCACCGGCGGCACTTTCGAGAGTGAAGCAGTGTTCGTATTCGCCGCGCGACGGATATGGGCCGAGCGCGGGGATGCGGATGCCGTCTTCAATTTCCATAGTTTGGCGATACCACGATTCGGGCGAGCCGTAGGATTCGGGAGGCGTCCAGCGCTCGATGTGCCAGCGATCGAGCGGGGCGTATTTGGGGACTTGGCGCAGCTCGATTGCTTCGCGGATGGCGTTGCCGTGGGCGTCGCGATCGGTCCAGCGGCCGCCGATCCAGGTGAGGCGGGAGCCTCCCCAGACCACGCGGAAGTTCGGCTCGCCGTAGCGGTTCGTAGCGCCGGCGCGCGTGATGCGGCGTGCGATCGAGGCGGGGGCCTCGTGCGTTTCTCGGGTGATATGGATCATAGAGGATTGCGCGGACGATTGGTGACGAGTGTGGCGTGAATATGCGTGCGGGGGACGCGGTGAGCACTCGAGTACGTGCCGCGATAAAGGCCGCGCACCCTTCGCCACAGCACTCAGGGCGAGAACGAAGGCGCTTCGCGCCCGTCGTTTTATGGCATGCCCTGCCCTTCCACCGGGGCCCAGGCCTGAAAGGCCGGCGCTTCCATCTTGACGCGCGGCCTTCTTGCGGAATGGTTGCGGCGCGTTACTGCGGCGGCTGCTGCGGCGTGCCGCCGATTTTCGTTCCTATGATTTCGCCGGAGATTATGATTTCGACGCGGCGATTCTGCTGGCGTCCGGACGCGGTATCGTTGCTGGCGACGGGATTGGACTTTCCATAGCCGGTGGAAGTGATCGAGTTTGGATCGATGCCCTGGTTGATCAAGTATGCTTTCACGGAGTTCGCGCGGTCTTCGGAAAGCGTGAGGTTATAGGCGTCGCTTCCAACGCTATCGGTGTATCCGGCAACAGCCATCCTCAAACCCGGATGCGCGAGAACGATTCCAGAAAATTTTGCAAGGGCCTCGCGCGCGGGAGGCTGTAAATCGTACTTGCCCGTCGCGAAAAGCACGTCCGCAAGATTGGCCTTCAGGCCCTGAGGCGTGTCCGTGGTGGGCAAAATTCGATTGAATTGCTCGAGCAAGCTGGCGCGAAGTTGTTCGCGCTGGCTTTCGGCCTGAGCGGCTTGTTGCTGCGCAGCTTGCGCGCTTTCCTGCTGCTGCTTTGCTTGCGCCTCGGCCTGAGCCTGAGCGGCTTCGGCCTGAGCACGCGCCGCGGCATCTTTTGTGGCCTGGGCTTCGGCCTGAGCACGCGCTGCCGCGTCCTTTGCGGCCTGGGCCTCGGCCTGCTGTCTGGCCAAATCGGCGCGCTCGCGCTCTAGCTGAGCTGTTTGCGCGTTGGCTGCGGAATTTGCGGCCGCGGCTTGGGCTTCCGCCGTTCGACGGGCAGCGGCTTCCCGCTGCTGCGCGGCCGCTTCGTCTTCTTGCGCCTGGACGGAAATTTTTCGGGCGTCAGCGGCGTTCTGGACGGCGTCGCGCGCATCTTGAATGAGTTGGCCGCGGTTGCCCTTGTTCGCCATTAGCGCGTCGGCCTCCGTTAGCGACATCTGCGCTTTATTGAACGCGCTCGAAGCATATTGCGCGGCGCCGGCAGCTCGCGCGATTTCAACGGCGTTGCGTGCTTCCTCCAATTCCAGCGGCGCCGGGTTTTTGGAATAGGATGCGGACGCGCGCGCGAAATCGTAGACGTATTGCTCGTGTCCCACTCGCTGGTAATTGGCGTGCATCTGCTGGATTGTGCCGGTGGTTTGGGGCAGGATCACGTTCTCGAGGACAACGGCGTCGCTCGGCTCGGAAACAGCGAAGTAGGGTTCGGCGGTGACGATCATGCCGAAAGTTTGCAGCGACGTGGTGACAGAAATCTTGCTTTTGTTTCCGTTAAGCAGGAGTTCGCCGAGATTGTTGGCCTTCCCTTCCGGCGTGATAGCCCAGAGCACGTAGGTCAGATACTCGGGACCGAATTTGGTAGCGGGTTGAAGTTCCCTGAATTCGGCGTCGATGGCGATGCGACCCGGACGGCTGGCCACTTTTGCTTTGCCTTTGGCAAGCGGCAAAATCGGCGAACCTTGAAAGCCGATCTCGGTGGACTCTCGATGTTGATAATTGATTGCGGTGATTTGCGCAGGCACCATGGTCACACGGTAGGTAGGCTGATTCCCCTGCACCTCCGCATTGGTTCGCTGAGCAAACGCGCATTGCGGCGCCGCAAACAGGAGCATGGCTAAGCCGCAAAGAATTCGTGGCTGGATTTTCATGAACTGACTCCTCACATATGATTAGCCCCGATGAGCGGTGACGCACACGAAGCGATTGAGAAACATTGTGCAGCGTCGCTTTGAGGAGATGAATCGGGCTATACATGTAAGGAAGCAGAATAAAAACATCACTGCGGCGGCACAAAAGCGGTATAGGCCAAGCTGCGAATTTCACTCAGGAACTAATTGAGAGAAGAGTTTGCGTCGTGCGTTTCGCGGGTGATGTGGTACCAACGCGAGTTGAGCTGAAGGATCTCTCTTTAATAGAGGTGGTGCGTTCGGTCACGTCGAAGAGAGATTCCTCGACTGCGTGTCCCGGCGCTTCGCGCAAAGGCGAAGACGGGACACTTCGCTTGGAATGACGGCGCAAATGCGGGGGAAAAAACCTCAGGCCTTCCCGGCACACGGTGCCGCGAAGGCCTGAGCTATATTTTTGTGCGCGATGCCAAGCGGATGAGGCTCCCGCACTCCACACGTGGCGCCCGCACGTGCGGGGGCGAGCCGCCAAGATCACGCCAAGTAAGTTCGCTGGGCACAGCATGCTGTGCGCCTACGAAAACACTAGCGTTCGCCGAAGGTGTAGGCGATGCCGATGCCGAGGCGGAGGCGGCTTTGCGCCGAGGCGTTCAGGTGCGTGCGAAGGAGATCCATGTTTCCTCGCGCGCTCCAATGATCGGTCAAGGGATAATCGACGCCGCCACCGAGCATCCATGAGAATGCGCTATCGGAATTGGCGACAGCCGGCGACATGCCCTCCTGAATACTCTGATGCAAATGCGAAATGCCGAACTGAGCCTCAGCGAAGGGATAGAGCCTGTAGACTTTGTGATTGCTCTTGCGACCGCTATTGCTGCCGCCGTTTATCGTGTGCACGGGAAAATAGAAGCGTGGACCGACCAGGAAATCCTGAAGGTGCGATTGAGCCACGATCGCGCCCACGGATGTAAATTCAAAGGTGCCCACGCGAGTGGTGTCCCACATGCCGTCATATTGAGCGGCGATGGCGAGTCGAGGCTGGAAGAACCATGCGGCGCCCAGATTGAAGCCGTCCGTGCCGAAGTCGCTGGTTGCGTGCGCCCATCCACCGCTGAGTTCGAGACCCTGCGCGCCGGACCTTGCCGGGCAGATCAATGAAATGGTTGCAGTTGCGAGCGCAACCAAGAAAAGTCTTACTGCTGCTACACGAATTCTCATAGCCCCTTCCCCCCCAGAGTTATAGTGTCACCACGGACATTGCTGCGG
Source organism: Candidatus Acidiferrales bacterium (assembly GCA_036520875.1). Classification (GTDB taxonomy): domain Bacteria; phylum Acidobacteriota; class Terriglobia; order Acidiferrales; family UBA7541; genus Palsa-295. Next base: position 10,962 of record DATDIT010000074.1, read on the forward strand.
ATTTGCGCCGTGCACTGTGGTGTTTGTACGCGAACTAGGAGGGGGAGGACTATCAGGTCAACCATGCACGCGGAGGTTTATTGACCTGTAATACGCAGCGCGACGAAGGGTAGGGGGAGCGCCGCGCAAGGACGTAATGCTTGTGGTCGGGGCGTCATTCTGAGCGGAGTGTCCCGCGCTTTTGGTTTTGCGCGAAGCGCCGGGACACGCAGTCGAAGAACCTCTCTTCGATTTGCGTGGCGGCAACATTTTCAATCCAAGAGAGATCCTTCGACTGCGTTGCGCGCCCGCGAAAAACGCGGGAAAGGCAAAGACGCGCAACTCCGCTCAGGATGACGGCGCCAGCGGGCGAGGCTCGCCGCAGCGGCGAGCTACATGCAAGACCTTTTGCTTGAAACCCAAAGACTACCCCTCGACTACTTGGCGTTCTTTTGGGGCGCGGTGGTGAGTTGCGAGAGAGACTCTTCGGCTGCGGCGCTGGTATGGCGAACGGCTGGGTACTTCTGTGCGAGCCACTTATCGAGGCCGCCGTCCATTATTTTTACGTTGGTGTAGCCAAATTCGGCGAGCTGCGAAACGATGCTGGAAGTATCGTTGTGGCAAGAGCCGTAAAAGATCAGCATGCGATCGCGCGGAAGAGCGATGGGAAACGTCTTGATCTGCATGACCCACGGATAATTGATGGCGCCGGGGATGTGCGTATCGGCGTAGCCGTCAACGGGCTGCGTATCGACGAGCGCGAATTTTACGTGCGAGTCCTGCATCAGTTTCATTACGTCGGCAGGAGAAACGGTTTGCACCGGTGCAGCGGCGGCCGCTGCGAGCGCGGGATCGTTGAAGGCATCGTCCTGCGCGCGAAGGGTGGGCGCAGTTACAAACGCCAGACCCAAGAGAACTGCTACCGCGAGTAACGTTTTCATGGTGACCTCCCGCTCGGGCAAATCTCCCGCTGAGTAGGATGGTAGCGCCGGCGGGCGATGGCGTCAATGTGAGAGAACCTGGCGTTTGTCGATTGATTGCCTAGCGTTACATCCAAGAGAGATTCCTCGACTGCGTGTCCCGGCGCTTCGCGCAAAGCTAAAAGCGCGGGACACTCCGCTCGGAATGGCGGCCGAAAAGCCGGGCCGAAAAGCCTCAGGCGTTTCCGCCAGACGTCGCCGGGAAGGCCTGAGCTACATTTTCGTGCGCGATGCCAGGCGGATGGACGAATCACGCCAAGCATTGATAGCGGGCACGATGTATCGTGCCCCTACCGAAGAACCAAGCAAGGACAAGCTCGAGGCGGGACGCGTTTCGCTTACTTGTCGGCGGGCGCGGGGGCGGGCGGCTCGTAGGTCCAATCGGTATCGATGAATTGCTTGCCTTGGAGGGCGTCGCGCTGATCGCGCATTGCGCTTTGCGCGCTTACGATTGTGGTGACAGTTTTGCAAACGACCGCGCCCTTGTATGCGTACTTCTGCGCCAGCATTTTGGTGAATGCGGTGGACCACGCGGTGCTCGACGGAAGGCCGGCGGTGTCGAATGCGTCGCTGAAATAAATGGTGGGCCTGCGATCGTCCGAGTAGCAGTAGGAGGCGCTGGGCTGCCCTGCCCCGCTCGTCGCTGCGGGCGCTGCGCTCGGCGCGTGCGGTTCGCCGATTCCGGACGGGCTGGGCGACGCGGAATACAGCGATGCCGCAGAGGATGGAGAAGCGCCGGCTTGTCCTGGGCGCCAGTTGACCTGCACCACTTCCCAACCTTGATTCTTCCAAGAGGTTTCTTCGGCGGCGAGCACGCGTTCCTGCATCGTGGAATTCATGCTGAGAGGCTGGCAAGCCGTTGATGAGATGGTTTGCAGATGATAGGTGGATTTTATGTACGTGGCCCAGGCACCGTTGATTGCGCCGCGCTGGGCGATCTCCATCGGGAAAACCTGGCTGATATACATCGTGACGTGCGCGGCGCCGGGTGTGACGGAAGTGGCGAT
>DATDIT010000075.1:0-3429 GCA_036520875.1 Candidatus Acidiferrales bacterium
TTGGATTGGGTGCTGGGGAGATGCTGGTCGAGGTCGGGCAAGCATTCGACTTCGGTGATATCGGTATCGTCTTCGCGATTCCAGTGCTTGGTGCTGGTCCATTCGCCGTCCCAATTTTTCGGGTCGAGCAGCGTGTATTTGATTTCCAGAGTCTTGCCACCGTTCTGCATACGAATGCGCTCGATGATATGGAACTCGTCGCTCACCGGAATGCCGACATCAATCCAATGCCGCGCGGGCGTCATGCTCGTGGTATCAACCACCAGCGTGTCGCCTTCCCAGTGTCCGACCGAGTCGCCGTCGTAGGTGCGGACCACCACATCCGGAGCCGTGTGCTTTCGCCCGTCGATATAAATCAGCCGTATCTCGTTTTCAAATCCGCTGACCATGTAAATCACGGTCGGCGTCTGAATCATCGCGATGGGCCAGACGCGCGTCATGATCATGGGCATGCCTGCCGGATAGCACTTGCCAATATCGTCGTGGAACGCGTGCCCCGAGGCTGTGGCCTTCTTTCCTTCTTCGAATAGCGCTTCCGCCTCAGGATGAAAGTGCGGATAGGGAGGTCCGAACATGAACGAGCTGAAGCCGGAACTAAGATCGACCATCCAGGTACCGGTCAAATCGAACGGCGGCTTCGGCCGCGGCTTATGGAGATTGTCCGGCGCCAGCGCACCTTCAGGAAACACGTCTTCTTGCTTATTTTGATCAGCCTTGTTTTGCGCCTGCGCCCGCGCGGCTGTCGCAAAAGCGCCCAAGCTCAACGCCACGATGGCCGCGCTCAGCGCGAACTTCACCTTTGAATTCATCATTTATGGTCCCTTTCGCGCGGGAGTGGAAATGCCATGACGCGCTGTACGAGCTTGCGGTTCCCCGTTTTGCCGGCTACTTCGTTGGATAGCCGATCATATCGTTCATCACCCGCCCATCGGCAAGTTTGACGTACATAAATCGACCGCCCTTTTCACCGCTCCTCAGCGGATGAATGGTGATCGTCACCTGATCCCCGGGTTTCAAGGTGGTCGATCTCCACCCGGAACGAGCCATGGTGTTCGGGCTGTTGCACTCCACGCCCCAACGATCCGTCCCGCCGTTTGCATTCGGCACGTCGATTTGGATCCAACTGTGAGGATTCGACCAGCTGAATTGGACGACGGTTCCCGTAAGCTCCACTTTCTTGTCCCGATCAAACATCGCGGCGGAATGATGCGCGAAAGCCGAACCGGCAAATGCAAACACCAGCGCGACCGCGAATGCAATTCGTGAAGTTTTCATCGGCTCGCTCCCACTCTTTAATTTCATCCAGCCAATATGACGCCCGCCGGGGTCCTCAGCCTCGTTCCTATGTTGCGGGCACTCCTCCCCTACCCAACTGCGCCGATTATGCGCCAAATTGGCCCATTCCCGCAACAAGCGCGAAAGCAGCGGTATTGAATCGATTGGTACGATGTGGCAAGCTTTTGGGATTACGAAAAGAGAGCTAATTGCCGTTGGCGGCCACGAACTCACGCGCAGAGCGCAGCTCAGGGCGGTCCGCGTCGGGCAATGAAATTTTGACAAGCTGTGCGTAGAATTCGCGCGCTTGCTGGGAATTCTCCGCTGCTTCGGAGGCGCGTGCTGCGCCGTAAAGCGCGTCGAAACGATTCGGATAATTTTTGAGAACCGCCTGGTATTCCACCAAAGATTCTTTGGGCCGCTTAAGCTCCAGCATCAGGTCTGCCAGCATCTCGCGAGCGGGCACGCAAACCGGGTCTTCGCGATCAGACTCCTCGAACTCCGCGGCTCCGCGCAAATCCGCGACAGCCTCGTCGGATTTTCCTTCCGCATATGCCAGCCATCCATCCGCTTCGCGCTGCTCGACACTTTGCCCGGGAACCTGATTCCCCAACTCTTTCTGGTGCTCAGCTTGTGCCTTCAAGGCTTCAACAAGCTTTTGCGCGTCCTCGCGCGCGCCGTTCACGTCGCCGCTGCGCGCCGCGCCGATTGCCCGCGCCCAATAAGTTGTGTCCTGCCACGTGAGACGCTCTTTGGGAATCTCGAGTGACGCCGCTTCGTTCCAGCGGTGCAATTCGATCGCATTCACCGCCGCGTACAACGCCTGATGATCGGCGGTTTGCTCCGCTCCGGCGCCTGGTACGGCTTTCGCTTCCTCGATCAAATGCCGCGCCTTCGATTCCTCTCCGGCCTGCAGATAAGCGTAGTCGAGAAAATCCATGGCATGGAATTCGTAGCTCGCGTCGCCGCGGTGCTGCGCGGTGGCCTCGGCTGCCACAGCCATCGCCGCGATATTCGAATTGATCATTTCCTGCCAAAGTCCAAGCCGCCGGAATATGTGCGAAGGCATGTGAGTGGCGTGGGACGAATCGGGAGCGATCTTGGCGTACGCGCGCGCGGCGGGCAGCCCCTCTGGAGCAAGCTCCGGCACATCGGAAGCGTGAATCAGATAGTGCGCCAATCCCGGATCGTTCGGCTGCTGCTCGAAAAGCGGATTCAATATCGCGATGGCCTTCCGGCGATTGGCGAGTTCGTCCACGCCGTCTTGCGCCAAAGTGACGAGCGACAGCGCATAAAACGCGGCCGCCTCCACGTCCTGCGGATTATCGGCGTGGAGCTTTTGCATCGCCGTCGAATAGGCTTGCACCCGCGCCGTATGCGTCAGCTTCGGATTGTCCTGATAAAACGTGAAAGCGGCGGCGATATATTCGCGTTCGCGTGGCGTTTGCGGGCCGAGCTTCTGCGCGTGCTCGATGTCTTTTCGACCTTCGGCAAGAGTTGAAGGCGTCGGAAAATCCCACAACTGATGATCGAGCGCCATCGCTTTGCCCCAGTAGGCCATCGCGCATTGGCCATCGCGTTGCACGGCCTCGCTGAACGCCTGCCCGGATTCCTCATATTGAAATGAATGCAAAAGGGCGAGACCCTTTTCGAGCGATGCCTGCGCTTCCGCCGAACAGGAAGTGGGGAAATTCACTTTGCCGACGCCCCGGCTTTGCCCGTGCGCGGCGTGCGAGGGCGCGGCGGTCGTCGTGATGGGAGCCGCGAAAACAAGCGAAATCGCAATGCCCGCGAGAGAGATCGTTAATCGTCGCATTTTGCGCCCCCTGTTCTGTGGAGATGGCGATAGTAGCAAATCTGCGCTCGAGTTGCGTGATTCCTTCCGAATCGCGCCCCACGGATTAATCTTTGCTGCTCGCCCTCGGATTGTGATACCCAATTGTGCGCCAGAATTATTCCAACCGGAGGGGGTCCAATGCCCGAAGCAGCCAATCGCAACGAGCAAATCGTGAGAACATTTTTCGAGACGCTCAGCTCGGGCGACATGGAACGCCTCCGGCCTCTATTCCACGAACAGGCTACTTGGACTGGAATGGTCACGGGTCTTCCGGGCGCGGGCGAAAAGAAAGGCCGCAAAGCGATCGTTGACGATTT
>DATDIT010000076.1:0-53034 GCA_036520875.1 Candidatus Acidiferrales bacterium
ACCGGAAGCACAATTCAAAGTCCCGGGGACTTCGTTCGTGCTCAGCCCCGCGAGGGGCGAAACTACGTAGCCCACCGCGGGAGCGGTGGGTAGCAATCCCAGCCAGAGCAAGCCCCATAGGGGCGGCACAAACCGGCGTCACCCGAATAGATAGTTCGGATCGTATTCTATGCCGTGCTTCGTGAGAATCGCCCGAAACTCTTCTTCAAAACCGATCTTTCGGTGATGCGCCTCCTGATTCTGGATGTATCGGATTACGGAGTCGAGATTCGACGAACTGACGCTGAAAGCTCCGTACCCCTCTTGCCACGAAAACTCGCGTCCCTGCTCGCTCATCCACTTCGAGGAATTCGATTTAAGCAGAAGGACGGCCTTCGCCAGCGCAAGCTTCGGCGGCAGGTGAAACAAGAGGTGCGCATGGTCTTCAGTCCCGCCGATTATTAGCGCGATCATTTCGTGATTCTTACAAATGCCGGCCAGATAGGCCCACAATCGCGGCTGCAATTCCTTGGCAATCGATTTGCGACGCTCCTTCGTGCTGAAGACCAGGTGAATGTGGTTTTGAGAAAATGAATGAGCCACTGTGTCGCCCCTCCGGGGCTTGATACTATCCCACTCTGACCTCCCACAGCTTCCGCTGTGGGCTACATTGTTGCGTCCCGGAGGGACGGTTGATTCACCGCTCGTCGAGACAAAATCCGCTTTTCAGCAGGAATATGTAGCGATTTAAAATGTGGCAAAGGACTTCCATGTGGAATGAATTATTGGAACAGCACGGATTCGCAATAATTCCCGACGTCCTGTCCGAGAGCGACATTGCGAGTCTCAACCGAGAACTCGCTGAGAACCCGCTGCCTCGAAGTCGAGCCGGCTCGCGCAATGCTCTCAGGCACTCGTCGATTGCCGAACTTGCCCATGATCCGCGCCTGACTGGGCTCGCGGAAAAAATCCTGGGCCGCGGCGCAACACCGTTTCGCGCGACTCTTTTTGACAAGTCGCCAAATTCCAACTGGTTGGTCGCCTGGCATCAGGATACGACTCTGCCCCTTCGGAAGCGACAGGACGCACCCGGCTGGGGATCCTGGTCGGTGAAGGAAGGCGTGATCTACGCACACGCACCGGCCAGTGTTCTCCGTAGAGTCCTGGCATTGCGCCTCCATCTGGACGATTCGACGTTTGAAAATGGCCCATTACGTGTACTGCCCGGAACGCACGTGATGGACGTTCTGGGCAGCGACGCACTTCACCAGCTTGCCGCGCAAACCTCGGCGATTGACTGCGTAGTGCCTCGGGGCGGCGTGCTCGCTATGAGGTCGGTTGATTGTTCACTCGTCGTCAAAGTCACACACCGAACATGCAAGGCGTGCGTTACATATCGAATACGCTCCGGGGCTCATTCTTCAGAATGGCCTCGAGATGGCAATCGCCTGACCTGGATTCTCCACACCAGCCCGCTCTAAAAGATTTCGGCGGGCTGCTACACTATTGCGCTGTTATGCCCCAACGCTATTGCGAAGTGGCACTCCCCGTGCCTCTGCACTCGACTTTCACCTACGCCGTCCCTGCATCCTTCAATGGACAATCCCTGGTGGGCCGCCGGCTCGTGGTTCCTTTTGGCAAACGCGCCATGATCGGCGTCGGCGTCGCTGAATCCGATCGACCTCCCGCCGCCGTCCAGATAAAAGAAATCGCCGAACTGATGGATCAGCTTCCTGCGCTGCCGCCGAAATTGATCGAGTTGGGCCACTGGATCAGCCGCTATTATCTTGCTCCTGTCGGCGAAGCCTTTCGCGCGATGTTGCCGCCTGAAATCGAGCTTCGCCATAACCGTACCTTTTCGCTCACCGATTCGGGTCGAACCCATCTGTGTGAATTGACCGCGACCAAAGAAATCGTCGGCTTCGAGAACTCCGAACTCGATCTACTGCGCCATTTTGACAACGAAAAGTCCGCAGTGCCGGTCTCGCGCGTGCGTCGCTGGCCCGGCGGCGAAGCCGCCGCCGAAAAACTCCTTCGCCGCGGCTATCTCGCGGCCCGCGACGTTGTCAGCCCGCGAAAAACCCGCGCTCAAAAAATCATTGCCTGGAATCCAAACCCGCCGAACGAGACCGGCGCCGTGGATCATCGCGTGAAATCCAGCCCCTCGACGCGTGAAGCCGAAGCCAGAATCCGCGAAGTGCTCGCCTCCACGCGCGGCCCGCTACCGCTTCCATTGCTGCTGGCGAAGGCAGATGCCTCCCGCGCAGCCGTACAGCGACTCGAAAAATCAGGCGCCCTGCTCACATGGGAAGAACCCCTCACCCCCGGCGAAGACCCATGGGACACGGACTTCGTTCCTCCAGCCAACATTCTGAACACCGAGCAGAAAGAAGCACTCGAAGAGATCTGGCGCTGGATTGTAGCTGGAAAATTTTCGGCTGGCTTGCTTCACGGCGTAACGGGCAGCGGCAAAACAGAGGTCTATCTTGGGGCGATTGAAGCGGCGCTTTCGCGCGGAAAGACCGCGATTGTCCTGGTGCCTGAGATTGCGCTCACGCTATGGCTGGGAAGGCTGGTCCGCGCCCGCTTCGGCGCGATTGTTGCCATCCTGCACAGCGGCCTTCCGGATATCGAACGCGCCCGCGAATGGTGGCGCGTTCGCCGCGGCGAGGCTCGCGTGGTTGTGGGGACGCGCTCCGCGGTTTTTGCACCGCTTGAAAATCTCGGCCTCATCATCGTGGACGAAGAGCAGGAATCGAGCTACAAGCAGGAAGAAACGCCTCGCTACAATGCACGCGACACTGCTGTCTACCGCGCGCGTCTTGAAGGCGCAGTCGCGCTGCTCGGCTCGGCCACTCCTTCGCTTGAAACCTACCACAACGCTCGCGCCGGAAAATATCAGCTGCTCAACCTTGCGTCGCGCGTGGAAAACCGCCCGCTCGCGCAAGTTCGCATCGTCGATTTACGCGAGGACTTTCGACGCCAGCATCGCGCCGCTCCGGTTTCGGAGACGCTTCGCGCGGCCATTGCCCTGCGCCTCGAAGATCGCACTCAGACTATGGTTCTCATCAACCGTCGCGGCTACTCGTGGTCTCAACTCTGCCGCAGTTGCGGCGCGTTCGTGCAATGCCAGAATTGCAGCATAGCGCTCACGTATCACAAGAGCCGCCAGCGCCTCGAATGCCACTACTGCGGCTTTTCAATTCGCCCGCCGAAACAGTGTCCCAAGTGCCACGCGGAGTACATGTATTTCGTCGGTGATGGTGCGGAGCGCGTTGACGAATACCTCCGCGAGCAATTCCCCGCCGCCCGCATCGCGCGACTCGATCGCGATACGGTCCACACCAAGCGCGAATACCAGGAGGTGCTAGGCGCATTCGCAAACGGCGAAATCGATATTCTGGTTGGCACGCAAATGGTCGCCAAGGGCCACGATTTCCAGCGCGTCACTTTGGTCGGCGTGGTCGCCGCCGATCTCGCGCTAGGCCGCCCGGACTTTCGCGCCGCCGAACGCACCTTTCAGTTGCTCACTCAGGTTGCAGGGCGCGCGGGGCGCGGCGAACTCTCCGGAGAAGTTCTCGTCGAGACCTATTATCCCGAACACTACGCCATTCAATATGCCGCGCAGCAGGACTATATTTCCTTCTACGAAAAGGAAGCGCACTTCCGGCGCATCCTGCACTATCCGCCGTTCACGGCGCTCGCCACCGTTCTCGTGCGCGACCGCAAAGTCGAGAACGCGATTCGCTGGTCTCGCGCCCTCGCCGAATATTTCGCGCCCTTTGAAGAACGCGGCGTGAAAATTCTCGGGCCCGCCGCCGCGCCTCTTGCGCGCCTGCGCCGCGATTACCGCTTCCAATTTGTCTTGAAATCGCCCCACCGCTCCGCGCTGGCGAAAACTCTTTCCGGCGCGCTAGCTTTCTGCGCCGCAAAAGAACTTCCAGCCACCGCCGTCATAGTGGACGTCGATCCCACGAATCTGTCTTAACCGTCGCAGGCGGCTATCCCGAACCGATCACCGCCGCCCACGGAGTGAAACACAACAGGAAAATCGCCAACGCAATCAACGCCCAGACCCGCCTCGCCGGATCCAGTGGCTTCCATTCGTCCGCAAGCGGAGGATGCCGGAATCGCAGCGTCAGCACGAGCAGCAGGCCGCCCCACAGATACCACAAATAGCTGAAGTGCCCGATTGCCAGCAGCCCCAGCGCCACCGCAATCGAAATCCTCCAATGTCGCCTGCTCGCCACGGCGAACATGATGTGCCCGCCATCCAGTTGCCATGCCGGCAACAAGTTTAGTGCCGTCACAAAAAGTCCCACCCACGCCGCGCGCCCCACTGGATTCAATAGCAGCCAGGTAACATCCATGTGCGGATGAAATAGCGCATTGAAGAGGCGCATCAGCGGGGGATGCCCGAAGATGATCGCGGCGCTCCGCTCCGTGCCCGGAATGATTTTCGATGCTGCGACTCCGTACGCCATGGCGGGCAGCGCGAGCACAAATCCCGCTACCGGCCCCGCAAGTCCCACATCGAAGAGCGCCTTCCGTGTGGTGATGGGCGAACGTATCCGAATCACCGCGCCAAAAGTTCCAAACAGCGTTGGCGCGGGAATGAAATACGGATAGCTCACGTCGATGCCGTAGATTTTGCACGCCACGTAGTGCCCCATTTCGTGTGCGAACAAAATGATGAGCAGCGTGAACGAAAACGGTATGCCCCGCGCCAGCACGGCCGGATGCTCGAACGTAAACACCATCAGCGACAGCGGATCTTGGCCGCCCGAGAACGGCTGGCGGCTCTCCGCGTACGCTTGCCCGAATTCCGCGCCAACTGCCAGCGTCGAAAGCACCGTCAGCAAAAATAGAATCAGTGCCGGCCAAAGCGGGCGTCGCTTCGGCGGCCCCGGACGAAACTCAGTTCCCCGTGCATACTGCGCATCGAGGATCTCCACCGGAAAGCGGTTGTGCCCGTTCCCGTTGCCTTCGCTCACTTGCACACACTCATCGGCTCATGCTCTGAAAGATTCTCATGTGAATTGGATGCCGACGCGAAATCTGGCACGCCGAAAAAATCGCGGAGAACCACGTCTGCGTCACTTGAATTGGCGCGGTACCAAGCGAAGAACTCCACGCGAAGATCAGGACTTGTTGGCGGGAGCTGGTAGTGCCTGAAGTTCTTTGCCGGGTTTGAAGCGCACGGCTTTGCCGGGCGGGATACTCACCTGCTGTCCCGTGCGCGGGTTGCGTCCGATACCGGTCTTCCGCGGCTTTACGTTGAACACGCCAAAGCGCCTCAATTCAATGCGCCTTCCGCGGCCCAGCGAATTTTTCATCGCTTCGAAAACCGCCTCCACCGCTTGTTCGGCCTTCGCCCGGCTGACGTTTGTTTTCTGCACGATGGCGTTTACGATGTCGAGCTTGATCACAACTTCCTCCGCAAACCTCTTTTGAGGCCGGAACTCCATGCTAGTCAGAGGTTTGCAGGTTGTCAAGCGCACCTCTGTGTAATACACGGCGCGGTCCAACCCACGTTGCAATTTCCATTCTCGGGGAGGAATCATCCATGTCGGTGAAGTCGGACAAGTGGATTCGCAGGATGGCGCGCGAACATAAAATGATCGAGCCTTTTGAGGACCGTCAGGTGCGCGACGGTGTGATCAGCTACGGCGTCTCGTCCTACGGCTACGATATGCGCGTGGCGGACGAGTTTCGCATCTTCACCAACGTCAACTCCACCATCGTGGATCCAAAGCACTTCGATCCCAATTCTTTCGTCGAATTCAAGGGAGCGGTCTGCATCGTGCCGCCAAATTCTTTCGCGCTCGCTCGATCGATTGAATTTTTCCGCATTCCGCGCAACGTGCTCACCATCTGCGTGGGTAAATCCACTTACGCGCGCTGCGGCATCATCGTCAACGTCACCCCGTTCGAGCCGGAGTGGGAGGGCTTCGTGACCCTTGAGATCAGCAACACCACTCCGCTGCCCGCGAAAATCTACGCCAACGAAGGGCTCGCTCAAGTGGTTTTCTTTGAATCCGACGAGCAGTGCGAAGTCTCCTACAAGGACAAAAAGGGCAAATACCAATCCCAGCAAGGGATCGTCCTGCCCAAGATTTGAGGTTCTCGGATTTGTGACGGGTAGAATGTGCCTCATCGTTTGTTTCCAGATAGTTAGGAGTGGTTTTACTCGGCAGGTGTGTCGAACTGGATTTCTTCGAATGCTCGAGCCACTGATGGGAAATAGCGTTAGCGTGCAGGAATACGGCGCCCGATGCGGGGCCGTTTTCGATTGCTCGCTTTGAAGCGGGATGCCGTCTTGCCTGTTCTGAGGCCGGGGTGCACGGTCGAAAGGTGAGGTCGCTTCGCCGAGCGTCCGTACTGATGCAGGGTCGGGACGCGTCCATATCTTCTCCTTTCCGGGCCGAAAGCGCCCTCAATTCACGCTAGCATGAGAGACAATTGAAAATATCAACTGGCTTCTGTGGACTCTTCTCGAGACTCGAATTTACTACTTGTCCGGAAATTGATTACTCCGGACCAGAGGAAGAGCGGGGAGTGGAGCGGGGGTCGAGAATCGAACTCGAACGGTCAGTTTGGAAACTGATGCCTGCCTTCGGCCTCCCCCGCACCCAGAGCGACCAAGCGTTGGCGCTGTTGAAGTGAGCAATACTCTTGCCAATTCAGTTACACACAAAATAGGAGGTTTAGGCCTCGGTTCGGGAAAGTTGTAACAATTTAGTTACGTGATAACGGCTAAACGGTTTCTAAAACGATGCGGCCACCCCGCCGCCACGAAAGCAGAAAGAAATATCGCCCAGACTTCGAAAGGAATCGTTGGCACGCAACCAAACATTTGCGCGGGGCATAGAATGCTATGCCTCTACAAAGGCAAGACTGATAATCCTGATCGGATTGTCAGTGCCTGTTACCATTCGCTTCGCAGTGAGCCGACTCTTCTTTGGTCCTTTCGCCACGTCGGTTAGATCAACAAGGCAAGCGGGTTGACCGTCCGGATCGGATTGTCATTTGCCCGTGACTGGGTTCTTGTAGTGGTAGGGCGGGACGTAAACGTCCGGATAGAGCTTGTAGGTTTCAGTGGGAGGCTCATCCGGAGGGAGGCCGGGAATCGCGGCGGGCGGAGGATCGCCGCCCTGGTCCCAACCCTTGTTGAATGGAACGTAGTAGGTGAAATAGGCGTGGAGGCTCTTGATCTTCCACACGCCATCTTCTTTCACGTACTCGTTTTCGTAGACGGCATCTCCCCACTGCGCTCGCTTGTGGAGTTGGCCCACCTGCATGAACGCGCGCCAGCGTCCGTTGGCGGTTTTGCCATCGGGATTGACGGTAACCATGGGCTGTAACTGGATATGGTTGAAAACCGTGCCGTAGGTGAGGTTGGGCAGCCTGTGAAGATAGGCGCGGACGTGATCTTGTCCCTTGTAAACGCCGCGCAGGCCGATTTCGAGACTGCCATCCTTGGCGAAGAGATCGGCAACCTCGTCCCATTTGGCTTTGTCGACGTAGAAGCCGTAGGCGTCCTGCAGATTGCAGATGTCGATGTAGTCCTGCGAGCGCTGGACCTGGTGCGAGAGTTGCGCGACCTGAGCCTTCAGCGCCGCGACCTCGGCGGCAAGATCCTTGGAATCGCCGCCTGGGGCGGCAACGGCCAGAATGGGACAAATCAGCGAAACGACAAGCAAGATTTGCAGAATCGGAATTTTCATTTCAGACGCCTCCTAAGGATTCGCACAAAAAACAAATTCGATGACGGCCGTATACCCAGGAGATAAATGGCCAGGGAGTGGCCAAGCATCCTCGCCGGGCATAGCATGGTATGCCCCCACGAAAAGCATCCGGCGCTACAGAGGATGCGAGGGTACCAGCCGATCACGCCGCCTGCAAGACTGTCCAAATGGAAAGCACAGCGAGTGTATGCTGGATCGCGCACGCGGCAAACTCGTTGTATCGAGGACGCGGGCAGCGTAGGATGCGCGAGACCGAGAAGCAAATCAGAGATTGCCGTCAAGATCGATAGCGACCACGAAGCAAGAATGAAAATTGGCGCCACCATCAAATCCGACCCTTGGGACCAACTGTGAAAAAATTGAACTGTGTGCTGTCAATTCCAGGCGACGCAATCTACTTGCGCGAACAAGTGGCGATTGCGAAAACTACAGCGGATCGCCTGGGGGTGGAACTGCAAGTGGTGGATGCAGAGATGGACCCCGTGAATCAGGGCCAACAACTGCTGAAATTCGTGCAGGCACCTGCCGCAGAGCGGCCGCAGGGCATCCTTCTGGAGCCAGTGAGCGCAGCTGGATTGCCGCGCGTGGCCGAGGCCGCGGTTGCCGCGGGAATTGGATGGATGGTTAGCAACGCGCAGGTGGAGTACCTTGGAACGCTTCGCAAGAACGCGAAGGCGCCAGTATTCCAGGTGTCGCAGGACCACGTGGAAGTGGGGCGAATTCAAGGACGCCAGCTCGGGGCGGTATTGCCGGAAGGGGGAACGGTGCTGTATCTGCGGGGGCCGTCGATGAGCTCGATCGCGTCGAGGCGATTCGAAGGCCTGGACGGCGCCAAACCCAAGAATGTGGACGTGAAGAGCGTGAAGGTGCAAGGCTCGACGGCGGAAAGCGCTTACACCGCAGTGTCTTCCTGGCTAAATCTTTCGACGGTGAAGCCGGAGGGGACGCGGGTAATCGCGTCGCAAAATGCAGATTTCATTTTTGGGGCTAGAAAAGCGTTCGAGACGACGAGCGACGTGGAAAAGAAGAAATGGCTGGCACTGCCGTGCGCGGGGGTGGGGATTCCAAAGCAGATCAAGCCACTGGTGGATCAAGGGGTGTTTCGCGCGGCCGTGTTGACCTCCCTGACGATGGATATCGCGCTGGAAATGCTGGTGCGTGCAATGAAGGAGCGCTCGCAGCCACCGGAAAAAACATTTGTGGAAGCGCACTCATATCCAAGCCTGGAAGAACTCGCCAAGAAAAGGTACCGGGCTTAGCCGCCGCTTTCCGCACGGTTTCGAGGCTTCGCTAAGCCAGCTTCGCGGCAAGCTCGATGAAATTGCGGGCGGTGATATCGAACGTTGCGTTCGCCGAAGCGGCAGCGCTCGCCATGGCTGGGGCTGCACTTTTCGCCGCTGTCGCGCTGTGCGCGGGGCCGTGCTCCAAAGGACGCGGCACGAGACCCGCCTTCAACCCGCACGATTGCGCAGCTTTCAGATCCAGGGGATGCGCGGCGACCATCATTACCTCGGCGGGCTTACAACTGAGAAGTTCCACGGCGCCCTGATAAGCCTCCGGGTCCGGTTTGTAGTGTTGAAAAAGCTCCGCCGAAAAAACGGTGTCCCACGGAAGCCCCGCGTGTTTGGCCATATCGACCAGTAAGGAGACGTTGCCGTTTGAAAGCGTGGCGATGACAAATTTTTTCTTGATACGGGTGAGGCCTTCGACTGCATCGGGCCACGGCGTCAAGCGATGCCACACGCGATTCCAGTGGTCCTTTTCTTCTTCCGCCAGGCCGACGATGTTGTATTGCTGCAGCAGGTCTTCGAGGATCATGCGATGCAGGACGTCGAGCTTGGTCCAAGGCATCTCGCCGTTGCGGACTTTGTCCATTGACGGAGCGTAACCCGCGCGCCACTCGTCGGCGAACTTTCCCCAGTCGATATCCAGTCCCTTGTCTTTGCCCCACTGCGCGCCTTCGCGAATGATCGAGCCGCGCCAATCCACCACGGTGCCGAAGACGTCGAAGACGAGCGCTTTCACGCCGAGAGAATTCGAGCGGACGGGCGCCGGATCAGAGCTCGCTGCGTCCGCGCTCGACAAAGCCATGAGGCCTCCGACGGCAACAGGGACCGCTAGAAATTCGCGTCTCCGCATGCATTCTCTCCTCGCTTAGAATTCACCAGATGGGCGGCCTGCATTCTAAACCAAAACTAAAATCCGCAGGAGTCGCTTCACGGGGCGAGCGCCTACAAGGCGAACACTTCTTCGGCGTTCGTCTGGTAGAGCTTCTTCTTGTCGGCGTCGCTGATGGGTAGATCGTCGGTGACTTTCACTTCATCCGGCACGAACTGGTAGGGATAATCCATGGCATAGAGGACACGGTCCACGCCGAGGACGGACTGCGCGTACAAAATGGGCGGCTGCCACGCCATTCCGCTGGTGGTGACATAAAAGTTTTCTTTCAAATATTCACTGGGCTTCTTTTGCAGCTTGGGAACGTTTCCGTAGCGGTTATTCGAGGTTAGCCGCTGATGCATGAAGTCAATTCGAAAGAACCAATAGGGAAGGCCCTCGCCCAGGTGCCCGGCCACCATCCGCAATTTTGGGAAGCGGTCGAACACGCCGCTGAAAACGATTCGCAGAATGTGGAGGCTGGTTTCGACCGCGAACCCGAAGACGGCGCCATCAAGACCGCGATCGAGAAACGGGCCGACCATTCTTGGCGAAGGCGTAGTGGGATGCAGGTAAATCGGAACGCCGAGCGATTCGGCAGCCTCGAAAATCTCCCAGAATTTCGGCTCGTCGAGATATTCGCCGCGGGTGTGGGAGTTGACGATCGCGCCCTTCAAGTGCAGAGATTTTACGGCTCGCTCGAGTTCTTTCGCTGCGGCTTGCGGGTCCTGCGGAGCGATGGCCGCGAGTCCTGCGAAACGGTCGGGATGCTTGCGGATCGCCTCAGCAAGCTGATCGTTGAACGACGTTGCGAGCGGGACAGCGGTTGGCGCGTCGAAGACCTGGACGCCGGGCGAGGTGAGCGAAAGGATCTGCTTCGCGATTCCGGTCTGATCCATGTCGCGGATGCGGCGCTCGCCGATATCCTGAATCTGGGCGCGGATTTCGGTGAGGCGCGGTCCGGAATTATTGAGGTAGAAGCCCATGAAGCTCGCGAAGCCGGGATCATTATGCGAGCCGTCGTCAAGAAGCTTTCTATAGCGCTCGAATAATTCCGGCGGGGCGTAGGCTTCTTCGGTCGCGATGCGAAGATACGGAGGAGCGGTCATCGAAGATTCAAGGTTCTAGCAAGCCAGAGAGAAAACTTCAAGAAGATCGAATCTTTGGAAGCGACCTAATTTGCAGGTGACACGGCCACTGCCGGCTGTGCGCTTACCAATTGCCCGGACTCACGCGCGTAGGCAAGAGTGCCCGCGCCACGAAAGCGCTTATCGCCGACGCGGCGCCTTCTTGCTAATTTTCCCCTCGATTAGGCCCAGTTAAAGCCTTGCGTCTGGAGCGGCAGCGAACGCACGCGCTTGCCGGTGGCGGTGAAAATCGCGTTCGTGAGCGCCGGAATCATGGGCGGCAGCGCCGGCTCGCCGAGACCTGTCGGCGAATTGTCCGACTTCAGGAACGCGACATCGATTTCCGGCGGCGCCTGCGTAAGGCGCACGGGCGGATAATTATTGAAATTGCTCTGCACCGCGTGGCCGGCATCGATGGTGATTTCGTAGCCCATTGCATGGCTCATGGCTTCGATAACCGCACCCTGAGCCAGGTTCTCAGCAGGGCCGGGATTGATGATGTGGCTGCCGATATCAGCGGCCACCCACACTTTATTGACCCGCACGTTGGACCCGCCGGTGACGCGAACTTCCGCGACCTCCGCGAAATAGCCGCGATGGCTGAAATGGAAACCGACGCCCATGGCGGTGTCTCCGGGCAATTTGCGACTGCCCCAGCGGGACCTTTCCGCGACCATCTCGAGCACGCCTTTCATGCGGGGCGCGTCAAAGGGCACCGGCGCGAAGGCAATCGGTGTGCCTTTTGGCGGCGGAGCGGATGGCAGAGGGGTGGTAGCGAGCAAATCGAGCCGGAACTGAACCGGATCTTTACCAGCCGCGTGAGCCAGCTCGTCAATAAAGGACTGCATGACGAACGCGATGGCGTTGCTGCCGGGAGCGCGCATCGCGCCCGTGGGAACGCCGGTAGGCATCATGGAGCAAAGTTGCGAGAAGTTCGGAACGAAGCGCGACGGAAATTCCTCGCCGGAAAGGCCGGCGCTCTGCGCGAAGCGATCGTTTTCACCGAAAGTGACAAAATGATTACGCCACGCGACGATCTTGCCGTTGGAATCGACGCCACCCTTCAGGAAGTGGAAACCCGCAGGCCGGTAATAATCGTGGGCCATATCCTGTTCGCGAGTCCACAGGAGCTTCACGGGCACGCCAATCCGTTTGGCGATGTACGCCGCCTCGACCATGTAGTCGTCGGTGAGACGCCGGCCGAAGCCGCCGCCGACGCGGGTTAGGTGAACGGTGATGTCTTTGGGATCGATTCCGCAAATCTTTACAGTTTGTCCCAAGCCATTCGCGGGGGTTTGGCTGGGCGCCCAAACTTCGAGCTTGCCGTCCCTGAAAGACGCGGAGCAATTCTGCGGTTCAAGGGGCACGTGGGAGAGGAAAGGATACGAATATGCACCTTCCACGACGTGCGCGGCGCTGCCAAAGGCCGCGTCCGCATCGCCATCCTTCCGCAACACCTGGCCGGGTTCTTTCTGGGATAACTCCACGGAGGTATCCGCGTAGAGCTTGCTACTCTGCTTGGCGGTGGGGCCTTCGTCCCATGTGACCTTGAGCTTGCCTAGCGCGGCGCGCGCCTGCCACCAGGTGTCCGCGACGACCGCAACGCCACCAGCCAACACGCTGGAATCACCCACCGGCTCGACGACGAATGCGTGCTTTACACCAGGCTGCGCCTTTAGCTCGTCGATATTTGCAGTGGCGACTTTGCCGCCGTACACGGGACACTTCTGAAAGTTGGCAAAAAGCATGTCTGGCGTGGTGAAGTCGATTCCAAAAATCGGCTTGCCGGTAACGATCTTTTCGATATCCACGTTGGGCGTGGTCTTTCCGATGATTCTGTAGTCCTTGGGATCCTTCATCTTCAGGGACTTCGGATCGGGAGGCGTCAGCTTGGCGGCCGTGGCGGCGAGTTCACCGTAACTCGCGGAGCGTTTGCTGCCGGTGTGATGAACGCGGCCGGGAGTGGTGGTGCATTCCGATTCCGGCACTCCCCACTTCTGCGCGGCGGCGGAGATGAGCATTTGGCGGCCACCGGCACCCACTTGCCGTAGGGGCTCCCAGTTCATCGGCGTGGCCGTGCTGCCGCCCGCGATCTGCAAACCATACTTCGGATTGAGATCCGCCTGTTCGATTCGAACGTCCTTCCAATCGACATCGAGCTCTTCGGCAATCAGCATGGGCAGCATGGTCTTCACACCCTGGCCGATCTCCGGATTCTTCGCCATGATGGTGACGATGCCGTCCGGCGCGATGCGGATGAACGAAGCCGGCACGAGCGTAATCGGCGGGCCAAATTGGGCGGCGAGCACCTCGGTGATTGGCTCCAGATAGGAGGCCAGCAACATGCCGCCTCCGGCCAAGGCTGTCACACGAAGAAAAGATCGACGGCTGACGAGTGTGGTTTCCATAAGGCCTCCTTGTTACATTGCGGCGCTTCAGACTCCGACAGCAGCCGGCTTTTTGGTGCGTTTTTCGGCGATTTCAGCCGCGGTATGAATTGCCTTGCGAATGCGCAGATAGGTGCCGCAGCGGCAGATATTGCCATCCATGGCAGCGTCGATATCGGCGTCAGTGGGTTTAGGATTTTTTGCGAGCAGGGCGGAGGCGGTCATCATTTGACCAGCCTGGCAGTAGCCGCACTGAGGCACGTCAATTTCTTTCCACGCGAGCTGAATGGGATGAGTGCCATCCTCAGAAAGACCCTCGAGCGTGGTGATGTGCTTGCCGGCTGCACGGGTGATCGGAGTGGTGCAGGAGCGCACAGCCTCGCCGTTGAGGTGCACGGTGCAGCAGCCGCAGAGCGCCATTCCGCAACCGTATTTCGTGCCGTGAAGATTGAGGACGTCTCGGATCACCCATAGCAAGGGCGTGTCCTCATGCACGTCGACGGTAGCAGGGCGTCCATTTACGGTTAATTTATAAGGCATGGAAGTCACCTCCGGGGAGACGAGGTCTTTGGCTTACGCGCAGCACGTTAGCACCGGCGCGCGCGTGATGTCAACCGCGTCCGGAACTGAGGGTTGCGACGAGAGAACTGAATTTCGGCTGCAATCGAGCCATTTAGATCGCGCGTTTGGACATTTGGTCGGCGATGAATTCCGCCTGGCGGATGGTGAGGGCAACGATTGTCAGGGTGGGATTTTCTCCGCTGCTGGATGTGAACTGGCTGCCATCGGACACGAACAGGTTGGGAACGTCGTGCGCCTGGCCGTAGCGATTCACGACGCCATCGCGCGGCTTTTCGGACATGCGATTGGTGCCCATATTGTGGGTCGACGGGAAAGGCAAGCGGTGAACGGTGCGCTTGGCGCCGATGGATTTGTACAGGGCATCCGCCTGACCGATGGCGTGCTTCTGCATGGCGAGATCGTTGGGATGGTCGTCCGAGTGGACGTTGGGAATCGGCATGCCGAATTTATCTTTGCGTGAAGGATGCAGCGTGATGCGATTGGTCTCCCGCGGCAAGTCTTCGCCGATCAGCCAGACGCCCGCAATATTCGAGTAGCTGTCGATAATCGAAGCGCGGTCGCGTCCCCATGCGCCGGGGACGATATTTTGCGCGAAGCTGGGCAGGCCCTGCGGCAACAACTCCATCTGGTAACCGCCAACAAAACCGCGCCTGGTATCAAGACGCGCCTCATCCATGACGATTCCGGATTGGGCTGTGCCACGGTACATGTGGACGGGCTTATCGAAAATCGCGAATACCGTGGAAGTCATGTGGCGCATGTAGTTCTTGCCGACCTGCCCCGAGGAATTCGCCAAGCCTTGAGGGAACCTGCTGGAAGAAGAGTTGAGCAAAAGGCGCGGACTCTCGATTGAATTCGCGGCGACGGCGACGATGCGCGCCTTCTGACGCTGCATGACGCCCTTGCTATCGACGTAAATCACGCCGGTAACTTTTCCTGAAGCATCGTGCTCGATGCGGAGAGCCTGTGATTCGGAACGTACTTCCGCTTTGGCCGTTGCCTCTGCTCTGGGAATTTCAGTGTACAGCGTGGACCACTTCGCACCGAAAGTGCATCCCTGAATGCAGAAACCGGTCTGCTGGCAGGAGGCGCGGCCGTCGCGAGGCACTGAATTGATGGCCATGTTGGTGGTCTCAAATTTCGTGTAGCCGATTTTTTTTGCGCCGGCAAAAAGGACTTTCCCGTGATCGCTGACGGGTAAGCGCGGAATCCCGTGCGTGCCGGTGACGCCCATTTTCAGCTCGGCGCGATCGTAATACGGATCCATCTCGTGGAGATCGATGGGCCAATCGAGCAGATTGGCGGCGGAAATCGCGCCGTAACGAGTGCGCGGCTTGAACTCGTATTCTTTCATACGCAGGGCGCAGGCGCCCCAGTGCACGGTGGTACCACCAACAAGTTTGCAGGTCCACGCGGGGAGGTCGGGGGATGTTTTCGCGACGTACCAGGAACCCGATGTAGTGCGCGGGTCGAGCCAGGTGAAAAGCGCGAACATGGCGTCTTCGTCGTTTTTGAAGTCAGCAATCTCGATGCGTTTGCCGGCCTCGAGCACTACCGAAGAGATGCCCTTTTGCGCGAGCTCGTTCGCGAGCGTGCCGCCTCCGGCGCCGGAACCGATGATCACTACCACGGATGAATCGTTCAGATCGAATTTCGCGGGCATGGCATCCTCAGGCCTTTTCCGGCCAATCAATATCGCTGAATCCGCGGTGTAGGTAGCCGCCCTTTGCGGATGATGGGCCTTCGTAGCCGAATTTGGGCCAGACTTCGGACTGGTTGTAGAGTCCGACGATTGTGTCGTTGTAGACCTTGTTGAAAAATGCGCCGGTTTCGATTTTCTTGATGATCGCTATGCGGGCTGTTTCCCCGGAAACATCCACATAGGGTTTGCCCGATGAGGCCATGGCGAAACGATTGAGTTGATCGACGCCATTGGAGAGTAGCCTCCTGGTGGATGCGTCTTCTGCGGCTTCTTGCTGCAAAGGAGCGACGGCTCTGGCGTAGAAGGAATCGTCGAGGCGGTCGTGGGGGAAGAGGTCTCGCGTGAATTTGATGAGTGTGCGAACTTCCTCTGCACCCAGGCCGGCGGTGCCAGGCATTTCCGCGTGCGCGTCAGCGAGGACTGTGCCGCCGGTGGTGGCCACGGCGGCAATCGCCGCGGCGCTTCCGGTGAGAAAACCGCGCCGGGAAAATCTTCGCGTCCAATTCAGCAGCTTCATCGCTTCCCTCCCGCAATGATCACTTGCCCCTAGATAATCCTGCTCGAAAGCTTTCGAAATCACGTGTGCTGATTCTATCTCAACTTCCTTCTGAAACTTATTGTCGCATTAATCAGGAATTGGCACGTGCCGCCTGCCTGTGGTGACATGGCCTCAGAGTTCCTTCTATCGCAACGAGGAGTCCGCTACTATAGCGCGCATGAAAACTCACGAGCGGAGGGGTGGGAAAGGCGAAAGACTCCTATCGTGTGCCGTGCTGCTTGCCGGAGGCCGCGGGACGCGTTTCTGGCCACGCAGTCGCATACGCACACCGAAGCAACTGCTGAACATCGTCGACCGCGAGACGATGCTGCGTGCAACGATGGTGCGCCTCGCCCCTCTGATCCCACCGGCCAACATCTGGGCTGTGACGAATGTAGAGCAGACAGTTGGCGTCCGCCGAGAGCTGAGGGGGGTTCCCGCATCGCATATTTTGGCAGAGCCCGTGGGACGCAACACAGCCGCAGCCATCGGCTTGGCCGCGATTCATTTAGCGTCCGAACATGGCGACGCCCTAATGGCAGTACTGCCGGCAGATACTTATATTGCTGACGCGCGGCGATATCGGGCGCTCGTTCGAGCGGCGCTCGATTTAGCCCGCATTCCCGGCAACCTCGTGGTACTCGGAGTACCGCCTTCCCGCCCCGAGACGGGATACGGCTACATTGAACGAGGAAACACGGCGGGCCGGCGGCGCGGCGTAGCTTTGTACAGAGTCCAGCGCTTTGCGGAAAAACCGCAGCTCCTCGTCGCACGAAAATACGTGGCGTCGGGAAAGTACTTTTGGAATGCCGGGATGTTCTTCTGGCGAGTATCCACGTTCTTGGAAAATTTGCGGCGATTTCTACCAGCCACGCATGACGCGCTTATCAGGCTTGGAAAGACTATCGGCACGCGGCGTTACGCCTCGACCCTTCGGCGAATTTATCCGCGCTTAGAAAACATTTCGGTCGATTACGCGATCATGGAGCCCGCTGCGCGAGTCACGGAGCGAGAACGAGGTCCTAGGTCCACCGCGGAAGGTTCGCGCGTTTTCGTAATTCCAGCCAAGGTCGGCTGGAGCGACATCGGTTCGTGGGCCGCCGTATACGAGTTGCTGGCAGCAAAACCCGGCGCGAACGTTACCGCTGAATTTTCGTTCACATGCGACGCGACCGGTAACTATTTCTGGAGCCCCAAGAAGTTTGTTGCTGCCATCGGCGTCCGCAATCTTGTTCTAGTGGAAACCGAGGATGCACTCCTGCTGTGCCCGCGAGATCGCTCTCAGGAAGTTGGAAAGATCGTAAAATGGCTGGAGGCGAAGCGGCTGTCACGTCTGCTGTGACCGCCCGGATTTTGGGTGGGACGAAATACACGGGATGAAATATGAAGCCTAGTCGAACAAAATTACAGGGCGTGCGGTTGTCCGATCGCCGTAAAACCGGCGCGGGCAAACGTCCATCCGACAAGATCAAATTCGGCACGGATGGCTGGCGGGGTGTAATCGCCGAGGACTTCACGGATGATAACCTGCGAATAGTGGTACACACTATTGCACGCTACGTGGTGCGCGCGGAAAAGCCTGGCAGTGGCATCTTGGTGGGATATGACACGCGGTTCGGCTCCGAGCGTTTCGCGCGCGTGGCAGCCGAGACCGTGGCGGCCGCGGGAACCCCGGTGTGGCTTTCGTCCGATGCGTGTCCTACACCAGCGCTTTCTCTGCTGGTGAGATTGCGTGGGGCGGCGGCCGGAATTCAGATCACGGCGAGCCACAATCCTTACCGCTGGAACGGCGTAAAACTAAAGGCAAGCTACGGAAGTTCCGCATCGGCGGCCATCATAGAGCAAGTGGAAACGGAACTCGAAAAAGTTCTGCGCGATGGGGTGCCGCGATTGCCACCGCGAAAGGATTTGATTCATTCGCTCGATGTGCGAGCGCCTTACCTCGAGGCACTCGATCGTTTAGTGGATTGGGACCGGCTAAGCTCTTCGAAGTTTCGCTTTCTGATCGACCCAATGCACGGAGCGGGTCGAGGTCTCCTTCACGATCTGTTTAGCCGTCACGGTATCGGGGCCGACGAGATTCGCAGCAACCGCGATCCGCTCTTCGGTGGTGTGAACCCGGAGCCGATTGAGCCGCACGTGGAGGCGCTCCGGCAGGCCGTTCGTGCCGGCAGCTACGACGCTGGATTTGCATTTGACGGCGACGCCGACCGTATCGGCGCAATCGACCACGATGGCACGTTCATTACACCCCACCAGATATTTTCAATTCTGCTATGGCATCTTGCCGGCACGCGAAAGCTCAGCGGCGGAGTGGTGAAGTCATTTTCGACTACTAAAATGATCGACAAGATTTCCACGAAGTTCGGGCGGCAGGTTTGGGAGACGCCTATCGGTTTCAAATATATCTGCGATCGAATGCTAGAAAGCGATGTGGTGCTGGGCGGCGAGGAAAGCGGCGGGATTGCGACTAAATTACACCTCCCGGAGCGCGACGCGACCGTCAGCGCACTGTTGTTGGCAGAAGTGATGGCCTGGCACGGCAAGCGCCTGGGCGATTTGGTTGCGATGCTGCATCACGAGTTTGGTGAGCACCACTACGGACGAGTTGATCTGACCGTGAAAGAGGGCCAAAAGGAAAAGGCTATCGAACGCTTCGCCGACACGAAATTCACGCGGTTCCTGGATTGGCCGATCGCTCGCCGCGAAGATATGGATGGGATGAAGGTTTATCTTGGCGATGTGGGCTGGGCGATGGTGCGCGCTTCCGGCACCGAGCCGATGCTGCGAATCTATGCAGAGACGACTAGCGCGAAAACCACCAAGCGTGTGCTCGACGAAGTGACGGCATTCGTCCGCGGGCTGTAGCCGAAGTGGAACCAGAAAGGCCGGATTGCTGGAGAGCGGCGGAGATAGTTAGGCGCTTCATGTTTTACCTCCGGTCTGAACCTGGCCCTTTTCCCGCATTCCATTGAACCGGCCCGCTCAGTAAAGTTTCGGATGCGGCCCTATGTGGCAAGGTTCTTGAAAGCAGCGTCGAGAATGCCGTTCAGAAATGCGGGCGATTCCGCGGAGGAGAATTTCTTCGCAAGTTCGAGTGCTTCGTCTATAACGACTTTTGGCGGAGTGGCGGCGAGACGCAATTCGTAAACCGCCAGCCGCAAGATGCTGCGATCGATGGCGGCCAGGCGTTCGAGACGCCAGTTATCCGCGAGCTCGCCAATGATCTGGTCAAGGGCGGCGACTTCGCTAACGGCTCCTTCGAACAATTCCCGGGCAAACTGGCGAGTCGACTCCGACGCTCGCGCTGATTTCCAGAAGAGTTTTTCGACGCGTGCGGGATCCTGATGAGTCATGTCCCATTCGAAAAGCATTTGCAGGGCGAACTCGCGGGATTTGTGGCGGAGACTCATCAACGCCGGCGGCTCCGCGGCTTGGATGCAGAAAGTGGCGCGGAATGAGGCGAAAGATTGCGCAAGAGGCGGGCCATCTCGATTGCGGCGAGTCCTGCCTCATAACCTTTGTTGCCGCCCTTCAGTCCGGCACGATCGATCGCTTGTTCAAGCGTGTCGCAAGTGAGCACGCAAAATCCCATGGGCACCCCGGTATCGAGCTGAGCGAGCTGGATGCCACGCGCTGTTTCCGAGGCCACATAATCGTAATGAGAGGTCTCGCCGCGCAGCACGCATCCGATGCAGACAATCGCATCGAATCTCCCACTTCCCGCCATCTTCTTGGCCGTCAGAGGTATCTCGAATGAGCCTGGGACGCGCACGATCTCGATCTGGTTTTCGTTCGCTCCGGCACGCGTAAGAGCATCGAGCGTGCCCGCGAGCAATCGGTCGGTGATGAAGGCATTGAACCGGCTTACGACAATGCCGAAGCGCAAGCCTTCCGCGTCCAGGTCGCCGCGCAACTCCCTGTTTTGTCGCACCATCAGAAAGTCACCATGATTTTAGGGAGTTGCGAGGGGCACGAGCGAGTTGCCACCACGCTGGCGCGCCTCGTCGAGCCCTGCCTCGGCGCGATTGATCCATTCCGTAACCCGGTCCTCGTTTTCGTCCCCCGGCCGCGAAGAAGCTTCGGCCACAATAGCACTGACGGTCAAGCCCTGAGATCCCCAAGTAGGCCGGACAGCGGCCGCTGTTTGGCGGAGTTTTTCCGCAAGGGCGCTGGCATTTTCAAGAGAGGTGTTGGGCAAGACGAAAACCAGCGACCACGCCGTGTATTTGACGGCGATATCGGTTTGGCGAACGGACGAAGAGAGGGCATGTGCGAGCTGCTCGACATACTTTTCGACGGCGGAGTCGCCATGCTGGCGAAGCAGGTCACCGCCTCGATCGGCCTGCACGATGATAAGCGAAAGCGGGGTGCCGTGGGAGCGGGCGCGATTGGATTCCATCAGTAGACAATCGATGTAAGAACTCCGGCTGAGCAGACCCGTCCTTTCATCCGCGACAGCCAGCGAACGAACCAAGGAGCGCAGCCGGGTATGACTCACGGAAAGCACGAGTTGGTCGCCCACTGCCTGCAAGAAAAAACTCTCGTTAGGTTTCCATTTTCGCGCCGATGCGTCTCCGACAAGCAGGGCTCCGGACGGAGTCTGAGTCTCCTTATCCGTGAGCACGACGGCCAGAGCGGATTCGAACCCCAGATCGCGCAGGTCCGGAGTGCTTGACGCGTGAAACTCAATGCTACCCAACGGATCCGGCGTAACTTTCGAAATCATCGCAAGCATCAAAGGAACGCGAGATGCGCCAGCTGCCAGATTCCCGGGCGCGAAATATTCAGCGGTGATTTGCGGCGCTTCGCCTGCCGCTCCGAAAGCAATGAGGCAGCGCGTTACGCCCAGATATTTTCCGATCTCGGCAGCGGTTGCGGAGAGAAGTTCGCGCGGCGTCGACTGGCGATACATCAGCCGGTTGATTTCCGCAATCGCAGCTAGGTCGCGGCGGGTCTCCACCGCGGTCGTCGCCGAGGCCGTAGGCGTCACGGAAGTCGCCGAGGGCTCGGGAGGCCGGGCCTGTGCGGGTGACGGCGGGACAAGCGATTTGCGCGGCATTCCTTTGGGCCACCAGTTGGCGCGCTCGTATAAGGCGCGCAATCGCTCATTTTTATCTTCCTCTCCAGCAAAGAGCTCTCCGATACGTTCGAGTCTTTCCACCGCCTTCGCCTGCAAGGAATATTGAAGAAATATTTCCACCTGCACGATCAGATCTTCCAGTGTTTGCTGCGCGCGCGCGTCTTCGGAAAGAGGCCCGGCGGCGGCTTCGGACCCGGCGCCCGAAAATGCCCCTGCGTGCGACGATACGGTGGCAGCCTTGGCCGCGCGAGAAAGAATATTCTGCAGAAAAGCCGGGTCCACACTACCCTCGATTTTCGCTATGCGCTCCTGGTTACGGTAATCGTAGGGATCGATATCGACAAGGCGGTCGAGCGCGTCACAAGCTTCTTTCGTCCGCCCGGCCACGAGATAGAGGTCGAAGAGGCGCACAAGAGCGTCAAAATACTTGCTCTCGCGATTCATCTCTTCGTAAATCCGTGCGACCGCCTCGGCCAGCGGCAGCGACGCGGGATACGCGGAAGCCAGCCTGTCCAACTGACTGGCGAGTTCGCTATCCTTGCGACCAGCCCGCATCCAGTTCTTAGCCTCTACTAGCAAAGCGGCGGCTTTTGTATCCTCAGCCGTGCGCGCATATGCTCCTATGAGTTGGAACCACTTTTCGAAACTGTGTGGATTCTGTTTGTAGTAAGCCTCAAGAACTTCTCGAGCGTGATCTAGACGGCCCGAGCGCAAAAGACTTTCGCCGAAAAGTGCCAGGAACGCCGCGTCCTTTTCATTTGGAGCAAAGGGCTCGAGGAGGGACGCGGCACCCTGGGCGTCACCTTTTCGAAGTTTACCCTCGGCGAAAAGTAGTGCTCCCGTCCGGTCGTTGGGCAGAAGAGTGTGAGCCTTTCCAAAGAATTCCAGGGCTTGGTCGAGGCTGCCAGCCGCCTGCGTCAGCTGTCCCGCGCGAAGGAAACTGCGCCCAGCGAGGTCTGCGTGCCGAAGACTCTCGGCGAGTTCCGCTAGCGCGATGTGCCGGGCGACGTTTTCCGGATCGAGGGCCGTCATACTTTCATAACACGCAAGGGCCTCGATAGCGCGCTGCTGACCGACAAACTGCTCGGCAGCGGCTCCGAATTGTTCGAGAGCTTCTGCAGGATGATTCTGCTTTTGCAGCAGATTGGCATAACGCATGAGCCGATCCGGCGGTTGCGGGAACGGGCGCAAAAAACGTGAAAAGATAGCCGCCGCTTTGGCGGAGTCGCCCATATCGAGCAGACGATCGAACTGCATTCCGTAATACTGTGCGGCGAGAGAGGGCTCGTTGAGGCGAGTGTAGATGTCAGCCAGGGCTTGCAACGCCTCCTGGTTCGAAGGCGCATCGTTTAATACTAACAGATACTCTGTGACGGCTTCTCGCAGCTTATTGCGTTCGAGGCTGCGCCGGGCTCGATCGAGATGTTTGTTGAAGTCCGCGGCCATGAAGATAATAGTCCCTTTTTTTGCCTGCCAGGCGGGAGATGCCTCTCTATCCATGAGATGGCTGCAAGCGTCCGCGGTATTTCTAATGCTAGACGCGCGTCCTTCGGCTTCGCTCAAGGGCAAGCAGGCTGAACATCAACTATATAACGGCTGCTTGGTTAGTCCTCAATCGAATTCAAGTGGATGTGCCATGAGGTTATTGCAACTTGCTTAAGCTTGCCCACTCAAGGCCTGTCTGGACAGGCTGCCCACCTTCTCGCGCATGGATCGAAGAGAAAGGCCGCTGCGCAGCAGCGCCGGGAAACCGACAAGTGCCAGCGGGAGGGTAAGCGCAACGAAAGCAAAAAAGGAAAAGCCAGTCGCCGTCGACTTTTCAACCTGGAACACGCTCAATCCGACTACGCAAAAGAGTTGGTAAGAACCGAAGTTCGCTGGCGCATTGGGAAGAGAAACGCCAAGGTTGATAACTAGCAGGACGACCACCGCGGCCAGAAACGACAAATGAAGGCCATAAGCATGCATCATTGCCCACAGACCCAGGACTTGAAAAAGTGGCATCAGCAGGGAGGTCACTACAGCAAGGTAGAAGCTCGGTGCTGTACCCATAGCATGCAAGTCTGTTAGTACAGCCATAACCTTACCCGGCAGGCGGCGACGGGCCGCCCCTGGCCCGGACGTGGTTCCTAGCTTGATTTCTATATAGAGAATAACGAGCACCACGACGCCGAGCACGAGGAGCGTTGCGATGCCAAGCGTATCCGCGACCCGCTGAAAGCGTCGCGGCAACTCGACGAACAGGGAAACCATTGCAAGAAGCGCGGTGGCGATGACAAGGTCCACAAAGCGTTCTACTCCCACCGAGCCCAAGACGCGTCCCAAACCAATATCTTCGGAGGCTGAAAGCAGGTAACTGCGGAGAATTTCACCCGGTCTCAGCGGGAAAATCAGATTTGTGAACAGTCCCGCATACACGGCTCGAACCGCGTGCGTAAGCCGCACTTTTCCAAAAGGTGTCAGAAGCAATTTCCAACGCAATCCTTGGACAGCATAGCTAACCACATCGAAAATCATACCGAGGAGCACCCAGCGCCAACTGACGTTGGCAAGTTCATGCAGAAACTGTACGATGTGGAAATAGTACAGAACCCTGTAAAGCCCGATGATGGCTAGTCCATAACCCAAGAGGCGAAGAATTCTCGCCTTCCCAGGGTTCCCGGGTTGAATTGGGTCGCTCAACGCCACGATTCCATGAAGCGCGATTCCAGGTTCTTTAGCAGCGTAAGATTACGGGAGTCGACGGGCAATGGCCGCATTACCCCCTGGTGCGAAGACATTCCACGTAAGAGTAATCGTGACTTATTCATCTCATCCTCGGAGAATGTGGCTACCGGCCGCTGACCAGTCCGGAGACCCGGTACAGCCTACGACATCGGACCCCCTCAGGCAATCCGCGAAGAACTCGGAAACTGATTGGTCCTCGCCGGTGCTCGGGCGGTGTATGGCGTATAATCCGAGCTGTCGTGAGCTATAGTCATCGATGGACCGCCCTGTCCCCCCTCCCGGGATCCGAATGAAGAAACCTCAACCTGTCGATCAGCGGGAGCGGGTGCTGCTTGTAGGGGTCTCCTTGAAAAAGCGCGCGCGGGTTGAGGCTCTCAGGGGCTCGAATCCCGCCGCCAACAGTGATTCTCTCGACGAATTGCGCGAATTAGTCGAGAGCGCCGGAGCAGCCGTCGCCGGCAGTGTTTTGCAAGTGCGCGATTCGCTCGATCCGGCGACTCTCGTTGGACGTGGGAAGCTCAAGGAAATCGGGGTCGAAGCGAATCTGCACCGGGTTCCACTGGTAATCGTGGATCACGATCTGACTCCGGTGCAACTTCGCAATATGGAGAAGGGCATCGGTTGCCGTGTCATTGACCGCACGCAACTTATCCTTGACATCTTTGCCACGCATGCACACACGCGTGAAGGACAACTCCAAGTGGAACTTGCGCAGCTCAATTACCTGCTTCCTCGGTTGGCGGGAGGCAGCGACGATCTTTCCCGGCTTGGAGGCGGCATCGGTACCCGCGGCCCGGGCGAGCAAAAGCTGGAAATGGACCGCCGCCGAATTCGGGACAGGGTAGCCAAGATACAGAAGGCGATTCAAACCGTACGCTCGCAGCGCGCCAACCGGCGGCAGGCGCGACAAAGCGTGCCGCTAGGCATGGTTGCTTTGGTAGGCTATACAAATGCTGGAAAATCGACTTTGTTTAATTCCCTAACGGGTTCAGAGGTGCTTACTTCGGAGAAAATGTTCGCCACGCTCGATCCGACGATTCGCGCGATCCGATTGCCTTCGCGGCGCCGCGTTCTGCTATCGGACACGGTCGGATTTATCAGGGACTTGCCTCCCGGCTTGATCGCCGCGTTCCGCGCGACACTTGAAGAACTCCAGGAAGCAGCTCTAATCGTCCACGTCACGGACGTGTCGAATCCTTATCATGCGGAACACGACATACAGGTTCGCAAAGTCCTTGAAGATCTTGGCGTCGCGAACCGCACGCGCTTGCACGTTCTGAATAAGATCGACCGCCTTGGTGAAGAAGATTTGACCGCGCTAATCGAGGCCAGTCGACATGGGTCCGGGAAAATTCTGACTTCAGGCGCGCGCGGGACGGGACTACCGGATTTGTTAGTCCGGATTGACCGGGCAATGGAAGTCGATCCTCTGGTGCGTCTAAAGTTGCGATTGCCGGCGTCCGAGGGACGAAATCTTTCGCTGGTCGAGGCGCGGGGTCGCGTGCTTCGATCAGAGTTCGCTGATGGTCATTTCTTTCTTGAGGCTGAGCTACCACAATCGGCCGCCAGACGGCTACATCGATTTGCCTTGGATTGAGGCGCCGCGCTCGCGATTTCTCCTTCCTCTGAAATAGTCCACAGGAACTTGAAACCCGCAACAAACAATACGGCGATACGATTTCGTGTGCACGCATTGTCGTGTTCGTCACTTTGCTCGCGCGGTTCGCGGGCAACAAAGGGAGACTCAAATGAAACGAATTGCCTTACTGCTGGCGCTGGTTTTCGCGCTGGATGCAATGCCCGCTCGCGCGCAAAATAGCGTGCGAGTCAGTTGGACGCCAAGTTCAGACGCCGCAGGAAACCCGTCGCTAACTTACAATGTGTATCGAGCCAATTCTTGCCCTGGCCAATTTACGCAACTGAATTCGGTGCCCCTATCAGGCACCTCGTATCTGGACACGAACGTGGCGATGGGAGCCGCTTACTGTTATCAAGTGACGGCGGTCCTCGACGGTGTTGAAAGCATACCGTCAAGCCAGGCTACTGCGGCGGTCCCTCCACCTACAAACCGGCAGGGTGACTGTCCGCATCGGGGCACCCTTATAGGGTGGATTCGGTGTCAAACCGCACATCAGAAAAAGCCAAGCCCAACGTCGCCATCCCAATAAATAAGCTGTATACCATAGAGGGAAAGCGCCAAGAGATACCGGCATTTGCGTTGCGGTTTTGGGACGGGTAGTGTGGAAAACTTTGTGGAAAACAAAGCCAGAAAAGCTCCGACGGACGAGAGGAATTGCCGGTGCCTGTGCCTACCATGCGAACTGCATGGTGCATATCATTGATTATAGATGGCTTAGCTGGAGACCTGTTTTGGCCATGCGCGGTACTACCAGCAAGAGAAGTCGCCAAAGAATTTGCACAGAAATGTGGCATTCTCGCGTGTAAGGGGCTAGCAGATCAAGGAGTTGTGTCCGGTGAAGGGGCGTCTTCTTCTGTTAGCCTTGAATCGTTGACTCGGCCGGATGCGGAGACTATATTCGGAGAGCCCATTAAAGTGCCTGCGGTTAACGGTGCCGATTGCTTTCACCCAAGAATGAAATGAACCTACCGAATAGTCTAACGATTCTTCGGATCTTTTTTGTTCCTCTTCTGGTTGTAGTCTTGCTAACTCGCCAGCCGAATTGGAATTTCTGGGGCTTACCGATCCATTTTGAAGTTTGGGGAGTGCTTATCCTGCTCGTGGCCGCCGCGACCGATACGATGGATGGCTATTTCGCGCGGACCAGGCGCGAAATTACAACTTTGGGAATCTTGCTCGA
This sequence comes from Candidatus Acidiferrales bacterium, assembly GCA_036520875.1. Taxonomy (GTDB): domain Bacteria; phylum Acidobacteriota; class Terriglobia; order Acidiferrales; family UBA7541; genus Palsa-295. The sequence goes on from DATDIT010000076.1 coordinate 26,850, forward strand.
TCCGATCGCGGATAAACTTTTGATTTCGGCTGCATTCATATCACTCGTCTCGATGGGGCTGGTTCAGGCTTGGATGGTGGTGATCATCATCGGTCGCGAGTTCATTGTTGTGGGACTGCGGGAAATTGCTTCCGTCGAAGGGCTAGTTATTCCAGCCTCGCCGCTCGGGAAAACGAAAATGGTTTTGCAGGTGCTAGCCGGGTGTGCAGTCATTTTGACGGCAAATCATCCAGCACTCAAAACAGTCGGCATGGTTCTCTTATGGCTAGTGGTGGTAAGCGCTGTGCTCTCAGCCATGCATTATTTCCAGATGTTTTGGAGCCAGATTAATTTTCGGGTTCAAGAACGGCGGCGAAGCAGCGTCGTGCTCGTCGAGTCGAAAGAAAAGCCCTAGGATGCGCTCACTCGATAGCCTGGAGCGTCAGTTACTTTTAGATTTGGCTCGCGGGGCGGTGATGTCGGCAGTTGAGGGCACCGAACCGATCGAAGGTGCGCCTTGTGACGTGCTTTCCGCCGAATCAACCGGGGCTTTTGTCACGCTGCAACGCCACGGCCAACTGTGCGGATGCATCGGCGAAATTAATTCAAAAGAGCCTCTCGCAAGGGTGATAGCTCGCTGCGCGCGAGCCGCCGCACTGGAGGATCCGCGTTTTAGACCCGTCCGACCAGACGAGCTCGCGGAGACCAAGATCAACATTTCGATTCTTTCACCACCCCGGCGGAGCAAGGTGGAAGAGATCGAACCGGGAAAGCACGGACTGATCGTCAGCCGGGGCTACCAGCGCGGCGTGTTGCTTCCCCAGGTGGCAGTGGAGCGCAGCTGGGACGCCCAGCGTTTTTTGGAAGAGGCGTGCGTCAAAGCTGGACTGGAACGCGAAGCCTGGAAAGGCAGCGGGGTCGTGATCGAAACTTTCACCGCTGAAACTTTCGGTGAATCGGACTTCCAGACTGAAGAAGGGCGCAACTCGCCCGACCGCCTGAAACCTGGCTACTCGATCTCTACGTAATCCCCAGGAAAAACCTCGCGTAAGGCAAAGGTGATAAGAACAGTGGCTGAGTTCGGCCCGGTGCGTAGAACGATTCCCTCGCCGACATCCTCTCTAGGGACATTGCTCCAGTTGTACTTCGATGGCGCACGGCCGAAGCCCCAGTTCGGTCCCTGGACACCCTCGACATCAAAGGCAGTGCGATGCGGGATAAATGCAGTCTCGTGTTCGGTTCCTTGGTAGCGGAATATTCGGAAATAATCCCCAACCTTTACACCTTGCTGACTTCCAAGATTTACGTAGATGATATCTTGAGTGCCGACCTGCTGCTGAAACCTCTTCCCGGTAATAATCATCGCTAGAGGTTTCCCATTCGGGGGAGCAAATCGGTCGAAGTTATTGGCGGGTTTCAGCGGAGGCACGGGACGCTCAGCAAACGGAACAATATAGTCGCCACGCTGCATCGGGTCGCAAGTGTCCTCCACCTGCGCGATCGAGACATCGGGCTGCGCAACGACTACCTTGAGGCGACCTTCGTCTGCCCACACGGTACCCATTTTGTGGAGAATGGAAGATTGCCACTTTGTCCAATCAATTCCGCCTGTGTCAACGACAGGCCGAATTACGAGAAATTCGTCGCCTACCTTCGCGCCCTGCTTAGTGCCCTTGTTGAAGTATACGTAGTCCCCTTCGTCGAAAGTCAGTTTAGAGCTCGACTGTTCTCCGGTGATGAGGACGGTGTCCTGTGGTACCTTCTCATTCGAGACGACCCCGGAACAATATAAAACGCCCGGTGTTAGCAACGATGTTTGACCCTGGGCTGCCACGGCTACTGCGGAAACTGCCAAGACTAGGGTCGCAAGAACAGTTTTTCCGTGCATTGATGCTCGCTCCTTATCGAATCCCGCGCTGAAAGTGGCTTTTCTCGGTAAAACGAACGTAGCAGACGCGTTTAGCGGGCGTCAAGGCAATGGTCGGGTGGGCTTTACACATTGTGCACGGCATGGTAGAAGCGAAGGCCCCCGAAATCACCGGCCAAAGGCTTGTTGGGGTTATCCGGAACGGATTGAAAAGGAAGATGTTAGGGCCGAGCAAAATCTGCGCCGTGATAGCTGCTCACGATGCGGAAGCGATGCGTGAGCAGCTCACCACGGCATTGCGCCTGACGCGCATGGTAGAACTTCGTTTGGATTGGCTTTTGGACGACCGCCAGATCAGGCGTTTCCTTCGCCACGTAGCCACCAGCAAACCCCGAGCAACGCTGATCGCCACATGCCGCCGCGAGGAGGCCGGGGGGCGGTACAGGGGGACAATTGCCGGACAGTTGGCGCATTTGGCCGAGGCAATCCAAGCCGGTTGTGAGTGGTACGACTTGGAGATTGAGACGGTGCGTAAGCGTCCCCCAGAGTTGCTTGACGCGCTTCTGCGGCCCGGCCGGCGACTGACGTCAGCACATTTTTTCCAGAGACCGCCAGTAGATCTGAAGGCAGTAGCCACCGAACTTGCTGGTGGCCGATCCGACGCGATCAAGATTGCGGCGCAATGTAACTCTCTGACGGAAAGCCGGAAGCTATTGAAATTTGCCGAGACGCGGCGAAACATTGTTGCCGTGCCGATGGGCGACGTGGCGCTGCCGACGCGTTTTTTGGCGCTTCGGAGAAAGAATGAGTTTGCATACGCGCCGGTGGAAAATTCAACGGCCCCTGGACAAATCTCACTCGAAGAAATGAAACGGATCTACCGGGCGGACCAATTTGGTGCCAGGACTCGTGTCTACGGCGTGATCGGCGACCCGATCGCTCACTCGCTTTCGCCTCGGATGCAAAATGCCGGCTTTTTTGCGCGAGGGGTGAATGCTGTGTGCTTGCCATTTCTTACTCGCGACCTGCAGGATTTTGTGGATTCGATCGGGCCATTGGGTATCAACGGTTTCAGCGTGACGCTGCCTCATAAGGAAAGTATTTTGCGATTCCTTCACCAATGCGATCCCCTCGCCGAAAAAATCGGGGCAGTGAATACCGTTGCCGTGCGAAGCGGCGGAAGACTGCATGGGTACAACACAGATTATGTGGGTATACTCCAGACTTTAGAACGGCGAATTAAACTTCGCGGCAGTCGAGTACTGATCGTGGGAGCCGGAGGAGCGGCGCGCGCGGTGGCTTACGCACTTGCGCAGGCAGGCACCGCGGTTTTCGTGAGTGCCCGGCGATTGCAGCGAGCGAAGCGCCTCGCGCGGGCGGTGGGCGGCGAAGCGGTGGAAAGAGCCGCGTTGCGCCACACGGCTTTTGATGTGATCGTGAATGCCACCCCGGTGGGAATGCACCCTTCCGTAGCGAGTTCACCGTTAAAGGCTGGCGAATTGAATTGCAAACTGGTCTTTGACATCATCTATCGTCCACAAATCACGAAGCTTCTCCAAATGGCCGCACGACGCGGCATTCAAACGGTCTCCGGCGTCGAAATGTTTGTAGCACAGGGCGCGGCACAGTGGAAAATCTGGACGGGCCATCGACCCCCAGTGTCGGCCATGCGCCGCGTGGTTCTCCGCATGCTCTCGAGTGAGAGCAATTCGCGCGCTCCCGGGCGCAGCGCTTATAGGCAACATCAGAAATGATTCAACCCGACTTCACAACGTTCCGCCGCCTGGCCCAGCAAGGGAATCTGGTGCCGGTTTATGAGACTTACACGGCGGACCTCCTAACCCCCGTCGGCGCTTACCTGCGCATCGCACACGCTGCAAAATACTCCTTTTTGCTCGAAAGCGTGGAGGGTGGCGAGACGATTGGGCGTTACACGTTCGCCGGTGTTAACCCGCAGGAGGTGTTTCGAGCTCGCGGTCGGCACTGCACGCTCGAAAACGGGCGTAAACAAGTCCATTTCGACGAACATCCGGTTGAGCGATTGCGACGGCTTACGGCTCAGTACCGCGCCGTACGCTTGCCGGGCCTTCCCCCATTGATCGCAGGCGCGATCGGGTATTTTTCCTACGATATGGTGCGCCTCATCGAACGAATTCCAGACACAGGCCGCGACGACGTTGCCGTAGACGACTGCGTGATGATGTTTTATTTAGGTCTCTTGGCATTCGACCATGTAAAGCACCGGATATGGGTGATCCGAAACGTGTTTACCGAAGGGCCTGGAAGCCTGCGAAGCAAGTACGATGCAGCGATTCGAGAGATACGCCGCACGCAGGGCCTGCTCGAAAAGCCCTTGGCACCGAGCGGTCGTGCGCGAAGGGGCAGTTTCCTGCGGGTCCGCTCGAATATGACAAAGTCAAGTTTCACCAACGCTGTGAAGAGAGCCAAGGAATACATTCGAGCGGGCGATGCGTTTCAAATCGTGGTGAGTCAGCGGTTCGAGGCGCGAACAAATGCGAATCCGCTGGATATCTATCGCGCGCTGCGAGTAGTGAACCCTTCGCCATACCTCTATTACCTCCAGCTGGGCGATATGTCCGTGGTAGGAAGCTCGCCAGAGATGCTTGTAAAAGTGCAGGGACGCGACGCCTTTTACCGGCCTCTCGCCGGCACGCAGCCGCGCGGACGCAATGAAAAGGAAGACCGGGAGTTGGAAAACAATCTCCTCGCTGATCCAAAGGAACGAGCCGAACACGTGATGCTGGTCGATCTAGGCCGTAACGATCTCGGGCGGGTTTGCGAATACGGCTCCGTGAAGGCGGAGCGGCTGATGTTCGTCGAGCGCTACTCCCACGTAATGCACTTGGCATCGAGTATTCGCGGACGCTTGCGGGAAGGCGTCGATTGCTTCGACGCACTAATGGCTTGTTTTCCGGCGGGGACGCTTTCGGGTGCCCCGAAAGTCCGCGCCATGCAGATCATCGACGAACTCGAGCCTACGCGGCGCGGAGTCTATGGGGGCGCCATCCTCTATCTCGATTTCTCCGGCAATCTCGATTCCTGTATCGGGCTTCGTACGTTGATTGCAAAGAATGGGCGAGCGTATGTCCAAGCGGGGGCAGGAATCGTGGCGGATTCGGTGCCCGAACGCGAATATGAGGAATCAGGGAACAAAGCGCGAGCTGTGCTCAAGGCGCTCGAAATTGCACACCGCGGAGGCAGCAAAGAATAGGATTCGCTTGAGGCGGCGAATTTGGTTTCGCGCTATTCTGACAAAGCCACCATGCTTCTACTTCTCGACAATTACGACTCGTTTACATACAACTTGGCACAGTATCTCGGTCAGATGGGCCAGTCCCTCGAGGTGCGCCGCAACGATCAAATTACGCTGGACGAGATTGAGTATCTCCAGCCCGAACGGATCGTGATTTCGCCCGGACCGTGCACACCAGCTGAAGCTGGCATTAGCGTTCCGTTGATCGAGCGCTTCGCTGGGAAAATTCCGATTCTCGGTGTTTGCCTAGGGCACCAGGCGATCGGGGCGGCGTTCGGCGGGCGCATAATCCGAGCAGCACGCGTGATGCATGGCAAGACGAGCGAGATTCATCATGACGGCAAGACGGTGTTTCGTGATCTACCGCAGGATTTTCCCGCGACGCGCTACCATTCTCTGATCGTACAACGGGAATCGCTACCCCAGACGCTTGAAATCTCGGCTGAAACGGCCGATGGCACAATCATGGGCCTACGCCACCGCAAGCTCAAAGTGGAGGGGGTGCAATTCCATCCCGAATCGGTGCTTACGGAGGTCGGTTTTCATCTGCTCCAGAATTTTCTGAGTATTTAAGATCCACTGATGCGATTCGGCCGAGCCAATCGGAAAAGGGCCGAACCTATCGACGGTATGGGAAAGCAGGAGTGCTTTCAATTTGTGAGAAGGCTACGAAGGCGTCCAGGCGTTCGCGCGCCGCACCCGAATCGATCGAATGGGCCGCAAGACGCGCGCCTTCGATAAAATTCGCCGACCGGCCCGCTGCGACGAGCGCCGCTGCCGCGTTGGCTAGCACGATTTCGCGGTGCGGACCAAAGTCGCGATAGAGCATCGATCGGCCAAGGATTTTGTGAACGATCTCGGCATTCTGCTTCGCGTCGCCACCGCGAATCTCTTCGACAGGGGCACCGCGCAATCCAAAATCTGCGGGAGTGACTGTAAAGCTGCGTACCCGTCCGTCCTGCATCTCGGCAACGTGGGTAACACCCGAGATCGAAATTTCGTCCAGCCCGTCGTCGCCATGAACCACAAAGGCGTGGCGGACACCCAGTTCACCGAGCGCCCGAGCCATAAGCTCGGTTACACCTTTATCGTACACGCCAACAAGCTGCGCGGATGCTCCGGCCGGATTGGTGAGCGGTCCGAGCAAATTGAAGACGGTCCGCGCCTTCAGTCTGCGCCGCGCCAGCATTGCAAACCGGGTGGCCGCATGAACGGCGGGAGCGAAAAGAAACCCTATGCCAACACTCTCTATAGAACGGGCAACGCTATCCGGTGGCAGATCGATGCGCGCGCCAAGCTGCTCGAGGACATCCGCCGAGCCGCAGCGCGAGCTAATCGCGCGGTTGCCGTGCTTCGCCACGCGAACACCTGCGCCCGCCACCACGAATCCCGCGACCGTGGAAACGTTGAATGTCCCGCAGCCATCGCCACCGGTGCCACAAGTATCGACGAGGGGTTTTTCCGCGGTTGGTTGGCTTGGCAGCAAAATCGGTTTGGCGTGGTGGCGCATCGCGTTTGCGAAACCCACAATTTCATCCAGCGTCTCGGTTTTCTCCCGAAGACCACTGAGGAGGGCAAAAATCTGGGCGTCTGTGGCGCGTCCGGAAAGAATGTCCTCCATGGCCTCTTTAGCCTCGAGTCGCGACAGATTGGTTTTCGCGGTGATTTTTAGAAGCGTTTCGTGAAGCATATTTTTTACCGCCTTGCCCGCCTCGCAGCTTACAAGTACACTGAAGTGCTCTATCGGTTCGTAAATTCTATCATTTCCCGACCCGGATTTTGCCGGCGTCAAAGCCGCATGAAGATTCACGAATATCAGGCCAAGGCAATTCTCGCCGAATTCGGCGTTCCCGTGCCTCGCGGAAAGATTACCCGCAATAGGGACGAGGCGCGCGCTGCGGCGGAGGACTTGGGCCTGCCGGTCGTTCTCAAGGCCCAGATCCACGCCGGCGGGCGTGGCAAAGGCGGAGGCGTGAAAGTCGTCAAGTCGGTCGATGAGGCTGCATCTTTCGCTGAGCACATCCTAGGCGCGAACCTCGTTACCCCACAGACCGGACCCGAGGGGCGGATGGTCCGGTGCTTGCTAGTTGAAGAAGCGCTCGATATCCGGCGCGAACTGTATCTGAGCCTTTTGGTGGACCGCGCGGCGCGCGCGCCTCTTTTTATGGCCAGCATGGCTGGCGGCATGGAAATCGAGGAAGTCGCGAAGGACCGTCCCGAATCGATTCTGCGCGAGCCGATTTATCCAGAGACAGGATTCCAGCCTTATCATGCCCGGAAGCTTGCGTTCGGGCTTGGGCTTCCGGCCGAAATGGTTAATACTGCGGTGCCTTTCCTCCAGTCGCTTTATCGTGCGTTCCTCGAAACGGATGCTTCTCTCTTGGAGATCAATCCATGCGTCATTACAGGCGACGGTCAACTGGTGGCGCTAGATGCCAAAGTGAATTTCGACGATAGCGCCCTCTATCGTCATCCTGAGTTGAGGGAGCTGCGCGATCTGGATGAAGAAACGCCGCTAGAGGTCGAAGCCTCAAAATTCAAGCTGAACTACATCAAGCTCGATGGAACTATTGCATGTATGGTAAATGGTGCCGGCCTTGCCATGGCGACTATGGACATCATCAAGCTCAGCGGCGGCAGGCCAGCGAATTTTCTCGATGTAGGCGGCGACGCATCCGAGGAGCGCGTGAAAAACGCATTTTGCATACTGTTGAGTGATCCTCATGTAAAAGCTGTGTTCATCAACGTCTTCGGCGGCATTCTGCGGTGCGACATGCTGGCAAGCGGCATCGTAAGCGCGGCAAAAGAGCTGAAAATTAAAACGCCCGTGATCGTCAGGATGGAGGGCACGAACGTTAAGCGGGGCCAGGAAATCTTGCGGAATTCCGGTTTCAATTTTACCGTGGCCAATGGGATGAAAGACGGTGCTGAGAAGGCTGTTGCGTTGGCGGGCGAGGCGCAATGAGTATTCTTGTCGACAAAGCTACGCGGGTTATCGTGCAAGGCCTTACCGGCCGAGAAGGCAGCTTTCACTCGCAGCAAATGATCGATTACGGCACGCAAATCGTAGCAGGCGTGACTCCCGGCAAGGGTGGCACCAAGCGTCTCGGTGTGCCGGTGTTCAATACGGTGGTGGATGCCGTTCGCGAAACTGAGGCAAACGCGGTAATGGCATTCGTCCCGCCACCTTTTGCTGCTGACGCAATTCTGGAGGCAGCGGACGCGAGCGTGCCGCTGGTCATCTGCATCACCGAAGGAATACCCGTGCTTGACATGGTTCGAGTTGCCGCCGCTTTAAGGGGCTCGAAGACGCGTCTTATTGGCCCGAATTGCCCCGGAATAATTTCTCCTGGCCAATGCAAGCTGGGGATAATGCCCGGATTCATCCACAAGCAAGGCCATGTCGGAGTCGTGAGCCGCAGCGGTACGTTAACCTACGAAGCGGTCGGGCAGCTTTCGAGCCTTGGCATCGGGCAATCCACTTGCATTGGCATTGGGGGCGACCCGATTATCGGCACGAACTTCGTGGAAGTCATACGAATGTTCAACGACGATCCTGAAACGCACGCGATAGTGATGATCGGCGAAATCGGCGGCAATGCTGAAGAGGCCGCAGCTCACTTCATCAAAAAGCATGTGAAAAAGCCCGTGGTCGGTTTTATTGCTGGACAGACCGCGCCACCAGGCCGCCGCATGGGTCATGCCGGTGCAATTATTAGCGGCGGGCAAGGCACTGCCGCTGAAAAATATGCGTCTCTGCGCGCCGCCGGAATTCATACCGTAGAGAGCCCCGCAGAGATCGGCCATGCGGTTGCCGCAGTGATCGGTCGCCGCGGGACCAGGCCCGCCCGAGAGTCCACAATGAGAAAAAAAATTTCCGGCCGCCAAAAGAAATCCCGCGACGAAAAGAAATTAGCACCCCTTTCCAAGGATTAGGCTCCCGTGTGCGGAATATGTGGGGTCATAGGAGTTGAATCAAGAGAAGCAGGCGAGGCGGCTGTCCGCCGCATGATGGCCGCTATGGCCCACCGCGGCCCTGATGGCGAAGGTATGTTATTCGCACCACCGGTCGCAGCAGGGATGCGACGCCTCAGCATTATCGATGTTGCTGGCGGCAGCCAGCCCGTATGGAATGAAACGCAAACGCTGGCGACCATCTTTAATGGCGAAATTTATAACTTTCGCGAGCTTCGCAAAGAACTCAAAAACGCGGGCCACCGGTTTCGTACTCGCTCCGACACCGAAGTAATCGTTCACGCGTATGAGGAATGGGGAGAGCGCTGCGTTCGACATCTGCGCGGGATGTTTGCGCTTGTGGTCGTGGAAATCTCGCAGGGCCCGCCCGCTCGTGCCACTCACGTCTTTCTGGCAAGAGACCGCCTTGGCATTAAGCCACTCTATTACACATTAGTTGAGCACAAGTTATTCTTTGCATCGGAAGTGCGTGCCCTCCTGGCGAGTGGCCACGTTCCCGCGCGGCTCGCGCTCGGGACAATTCCAGCGTACCTGCTCTTTGGTTCCGTTTGCGAGCCGAGTACGCTTGTCGAAGGTGTTGCTTCCCTGCCTCCTGGGTGTTCGCTCCGCATTTCGGTGGATGAGATGCCGCGCTCTCTGGCAGCGGCCGAGTATTGGGATGCCGAAAGCTCGAACGAAATAATGGCCGTCACGCGGACCTCTAGAGAGGGAGCCTCTCCAGCGCAGGAAGTACGCAGATTCCTAGAGGGCGCCGTTACCAGCCATCTGGTGGCCGATGTTCCGGTTGGAGTATTTCTCAGTGGCGGAGTTGATTCAACGGCGATTGCGGCCCTCGCGAGTAAATCGCAAGGCGGAATCCACACATTCACAGTGGCTTTTCCCGATGCCGAATTTAGCGAGGCCGAGCAGGCTCGCCGCACCGCGAGGCTCCTGGGAACGGAACACTGCGAACTTATTCTCTCCGACCAAGATATGATTGCGCGGTTTGATGACGCGCTTAGCGCCTTCGACCAACCCAGCATGGATGGCATCAACACTTTTTTTGTTTCGTGGGCGGCTCATCAAGCAGGACTGAAGGTCGCTCTCTCCGGCTTAGGAAGCGATGAAGTATTTGGCGGATACACCTCGTTTCGGGCCCGGTCGGTGCTTGCCTATGCGTCCGTGGCCGGCCGTCTGTTGCCGCGCTCTCTCCGTCGGGCGGGCGGCGGGGTGATGAGTCTCACAGGAGCAATGTTATTTTCACCCGATCGTTTGCGAAAAGCCTTAGCCGCATTTCAGTATACCGATCTGTTCCCAGACTCGTACTTTTTCACACGCTTGCTCTTCACTCCGGGCATGATCGCTGAGGGGCAGCCTCGCAGCTCTGCTGCCTGGGAGACGTTGCCTTGGTGGCGCTGGCTCCGCGATACCGCGCACCAGGCCAAATCAATGGACGGTTTCACACGTGTCTCATGGCTGGAGCTACGCTCCTATCTGCTAAATATTCTTCTGCGCGATACTGACGCGATGAGCATGAGAAATTCTCTTGAGGTACGCGTGCCATTCTTGGATGGTCCGCTTGTGGAGTACGTCTTGTCGCTTCCAGAATCAGTAAAGGCCCATTCGAAGCGGCCCAAGAGCCTTCTCATCGAGGCGCTCGCGGACATCTTGCCCGTCCAGGTTTTATCGCAACGAAAGCGAACCTTTACATTCCCCTGGCATGATTGGCTGCGCGGCGCATTGAGGAAACGTGTCGCCACCGGCCTGGCAGACTGGTCCCCGAGTCTTGAGCCGCAGCTTGGGGCAAGCTTTGCCAGAGGCGTATGGCGTGATTTCCTGAACGGCCGCACAACATGGTCGCGTCCGTGGAGCCTTTACGTGTTGAACGAATGGGTAAAGCGGAACCTTCGAAGCGATCGGACGGATGCGGCCGGATTGCGGGAACCTGCGGCTGTAGCTTAATCGCCGACTGACGCGTGCATGAACAGCGCCGCATCTAAAATTCAATGATCATTCTGGGCATTAATGCCTATCACGCGAACGCCGCCGCGGCAATCGTCGTCGATGGCCAACTCATCGCGGCTGTCGAAGAAGAACGGCTCAATCGAGTAAAATACGCCGCCGGCTTGCCCGCTCGTGCGATCCAGTTTTGCCTCGATCAGGCTGGCGCAAAGCTTTCCGAAGTGGATCACATCGCGGTCCCGCGCGATCCGTGGGCTCGTTTGGGCACAAAACTGCGCTACGCTGTGCGCATGCCGTCGTTCGCTCTCGATCGCGCTCGAGTGATCCGTCGCTTTGCAGGCATTCGTGAAGACATTGCCAGTGCATTTGAAATTGACCCGAGTGCGATCCGGGCTCAATTTCACCGCGTCGAGCATCACCGTGCCCATCTTGCGAGCGCATTCTTTGTGTCGCCATTCGATCGGGCAGCCGTGCTCTCCGCGGACGGTTTGGGCGACTTCGCAAGTTTCATGTGCGGCCTGGGCGAAGGACCAAAAATAAGCGCGCTTGGTGAAGTGGCTTTCCCTCATTCGCTGGGAATGTATTACACGGCGCTCACCCAATATCTCGGCTTCTGGAAATTTGGCGACGAATACAAGGTGATGGGCCTGGCCGCCTACGGCCGGCCTGCATTTCTCGACGAATTTCGGCGTATCGTTCGGCCCGATCCACCGCTTTCCTTTTGCTTGGGACTTGAATATTTTACGCATCAGAATAACGGCGCGGAGATGACTTGGCGTGATGCTGCCCGCACTCCAGTAATCGGCCGGCTCTTTTCCGCCTATCTCGAAAAAAGGCTCGGACCAGCGCGACGACCCGATGAACCGCTCGATCAGCGGCACTACGATCTGGCGGCCAGCATGCAGGCTGCTTTAGAAGAAGTTCTGGTGGCTTGCTGGAACGGCCTCGCGAAGCACAGCGGACAAACGGCGCTGTGCTTGGCTGGCGGGGTGGCCTTCAACTGCGTCGCCAATAGCAAGATTTTTGACTCTACTCCGTTCGAGCACGTCTATGTTCAGCCCGCGGCGGGCGACGCAGGGCTTTCCGTCGGCGCTGCGTTCACCGTGCATCACGGCATCGGAGGCGCCCGCGTATTCACTATGGATCACGCGTATTGGGGCCCACGATTTTCCCCTTCTGATATTCGGGCGGTTGTAGGTCACACTTTCTCGTCGGGCGAGGCTGATATCTCGGAACTCGCCGAAGCCACGCTTGTTCAAACGACCGCACGCCACATCGCTGACGGAAAAATTGTAGGTTGGTTTCAGGGTGCAGCCGAATGGGGTCCCAGAGCTCTGGGTAACCGCAGCATTCTCGCCGATCCCAGACGTCCCGAAATGAAGGACACCCTGAATCAGCGTATCAAACATCGGGAAACATTTCGTCCGTTTGCACCATCGATCATCGAGGAAGCTGTCGGAGAATTTTTTGAGAACGCGCATCCGTCGCCTTTTATGACATTTGCTTACCCGGTGCGTCCGGAAAAGCGCTCCGCGATTCCCGCGCCAACTCACGTGGATGGCACAGCGCGCCTACAAACGGTTAGCCGATCGGCCAATCTTCTTTACTGGGAGCTTCTTCACTCCGTCGGCGACTTCACCGGTGTGCCCGCCGTTTTGAACACCTCGTTTAATGATAATGAACCAATCGTCTGCCGCCCCGAAGAGGCGCTCGACTGCTTTCGCCGAACGCGTATGGACGTCCTCGTGATGGGAAATTTTCTTCTCGAGAGAAAATCCGCAGGCGCCGCCTCCGAGAAATCCGATGGCCGCTTGGCTAGTCATGCAGATTAAACTCGCATGCACATTTTGCTTTTGAACGAATACTACCCCCCGGATACGTCGGCAACTGCGAAAGTGGCGGCACAGATCGCAGAGACCTTGGCGCAGCGTCACAAGGTGACGGTCGTGGCGGGGCGGCCCTCCTACGATCCCGACGAATTCTATCCGTGGGCATTGCTCCGTTCGGACCTATGTAACGGCGTGCACGTTGAGCGTGTCGGATCCACAGCCTACTCGCGCCACCAAATGCGCCGGCGCGTCTCAAATTACTTCTCATATCTCGCCTTAGCGGTACCCCGCGTCCTAGCGATTAAGGCGGACATTGTTTTGGCGATGACGGATCCACCGGTCGCTGGGATTGCCGGGTCATTTGTCGCAAGGATCACCCGCTGCCCGTTTGTTTACAGCATTTGCGATCTCTACCCAGAAATGGCCGTAGTAGGTAACATCATGAAGCCCAGCATTTGGACCCATCGCTGGGAAAAAATGCATCGTCACGCGCTCAAACAAGCCGCTCGCGTGATCGTTCTGGGTGACGACATGCGCGAGCGCATCGTTGCCAAGGGCGTCGCGCCACAGCGAGTAACTGTTGTTCGCAGTGGCTCATCCTTGCCCTCCGCCGTCCCGGACCTACGCGATCCAAATGTCTTGAAAATCGTCAATGAAATCCGCTGCGGCTTCCCATTCGTTGTACTCCATGCCGGCAATCTGGGCTTCTACGGCGCCTGGGATACCCTTCTTGGGGCCGCGGAGCTCTTGCGCAATGAAAATGTCGGATTTGTGTTTGTCGGGGACGGCGCAAACCGCGCGGCGCTTGGAGCTTCTGCCTCAAATTCTTCTAACGTTCGCTTTCTGCCATTTCGTCCGGCAGAGCAAATTCCCCATGTGATGATGGCTGGCGACGTGCAGATCGTGACCATCCGCCGCGGACTCGAAGGGGTCGTGGTGCCTAGCAAGCTCTATTCGACTCTGGCTATGGGACGTCCGGTCCTCGCTGTCGCACCTCCATCGAGTGACGCCGCCCGCATCGTCGTAGAATCTGGTTGCGGTATCGCTGCCGATCCCGATGACCCGGTCGCCGTCGTAGCCGCTATTCGCGAATTGCGATCCGATCCTGCACGTTTAGCCCTGATGGGACGCCGCGCAAGAGAAGCGGCGGGGAAGTATGCTAGATTAAAGGAGTTGGAGCGTTTTTCCGAAATCGTGGATCAAGTCGGACTTGAGGGCGGTATCCCCCATCGGAAAGATGTTCGGCCCCATGCTTGAGTTGAGCCATCTCCAGAAAACGAGCAGTTACCCGGTACACATGACCAGCATTGGAATTCGATGACCATTCCTTCCGACCTGATCGCCTTTGCAGTAGCACTGATAGGATCGATCTGTTTGACGGTTCCCGTTCGCCGCTTCGCCCTCCAGTATGGGATGGTAGATCATCCCGGCCCGCGCAAAGTCCACTTGCGTCCCGTTCCCCTTCTAGGGGGAATCGCCATCTACCTTGGGTTCGTTCTAGCGATTCTCTTGACGCTTCATGCCGTGCCAGAGCAGCAAATGACTAGCATTCTGGCCGGCGCCACACTGCTCGCTATAGTCGGTGGAATGGACGACGGCCGCTTGCTGCATCACCAGGTCAAACTTTTCGTGGGAATGCCGGCGGCAGCTTTGTTTCTGCTGGCATCCGGTATCCGAGCCGACATTTTTGTCCGTTTCGTTCCGGGCGCTGGAGGCTTAATCCTCGACGGGTGTCTCACGATGTTTTGGGTCGTTGGCATTACGGCTTCCTTCAGCATCCTCGATCACATGGACGGTCTTTGTGCTGGTATATCGGCTGTCGGCGCCACCTTTTTCTTCTTATCCGCAAACTTGAGCGGTCAAACCATGGTCCGCACGCTCGCCGCCGCAACCCTCGGAGCCGCGCTTGGTTTTTTGCTTTGGAATTTTAATCCAGCAAGAATTTTCATGGGCGACGGAGGAGCCATGTTCTTGGGCTTCTTGATGGCCGCTCTCGGTCTCAAAATTCGGCCGGAAGGAATTCACGGTTCGGTTAGCTGGCTGGTTCCCGTCCTTATTTTGGGTGTGCCGATCTTTGATACCACTCTCGTCTCGATATCCCGCGCTCGCCGCAAATTGCTCCCCTTCACCTCGCCCGGCAAAGACCACACCGCGCATCGCTTGTCGAACCTTGGGCTTGGCCACCGTGGTGCCGTCCTTGCGCTTTACGCTGTGGCAGTGCTGTTTGGAAATATCGCTCTGGTGATTCCTCACTTCTCTGTCGCAGCTGCATATGCTATCGCCGGTATTGCGGCCGTTTGTGGAATTATCGCCATAATATTCCTCGAGCAGGCTCCCTATGAACGCCAGCTAAAGCTTACGAAATCCGTCTCGTCGGCTGATCTCGGATAGTTGAGTTGCAACGTGTGACGAACTCTCCAAAAAGATACCTTCCTCTCACGCTCCGCTAACCAAAAAGTCGCACTGTGGCATCGCTATCGATTTGGAAAGTTGAACCGAAATCCTATTCGCGCCGAAATTGGCAAGCCTGTTTCCTGTCCACCCTGTGAGGCGATCAAGTATTCTTCGTTCGTCAGATTCTCGACGGCCGCAAAAACCTCGGCGCCGCCGCGAATGTTGCGCGATGCCATTGCATCCAACACGAAAAACCGGCCCATCGGAAACATATTGTTCGCATCGTCAAATTGTAGGCCCACCATCCGGCCGTCCACCGAAAACACGATGTGCTTGGGATCGTCGTAGCGCGCCTGAAAAGTGACCACGCTGTGCGGGACTTGCGCCACCCACAATCCGGCAAGCCTCAGCCCAGGCGCGCTATCGATCTTCGCATCCACATATTCATAGCCGGCAATAAGCTGCAAGCGATGCGTAACATTGACAACCCCGTTCAAATCGAATCCCGGCGCAGTCGTGCGTCCGAGATTCTCCCGCAGCTGCGTCGTCCCTGTTGACGCCAACGGGCAAGTCGGCAGCGGCATCGCCACCGGACATGCAACGTTCGTCACCGGATCGATCACCTCATTGAAGAAAAATATTCCCCTCAATTCCAGCCGTCGCTCGAATCCAGTCACGTCCACGCCGGTCTCGCCGCCCGTCAACCGCTCCGCTCGCAAATCCGGATTCGCGTCAGTGGTCAACGTTCCTACGCGGAACGAGCGATACAGTTCGTTCAGCGTCGGCGCTCGAAACGCACGATAGACCGAAGCCAACCAGGAAACGTGCGAGCCAATCGCATGCACCACGCTCAACCTCGGGTTGAAGGCGCTGTAAGTTCGTAATGGGAAAAAGTTATTTATCGGCAGTCCCGTTGGCGCTCCCAAAACATCCACCGGCTGTTGCACTTTGAACGCCTCGAAATTCCGCCAGTCGTCGAACCGTGCGCTAGCCGCCAGCGTCCATCCGGGCGCAATTTGGATCAAGTCTTCGCCAAACACTCCTGCTGCCCGCTGATGCCCCCCGGCAAAAGTGTCGACCGTATGCTTTCCCGTCACCCCGGAAAACTGAATCTCGTTGCTGTGCCCGATGTCTTCGTGATCATCGAATCCCGCCACCAACGTTTGCCGGTTGCCCAGACCGCGCGACCACACCGCCGATCCTCCAACCTCTTGTGCCGGTACCGTTTGCGTGTCGACCAAAATTTCCGAATCGCGATTTGCCGCCACCGACGAAAATCCCTGGTGATACGTCTGCGCATCGCCGTAAAAGCGCAACGTCAGTGATCCGATAGCGCCGAGATGCAGGTTCGCTCCGAGCGCGCCCTCGCCGAGACGAATATCATTCGTCTGATCGGGGGTGCCGTTCTGCCGCCGGTCGTCGAAATACCACCCGCGTGCAAAAACTTCGCTGTCGGACCCGATCTTCCGCCCAATCATCAGGTCGGCTGTGCCATGCTCCGAGCCTGCCTTCGTGTCCACGCTGCCCCGCTGGTCCTCCGGCACCAAAATATAACCGTCCGTGTGAAACACGTCCCCGCTGAACGTAGACTCCCATTTGCCTTTCTCCCCTCCCGCCCACAGCGAAAGGTCGGGCGTATTCTGGTTGCCGTAGGAAGTCTCAATCGAAATCCCGCCCGGATTGGCGGGCCGTGTCAGGAATTGCACCACGCCCGCCAACGCGTCGCTTCCATATAGGCTCGAACCGCCCTCTTCATCCACTTCCACGCTGGCCACCGACTCGTTCGGCACCCGATCCCAATAAATCCAGGATCCAAAAGGATCGTTCAGCGGCAGGCCGTCCTCCAGTACCAGCACGCGGCTTGGTCCGGCTCCACTTCCCAGTCCTCGCAGAGATACTCCCATCGTCGTCGGATTCGCAATCCGGCTGCTCGATCGTCGAAAAAGACTAAACCCCGGAACCTGACGCAGCGCATCGTCCAGCGTAAGATTCGGCGTCTGTTGCAAATCGCGTCGCGTAAGCTGAATCGTGCTGGCCGGCGATTCCCCCAACGGCGTCGCGGTCCTCGCGGCCGTAACCACCACCTGCTGGCTCACCGTAAGCGGCTGTAACACAAAACTCATCTCCTGCGCAGTAGCCGCTGTCCACGATTGCTTCAAGGGCTCAAAACCACCCGCCGTCACCTCCACCGTCCCAGCCGCCACCGGCACGCCATCGAATGCAAACATCCCCGCCGCATCCGTCGTAGTCTCCGCGGAGTAAGAACCCGCGCTCAGCTCAACCTTAGCTCCCTGCACGGGCGCTCCCGTTGCGTCGTGAACGGTTCCCTCCACCCGCGTCCCCTGCGCGCAAACATTCCACGAAACGCCCAGCGTCAAAATAATTGTGAAAATGAAATGCGCCGCGCGCTGCACGCGGAACTTCCCGGTGGATATCCTCAAGGGCTGAGCCTTTTCATGCGGTCTTCGACGCGCGGATGTGCACACGCGTTGCGCCGGAAACATCGGGCGGCATTATAACGTGATCGCTCGCAGTCTCCGGGAAGTTTGGGGCCTGCCGAAAACTCGCACCGCCTTAATCTGCGGTTAAGTTGTCATCCCGAACCCGGCCGCATTCAGGCCGGTGTGAGGGATCTGCTGTTGCATTCGGTCTTTTCGTTGCATCCGGCTTTTCACGCCGGATTGGAACGGTAGATCCAATCGGTTTTGGTCGAGGATTCTGCCGGGAGCGTCTCGTTTATATCCTTCAATATCTGGTCGACGATCCCTCTTTTTGGGGAAAACGAGCAAACCGGGTCCGTAACGCCGGCATCTTTTGCCAGCAGAAAGGCCTGGCACCGGCAGCCGCCGAAATCGCGCTCGCGACGATCGCAACTTCGGCAAGGCTCCGGCATCCATTCCTCGCCGCGGAATTTTTGAAACGCTCCAGACTCCTCCCAAATCTTCCGTAGCGGTTGCGCTTGCACATTTTCAAACATCATGCCCGGCAGCATGCCCGCCGCGTGGCATGGCAGCACGTCTCCGGCCGGCGTAATAAGTATCAGCTTGCGTCCCCAGCCTCCCATGCACGGCTTCGGATACTTCGCGTAGTAGTCCGGTACCACGTATTCCACTCTGATTTTCCCTCGCAGGCGCTCCTCGGCCCGCTTAATGACCTCCAGCGAGCGGTCGAGCTGCGCGCGCGTTGGCAGCAATTTTCCCACGTTCGTGAATGCCCAGCCGTAATATTGCACATGCGCGATTTCCACGCGCCCAGGGCCGATCTCCTCCGTCAGCGCCAGCATTTCCTCCAGTCGATCCACATTCTGCCGATGAATGACGAAATTTAGCGTCAGGGCAATTCGTTGCCGCTTGATCCATTCGATTGCGCGCAGCTTTCGGGCCTGCGCATCCATTCCCGCGAATTCAATCGAGCTTTCCTGCCGCGCTCCTTGAAAGCTGATCTGAATGTGATCCAGCCCGGCTTTCACCAAATCCCCCAGCCCCTTTTCATCGAGCGGCATCCCCGATGTGATCAGATTCACATACAAACCGGCGCCGCGCGCCGCACGAATAATTTCCGAAAGATCAGGACGCGCCAGCGGTTCGCCTCCCGTGAAATCCACTTGCAGCACGCCGAGTTCCGCTGCTTCCCTGAGCACGCGGCTCCATGTTTCCGTCGAGAGTTCGCGATCCCGCGCCATCAGCGAAATGGGATTTGAGCAGTAAACGCAATGCAGCGGACACCGGTGCGTCAGCTCGGCGATCAATGCCAGCGGCGAAGGTATGGATTCGCTCATCTGAAAGAACGGCTCACCCCTACCAACGCGCATCGAAGATTCATTCGAAATCCACCGCGCGCTGCGTATTCAACAGGTCCAGATACCCCAAAATGTCCTGCTCCACTTTCGCGGGCTCGGCCTTCGAATATATTCGCTGCAATTCCGAAATAATTTGCTGCACGGTATGCGATCCGTCGCAACGCTCCACAATCTCCAGACTCGGCCCGTTCAGCCGCAGCGCGCGCTCCGGCATCAGCAGCATCCGCGGCGGCTTGTCCTTCTCGTTCAACCGGCACCCGGCCGCAAGCCGAGGACGGCTGTTCATCTCCGGCTTCACGCGGCGTTCCGATCCGGTTCAAACGCGCCGGGCGGCGGCCAGCCCGGCAACACATACGCAAAATAAAGCGCGTCCAGCATGGCCCACAGAATATCGCACTTGGCGCGAAGCGCCCCCAGCGCTAGCTCCTGTTCCTGCCGGGTTCGCGCATGCTTCACCACCCACGCCAGCGCGAAATTCGCGTCTTCTGGTGCCTGCGTGATTCGCGCCTCAAAGTAGTCGAGGCCGCTCGAAAGCCAGGGATAGTGGTGCCGCAGCCGGTCCATCCGTAACGTAATCAGCTTGCCCGAAAAAAGCTCCGTCAGCGAAGACGCCACCGCTTCCAGAAACGTCCGCGAGCGAACGAAGTGGACGTATGATTCCACCGCATATCGCGTGGCTGGCAAAATCCCCTCGCCGCGAATAGCCTGCTCGGCGGGAAGCCCTGTGGCCTCCACCAGTCTGAGCCATTTCTCGATGCCGCCGGGCTTTACGCCGTCGCCATCGTGGTCGAGAATCCGTTTCCGCCACGCCCGGCGAAAATCCGAATCGTCGCTTCGCGCCAAAATCGACGCATCCTTGATCGGAATCTGGCTTTGGTAGGTATAGCGGTTCAGCGCCCACGCCTGCAGTTGTCCGCGCGTGAGCTTTCCTTCATGCATCAGCAGGTGAAAGGGATGCTTGTGATGATAGCGTTCTTCGCCGATCGCCTGAAACCGCGCGACGAATTCCGTCTCGGGCAGAATTGTCTCGCGCTCTGATTCGCTCAAAGCTCGCACTCCATCCCGTCGTACGCAATTTCCCACCCCGCGTCGCGCGCCACGCGGTTCGCTGCGCTCTCTTCATCCAGCAGCGGATTTGTATTGTTCATGTGGATAAGGATGCGCCGTCCACCATGGACGTTTCCCATCTGCTTGATCAGTCCGTCTTCTTCGGAAAGCGGCATATGCCCCATCTCCCGCGCCGTTTTCCCGCTACCCATCACCCGGACAAGTTCGTCATTCGTCCAAAAGGTTCCATCCAGCAGCGAGAGATCGCTTTCCGCGGCCCGTCGTTTCCAACCGTCGCTGACCCCTGTAATGCTCGGAGCATAAAACATCCGCTTCCCGTTCTGCTCCAGTTCCAAACCAACCAGTGCCTCCTCCCGAGGTAGGCTCCGCCGCAATCGTTCGCTCACATAATCCGGGAAATCTCCATCGAGCGGCACGGCCCGGCAACATATCCCTGTTTTGTTCGGTCCAGCACCTTGCGCCAGAATTGGAACCGCCTCGTTCACCGGCAGCGATTCCCACTCAGCCGGAGGGTGCGATCGTTCGAGCGTTCGGAACAACGAATTCTCTTCGGTCAAAACTCGCCGCACGCTCGCAGTCGCATAAATGCGCAGAGGCTGAAACTCGCGCAGATGCAGAAGTCCCAAAACGCAATCCACGTCGGCGCTGGTCAAGATGATCGCGGAAGCGGGTGTGCTGCGCCCCGGCCCCGTAGGCGCGAATTCGCGATTCTCCATGAATTGCTGCCTGAGATCAGGAGAAGCGTTCAGTAAAGTCCAAGAGGAATCATCGAGGGAAACTGCAACTTGTGCCTGTGTGCGGGCTTTGCCTCGAAGCGAACCACTCCGCAGACGGCCGCAATTCGCGCAGCCGCAATTCCACTGAGGGAATCCACCCCCGGCCGCGGAGCCGAGGATTTTCACGCGCATCTAGAAACTACAGTTCGGCGTTAGCGTACGAGCTGATTTCGCAATTCAGGTCAATCTCTTCGTGACGCGGTGCGGTCCATTCCATGGATCACTACCTCCGATGTCATTCTATTGAATGCGCTTGCCTTACCTCCAGAATATACCGTGCCGTCTCATTTTTCGCAACCTCATTCATTTCTCGCCTGCTCACCACGCGTCGTCGTTACACCTCGCGGCCTACGGGCTGTGTCCGCCATCAGCCGCGATGCTCTTGTCGCGTCGGCATCTCGCCGGCGTCTTTGCCTTTCTCTGGGAACATCAACTTTTTCGCGACTACAGCCGAAGGATCTCCTGACTGGCGTCGTTGGTTTTTATGTAGCTCACCCCGCCTTCACGGGGTGAGGGTTTTCGCGCGCAGGGCCGCCATCCAACGCCTGCCCGAGCGCCGGCAGTCTCCAGCTTCCAGCATCCAACCTCTAGCCTCCAGAACGTAACCACCGCAAAATTTCGCGCGTCTCACACACTTTGCTGATAGTATCTGCGCGACTTATAGATCGAGGGGGATTAAAGAATGCGCCAGAGATGGATATCAATTGTTGCTGGCCTTGCAATCTTGCCGTTCGCTTTTGCCACCGGTGCCGACGCACAGAGTCCCACGAAAGACTGGCCGATGTATCGCGGCGACCTCGAAGGCATGGGCTTCTCGCCGCTCAAGCAAATCAACACGCACAACGTGGACAAGCTCACGCAGTCCTGGACGCAGCAGTTGACCACTCACGGCAGCCTTGAGGCCACTCCTATTGCCGTCAACGGCGTCATGTATATGGCGGGTGGCAACAAGGTGATCGCCTTCGACGGCGATACCGGAAAAGAAATCTGGCACTACGACATCCCGGCCGGCCCTACTCGCGGCGTCGCGTACTGGCCTGGTGATAAGGACAACAAGCCCCGCGTCATTTTCACCACTTTCAGCCGCAAAATTATTGCCCTCGACGCGTCCACCGGAATGCCCGTGCCCAGTTTTGGCAATAATGGAATTGTCGAGATGACCGTCGCATATGACGGCGTCCCCACAATTTATAAGAACCTCGCGTTCCTCGGTGCCAGCGTGGGCGAGTTGCCCATCGGACCTCCAGGCGATACCCGCGCGTACGATGCCGTCACCGGAAAATTAGTTTGGACTTTCCATACTGTTCCGCAGCCCGGCGAAGTCGGCCACGACACGTGGCTCAACGACGGCTGGAAAGGCCGTTCCGGCACCAACGTCTGGGGCTGGTACATGACCGTCGATCCAAAAACGAATACCCTCTTCATGCCCATCGGCGGCCCTTCGCCCAACTATTACGGCGGCGATCGTCCCGGCGATGACCTCTTCGGCAACTCGATCGTTGCCGTCGACGCCGATACCGGAAAGCTGAAATGGTATTTCCAAACCATCCACCACGATCTGTGGGATCAAGACCTGCCTCCCGGCCCCGGCTTCGTAGAAGTCGATAAGGACGGCCAAAAAATTCCTGCGCTGGTCGCCATCGGCAAAACAGGCTTGATGTTCATTCTCAACCGCGACACCGGCAAGCCGGTCTTCGGGGTCGAAGAGCGCCCGGTTCCGAAAGGCGACGTTCCCGGCGAGTGGTATTCGCCCACACAACCGTTTCCTCTGAAGCCGCCGCCGCTAGCTCGCAACAGCTACAAGCCGGAAGATATGGTCACCGCCGAAGACACCACTCCCGACCACGTTAAGGCCTGCCAGGAAGTTTTGGAGAAAAATGGCGGCACTCTTTACAATGCCGGCCCCTTCACCGGTTGGCTCTACCACGAGGATGGCACTCCGCCCAAAACCACCGTCCAGTTTCCTGGAGGTACCGGCGGCTCCAACTGGGGCGGCACCGCCACCGATCCCCATATGCATTACGTCTTCGTTCAAACGCATGACGTCTCCCTCATGGGTTGGATGGAAAAGAAAAAGCCGGGTTTGAACTACGGCCGCGGTACCGAAGGCTCAAAGCAAGAATACGACCGCGCCAGCGTCAATGGCCCCGGCCCCTATTTCAGCTTCAGCGCCATGATGAAGGATGCCAATGGCAAACCGCTCGGCAGCTGGCCCTGTCAGAAACCGCCGTGGGGTCAATTGATCGCCGTGAATGCCAACACAGGAGACATCGCCTGGCAAGTGCGATTGGGCATTACCGAAGGTCTCCCCGAGGATAAGCAGCTCACCGGCAGTTCCGGCAGTGCCGGCCCCATCGCCACTGCGGGCGATCTCGTCTTCATCGGTTCGACTACCGACCAACGCTTCCGCGCTTTCGATTCGAAAACCGGCAAGCAACTTTGGGTCGCCACGCTAGCTAAGAATGCCAACGCCAACCCAATGACCTATGAAGGCAAAGATGGCAAACAGCGCGTAGCAATCGTCGCCGCCGATACGATCTACGTCTTCAAACTCCCCTAAACACGCAAACTTTTCGGCTGATTTGAATTATTTGCAACTGGCGCGGAGGTTCCTTTGAACCCCTCCGCGCCGCTCCGCAGCGCCTTTGCGCCTACAGCAAGCCACACATTGTAGTACGGGCTTCAACGTATAGATGATTGGAACCAAACGCTTTAGCATGTGCCACGTACCCCAGGGCCCAGTAGACCGCGCAATTAGGAGGGAGACTGATGAAAGGGAAAATCGCTCGATTTACTTTGGGATTGTCATTAGCCGTCACCTTTACGCTATCGGCGGCCCAGATGGCTTTTGCCGACCATGACTACAGAGACGAATGCCATCGCCGGATCGAAGCCGATAGGGGTAGGGTCGATGAAGCAGCCGCGAAACACGGCGAACACAGCCGCCAGGTTGATCGCGCCGTCGATAAACTCCAGGCGGACAAGCAGTGGTGCCGCGACCATCATGCCGATTGGGATCATAAATTTGATATCGGCATCTACGTCCACCACTAGAAACGCTCTTCCTCTAAAGGCCGGGCCTCAACGGCTCGGCCTTTCCATTTCTGCAAAGCCCATTCTTGCCTCGCCGCTTTTCGCGTTTATCCACCAATCGGCTCACGAAAATGCAGCGATGGGTCGTCGAGGGTCTTCTTTAAATTCGGTCCTTCGAGCGCGCCCGACTTCAAATCCACGCGCCATTTCTCCGTGAAAAGCAGCGCGCCGTGCAAGTCGTAATATTCGACGCCCATCCGCGGCCCCTCCAGAATCACCTTCGCCCAGCCGTTGTAACCTGCATCGATCTTTTCACCGTTGTCGTAGCGCCGGTTGTCCCACGCAAGCCAGCGGCACTCGTCGATGTCGGGTAGCGCTCCTCGTTCCACGGGCATGCCCCCGTGACCGATGCAGCGTCCATATGTCGGGATCCCGCCCGCCACCGCATATTTGTCGTAGATGGCGAGTTTGTGTTCATGTCCCCAAAACCAGATCACCGGTCGGTGAATTACCTGGGCTAATTGTTTCGCTGGAATTTGATACCACTCCCCAAAGGACGAATGGCTTCCGTGATGCGATAGCACAATCAGCCCGCGATTATCTCCATCGGGATTCACGGTGGATTCGATCCACTTCATCAGAGCGGGCGGAATCGTGCACTGCGGCTTGAAATGCAGCGACGTCCGGATGAACTTGGTCTTCTGTATAACTGGGACTCGTCCCCAGTCGAATGCCGCCGAGTTGTAGCCCGTATCAATCGCCAGGACGCGCCAGTGTTCGTTCTGCAGGCAGAAAAAACTCGCCCACTGGCCGCGGCCCCACTCACTGTTGCCGTCCCTCAATCCCATTTTCGGCAGCACGTACCCGAAATATCCGCTGCCGTGCGCGTACATTTCGTGGTTCCCGGAAAGCGCAAAGCTCCCCTTCGTGCCCATCGGCCATTTCACCGCCGTGTATCCGCTGGTTTTCACGCCAAGAAAGTTTTCCTTCACCTCGGTGCTGTCTCCCACGTAATACACGTCCCCCAGGTGAATCGTGAAATCAGGCCGCGACTTCGCCACCAGGCTCGCCACCATCTGTGCCTCATCCGTTCCCGTTCCCCAGTCTCCAATCAAGTCGATCGTGCACCGTTCCCCAATTTCGTAAATACCGTTGCCTTTCCCATCGGTCGTGTAATCCCTGAAATTGTGTTTCTTCTTGAACCAGAATTTCGCAACATGCGAAATCCAGGTCCACATATGCCCGGGAAGGAACGCTTTCAGCGGATCGTACGTTGTCTGCGAGTAATTCGAGCCGCCCGCGCGGAAATGCGCCGCCAGCCCCGAATACGAGGGGCCGCTGAAATTACCGAGATCCTTGCGCAACTCTTGGGGTTCGGCACGCTCGTCCGTCGCAGGCGCCACGCGGTCACCTCGGCAACATTCTCGCACACAAAATAATCCGGGTGCCTGGATGCAATCCTTCACCGGCCAGAAAAAATGCGTTCCCGGAGGGCCGAAGCGCGCCGTTTTTGACGTTTTGAGACGTCTAACAGCTTCTAGTTAGACGTATTCACTGCGGCAAACTAGCAGGAATTTGCGGCGAAAAAAACCGCCAAAAATAAAAAGCCCCGGCTCGATTTTTCGTCGAGTCGGGGCTTTTGCGTTTGTCTGATTGCTCTTACAACATTCGAATGAAGCAGGCCAGAACCCGTTTACCCTGTGAAGGGTTACCCCGAAGGGTCGGCTGAGAAGCCGAACGTCCCGGGTCGTGAGATCCGGGATGGAGAGCCGTACTCGCCAAAGGCGAGTCGTGCTCCCTTTTCTTTTAGAAAGGAGGTGATCCAGCCGCAGGTTCTCCTACGGCTACCTTGTTACGACTTCACCCCAATCATGAGTCATACCTTGAGCACCTGCCTCCTTGCGGTTGGCACGGTGATTTCTAGTACAGCCCACTTTCGTGATGTGACGGGCGGTGTGTACAAGGCCCGGGAACGTATTCACCGCGACGTTGCTGATTCGCGATTACTAGCGACTCCGACTTCATGGGGTCGAGTTGCAGACCCCAATCCGAACTGAGACCAGCTTTTTGGGATTCGCTCCACCTTGCGGTCTCGCAACCCTTTGTACTGGCCATTGTAGCATGTTTGCAGCCCAAGACATAAGGGGCATGATGACTTGACGTCATCCCCACCTTCCTCCGAGTTGACCCCGGCAGTCTCCCATGAGTCCCCAACTGAATGCTGGCAACATGGGACGAGGGTTGCGCTCG
>DATDIT010000077.1:0-72517 GCA_036520875.1 Candidatus Acidiferrales bacterium
GATATTCAGAGGCTCGAATTGCGGGTTCCGCACCGCCAGAATTGCCCACGCCTCGCGCTCGCTGCGAACCACCTGAAGGCCAGGTCGCGTCGCCTCTCCTTCCATCTCGAACATCCGCATCATTCCGTAAATTCCAGGGGATGGTGCAATGACGACGCGGCGCAAGTCCGGATCGTGCAATACGGGCGCCGACTTGGCCAACGCCTTGATCACCGGAGTGGAAACATCAAATGAAGTGACTTCGGACAGATCGACGACTCCCGCCGCGGGATGCATGCGAACGGCGTGCTTAGACCCAGCTTGAAAGAAATCTCTCAGAACTTCGTCATTAACCGGGCCACTGAGGCGGCAATGAAGAATGCGGTTCGCCGAATCGAAATCGAAAGCATAGGGCATACTGCGCCCCCGGGGAAACCAAAACCGTCGTCACTGGATGGTCTCACTAATTCTGACCAATTGCAAAGTGGTGTTCCGTATGGCGTCGAGGACCTTAATGTAACGCACCGGGTACGCCAAGCATCTTTAGAAAACAGAGGATTGTCTCTTCCATTCCGCTTAATAGACTTTATCAATCAGAAATTTGACAACACGGCTGCCAACGCCATTTTGGGGGTAGGTGGCTCGTGGACTTAACACTCTGCTGGAGCGTCAAAATCCGAGACTAAATAAAAACGGCCGAGCGCTAGGCTGAGGGACCCGAGCGCCCGGCCTCTTCTCACCCGTCCGCAGGGTCAGGGTAAGAAACTGTTTATGCGGCGTGCTCTCCGTTCCGCATGAATTCGTAACGTTCGATGGCCGCGGCCACGCCCACTTCTCCTGAATGCTCGGGGCTGCTCCGCAATACCCGGCCCAGGCACCGAACCCGTACCGGCCCCGCCTGAGTCAGTTCGTGGGGAAGAGTCATGACGATCTCGACGGGTGATCCGCTCTTGAGGCTCTTGGGTAGATGAAAATACAAGCCTCGCGAGCTGACCTCGCGCGATTCCGTAGCGGCCTCTCCAACCACGTTCTCATCCGTCCATCGGACGGTTAGCGGCAATCGCATCAGGAACCGCCGCGAAATACGTCTTTCTTTCAAGGACACAAGGCACTCCTTCAATCTTCCAATTGCCCATTCAGGATAGAGGTGCGGCCAATTTCAGCCAATAGAGCAAGAGGGCCAATTCACTATGGCCCCGCTGGTACAGAAGTACTGTGTCGAAGTGAGTGCGTTAGGTAGTACCAGGGTAGATAAGTCTAATAGAAAGAGGTCAGACGTCTATGGGCGGGACGTTACTCCTGATTACGCCTGGTCGATCAGGCGATGATGGATGGCATACAGAGCCAGTTCCAGGCGATCCGAGACGCCGAGCTTATCGAAGATATTGTGAAGGTGGTTTTTTACAGTCTGCTCGCTGATGAATAGCTTTTCGCCGATTTCCCTGTTGCGAAACCCCTGGGCCACCAATTGCACGATTTCCTTTTCGCGGTCGCTCAGCAGAGGCTTTTCCCGTCGCTGGCCGGACTCTGACGACTTTTTGAAGGCGTCGATCACCTCAGCGGTCATGCGATTATCGAGCCAAATTTCGCCGTCGTGGACCTTGCGGATACTCTTCAGCAGCAGGTCGCTCGCGGATTGCTTCAGGACCACTCCGCGCGCACCCAGGCGCATGGCGCGCACCACGTCGCGATCGTCCTCCGCCGCCGTGAGAACGATCACCCGAGTTGGAAGCGTATCGAAATTGACCTCTTCCAGAACCCCCAAGCCGTCCTTCTCCGGCATCCGCAAATCAAGCAGGAGAATATCCGGCTTCAATTTCGTCAGCATTTTTGTGCATTCAACGCCGTTCGACGCCTCGCCGACGATCTCCACCTCATCGGTCACCTCAAGCAGCTTGCGCAGACCATCGCGGAAGATCGCATGGTCGTCTGCAACCAGGATTCGGATGGCCTGTTTTGTTTTCGGCATGTTAATTTAATGGAATTTCGACTATCAGACGGGCCCCGTGCCCAGGGTTTGATTCTACCGTCAGCGTTCCGCCCATTCCTCGGGTCCGTTCCTTGATCGAAATTGGCCCGAGACGCAACCGATCCAGTTCCTCACTGGTATAGAGTCCAGAAAAACTGAACCCTCGGCCGTTATCGTCCACGACGAGAAAGACTTTTGCCTCGTCCTGTTCTAGTTTTACCACGACGTGGCTGGCACTCGCATGCTTTTTTATGTTGTGAAGTGCCTCACGGTAAATCTGAAATAACTCCCGGCAAACGCGGTCCGGAATCCTCAAATCGCGGTTTTCGATGAACAAATCCACCGCCAGCCCGTGCTCGCTGCGGAAGCGTTCGGCAAACCCGTGCATCAACTCTCGCATGTCGGCGCTCTCCACGCGCAGCGGGCGCAGATCGGTCACCATGCGCCTCAATTCCTCGCTTTCCTGGTGCACGGTTTTCTGCAGGCCCGCCAATTCCTGGCAGGCTTGTTCAGGCCTTTCCGGAAGCTTCCTCCGCAATACGTCGAGCTGAATCTTTAAGCTGAGCAGCGTTTGCAAGATTCCGTCGTGCAGATCGCGCGAGATGCGGCTTCGTTCAGACTCAATCGCCCGCGCCCGTAAACTCCTCAGCAGAAAGATGTTCTCCAGCGGCGGCGCGACGTGTCGGATGATTTGTTCAAGCCAGCGCAAGTCTCCGGCGGAAAACCGGCTCCGCGCTTCAAGCGGGTTCGCCAGCAACACCCGGCCTGCCGGACGTCCGTTCGCTTCGATCGTCACAGCCATCAGCGATCGCCCACCAAGCTCATTGCACGTAGATTCCGGAGGTGGTGCAACATTTCGAAAACGCGCGCCACTTCGGCGGTCCCATCCGAAGCCTCGGCCCCTGCAGCCATTTCCACCGTTCCACCCCATCGAAACCTCCAGCGAGTCGAGCAAAAAAACATCGGAGCGCGAAAGCGAAAGGGCCTCGGGTCCGCCCGGCTCAGAGGTATCCGAACCTACCTTCCAGATAAAGAGCCGCTCCAATTCATCATCGCGAATCGCCAAGCACGCTCGTTCGCACTTAAAAATCAGCACTAGCTCGCCCAACATTTTGCGAATTGACTCATTCAAGCCGCTCTCGAATTGCAGCAGCCCCGTAATTTTCTCCATGGACTGCTGCCGCGCCACGTGCTGCTGTTCGCGCGCGCCCACAAATCCCATTCCAAGCCCGGAAACCAGCGTTCCTATACCGATCACTACCCAGTGCCCGATGCTCTGCCAGCGAAACGGTTCCTCCAAAGCCACGCGCACGATAATGGCAACAGTCGCGACGCCCACCAGCACCAGCAGCGCCCTCATGTTCCCGCGAGTCGCCAGCGCAAATACCGTGAACAGGAAGAGAAACCAGAATGCCGACACAGAAGGTGTCAAATAGAGAAAAGCGCCCAGCACCAATAGATCCGCCACCAGCGGGATCCGCAGTTCCGTCTCGCTCAAAAAACGCTCCGCCAGCGCGACTACTAAAGCCACCGCCAAATACGACGATAGAACCACGATCGATAGCCGGCTCACGGGAACCGCGGAAGTCTCCAGAAGCGCAACCAGTGACAGCGCCGCGATCACCGCGCGCGCCAGCGTTACTTGACGCTCCAGGTACAACCGTTCCGTGTTTTCGAGAGCCATCGTGGAGGGCAGGTATCCTTCAAAGTCTAGCAAGCGGTGAAGGCCGTTCAATCCGCATGAGTCCGCGTGTGGTCTGTTAGTAATCGTCCGGGCGATTTCCACAGTCTTTACACCAAGCTCCGCGCCACACCCGTTGACAACGGGTGCATAATCATTCGCGAAAGCACCACTACGGGGAGTTAGGCTTGTCGCAACGATATACCCGAAGAGAAGTGGGACGCATGCTAGGCGTTGCGCCCAGCCGCCTGCGCTATTGGGAGCGCCTACGGCTCGTGTGTCCGTTGGCACGCTGGGGAGAGCGCTTCTACACCTTTCGCGATCTGGTAGCCTTGCGGACCCTTCAGCGCTTGACGGAAAGGCGCGTTCCGGCGCTGCGTGTCCGTCGCGCCGTGAAACTCATCGAGGAGCAGTTCGGCAGCTCTAAACAGCCGTTGCAGGAATTTCAGTTTCTCGATCAAGGCGGTGACGTGCTGGTGATTCCTCCCGGCGCCGCGCGGCCGTTCAGTCCCATCAAGCGGCAGTGGGCTTTTCTTTTCGATTCGGTTTCACCCGCCAAGCTTCATTCCATGGCGAGTCCCAGCCCCGAGCAGCTTTTCCAAGCCGCGCTCGATTGCGAGACACAGTCTGAGCTTCTGCCGCAGGCTATCGAGAACTACCGCCACGTCCTTGAACTTGCGC
Source organism: Candidatus Acidiferrales bacterium (assembly GCA_036520875.1). GTDB lineage: Bacteria > Acidobacteriota > Terriglobia > Acidiferrales > UBA7541 > Palsa-295. The sequence continues at coordinate 4,311 of DATDIT010000077.1, forward strand.
CCGGATGGGTGGATGCGCACATCAACCTTGGCGTGGCTCTCTATCAAATGGGACACTCCGACGAGGCGCTCGCCGAATTCGCTTGTGCCGTTCGGCTCGATCCGTTGAATGGAATCTCGCGCTACAACTTAGGGTGTGTCCTCGAAGAGCGCGGCGACATGGACCAGGCCATCGAGCATCTCGTCTGCGCGGCCCGTTCGATGCCGGCACACGCCGATGTTCATTTCAACCTCGCACTTGCCTATGAAAAACGCGGAGAACGCGATTTGGCTCGCGAGGAGTGGCTACTCTACCTCCGCCTCGCTCCCAACGGCCTCTGGGCAGGCGAAGCCCGTGCCCACCTCAAGCTGTGCTCCGAGCCGGCGAAACGTTCCGCCCCAATTCCCTTCCGCCGCAAATCCTAATCTAAGGGAACCGTTTGCATTCGCGCACAGCTCAAAAATAGGCCTCGGATCGAATTCACCGTGGACGATTTTTCTTTACACCAACAACTACTTGCGCCGTTTCGGCTCCCCGTGTAAACATTTTCCTCGTATCCTCGTACTGTGCCCATTCGGCCGAATTAGCACCGATCACACCACCTCAAATCGGTGAATTGAATTGAAGAATCGTCTCGCTTCCTCTCGACCAAGCCTTTGAAACCATCTCATTCGCAGGTCAAGTCCCCGCAAGCCGTAGTCCAGCGCTCACCGACGTGCTATGATTTTCCCGGGCGGTGAGCGTAGCTCAGCTGGTAGAGCATCGGTCTGTGGCACCGAGGGTCGTGGGTTCAAATCCCATCGCTCACCCCAATTCTTCGCAAAAATCCACACTGATTCGCCCAGACATTTAAGCGCATCCGCATAAATTCTGCGGATCAACGCCAATTAGCCGATGCCATTTTTCGAGGCTATTGCGGACGGTGAAAAAGGCCAATGTATACGGCCCTCTCAAGAATGTGTCCCTGTATCGCTTTCATTACGTTTGCGCGAGTTTCAAACGCGTCAGTGCCAGGCTGGACGTCGACCTTCGTATCCAAGGCAAAAAGTTCGAAAGCGTAATGGTGCCGCGGGAAACTGGCTGGCGCGCCCGGACCTCGATAACTAGGCCCGCTCGCGCTGACTTGGTAGGCTCCGTTCTGCAACTGGGCACCGCTCGGGACACCTTCCGGCAACCCCGTCGCCGTGCCCGGAATATTCCAGACAAGCCAATGAAGCTGGTCGTCGGTCGTGTGATTGCGGCTAAAGTCCATATCATGCATGTGCAAAAGAAATGTGACTGTGCCTGGGGGCGTGTTGATCCACGTGATTTCTGGTGAAGTCTGGCTACCGGCCGCGGTGTATTTCAACGGAATGTCGGAGCCGTCGGCGAAGCCCGTTATCGTCATGGTCAAATGCTTCTGAGGCGGTCCACTTTGTCCTGTCCGAGTTTGACCCGCAACCATCACGATCGGTACGAACACGATCATGAAAACCGAAAGCAATCCTCGAAATCGCATCTGCTTTGCCCTCCGCCACTCGTAATGATTTTCGCACCCGCCAAGCAATTGTAGACGTCGAACCTACGTTGCGACATTGCCAGAGCATATCACCTGAACAGTGGAAGCAAAACACGTCCAAGTCGGTTGCCGACGTTGGAGCTTGACAGTCGGGTGCAAAATGATAACGCATCAAAAGCCTCACGCCCGCCGTAGAGGAGAGGAGTGCAAAGTGCGAAATTAATTTTGCTGAGAACGATGGATTTCACCGCCGGTTGTCACAGGGTGCAATTACGCGACGCACTTGGTGCCTGCCAGTACTTTGGATTCCAGAAGAAATTAAGAGAGTGAAGAGAGGTAAAGGTCATGAATAAAGCACGATTATGGGGCTTCGTCGTCATCGCCGCCATCCTTGCCTGTATCTGGTCAGCCCACCTCGCGCGAGCGCAACAGACACCGGGAAAATTCATTCCGCCCCCAGGCGGCAATCCGGTCCTGACGGGCCAACCAGAGCCGCCGCCCGCCGTTCTCGACCCGGCCCGCTTCCGCAATCCACAGGCGCCGCAACCCGGGGGATTCACGAGACCCCGCGTCACGCCGGTCTCAGAGCCGCCGCAGCCGGGCGTTACTCCTCTTCCGATCGATCTCTTCACGTCCAAAAACTTCTATCTGGACAAAGCCTCGTGGATGGACCCGCGCTACTGGCGCTGCAACACTCCTCGACAGATGGTCGACGCCATGTGGGAAAGCGGGCGCATCGGCGCCAATCCACCGACATCGGCCTCCTGGGGTGATTGCCGCATCGACTTCCCGCGCGATCGTATTGTCAGCCCGTATCCCTACAAGACTGCCAAAGAGCACTATGAGGCTCTCCTCGCCCAGGCCAAGGCTCATGGCGGCCCCACCATCTATACCAAAGCCACTACCCCCGATTGGGACGGCTTCTACGTCCGCGATCCCAACGGAACCGACTCACCCGGCTTCATCGGCCCCGATCGCCGTGCTCGCGGATTCAATTTCCTTGGACGCGGTGAACGCTGGCACTGGGGCGGCATCAACCAGGTTCCGACGCTGCTCTCACTTCTCACCCCTGAGTATCAGAAACGTTATGTCCAGGAGATTTACCACGAGGTGGTAGACAACTCGAAACAGTGGAATGCCTCTTTCTGCCTGCCCGAGGGGTTCACCCGCTGGTGGGCTGCTCCCTCCCAGGCATCCAACTTCGAACTGAGCATCACACCGACCCGCGTCGAGTTCCTTTCAGGCATCGCCGATAATTTTATTCGCGAGTTCCTGGTCGGCCAGACGCAGCACGTCCAGAAGGTTCCGCAGTGGTATGGCGAGACCATCGCTTTCTGGGATGGCGACACCCTCGTCGGCTGGACCGCCAACGTACAGGGCTGGTCGCAGCACACCCTCTTCGAATTCTCGAACAAGATGGAGACGGTGGAAACCTTCAAGCCCATGTATGACGCGCAGCACCACTTCGTCGGCATCGACCACGAGGCGATCTGGTACGACCCGGATTCACTGGTTCAGCCTGTGCGCGTCCGCGACCGCTTCCTTCGTCGCGCTGTCGCCGGCGATCCCACTGCGCGATTTACTTTCATCGAGTGCCTATCGAACATCAAGAACGTCAACGGACGGCCGGTTCAGCTCACGAAGGGCGATCCGGATTTCATTGACTATTACGGACGCCCTTGGGCGCAGAACTGGGAGAAATGGTTCGAAAAGGGCTGGAAGAAGCCCGATGATAGCGGCTTGCCGAGTGACATACTCAACCTCCTGAACTAAAAGCCAGGACCGCCAGTCGAAGCCGTCAAAGATTTGAACTCTCTCTGCCGCTGGTAGAATAGAACCTGGTCAGCTCGCTCGTTTGCAAGCGACGGTTACCATGAGGAGCCGGATACTGGAACGAATAATCACAGTTCGTAAAATCCTCGCATCCATTTCACTTCTGCCGATCCTGATTCTTACCGGTTGCGGGGACAGTGCCGGGCCGGCGCAGGGATCGCTTGCCAGCGGAGTAATTAGCAGACCGCAGAACACATCCGCTGTGCCGGTGATCGTCGCCCAAGTTGAGCGCAAGTCGATGCCAATCGAGTTGCATGCCATTGGTACCGGCCAAGCCTTCAAAACCGTCTCGATCGAATCGCAAACGGCTGGGATCGTAAAAGAGGTGAATTATCGGCCGGGTCAGTTTGTTCGCCAGGGCGACCTGCTGGTTAGTCTTGACCAGGCGCCTTTCCTCGCCGCGCTGTCCCAGGCTCAAGCGGCGCTAACCAAGGACAAAGCGCAGGCCCAACTCGGGCAGATCGAACTGAAACGCTACGACCAGCTTTACAGGGCAGGCGTGGTCTCCAAAGAGCAGTACGACCAATCCGAGGCCACTTCTGCGTCAGCAGGTGCCACCGTCGCCGCCGATGAAGCGGCCATCCAAACCGCCAAAATTCAACTTTCCTACTGCTCGATTTACGCTCCGATTAGCGGTGTTACCGGTGCACAGCTGGTTTACCCGGGCGCCACGGTCGCGGCCAACGCTGCGCCAGTGCTTGTAGTGATCAATCAAGTGTCGCCTCTTTACGTCACCTTTTCCGTACCGCAACAATATCTCGGCCAGATCAAGCGGGCCATGGGAACATCGCGCCTCGCCATCCAGGCCGCGCCGCCCGATACCACGATTCCCGAGAAGGGCTACCTTACCTTCGTCAATAATACGGTCGATGCAACCACGGGTACAATTCAGCTGATGGGCACATTTGAAAACGCGGCCCACCGCCTCTGGCCTGGCCAATACTCGAGCGTTCTTCTCCGCTTAGGTGAGCAAGAGAATGTGATGGCGGTGCCGTCGCAAGCGGTGCAGTCGGGTCAGCAAGGGCAGTTCGTTTTCGTCGTGAAGCCGAACATGACTGTGGACGTCCAGCAAGTGACGGTGGGGCAAACCGTCGAAAATGAGGCTCAAATTTTGCAAGGTTTGTCCGTCGGCGAAACCGTCGTCACTGACGGCCAAGAGAGCCTCGTTCCGGGTACCAAGGTCTACTTCACTAAATCGCTCTGATAGCACTGGAATCCGATGAATCTCAGCAAGATCTTCATCGACCGCCGCGTGATGACCAGCTTGGTCATGCTGGCCATCCTCGGTTTTGGCATTCTCGCCTACCGCGAGTTGGCTGTCAGCGATTTGCCCAACGTCGATTTCCCCACCATCCAAGTCTCCGCCGGCCTTCCAGGAGCCAGCCCAGACACCATGGCCTCTTCGGTGGCCACACCGCTCGAGAAACAGTTCACCACCATCGCGGGCTTGGATTCGATGACTTCCACCAGCTCGCTCGGCAACACTGAAATTACGCTTCAATTTTCACTTAGCCGCGATATTAATTCCGCCGCCGTCGATGTCCAGACCGCGATTTCCGCCGCTGCCAATCAACTTCCGCCCAATATACCTTTCCCTCCGACGTTCCGTAAGGTCAACCCCGCCGATCAGGCCATCTTCCTGCTCGCTGTCACTTCGCCGACTTTGCCGCTCTACGATGTCGATAAATATGCGGAAAATCTCATCGCCACGCAGATGTCCATGATTCCTGGCGTCGCTCAAGTCACCGTTAACGGCCAGGCCACTTATGCCGTGCGCGTGGGTCTCGACCCCGATGCCATGGTCAGCCGCCAGATTGGAATCGACGAAGTAGAGCAAGCCATTCAAAACGCCAACGTGAATTTGCCCATGGGTACGCTCTTCGGTGCCAATAAGGCCTATAACGTCCAGTCCAACGGCCAGCTTAATGATGCTTCTGCCTATCGGCCCCTCATCGTCGCTTACCGCAACGGCGCCCCAGTGCGGCTCGATCAAATCGCGTCCGTTAATGATGGCGTTCAAGATCGGTACGTCGCCAACTGGATCAATGGCATCCCCGGCATCCTGCTGGCCGTTCAGCGGCAGCCGGGCACGAACACCATCGATATCGTCAACCGCATCCGCAAACTTATTCCGCACTTCTTTACCCTGGTGCCCCCGTCGATCAATCTCTCGATCGAATACGATCGATCCGTCCCCATTCGCCAGTCGGTCAACGACGTGAAATTCACGCTTCTCCTTGCCGTTGTCCTCGTCGTTCTCGTCATTTTCCTGTTTCTCCGCAATGCTTCCGCCACCGTCATTCCAAGCCTCGCGCTGCCCATGGCGATCGTGGGCACATTCGCGGTGATGTATCTGCTCGACTACACCATCGACAATTTATCTCTTCTCGCCCTTACCTTATCCGTTGGCTTCGTCGTGGACGACGCCATCGTCGTGCTCGAAAACGTCGTCCGCCATATGGAAATGGGCAAGAATCCGGTGGAAGCCTCGCTAGACGGCTCTCAGGAAGTCGGCTTCACCATTCTCTCGATGACGCTTTCGCTCGCGGCTGTCTTTCTCCCCGTCTTTTTCATGGCTGGCGTTTTTGGCCGACTCCTCCACGAATTCTCCGTCGTGATTATCTCCGCGGTGCTGGTTTCTGGCTTCGTCTCGCTCACGCTCACGCCCATGGTGTGCAGCCGCTATCTTCGCCCCGAGCACGAAAAGCAACACGGCTGGTTCTACCGCAAACTCGAAGGCGTTCTCGAAGGTTCGTTGCGCTGGTACGGAGTTAGCTTGCGCTGGTCGCTGCGGCATCGACTCTTCGTCATGCTTGTCGGCGCGGCCATTCTGGTGGGCACCATCTGGGAATTCTGGGTGATTCCCAAGGGTTTCTTGCCCGACGAGGATCTCTCCCAAATTCAAGTTTCCACCGAAGCCAATCAGGGCATCTCTTTCGACGCTATGGTGGCTCATCAGCAGGCAATCAATCGCATCTTCCAGGCCGATCCCAATGTTGTGCAATTCCACTCGGCAGTCAGCGACACCAGCGGCAACGGGCTGAATAACGGCAACGCGTTCTTGCACCTGCGGGACAAGCCCGACCGTCCTTGGACTGACAGCCCCGCCTACGATCGCCTCGTCGCCAGCTACGGACATACGCCCGTACTAGACTCGATCGTCCATTTCATTCGCCCTCTCTTCGAGCACCACATGACCATCGACGATATCATGCAGGAGCTTCGGCCGAAGCTCAGACGAGTCCCTGGCATCCAGGTTTTTCTTCAGAATCCCCCGGCCATTCGCATCGGCGGACAGCAGAGCAAGAGCCTCTACCAGTTCACTCTTTCCAGTCCCCAAACCGGCACGCTTTACCATTACGCCCAGGAGTTGGAACAAAAAATGAAGGATGTTCCTGACCTCGTCGGCGTCACTAGCGACCTGCAAATCAAGAATCCTCAGGCCAATGTTAATGTCGATCGGGACAAAGCCTCGGCCTTGGGAGTCACGCCACAGCAGGTCGAAGACGCTCTTTACAGCGCTTACGGCCAGCGATTGGTCTCGCCCATCTATACTTCGAACAATGAATACTGGGTTGTTCTCGATGTGCAGCAGCGCTTCCAGGCAGATCCCAACATGCTCTCCGATCTCTACATTCATTCCACTTCGGGCCAGCTCGTTCCGCTCAGCGCCGTCTCGAAATTTACTACCAACGTGGGCCCGCTCACCGTCAACCATACAGGCCAGCTTCCCTCCGTCACCATCTCTTTCAATCTTGCTCCCGGTGTCGCCCTCGGCCAGGCCGTTGACGATGTGCAGAAACTTGCCAGTTCCATGCTGCCCATCTCCATCACCACAAGTTTTCAAGGCAGTGCCCAAGCTTTCCAACAATCGCTCACCAGTCTGCCCATCCTGCTCATTATGGCCATCCTCGTGATCTATCTCGTGCTCGGCATTCTCTACGAAAGCTACATTCACCCCGTCACGATTCTCTCCGGCCTTCCTGCTGCTGCCTTCGGCGGCCTCCTCACCCTTTCTATCTTTCACGTGGATCTCGATATCTACGGTTTCGTCGGCCTGATCATGCTAATCGGAATCGTCAAGAAGAACGCCATCATGATGGTTGACTTCGCTCTCGACCTCGAGCGCCAAGGCGAAACTTCACCTGCCGAGTCCGCCTACCAGGGCTCCATGATCCGGTTCCGTCCAATCATGATGACCACTGCCGCCGCAATCATGGGCACTTTGCCCATCGCCATCGGCTTTGGCGCGGACGCTGATGCCCGCCGTCCGCTCGGTCTTTGCGTAGTCGGGGGCCTGGTCTTTGCTCAATTCGTGACGCTCTATCTCACGCCTGTTTTCTATACGTACATGGATTCTATGGTGAAGTTGAGCCATGTCGGCGGCAAGCACCGGGCGGTTCCTGAAGTTGCCGACGCCCGCGAGCCAGTGCTTGCGCCTCACGCCAAGCACATCTCCCAGAATTGACCGCGTTCGTGGTTCTCCTGTCTTGCCTGGTGCGCATTCCATTTGTCCACATCAAGTGCTGTTGCTTTTCTGCGACGCGATGAGCATCATCACATGGTGCGCCAACTCCTGATCCACGATGCCACCATCATCACCATGGATACCCAAACGGGAGATCTGCGGCCCGGTAGCATCCTGATCGAAGACCAGCGGATCGCCGCCGTCGGCGCCCGCATCCATGCGCCTGACGCCGAAATACTCGACGCGCGCGCGTTCATCGTGATCCCGGGCTTGGTGAACTCCCACATGCACACCTGGCAGACCGGGCTGCGCGCGATTTCCTCGAATTGGACGCTGCTCGAATACTTCCGTTGGGTTCACGCGGGCATGGCAACACGATTCCTCCCGGAAGACATCCGCATCGCCACGCTGGCAGGCGCTTTGAATCAAATGAACTGCGGTACCACCACTCTGGTCGATTGGTGCCACAACAATCCGACCCCCGCGCACACTGACGCTGCAATCGAAGGCCTTCGCGAATCCGGAATTCGCGCCGCCTTCTTTCACGGTTCACCGAAACCCGATCCCAAGCCCGGTGAACCTCATTATTCCGAGGTTCCGCATCCTCGTAGCGAGGTCGAGCGCCTCCTCCGCGGCCCGTTCTCTTCGCGAGACCAACTGCTCACGCTCGGCCTCGCAATCCTGGGCCCGCATTTTTCAACCTTGGATGTCGCGGTGCACGATTTTCGGCTGGCCCGCGAGTTGGGACTGATCGCTTCGATGCACCAGGGCGGCAGCCCTCCAAAAACTCCTAATGGTTGGGATGTGCTCGAGCAGGAAAATCTCGTCCAGGATTTCGTCAATATCGTCCATGGAAATGACCTCTCCGATGAGAGGTTGGCGCGTTTTGTGGACCGCGGCGTCACGTTCTCGGTCGCGCCGGAAGATGAAATGTCTCAGGGCCACGGACACCCGATCACAGGCCGCCTGCGCAAACTCGGCGCCGCGCCATCGCTGGGCGTGGATCTTGAGAGTGTGATTTCTGGAGATATGCTGACCGTCGCACGAATCGCGCTCGCGCATCAGCGCTCTCTCGACAACGCCGAGTACCGCGCGGCCACCGGCGGTATCCCCGAGACTTCCACCATTCCGGCACGCGAAGCGCTCTCATGGATCACGGTCGAAGGCGCGCGGATGCTGAAGCTACAGGATCGCATCGGCACGATCACACCGGGCAAACAAGCCGACCTCGTCCTGATCCGCGCCGACGCGTTGAATCTCTGGCCCGTCCACGATCCGGTTGCCACGGTGGTCATGCAATCGAATCTGTCCAACATCGATTCGGTGATGATCGCGGGCGAGTGGCGCAAACGCAACGGCAAGCTGTTGTTTCATGATCTCGATCGTGTGAAGGCCGCCCTGTTGCGTTCCGGTAGCCGGATACTTACCGAGCTCGGCTGGCGGCCGGATTTGCAAAAGGCGGAGAGCGGCGAACGAGCCGCCACGCGCTGAAAGAAAGCGGAGGGATACCGGAATGAAAGTGGGTTTCGTTGGCCTTGGAAACATGGGTTCCGCTATGGCCCGTAATCTGATCAAAGCAGGCCACGCGTTGGTGCTTTACAACAAAACGCGAAGCCGCGCGGAGGCGTTGCAGTCGCTCGGCGCACAGGTTGTCGGCAGTCCCGCTGAAGCCGCCTCCGGCGCAGACGCGCTGATCACCATGGTGGCGGACGACCATGCCGTGGAAGACATGATCTTCGGGCACGGCAAAATCATCGAGTCCCTTCCCGACGGCGCTGTCCACATTTCGATGAGCACGATGAGCGTGGCCATGTCGAACCGTCTGTTGGCGGCTCATCGCGAAAAAAAACAGCATTATATCGCCGCGCCCGTCTTCGGCCGCCCGGATGCTGCGGCTGCCGCGAAAATCTTCATCGCTGCCGCCGGGCCCGCGGAGCAAATCGAACGCTGCCGGTGCCTGTTTGACGCCATGGGACAGAAGACATTTGTGGTCGGCGAGGAAGGGCCTGCGGCCAGTCTGGTGAAAATCACGGCAAATTTCTTGATTACCACGGTCATCGAGAGCTTGGGGGAAGCGTTTGCGCTGATCAGAAAATCGGGAGTCGATCCCGGCAAATTCCTCGAGGTCGTTACCGGAACTCTTTTTTCCGCGCCTATCTATCGAACCTATGGCGCCATGATCGCCGCCGACAATTTCGAGCCTGTCGGCTTCCGCATGCCCTTAGGCATGAAAGACAACCGCTTAGCTCTTGCCGCTGCGGAAGCAGTCTCTGTTCCGATGCCTATGGCCAGTTTGGTTCGCGACCGCATGCTGGCCGCCACGGCTCAAGGGATGGGTGAAGCCGACTGGGCTGCGATCGCCCGCATTTCCTTTCGCGAAGCCGGCCTCTGAATCGTCGGCCGCACAATTTTCTTATCGACAGTCGGGCCGACTAGAAACCCCTCTAACTAATTGAAAACACAGGATCGACGACCGTCCTACTCGTCACACTTCCGAAGCGCTGTTGTGCGGAAACTATCTTTCTTTCTTCGATAATTCGCCTTGTAGCAGACTTTCTACCAAGGGTTTGAGCACGCCCTGCGAAAGCAGTTCGTGAAGCTGTGGTTCGAGTTTCTCGAGGACCTTTTGCACCACGGCGTCCACCGTATCGGAGCTGACAGCGGAATCCTCCTGCGGGGCGTCCGGGCGGAAACCGGGCGGCGGAACGAGAAATGGAATGTCGGCTAGCGCTTCCCGATTCGGCGGATGGCCAGTCGGGATGCGCTCGTCGACATCGCTAGCAGCGGAAAGCAGCGGTATGGGGGTGCTATCAGTCGCCTCTGCATCCTGCGCCGTTGACTCCTCTGTGCTCGGTTGATCGACTTCGGGCACGAAAAATGAATGGGCGGGCGGAAGCTCCTCGGCATGCAAACCATATTCCGTGGATCGGTGCGCCTCATCATCCACCAACAACGGCTCGGGCGTCACGTGCACCGCCGGAGGTTCCACGAGAGCCGGCTCCCTGAACGAAATCTGATTCACACTTGCCCGATCATCTTCTTCTTCGGACGGGAAGAATTGCGCCGCGGGGAAGGCTGCGCTTGCAAAAGGCTGGGCTTCAAACTCCTCGCTCGCTTTGGTGTCCGGCGGTTCAGGAGCAAAAAAATCTTGCGCTGGTTCGGCCGGCGCGGATTCCTCGGCAAAGAACGCCTCGTCGTGAGCGGGGCGCGCAGCGGAATCCATTCCCTCGGCGGATTCGGCCGGCGCGTCGACTGAAGCGAAATTGGCCTCAGTAGCGTTCAGCTGCTGAGGCGCATCAGCCAGCGCGCGCTCTGCCTGCTGCTCGCCGAGCGCAGCCATCCAATCGCCTTGTGCTTGTGCATGTCCTGATGCAGAGGCTGCAACAGCATCCATCCAGTGGGTCTGCTGTGCCGGCGGCTCCGGCGTCTGCTCGGCGTGGGACTCAGAGGATGCTTCGCCGAACGTGGACTCCGTGAGAGGCTGCTCAAAATTCGCTTCGTCCGTTTCTGACTGCGGGAAGGACGCCACCGATGGAGCTTCGGGCTCAAAGAAGTCGTCCGCGGAATTCTCGAGTTCGCTCAACGCCTGCGCCCTGAATGGCACAACAACTGGTGGATCGGGGTGTCGCGGTGCGACCACGTCCGAGGCCACGTCGTCTGAGGCCACGTCAGGCAGCGATGAAGACGCAGCCGGTTCCCAATCGGCGTCGGCTGAAAATGCCGGCAAATTCGCCGCCTCGGCGGGAATTTCGAAATCCCTGGCGCCACGCCGCCAGTCGGCTGCCTCATCGAATCCCGCGTCATCATCGGCGGGTTCCGCGGTGAGGGCCACCGGCTGGCTTGGGGCTTGTTTCTTTTCAGCGCCCGGAGCGCGGCCGCTAAATCCGTACGCCAGCGGGGCTTCCTCAGCGCTCGGCTCAGGATAATACGGCAATGGCTTGGATTCCCTTCTTGCGGGAACCTCAAGTTCGGGCATCGGGTGCGGCTCGGGCGCTTCTTTGGCTTCCTTCGCCTTCGCAAGTTCGGCCGCGGCTCGAGGGTTCTTCTCGAGTGCGGACATTACCATAGCGATTAGCGCATCGGGTGGAACAAACGGCTTCTTGAGGATGCCATCCGCGCCAACGCGCCGGGCTTCTTTTTCGTCAAGCGGGTCAAATGCCCCGACGAGCAAAATCACCGGGATCCGCGAAAAGCGCTCATCCTTCTTAACGAATTCGCAGACCTCATAACCATTGCGGACGGGCATGAAAATATCGGCCAACACCAGGTCTGGGTCAACATCGGGAATACGGCGCACCGCCGCTTCTCCGTTGCCCACCGAGACAACCTGAATACCTCTCTCCTGGAAGACCAGCGCAACCGTCTTCTGGACGTTGGAATTGTCGTCGGCAATCAGAATTTTGGGCACCGGACTCCCATGCTTGCGCGGATGAACCGCACCTGTATCTCACACCTATTGCACCATTACAGATTAGGGGCGTCAACGAACTCGTGGGTGAGAGTGCTACAGTTGTTAGCAGGGGGTAAATACGTGCCTACCAGGGCACAAGCTTGTGCAAGCCTTTCTTTTTCTTGCTAGTGGATTCGGATTGGGGATCGCTTGGCGCGGCGTCGGCCGTGCTGCCGGATTTAGAAGCGTCCGCAGCGGGGGTTTGGGGTGCCGCTGCATTCGTGCTCGAACTATCCGCAGGCTGCGAATCGGACGATGTGGCGGATGATGTGGCAGATGGCGGGGTCGCCGCTGCGCCTGTCGGAGGCTGCGGATCGGCGGCTGCGTCGCCGGACGAAGTGACTGTCTCAGTTTCAACCGAGTTCGAACTACCGCCACCGCCGCCGTCGCTTTCGCTTGACGCAGCGACCGTCGCACTAACCACGCTGAACGTAGGACCTGCGGCGTCTCGAGTCAAAACATCCGTTGCCGAGATCAGGTCATCCGGCGGATTGAGGTCCGGTTGGCCCGAGTGCGCCGCGACGGCGACGTCGGGGTTGGATTTGATGACCGCGAGCGGCAACTTCGTAAGCCGGTTGGGATGGTGCTCCTTCTCATACAACTGTTCTCTGCGCATTCGGGCCACGGCGTTGGGGTCAGCCGCAGGAACGGGCATACCCATCAATTTTAAACGAGCTTTGGCTTCAGAGGCTGAATCCGAAAGAGGATAATCGCGAACGATCCTCTCATAGCACTTGGCGGCCAGGTCGGCCCAATGATTTTTGTCGTCTTCATTCTTGGAGACTTGCTTCGCGCGTGAGTAGATGCTGCCCAGCATGAAAAGGGCATCGTCGCTTTGACTATAAAGTGGATAGCGGTCTGAAACCTCCACCAGGCGCGCAGCCGAGGCGCGATAGTCCTGCTTCACGTAGTAAAAGCGAGCTACCCTGAATTCACCGTCAGCCAGCACTTCCTGGACATTCCGCAAGTACTGCGTCGCCTTCGGAACGAGAGGATTCTGGGGATACTTCTGCAGGAAGATGCGAAATTCCTGGTCGGCCGCTTCCGCCTGGCTATTGTCACGATCCGCTTTCTCCATCATGCGGTAGTGCGCCATGCCAACCTGCATCTGGGCATAGGCGGCCTCGTCGAGAAACGGAAAGAAAACGATAAAGTTTTTATACTCATCCACTGCTTGAGTGAGATTCGAGGTGCCGCCTTCCTTGTAGAAGGAATCGGCTACGCCGAGCTTCGCTTTGGCCAGGTATTCGCTGTCGGGGTAAGTGTTGATCAGCGTTTGGAAATCAAGGCGAGCTTCAGTGAACTTTTTGTGCTGAATGTCCTGCATTGCCCGCATGTACAGAACCTTGTCGGGTTCGGCGGAATCCGCGGAGGCGGCTTTCTTCTGGGATGCGGGTGGCTTTACCTTCGTGATTTTGGGTTTCTTCTGCCCCAGCGGCCTAGCCAATAACGAGCCCGCGAAGGAGAGAATCACGGCCATCGCCACAAAATGTCTTTTCATCAGGAGTGACCCCAATCGCTATTTTAGGCTCTCTGACTAAGAGCCTGCGTTGCTAACTTGCGCATTTGGCGCGCTGCCGCCGCCGGGTCGGGCGTGTGGAAGATCGAAGTTCCCGCAACCAGAGTGTTCGCCCCGGCCTGAGCCAATTCGGCCGCATTTTCCGCGTCCACGCCGCCGTCGACTTCAATCCGGAAGCCCAGATTATAGCGTGTGCGCCACTGGTTAAGCTGCCGAATTTTTTCAAGAGCTCCCGGAATAAATTCTTGCCCTCCGAAACCTGGGTTCACAGACATCACCAGAACGGTATCCACTTTGTCGAGAACTTCCGCGAGCATTGCGATGGGTGTCGCCGGATTGATGGCTGCACCGGCTTCGGCGCCAAGCTCCCGGATCATGGCCAGGGCCCGGTCCAAATGGACAGTCGCTTCCTCATGCACCAGCACCCGATTGGCCCCCGCTTTCACGAAATCGTCGATATATTTCTCGGGACGCTCGATCATCAGATGCACGTCCAGAGGAAGTTGGGTTGCCTTGCGGAGCGATGCGACGACCGGAATCCCGATGGAAATATTCGGGACAAAATGCCCGTCCATCACGTCCACATGTATCACGTCCGCGCCTCCCTCCTCAACGGCGCGGATTTCATCGCTCAATTTGGCGAAATTTGAGGCCAAAATGGACGGCGCGATCTCGATTCTCGCGTAGCTCATAGTGTTGGGTGAATCTTAGCATAGCGGCAAGCGGCTCGTCGCAACGTGCAGAACCCGATATCCCGACCTTCAAAAGCCTGGGCGCGGGCGCTCACGCATGCCGCTGGATGCGCTGCAACCCCGAGGGACTAGCGATTCTTCGCCGGCATCTGTTTCAGAATTTCGCCAAGCTTCTGTATTTCCTGCCCGTAGCCAGCCCAATCGCCTTGCCGGAGATCTTGCTGCGCCGCTTCGTAATGCTGGTTAGCTTGCTGGATCAGGTTCTCGATTGAAGCGGGCACTTTTGCCGAGGCCGAAGCGGCCGGCGCGCCCCCGGAGCCGGCCGTTTCCGTGGTCGCGCCCTTGTTGCCACTGAAGATGGCGTTCAGGGCGTCTTCCAGTGATGGCTCCATCACCACTTGGTCGGAATAGGCCACGATCACTCGCTTCAATTCAGGTATTGAAGAGCCCCCCTCGGCAGCGAGATACAGGGGCTCGACATAGAGCACCGCATTCTGGACTGGGACCACGAGCAACGTGCCGCGAATCACCCGCGACCCGCCCTGGTCCCAAAGAGTCAGCTGCTGAGAGATCGAAGGACTTTGGTTCACGCGCGATTGAATCTGTTCCGGGCCGTAAATCAGTTTCTCCTTAGGAAAAGTGAACACGAGAACCTTTCCGTAATCGGCTTCGTCGCAACGGGCCGCTATCCACGCAATCATGTTGTTCTTCCGCGCTGGCGTAAACGGAACCATGAGGATGAATTCTTCACTCTTTCCCACCTCGGGCAGTCTCATGACAGCGTAATAAGGGCTCATCGGCGTGGACGTTCCGTTTACCGACCGCGTGGCCACGCGCCACAAATCTTCTTTGCTGTAGAAGACGCTCGGGTCCGTCATGTGATACACGGCGTACTTGGCTGCCTGAATGGCAAAAAAATCCTGCGGATAACGAATGTGCGCACGCAGGTCCGGCGGCATCTCCGAAAGCGGTTGAAAAACGCCGGGAAAGATCCGCTGATAGGCCTGGATCAACGGATCGGACGGATCGCTGACGTAAAGCTTCATTCGCCCGTCGTAGGCACTGATCGTGATCTTGACGGAGTTGCGGATGTAATTGCCTCCATCTTGGGTCGGTTCGGAGTATGGATACTGGTCGGAAGTGGTGTACGCATCCACGATCCACTGCAATGATCCGTCGTTCGCAACAACCAAATAGGGCTGGCTGTCGTAGGTCAAAAAGGGAGCGAGCGTTTGGACACGTTCCAAAATGCGCCGGTACATCATGATGCGGCTTGTGTGCTGAATATATCCGGAAATCAGAATGTTGATATCGCCGAAGCGCAGCGCAAGGATCAGCCGCCGCCAGAGGCCGCCTACCGAGACGCCGCCCGAGCCTTGATACGCTTTATAGACGTTATCTTCGCCGGACGGGTGGTCAAACTCTTTTGCCCCCGTCCCAACGAGGCAGTAGTTATTGGGTACTTGCCCGTAATAAATTTCCGGGCGCGTAACCTTGAGCGAAATAGACGAGACCGGTGGAATATCCTTGATGAAGAGCACAGGCAGGCCATCCGAAGTGGACTCATTCACCGGCCCAAGGCACAGCCCATATCCGTGAGTGTAAGTCAGATGCTGGTTGACCCAGTTGGGGTCTGGCAGGCTATCCGCTGAGAGTTCTCGGGCTGAAAGAGAGACTTGGCGAAGTTGCGAATCAATCGTGTACCGATCGTAGAAAACACTCACAAAATCATAATACGTGCGGATTTCCTGAAGCTGCTGGAACGTGGTGAGCTGCGGGTCATGATCCCACAAGCGCAGATTTCGCATCGTAGCTGTGTTCTGCTCGATCGATGCAGCGGTTAGGTCCTGAATTGCCGGAAAGTCGCGCTCATCAAACCTGTCGAGCCCGTAAGCCTGCCGGGTGAACTTGATATTGCGCGCAATATAGGGCACTTCCTTCTCTAGTTCGCTGGGCGCAACGAGGTAACGCTGTACTAGTAAGGGAGTCACCAATCCTCCCAGGATCGCCACCCCGAGTACACCGCCAACCGCATACGCTGCCGGTCGTATTCGGCCCCCCGGCGTCCCGGCAAAAAAAGCAATCGCCGCGATCGCGCAGAGCGCGAGCTGAATCCAGAGTACGGGCCAGCCAATGTGAATGTCCGTGTACCCGGCGCCGTACACCAAGCCGGTCGGCGCATACACGAGATCGTACATGCCCAGCCGCGCGCGCCACGCGAGCAGTAAAAAGAATATCCCTCCCAAAACCATCAGGTGCCGGCGGGCATTGCGCCCCATGCCCAAGCCGCGCGGCGAAATCCAGATGCCCCCGGTGATGAAATACTGTAGCGCCGCCGTCAGCAGGCTGATCACCAGGATGATCAGCGCGAGATGGTAAAGAAAGAAAAGAAAAGGCAGTCGGAAAAGGTAAAAGCTCAGGCTGAACCCGAAAATCGGATCGGTCTGTGCTATGGGCACGGCATGCGTCGCAAGAAGATAGGTCTCCCAGTGTCCCGCCGCCCATTGACCAACGATCCAGGCCACGAACGTAAGAGCGAACCAGATCAGCCGTGCGAAAAATGAAGGGAATTTTTCGATGGCCGGAATATCGATCATTCGCGTGATCGCCCGCCGATATCCCGATCGCAACGCCACGCCTTGAGCGACCCAGAAATTCAGCCCGGCGAACAGGAGAAATGCTGCCCCGCTGAAAATACCCAGCCACACCTGCGTTTCCAGAACCGTGACGAAGATCTCGCGGAAACCAATGTGATCGAACCAGATCCGGTCGACCAGCAGGCCGATACTGACCGAGAAAAGCGGAACAATTATCAGAAGGACTACAACAAGCCCCGCAAGCACCAGGGCCACGCGATTCGGCCGCATATCAATTCTCCGGCGGCCATCTGAACACAGGCCGGGTTACGTGTCAAAAAACTCTGGTCACGAAATCCGAGGCTTTTTAGCGGCTTGTACGATTGCGTTTCCGTGCCGGCGAAGCGACACGGAAACGCACATGAGGGGCGACCTTCAGTTACCCTTTTCTGTTGATGCTGTGCTTATGGAGGAACCAGCGAGGGGATATTTCAGCTGTTCCCACCGAACGAGGCCACCTTGCAGTGCCTTCACTTTGTCGTGGTCGTAATTCAGCTCCCACATCTCCAGCACCAGCGGAGCGCTATCCTCTTCGTGAGGGCAATTGCAGTAGAAAACGATCAACTTGTTTCCGGGAAGCGCGGAGAGCGTCTCGTCCTGAGCACGGGGATCCGCGGTGGGATCGTATGCAATGTTGACGGCGCCCCTGATATGCTCGTCGGCGTAGCTCTCGGAATCGTCGGTATCCACAAGCACGACATTCCCTTTTTCCTTGATCAGACGCTGCACCTCTTCAGCGGTGATGCGCGGTACTTGCGGAAGAGGAATTTTGTCTTTTGCGGACGCCGAATTATTTTGGTCCGCTTTGGCCGCGGACGATGCCTGCGCGCGAGTGGAAACCGCCGCCGGCATAAGCATCAAAAATCCCAAGAAGAAGCTCGCCCAGAGCTTCATAACCCGCTCCCTTCTGAGAGGAACGAACGCGGGGTTTGCGCCCCGCGCTCGCCGCTGGTCAACTTAATTTTAACTCTACGCCCAGTCGTCGATCAACACGCCCCGGCGGATGCCAAAATCAGTTACGAACCACATGGTTTGCACTTTTCCGCCTGCTACCACCACGTGGATGGCCTTGGGGTTCGTGAACGGCTTGATAAGAGCGTCGTCGGGCAGCTTTTTCCAACTCGCATAAGGCTCAAGACCCGCCAGCGCGAACGGAACGGCGGTACTCTGAATTACACCGTTGCCCCAATATGAGCCGGCGGTTTTCTGAATGTTCTGCGAAAACCACTCGCTCAATTGCGCTTTGGTCTTGAAGCCGTGCGTGTCTTTGAGCAGCCCTGCCACGGTTGGATCGATGACAACGGTGGCCGCTGATCCCGATGCGCAAAACGAGCTCATGTAGTCGCGCATCAGGTAGTGGGTCGGATAGATGCTTTGGCTGGCTCCCACGCTAGCGATGCTGCTCCACCCCGTGCCTACGCTGACCACGTTATCCGTTGGCTTGAATCCCATCTCGACGTGCAGAGGATCCCAGCCGTCGGGCAACGCTTCTTCGTTCTCTCCGTAGGTCTGGCTGTTGTACTGCATTGTGTTGCCCAGAGTTTCCCACGCATTCACGTTGTTGCGCAGGTCGCCTGCCGTTTTCGACATCATCGCGAAGGCGCGGCCGACCACGGCATTCGCCCTGTTGTACGGCCCCATCGCATTGGTTCCACAATTGAACTTGAGCTTGTTGCGGATCGGGCCGCTGATCACCACCATATTCGCCATCGAACTGGTGGAGTTGCCGAAGGGCGCTTGCGTCGCCAGAGCCAAAATCACCGGAAAATGTTCCGGCGATGCGCCGGCCATTACGGCGCTGATGGCCACTTTCTCGACGGTCAGTGGCCGCGCGCCGCCGGTGATATTGATCGTCTTGATTACTTCATCAGGCTTGTGGCTGGTGCCCTTGAGCATTTCAGTCACGCGCCGTTCGGTGGGAAGGATGATTGAGTTGAAATCGGTCCATTCCTTGGCCTCGAAGAGCTGGCGCAGGTTATCTTCCGAATCAGGTGGAAGCAACCTTGGCTCGACGGACTCCTCCGACGGCGCTCCCGACACTTTTTCCTCGGCCGTTAGAGGACTGGTGAGCGCATTGACCACAGCGGTCATCAGGGGCTGGCCCGTCAACATGTCCTTACCAGTCACGTAACCTACGTCGACCATGCGCGGTTGACCCGTGAATGGAAATGGGACGGAAACGTATCGGATCGGCATGCCGGTCTGATATTTCGCTACGTAGCCGGTTGCGTAATGCACGATGTTTGAGGAGGCGACGCCAATGGCGGGAATCTTGCACTGCATCTGGATTTGTTTTGCCCAGCGGCTCACGGCCGCGCAGCAGCCGTTTCAACCAGCGACGCCGACAATTGCAGCGTCCGCCTTGCTGGCGGTGATGTCCTTCAGGATCGAGGGATCGCTGCCAAACATGCCGTCGGCCGTGACTTTCACGATCGTCTTGACGCCGGAATAATGCTTGTCAAGCCATTCGGTCATCGCTCCATAAAAGTAGTTCGCGGCATCCGGGCCTTCCCAGGAAAGATTGACCATGTAGATTTTTTTGCCTTGGAGGCTATCGAGGGGTGGCGCCAGAGGAACGCGGGCCGCCAACTTGCCCGCTATTGCGGGATTCATGACGGTAATCATGCCTTCCTCGTGGCTTCCGCCATTCGCCGACGGGACTCGCGCCCGAGTCGTCTCAGCCCCAGCAGGAAAACCGGTAAGAACGGCGGGGCTGATTCCCAAGTACTTCAACATCTTTCGCCTATCCATGATTCTTTACCTCCTCAAATTTGGTGTGCAGCAACCTCCCCGAGAGGGATGAATTTCAAATCAGCGACATCATACGTCGCCAGAGATCGGTAGACCACTTATTATTTTATCGCCAAATGGCGTAGCTCTTGCGCAAAAATCAGTCGTGGCCAAATGCTTGCGTACCATTACCCCCACGACTCCACGCGCGCTAGTGGAAGGCGGTTAGGCTGTGCAACCAGAGATGTGCGAAGCGGCTACACGCCGGCGTGCGAAAGACGAGACTATTGCTGTTGCGCGATTTGCAACTCAATTTTCGTGCTCGAATCTACGCGCTGGCCCCGCGCCGGCGATTCTCCGACCACTGTGCCGACAGGCCCCTGAGGCGCCGTGACAGGCGTAAGTTTCGAAACTCTCAACCCGGACGCGTTCAATTTCGCTTCGGCCTGAACAAACGGAAGCCCCGCGAGTTCCGGCATCACGAACGCGGGCGGCCGCGGCCCGAGCGAGACGAGCAGGTCCTCATGAGGACTGGTGACGTCCGTGGTACCGGGGGCCGGATCCTGCTGAATAACGGAATCTTCTTCCCCGCCCGGAAGATAAATGCTGGACGCTTCGCCGAGCTGCATTCCAGAGCGAAGCAGCTCCACCTGCGCCGCGCGCAAACTCTCGTCCCGGAGATCCGGGATCGTGACCTTTTGCGGCCCCAAACTGAGCACCACATGCGCATCCTGTCCGGCTTTCACGCTCATGTCTGGCGGCGGGCTTTGCCGAACCACGGCGTCAACGGGAAGATTGCTGTATATCCTGTCCTCGATTTTCAAACTCAGCCGGCGTCCCCGGAGAATCTGCCTGGCCTGACTGGCTGATTTGCCCACGAGATCGGGCACGGCGACTTCCCTGCCCTGAATCTCAAAACGCATGGCCATGAGCGCGCTGAGGAATCCCACGGACGAGAGCACGAAAACCAGCAGGGCCATCCGTAAAATCCATTGCAATCGCTGCCGAAAATTCACGCGTCCGCGCCTCCGCCGATGAGCCTAGCATGACTGGACGCGGATGCACGATCCGCGGATTGAAGAACAGTGGCGAAAAAACCATCGGTGCGATGCAGGGCGGGCGATGTCCGAAAATATCCATCCGCGTCGAATAACGTATTTGGATCCACTCCAGCCGAGAGATGCTGCGTCACTGCTTGCGCAACTTCGCCTCGTGATATTCGCCGTGCCCCGGGCGTGTCGCGTAGCACTTCCTCCACGACATCTTCGTTTTCCTCAGGCTCCATGGAACACGTCGAGTAAACCAGCCTTCCGCCGGGAGCAAGTTGCGACAGCGCCACGCCAAGCATCCTTACTTGGGACTTATGGGATTCCGCGAGCTGATTTGATTCCAGTCGCCACCGAATTTCCGGATGCCGCGCAAGCGTGCCTGTGCCCGAACATGGGGCGTCGAGGAGAATGCGGTCGAATTTCTCGTGGAAAGGGAGCGGCTGTTCGGCATCGAGTTCCACTAGATGCGCGCCAGCAGCGAGCCGCTCCAATTGCACGCGCATGGCGGCCAGCCTATGCGCGTGACGATCCGCTGCAATAACCACTCCGGCTTTTCCAGCAGCGCGTATCAGTGCGGCAGTCTTTCCGCCCGGCGCGGCGCATAGATCGAGAACACGATTCCCCGCTTGAGTCGCAAGCAGCAGCGGCACAGCTTGGGAAGCTTCATCTTGAATCGAAATTCGGCCCGCCCGAAACGCCTCTGTTCGGACCGGGCTTCCGCCGCTTACCGAGAATGCATTTCTGAGGAGCACCCCGGGCTGTGTTCGCAAGCCGGCCTTCTCGATCGCGCTGATCACTTCCTCACACCGGCTGAAGTCCTGCACCACGCAGCTCAGCTTTGGCGTCTGATTGTTGGCGCGAAGCAACGCGACTGTTTGCTGCTCGCCAAGCCGCAAAAGCCATCGTTCGACCAGCCACGTAGGATGCGAATGCAAAATCCCGAGCCGCTCGGAAAGTGGAACGTCCGGCGCCAAAAATGATTCTGCGGAAGACTGCGCTTCACCCTCCGCTTTGCGCAACACCGCATTCACCAGCGCAGCCGCGGAACTTTTGCGGGCGCTCTTTACCAGTTCGACAGATTCGTTAATCGCCGCCCGCGCCGGAATCTTGTCCAGAAACCGTAGCTGATACAGGCCCATTCGCAGCGCGAGTATCACCGGCAAATCCAGGCGGCTGCTGGGTTTCTTGAGATGCCGTTCGAGCAGAAAATCGAGCAGCCTTCGCCAGCGCAGAACGCCCAACGTAATTTCAGTGGCCAGCGCCGCGTCGGCCGGCTTTATGTGCGCGGCCAGTGCCGCGTGCAACAGGTCGCTTGCGTACCCGCCCTCTTCCTCCACGCGCAGCAGCACGTCGAATGCGATTTTTCTGGATGGGGAGACACCCATGGTGAGACTCTACGCGCCGAAGCGCTCACCCGCATGGATGCGCGCCCCGCGCATGAACTCGAAGTCCGTGACGCGGTTGCGGCCTTCCATTTGGATGTGCTCGACTCTTAAGACTGAGGCCACGGGCCCGCCGCAGATCACCAGCAATCCATCTTCTTGCGTTGGCAAGAGGATGCCGGGCTCGCCACCGGCCGCGACTGGCTTGAGCGGCTTGCCCCAGATCTGGCAATTCCTTCCGCGAAAGGTGGTAAACGCGCCAGGCCAGGGCTGCAAGCCGCGGATGCGGTTGTATATTTTCCGCGCGCTGAGCCGCCACTCGATCTTCCCGTCGTCCTTCTTCAGGATCGGCGCAAGGGTCGCCTGCGAATTGTCCTGCGGCGTGGGCGTGATTTCGCCGCGATCGAGTTTCCGTAGTGTTTCCACGATCAGCGGCGCGCCCGCTTCCGACAGCCGAGCGGTCAGCTCCGGCGCAGTCTCATCCGCGCCAATTACGGTCTCGTACTTCAGCAGCATCGCCCCGGTATCGAGACCCGCGTCTATCTGCATTGTGGTTACGCCAGTGCTCGTCTCGCCATTGATGATTGCCCAATTGATCGGAGCCGCGCCGCGATATTTCGGCAGCAGAGACGCGTGTACATTGATCCAGCCGAGCCGCGGAATCGCAATCAAGCGCGGCGAAATGATCTGCCCGTAGGCGATGATGACGACTACGTCTGGCGCGACCCGCTGAAAATACTCGTAAGCCTCATCCGACCGGATCTTTTCCGGTTGATAAACGGGGATCCCTGCTTTCGCAGCCGCTGCCTTCACCGCCGGAATTGCGATTTCCCGGCCGCGCCCGCGCGGACGGTCCGGCTGCGTGACCACCCCGACGATTTCGAATTCAGGCTCTGCGATCAGCCGATCGAGCGACGGCACCGCAAACGCCGGCGTGCCGCAAAATACGATTCGCAGCGGCACGGCCGCCTACCACTCGCCGGCTTTTTTAAGCTTGCGGATTTTGCGTTTAATCATGTCCCGTTTCAGCATGCTGAGATGTGTGATGAAGAGTACTCCGTTGAGGTGGTCTATCTCATGGCAGAATGCGCGCGCCAGCAGCCCTTCGCCACGCATTTCAAATTCTTTCCCGGTTGCGTCTTGCGCGCGGATGGTCACGTACAACGGCCGCGGCACATATCCGCGAAATCCGGGCACTGAGAGGCAGCCTTCCTCCTCGCGCTGCTCGCCTTCGGCATGGACGATTTCCGGATTCGCGCAGACGATCTTCGCTTCCGGGTTTTTTCCGTTGCTCACATCAATCACGTTGAGCCGCTTGCCGATTCCGATTTGAGGCGCGGCCAGTCCCACGCCATTCGCCGCGTACATGGACTCGAACATATCCGCCACAAGAGTTTGCAGCTCCTCATCGAAATTTTCCACCGGCTTCGCGGGCGCTTCCAGAATCGGGTCGCCATATTTGACAATGGGATGAATCATGGTGCCTTTTCCGTTCCCCTCCGAAACCTAAAAATTGTCCAATTGCCGCTGATAGCCGTCGAAATTCCGGCGCATTTCTTCGAGCGAGTCCCCGCCGAATTTCTCGATCAGCGCCCCCGCCAGCGTCAGCGCCACCATGGCCTCGCCCGCCACGCCGCCGGCCGGCACCACGCAAACGTCCGAGCGCTCGTAAGCCGCCTTCACGGATTCCTTCGTATTCATATCCGCGGTCAAAAGCGCGCGGCGCAACGTCGAAATCGGCTTCAGATATCCGCGCACCACCACATCCTGCCCGTTGGTAATTCCGCCCTCCAGGCCTCCCGCACGGTTTGACGTGCGATTAAAACGCTTCCGCTCCGCGTCGTACGCAATCTCGTCCTGCACTTCGGAGCCGTAGCTTCCCGCGTTCGTGACGCCCGTGCCGATTTCGACCGCCTTCACCGCTTGAATGGACATTACCGCGCGCGCCAGTTGACCGTCGAGTTTTTCGTCCCATTGCGCATGGCTTCCCAGCCCCGGCGGAGCGCCTCGCGCCACCACTTCAAAGATTCCGCCCACCGAATCGCCGGCGCGCAGCACGTGGTCCACCTCAGCCTTCATTTTCGCTTCCACATCTGAATCGACGCAGCGCAGCGGTGATTCGAGATTCTCGCAGACCGCAGTAATTTCCTCCCAGGAAGCCGTTCGTTCCAGTCGCGCATGGCCCACGGCGATCGTGTGGCTCAAAACATTGATCCCGAACTCGCGAAGCAGCAGTTTCGCAAGCGATCCCACAGCCACTCTCGCGGCCGTTTCACGCGCGGACGCGCGCTCGAGCACATACCGCGCATCATGAAAATTGAATTTTTGCGCGCCTGCTAAATCCGCGTGACCAGGCCGTGGAGCGGTGAGCCGGCGCTGCAAATCGTTCGCGCCGTTGCTATCTTCGACGGGCAGTGCCTTTTCCCAATTTTTCCAATCACGATTCTCGATGCGCAAAGCGATGGGCGCGCCGATCGTCTTCCCGTGCCGCACCCCGGCAAAAATGTCCGCTTGATCTTTTTCGATTCGTTGTCGGCCCCCGCGTCCAAATCCCAGCTGTCGCCGGTGGAGCTCCCGGCCAATGAAATCAAGATCCACAGGCACGCCCGCGGGTAGCCCCGAAATCCAGGCCACCAGCGCCTGCCCGTGAGACTCCCCGGCAGTTACGAATCGCAACATGTTCTATCGCTTGCCTTTCGAGACAGACGAAGGATTCTACCGGACGCTCACCTAGGCGTAAAGGCCGCGCACAGCTCTGCGACGGCGTGATCGCAACCGCTGGACGCAATGCCGGATGTTTGCTTGACGGCATCTGCGGCGGACGTTAGGCTTTCCTAGATTCGGCTGCTCACGAGGGCCGCCTCGCACACGATGCCCCAAACAGGCGAAACGCTTTCCCCCCTGGCGGTAATAGGAGATGCAGCCAAGCGCCAGCTTTTTTCCCTACAAGACTATTCGCTGCTGGCGATGAGCTCTGTAGCCAACATTTTCACGCCTCCCTACTATTGGTCGGACGTGATCGAGCAAATGGATTTCATCGGCATCGGTTCCCTTCCCATCGTGCTGATCATCGGTTTTTTCATTGGCGCTGTCCTGTTGCTACAAACCGCATCACAATTTGAGCGTTTCGGCGGAACCGCGCTAACAGGCGACGCCGTAGCGCTCGCCCTGGTGCGAGAGCTCGGGCCAACGATTACCGCGATCGTGATCGCGGGCCGCAATGCGTCGGGAATGGCATCCGAACTCGGCTCCATGATCGTCACCGAGCAAGTGGACGCGATGCGCGCGCTGGGCACGGACCCGATCCGCAAATTAGTCACGCCCCGCGTTGTTGCAACCACACTCGTTCTGCCTCTCCTGGTAGCTGTTGCAGATTTTGTCGGACTCATTGGTGGATTCGTAGTGGCGCATTTCACGCTTCGGCTTGGGGCGGTCCAGTTCTGGACGCGAGCCATCGATGCGTTGGCTCCCGGAGACATCGTTCAAGGCATGGTAAAGCCGCTGATATTCGGCTTCGTCATCGCGACGATCGGTTGCCACCAGGGATTGCGCGTAAAGGGCGGGACGCAGGGCGTGGGGCGCGCGACTACCTCGGCCGTTGTGCTCTCCTCGGTCACTGTCATCGTGTTGGATGCATTTCTCTCCCGCATCTTGCTGTATGCATTCCACACTTAGGCTCGCGTTTCGCAGCGCTCCCGTTCCTCGGCCTGGAAAACCGGGCTGTGGGGGTTCCTCTTTCCATCTATAATTGCGTATGCAGCTCCCACCGCGCCCGGCGCCGGTAACCGACGTGAATACGATGGTGCCGGGTGAACCGCTTATCGCGTTCGATGATGTCCACATTGGGTTTGATGAAAAGGAAGTGCTCAGCGGCATCTCATTCGAAGTTTGGCCCGGGGAAACAAAAATTCTGCTTGGCGAAAGCGGCTCCGGTAAAACGCTGCTGATGAAGATGGCGGCGGGCCTGCTCGAAGCCGATGCAGGCCGCATCTGGGTGATGGGCCACGATATCGGTGGGATGTCCGAAGAGGAATTGCTCGACTTCCGGAGGCATTTGGGCTTCGTCTTCCAGGAGGGCGCTCTGTTCGATTCCATGACGGTGGCTGAGAATGTGGCGTTCCGGTTGCGCGAGGAAAATGTCGCGGAGGCGGAAATCGATGGGCACGTCCGCGAGGCCCTGCGCTTCGTCGAAATGGAGGATACGCTTGAAAAATATCCGGCGGAGCTTTCCGGCGGAATGCGGCGGCGCGTTTCGATTGCCCGCGCCCTGGTGGATCGTCCTCCGCTTGTCTTCTACGATTCACCCACCGCCGGCCTAGACCCGGTCACTTCGCAAACCATCATCACTCTGATCCTACGTGGCCGCGATCTCCAGGGCGTCACGTCGTTGATGGCAACGCACCGCGTGCAGGACGCGTTCGGCCTCTCGAGCTTCTCTTTTGACCGTGCCAGCGGCCGCGTGATTCGCTCCGATGGCAATGGCAAACAGACCGCCGGCACCGAAGCCCAACAAAAAGGCGGCCCGGTTACCAACGTTCTTGTTCTGCGAGGCGGCAAGATCTACTTTGAAGGTCCGGCCGAGAAATTGCTTCACTCATCCGACGATTACCTGAAGATGTTTATGGCTTCCGCTGAATAGCACGCACCGCCGAGGAGGGATTGCAATGGCGCAACGCAAGCAACTGACGTGGTCCGAACTTCGAGTAGGCGTATTCGTTTTGGTAGGGCTGCTGATCGTGGTTGTCGCAATTTTCTACGTCACAGGCGGCGGCTTTCTGGGGCCGAAATATCGCTTGGTCACCTATCTGCCCGAAGTGGACGAGCTGGCAACCGGCGCGCCCGTCACCCTCGATGGAATCGCAGTCGGTAATGTTGAATCTATCCGGCTCACTCCGCACCCTACAGATCACCAGCACAACATCACGCTGGTGCTGCGCGTCGACAAGAAATTCCAGGATCAGATACGCACCGATTCCACGGCCTCGTTGGTCACCCAGGGCCTGTTTGGGAACCGTTACGTGAGCGTGACCCGCGGCTTGACCGGATCCGTGCTGCCCCCGAAAGGCGTGATCCCGGGATCCGAGCAGGCGGATATGAAACAGATCGTCCAACGCGGCTCCGATGTCGTTGAAAATCTAGGCACTCTTTCGGACCAACTCAATCAAATCATCACCAAAGTAAATCAAGGCCAGGGAACCATCGGCAAGTTCCTCAACGATCCCCGTCTCTACAATCATCTCGACGACACAATTGTTCATGTAAATGCGATCACCACTTCGATTCAGCAGGGCCAGGGCAGCCTCGGCAAATTCGTCGCCTCCGATGAACTCTATAACAAAGCTGATTCGGTGGTCGGCAAGCTCGATGATGTCATAGGCGCCGTGCGCGATCAGAAAGGCACGGTGGGAAAACTGGTCTACGACTCTACCGCGTACAATGAGATCGCGGGTGTGGCGCAGAAAAGCAACGCGCTGCTCGGCGACGTGCGCGCGGGAAAAGGCACGCTGGGCAAGCTGGCCACGGACGACACCGCTTACAATAATTTACGCGATGCTTCCGCAAATATCCGCGACGCCTCCGGCAAGCTAAACTCCAGCCAGGGCACCCTCGGAAAATTCTTCACCGATCCGACCTTCTACGACAATGTGACGGGCCTCAGCGGCGACATGCGCCTGTTGATCGCCGATTTCCGTAAAAATCCGAAGAAGTTCTTGCACATCAAACTGGGGGTGTTCTAGCGTTCGACTCGGGAATACGCATCTTTTCCCGACCGGCGGGCCGAGGCAGGATTGCCGAGCGTGACTGGCTAGCACTTACTGCGACACGCGTCATCAATCCTCGCCCCGAGAGGCGCGCCCCGGCCGCGTCGTTCGAGAACTGGAAAACAATTTTGGATGCCAGCTTGCCGCTAGATCTTTAATAAAACGGTTAGCAGCAGGAAACGGCTATTTCACGGGACCGGAGCTTATTCGGCGACAATTCCGGCGCAGCGTGACAGCCGCTCGCACTGGCAACGAATTGTGGTTTTCGTTTTTGTCCATGCCGAATGTTCCCCAGCGTTGATGATTTTAGTCGAGCCTCGTGTCTCGAACAAACCGTAACCTCTGAAGTGCGGAAATCCGGGGTCGAACGGCTTCCGCGCCGCCGGAATGCGATCATCGGTGCTTTGAGGTGTCCACGAGGATGGTCTGAGCTATTCCTTTTCCGCAGGCGAAAACTGGAGGGCCAGTTCGCGGATGCGACGCAAGTCGAGTTTCCCGGTTCCAAGGTGCGGAAACTCCTCCACGGCAAAAAATTGATTCGGCCGCGGCGTCCACAAGTTTGGCAACCCGGACTGTGCCAAGTTTTCCAGCACTGATTTTAATTCCTCGGGCTTGAGTGTATGCAACACCACCAGTCGCTCGCCCTTTTTTCCGTCGGGCACGCCCGTGACCACGAATTTCTGTTCCGCGGCGCCCACCACTTCGTGCAGCTGCTCTTCGACCTT
The DNA here is from genome assembly GCA_036520875.1 of Candidatus Acidiferrales bacterium. Taxonomy (GTDB): domain Bacteria; phylum Acidobacteriota; class Terriglobia; order Acidiferrales; family UBA7541; genus Palsa-295. The sequence goes on from DATDIT010000077.1 coordinate 33,034, forward strand.
GATATGCGGCACCATCTCGCCGCCGATTTTGCTGAACCGGCTGAGCCGGTCTGTGATTGTAAGAAAACCGTCTTCATCTTCTGCGGCGATGTCTCCGGTGACATACCAGCCATCTTGCAGCACCTCAGACGTCTTTTCCGGCTTGCCTAAATAGCCCTGCATCACGTTGGGCCCCCGCACGAGCAACAAACCCGGCGCACCCGCTGGGAGAGGTTCGTGCGTTTCGGGATCAACAATGCGCACGCTGATTCCCGGCAATGGATGCCCAATGTGCCCCCGTTTGCCACCCACCTGGCGAAATCCAGGCGCCCGAAAATCGCGCGTATTCACGGCAACCACCGGAGAACACTCCGTTGCGCCATACCCTTCGAGCGGCCTCAGTCCAAAACGATCTTCGAATGCCACCGCGAGCCGCTCCGGAAGTTTTTCCGCGCCCACCACAACAAACTGCAAGCTGCCGAAATCCTCTGGCGAGCAACGGCGCGTGTAGGCTTGAAGAAAAGTCGGAGTAGCCAGCAAAAAAGTGATGCGGTGGTCGCGAACAATCTCGCTGATGGCTGTGAGGTCGAGAGGGCTGGGATGGTACGCAACGCCGACGCCAAGCACCGCCGGCAGCCACAGGGTGATCGTGAATCCGAAAGAGTGAAAAAACGGCAGCACACCCAGAAGACAGTCCTTGTTGTCAAACATGAACACCTGGCCGCTCTGCTCGATGTTGGACGCCACGTTGTAGTGAGTGAGCATCACGCCCTTTGGCTCGCCCGTACTCCCGCTAGAAAAAATAATGGTCGCGAGGTCGTCTGGAGTTTTGTTTTTTGCTCCACTGACGGCGCGCTCGAGCATTCCGCCCGGGAGAAACCAAAAAAGCAGCGCCACAAATCGTTCTCCGAATCCGGGACGCGCCGCCGCTTCTTCGAGGAGAATCGTTTTGCCGGGCAGCTTCAGCGGAATCCTATCCAGCAGCGGCTTCGTCGTGATCACGGTTTCGAGCTTGCACTGCGCCGCGCTCGAAGCCAGCGATTCGTCCGACGCGGTGTAATTCAAATTCACCGGTATTTTCCCCGCCAGCATGGCGGCAAAATTCACGAGCGCTCCGGGCACGGAGGGCGGTAGCAAAATTCCAACCATCTCCTGCCCCTGCCAAACGCCTCGCAGCCTTCGCGCAAGGAAAATCGCGCTGAGCAGCGCCTCTCCCCATTTCATTCGCGGGCGCCGCTTGTCTCCCATGGCAAAGCGAAACGGATGCCGGTGCGCCGTTCGGATCAGCGAGCGGTGCAGCGTGCGAGTGTGCTCTTTGCGGTGGCAATAGGCCTCGGTCTGCAATTCCTGCACCACACGCCGCACTTCAAAGGGCGCCGAAGTGGCCGGCATCGGCTTGCCAAAACTTACCGTCACCGGATAGGGAACGGATCGCGGCAGCTTCCACATGAAGCGCCCGCGCTCGAAGCTGAAGATGCTGCCCCACACGCCGTCGAGGCTTACGGGAATGATCGGCGCATCAACTCCCTTCATGATCCGCTCCATCCCGCGGCGAAATGGCAGCAGTTGCCCGATGCGCGTGATCTGCCCTTCGGCGAAAATGCAAACCACTTCGCCGTTCTTGATGGCATTGGTGGCTTCGCGCAAGGACTGAAGCATTTCGCGTGGCCGCAGTTCCGAGGAAATCGGAATCGCCCTGATTATTTTTGCGAATGGCTTCACATACGGCAGGTCGTAAATGCCCTTGAACATCAGAAAACGAATGGAACGCTCGGTCGAAGCGATCAGCAAGCACGCATCCACGAACGACATGTGATTGGAAACAAAAAGCGCGCCGCCCCTTTCCGGAATATTTTCGCGCCCCTCCACGCGGATACGGTAGATCGAGTGCGTCGCCGCCCAGAGCACAAACCGCAGCAACGAATCGGGCAGCAAGTAGATGGAATATGCCGTTGTGACCAGGGTGAGGATGGCGCCGTCCAGAAAGATCCCGGCCGGCGTCTGATGAAAAATATCCGTGAAAACATAGTAGGCGCCAGATGCCAGCGCGATGCCGATGAACGAGACTAGATTGGCTGCGGCAATCACGCCGCCCTTCTCCTCAGGCTTGGGACGATGCTGGATGAGCGCACCAAGCGGGACCGCAAACAATCCGCCGAAGAAACCTAGGAATCCCAGATCGAAAATTCGAAGACGAGCCCACGCCACACCCATCGACAGAATCTTCCCAATAAACTCTACCGGAATTCGAGGTATCAAACTCTGTAACACGTTCGCCAGGAATTCCGCAGGAGCCCGAAAGTAAAGCAGCGCGCCAAAAATCGTCATCCCCACGGCGCCGAGCGGAATCAATCCGTATTCAATTTTTCCGCCCGAGAGATATCCCGCCGCAACGCTGCCGAGACCAATTCCGATGGCCACAGCCGCTTGCAGGTAGGTGATGTGGGCATCATCGATGCGAAGCACATCGTGCCCGTAAATAATGATGGTCAGTTGCAGAAGTGCCGCAAGGAAAAAAAGGTACGTGTTGCCGAGAACCGCCCAGCCGAGCACGCGGTCCGCCACGATCGTTTTCATCTGGGTCGCAAATTCGCCAACCTGGTTCCACCGAAATTGTTTTGCGGGATCGGCCGCTGGAAGTTTCGAGATTCCCAGGCTAGCGATGATTCCGACGAACGTACAACCCAGCAGCAGAAAGCCGGCTATCGCCTCGTGACCTTGGTAACTTTCGGCGAGCTCGCCTGCGGCAATCGTGCCGCCGATTCCGGCGAGAAATGTCCCGAATTCGATGATGCCGTTGCCCCAGGAAAGCCGCTGCTCAGGAAGCAATTCAGGCAGCAAGCCGTATTTCGACGGGCCGAATAGCGCGCCCTCCGTGCTGATCAAAAACACGCCCACGAATTCCATCGGCAAATTCCGCGCGGCCAGGCTCGCGATGAAAAACGCCATAACTCCGATTTCGAAGATCTTCGTTCCGATCGTCACACTGCGCTTGCTGTAACGGTCCGCGAAGTAACCACCGACCATCGAGAAAAGTATGAAAGGGGCCGCGAACAGCACTCCGACGATCGGCACCAGACGGTCGCGCTGCGCGTGCGGCAGATTCATCGCGACGACGAGGTAGGTGACCAGGAATTTCAGCCCGTTGTCGTTGAAGCCCGTCTGAAACTGCGTGACGATAAGGCTCCAGAAACCGCGCTTCCAATGAGGAGGCGGCTGCGACCGGGAGCTAGCCGAGTTTGCCGTCGTGTCCGTCATTACCATTTACCGTTTCGCGAGATGGTTACCTTTGCGAAATGTGTCGAGTAGCTTGTATCACTGTCCTTTCTTTTCAATAAGTTACATCATGTTCTACTCGGCTCTTCTGTCGATTAGAAGCACCGCCTTCTTTTCAGCACCTGCTGAGCGCCTGCCCTCCTTTCCAGTTGCGCGCTTCTCAAAACGATCGAGCCGCAAGCGTATCTTAGCCGGTGCGGAAACCCGCGCAAGGACCCATTCCTGTGGACTTTGCTTGAAGCGAGATGAATTAAGCGATAACGCGTAGAGATGTTTTCGAAGCTGCAACGACCGCGGGAACCGCGGAAACTGCCGACGCAGGCAGCGGCGTCTCACGCTTGTGGTATTTCGTGGCGACGTAGTCGTTGACGAGCGCTTGAAATGCGGCGGAGAGTTCGTCGTAGGTACCTTCGAGCGTGGTGAATTTCTGACCGTCGATGTAGACGGGGCAGCGTGGCGCTTCGCCGGTGCCGGGCAAGCTGATGCCGATGTTCGAAGCCTTCGATTCGCCTGGACCGTTGACGATGCAGCCCATCACCGCGAGTTTCAGTTCTTCGACGCCTTCATACTCACGCTTCCATTCCGGCATTTTGTCGCGAATGTAACCCTGGATACTTTCCGCTAGCTCCTGAAACGTGGAACTGGTAGTGCGTCCGCAACCGGGGCATGCGGTGACGCTAGGCGCGAAAGAGCGCAGGCCCAGGGATTGCAGCAGCTCGCACGCCGCATAAACTTCGTCGCGGCGGTCGCCACCGGGACGCGGCGTAAGCGAAACGCGAATGGTGTCGCCGATGCCCTCTTCAAGCAGAATGCCCATCGACGCGGCGGACCACACGAGCCCCTTCGCTCCCATCCCCGCTTCGGTGAGGCCCAGATGAAGCGGCTGATCGGTTTTCGCGGAAAGGTCCCGATAAATCGCGATCAGATCGCCGGGCCGCGAAACTTTGCAGGAAATGATGATTTGATCTTTCCGCAAGCCTGACTCGATCGCCAGCTCCGTGGACTCGATCGCTGAAAGCACCATGCACTCGTTGATAATGTCCTCGGACGTCTTGCCGAGATCCCGGTCAGTATTCTCCTGCATTTTGCGCATCACGAGTTCTTGATTGAGCGAGCCGCCATTCACGCCGATGCGGACCGGCTTGCCATTATCGCGCGCCACTTTGCAGATGGTGGCGAACTGCTCGTCGCGGCGCTGCCCGTGGCCGACGTTGCCGGGATTAATCCGGTATTTATCGAGATCGCGCGCACAATCGGGATACTTCGTCAGCAGGACATGCCCGTTGTAATGGAAATCGCCGATAACCGGAACGTCGCAGCCGGCATCGAGCAGCCGCTTCTTGATCTCTGGGACGGCTGCCGCCGCCTCCGGCACGTTTACAGTAATGCGAACAAGTTCGGAGCCTGCTTGGGCAAGTTCCAAGCACTGTTGCGCGGTAGCGGCAACATCCGCAGTGTCAGTGTTCGTCATCGACTGGACCACCACAGGCGCACCGCCGCCTACCTGTACGTTGCCGACCTTCACTCCGATTGTTTGACGCCGTTTGCGAGACATTCTCACAGCCATTGTAGCGAATTGGCCGATATTGATGCTAGTGGACCCACGCGTGGTCGGTGATATGCCGGCGACGCTTCTCTTTCGGGTAGTCAAAGGACGTTCGAATGTCAGGCGTTTGTGCGGTGGCCGGCGGCCGCGGATTTGCCATTGCGCGGTGGCGGCGGAATCACGATGGACATCTTGCGAATCATGGCCAGGACGAGCCGCTTATCGTCATTCGATAAACTGGTTGAATATTTCTTGATTTCCGCAAGGAAACGAATCTCTTCATCGGAAAGTTCTCCGAGAACCTTGCGTGTTTCGCGGTCTTGCGGAGTGTCGGTGCCGGGGAAAAAGTCGGCCAAGCTGATTTCCATGGCCTCGGCAATCTTCGCGAGCGTCTCGAGCGATGGGACCGTGTGGCCGTTCTCAACGCGCGAAAGATAGCAGCGGAGCAGGCCTGTACGGCGCTCGATATCTCCCTGAGAGAGGCCGCGGTCATTGCGGTAGGATCGAATGACCTCGCCGATATTTACCTTGGGCTTTTCCTTGGGCATCGTATCACTTCCTATACGGGGGAGTATCTTTCATGCAACTAGGGCATCTTACGGACGACGGCACAGGTCGCGCAAGCGCAACATCGCTGCCGGTTGCTTGGGAAGAAACAGCAAAAAGTCGAGTCCCGGATGCTCGCCCGTATTCTTGACACCTGGCTGAAACACCGAGCCCGTTGCGTTTTTCGGCGGACACTAAAGCACGACCTGCGGCGCCGTCTGCGGCGGCTGCGAGAGATTGCGCTTGCCGGCGCGTTTATCCGCGTAAAGAGCCTCGTCCGCGCGCTTCAGCAACTCTTCGGAAGTCTCCCCCGGCTTGTAGTCTGTCCAGCCGCGCGAAAATCGAATCGGAATTCGAGTACCCTCATATTCGACCTCAAGCCCTTCGATGCGCCCCATGACGTGCCTCACCTCTTCCGCGCGACACTCGGGCAAGAGGGCCATGAACTCGTCTCCGCCCAACCGCACAGCAAGGTCGGAGCCGCGAATGGCCTTTTGCAGGCGCTCGGAAAAAGTCTTCAAGACCAAGTCGCCGGCGGCATGGCCAAGCTTGTCATTGGTCTGCTTCAGCCCATCAAGATCGATCAAAAGCACAGTGAGCGGGCGTTGATGGCGCACCGCCCGGCTGATTTCCTCGGCGAGGCGTTGTTCGCCGGAGCGGCGATTGTAAAGACCGGTAAGTTGATCGAGTGCGGCTAGCTTGTAAACCTCGTCCGTAAGCGTCTGGACCTTGGCCAGGGACTCGATTTGGTCGGCCAATTGGTTGCGCATGCGAATGATCATCGTTTGTTGATATACGAGATAAACGCTGAAGATCAACACTAACCCGATGAGCGAGCGCACGGCGTGATCGAGATAAAAAGGGTACGCGCCTTGGTCATGATTCAAGAGGCCCGGAAAGGAAAAGGAAGCAACGGCAATGCTGAGAAGAATCAGCACGATTACCGTGGACGACCACATCCACCACTGGCGGCGGTCCAGTTTCCGTAAATGTTCGCGCACCAATTCCGGGCGCACGCTTGCGCCATTGGAGGAAGGTTGATTTTCACTCATTTTAGTGAACCGCGCCCCCGGCTAATACCTTAAGTACCGCAATCCGCCTCGAAACTCCATAAGCATATCCCGCAGGGTTTCCAATCTCGTTAGCTCCCCATTAGTGCCGCTGGCTCGAAAGTCTCCAGGCGCTCCGGCGAACTTGGTCCCGGTGTGCGCGTCAAATGTGACGCCCGCGGCCATTGGCAATAGCGTGAATGCCCCACTTGCTCGGCTATCCAAGATGGATCCTCTAAACAGCCCGCCAATTGACCGGAAGGATACTCTCCCGCCGAATTGGGGTCATTCCAACGGCAGAGGAGAAATGCACATGAAGAAAATTAATTCGGTTTGGCTGGCAGCGGTGGTGGCATTCGCTGCTTTTGTCTTTACGTTCTCGGCAACTAAATCAATGTCGGCAACTAGTGGGATACTACCAGACGGACCGGGCGTCCCCAGACTTGCCAGTGCCGATGGGCCCGGCGTCCCGCGAATCGCTTCCCTCGATGGTCCTGGCGTTCCCAGGCTGACTGCATTCGATGGCCCCGGCGTTCCTAGACTCGTCCGCGCCGATGGGCCCGGCGTCCCGCGAATCGCTTCCCTCGATGGTCCTGGCGTTCCCAGACTGACTGCATTCGATGGCCCCGGCGTTCCTAGACTCGTCCGCGCTGATGGACCCGGCGTCCCGCGAATCGCTTCCCTCGATGGTCCTGGCGTTCCCAGGCTGACTTCGTAGAGCCTCGTCGACGCACACAGCCGGCCCGAACGATGCGGAAGAAGTCCACCCGAACAATTTGAATTGAAGTGGCGCGCGAGCTTGGTGGGGCGCCCCTTCTTCCCATCGTTTCCGTGTTACATTTGACCGCTGCGAAGGGATCGCGGAATGCTGCAATCGGTCATTTGGTGGGTCGGAATAGTTCTGGCGCTGCTAATCCTTGTCGGAGGCTACCGAGCCAGACTGCTGTTCAGGTACCCATTTTTCTACGCGTACGCCGCCAGCGTTTTCTTCGTGTGGACGGTTCTGTACTTCCCGTATATCTTGCGGTCCCCGTCATACAACAGCTGGTATTGGGGAGCCGAGTTTTTGACGCTCGTGGTCGGGTACGGCATTCTTTTGGAAATCCTCAATCACGTCCTCGGACCCTATCCCGGTGCAGCCAAGTTCGCCAGAACAATCGGAGTCATTGCGTTTGCACTGGTCGTTTGTTTTGCTTGGCTCTATCCCAGATTGTTCCCCCAATGGTCTGCGGGGACGAGCGTCGAGTTTGAAAGGGATCTGCGAACAGTCCAGGCGCTCTTTCTCGGCGGATTGCTGGTTGTGGTTTCCTATTATCGCATTGCGATTAGCCGAAACATGAAGGGACTGATTGCGGGTTACGGCCTTTATATCGCCACAAGCCTCGTGACCCTCGCTCTGCGATCGTATGCCGGGATGTCGTTCGACACCTTCTGGAAGATTGCTGAACCTCTATCGTATGACATTTCACTCCTAATCTGGCTCGTTGCGTTGCGCTCGTACAGCCCAACTCCAGTACCCTATTCAGGAATCAACCTCGATGCGAACTACCAGGAACTCGTGACAAGAACGCGAAGCGCGGTGCGCTCACACTTTCGAAAGACGGCCCGTCCATGACTTCTCGAAAAGAGAGCAGCTGCTTACTCTTCTGGCCCCCTTCCGTAAGAAGAGGGGCTTCCTGGTCGAGCAATTCATATGGCGTGCCGCAGTTACGCGTCTTTCGCTTTTTCTTTTGAGAGGTCTGCAACAAGCTCTCTCGCCGGTAGTTTGGGTGGCGGGACAGGGCTAATGTCCTAATCCCAACCCGGTATCCGAATGCAACATTGAGATGGAGAAAATCCGTTAAGGCAGGCATAATGGCCCAGCCGTCCCCGGTATTTCTCGCTAAGGCAGGGCTCGTGATCCAGCTCATCTTATTCTTGTCGATTGGGGTGCTGCTTTTTCTATCCCTGATTTTCCTCGTCTGGCGCAGCCCGCGTGCGGAAGATAGTTCAGCGGCCCTGGTCGAAGCACGGCAGGCCTTGGTCGCACTGCAAACAGGTCTGTTGCCGATGGAATTGGTCGGCCGGATCTTTGCACGGGAAGACCTCCAATATGTCCGATCGCAGGCTCCCCGCTCCGTGTGCGCGATGTTTCTCAGCGAGCGCAAAAGCGTTGCCCTCGCATGGGCTGGGCAAGTTAGAAAACAGATGCTGAACCTGATGCGCTTCCATCTGGGCTCGGCGCGGTTTTACGCCCGGCTGAGCTTCCGGACGGAACTGGCGCTCGCAATTCAGTTTGCCGGCTTGCTGCTCGCCTGCCGCGCCCTTCAGCTGGTTTTGTATGTCGGGGGCCCCTACGCCGCGCCTCGAATCGTGGGCGCGACGGCTGCGACTGCCGCTCAAGTTTGCAGGATCTCGGAGCGGTCCCTCGCATTTTTGAATTCGGCTGGCCTTGGAGCGCTGCCTGGCCGCCCATCCGGCGCTTCACTCTAGGAATTAGCTCGTGAGTTCCCTACCTCGACGACTCGACGTTCAAGAGGCCGCTGAAGATGTCCGCCACCGCACCCTTTCAGGACTTCCACAAGTGCTGGACCGCCTTATCTATCTCGCATCCATGCGGGACTACAACACCGGTCTTTACTATCACGATGGACTCGCCGCCCGCTTCAGCCAAGAAGTAGCCTGCGAGGCCCTGGCAGATTGTCACCGGGAGGTTTTTCGGCAGCTCGTGGCCTGCTCGCTCGAGAATGTTGTGTGCCAGATGGAGGCGTATATGAAATCCACGCACACCAGCCCGGATGAATTCCTGGCGGCGTGGCGGAAATTGGAGCCCTATCGGGTGGCTGTCCCAGTGGAAGCCGATCCGCTCTCGGCGCAGCTTCTTTTTTCGACCTTCAAGATCGCCTTGGCAGTTTTAGAAGCTCGTCTGAATCCCCGTTCGCGGGAATCAGACGCATCGCCACTCCGGTCACCTGGCCGATAATTTCCGCTTCCGAGGGATAAACGAACTGCCGGATCGTGCAGCCCGATAGCGGATGCGGAATCAGCGTTAGTTGGGAACCGCGCACTTCGCACCAGGAACACGCATAGCCATCCCGGAGCTCGACGAAATAAATTGGCCGGTCAAATTCCGTGCGCCATTCCGAGGCTTGCATGCGGGTCGGCTGGTTGTCGATCTGTACGAATGATCCGGGACGCAGCAGTGGATACATCATGTAGTCCTGCATCCCTATATAACCATACTGGCAGTGGCGTACATCCAGCTTCTGAATCAACGCGATGGGGACTTCTCCCCACACCTCGACCATGCGTGCAATTAGGCTGGTGCTTTCCAGATTGAAACTCTTGTCGAACCGCACTGGGAAAGTAATAGCCTTTTCGGGATTCGGCGCTTCGAACGATGTCAAATGAGTGTTCTGCAGCGGAAGTGCGAGCTGGTACCTTGAGGTGGCGTTCAGGTCGATACCAAACACGACGAGAAGATCGTTGAACTTCGTACGATAGATTACGCTGAGGCTGTACAGCTTGTAGATGCTCGGAACTGAATTCTTGTTCTCCAGCTGGGTTAGCCAGGCGTTCGAGATATAGAACTCTTCGTTCTGACGATCTTCGGCGATACTGCGGCTGAATTCTTCCACTTCGCGCGTAGTCACGCCGAGTCGGTTACGAAGTTCCCTGAGCTGCTCCCCTGGGCGCATACGTGTCCGTGCAATGAAAAATGGCTGAGCTATTGGATGACCGGATCGGTATGAAGAGTAAAGCTTTCCCACCGATGAATCAACTGCATTGATAGAACGCAGGTCTGCTCCTCACTAACGTCCCGTTAGTCTTGCCGTTGGTTCCTCGGGCAGACCCTCCACACAGTTATCTCCAAAATGGCCATCATCGATTTGGGTTTTAGTACTCCTATGCTTAGCATTGAAAGCAACTCTCGTATCCTCACTGCAACTCTCGGTTCTCGGACCATTATTTACGGTTTTTCGCCGCCTGAAAAAAGAGTTCCAAAAGGGGTCGATCTAGTTCCTGACACGTAGCGACAATAGGCCTGAAATCATCCGGCCGGCGCCTCTGCACTAACACGTTCGTTGCCAAATTCTAGGATGTTTGCGCATTGGTGTCCCCTCGCACGATTCACTCGCGGCACTATCTCCATTTGTGCCAATCTAACCGAAGGGCGCTTGGGAGGTGCCGCGATGAGCACCGATTCAGCGGGTTCGCCAATTAAGACTGAACCGTCCGGAAGTGAACGCCGCACGGTGCCGCGCTATTCACTGATCGCAACCGCGGAAGTGATCGAGCCGGTCAGCGATGTGCGGATTTCCGGACGCATTTCGGAAATCAGCCGTAAGGGATGTTACGTGGACATCCTCAACCCGCTCCCCCGAGAGACTCGCATCAGGCTCCGCATCTCGCGCGATAGAGGGGACTTCGTAGCTACTGGAAAGATCATTTACGTGCAGCAAGGCATGGGGATGGGCGTCGCTTTTCTGGAAGTTGCAGACGCTCAACTCGAGCTCCTCGATTCCTGGCTCGTCGAGCTCAATGGCTAGCTCTTCGCCCTCCTTCTGCTGATTGATCTAAGGGACGCCAGGCCCGTTTCGGGCTGGTCTCGCGAATATGTCCAGCTTTGGAACACCTTGCGGCTAAGAAGTTATCCAGTCAGTTGGAGGTTGGCTGACCGGCCAGAATTCCGGTGATGGCTGGTCGAGTTCGATCCCGACTTGCGTCAAACCGGCATAAGGCATTCCCTTGTATGCAATCTTCCCCCCGATTTCGACGCTGTCTGTGAGCTTTCGAAGAAGAACTCTTTGGCCTACGGATACTCCTGTGGCAAGCATTACCAACGCCCCGTGAGCACTCACGGTCACCGTGAATGTTTCTTCCCGAAAGGCCACCTGGTCGGGAGATTCGCCCCAAATCAGAAGTGGAACGTCCAGTAGCACACGCGCACTTCGCCGATCTCCCGTTTGCGTCATGAATGGATTCGCCCGCGTCCATATTGCCTCACCTAAGCGCTGCTGGTCGGCGGTAATAGCGCCGTCCATGCCGCCAAAGTAACGGTCCTTGCGATACTCCCCGGGCGCAGCTATGGAATCGCGAGCCGCGTGGCGTGCTCGCCGCATCCAATTTGATTCCAGCCAGGCGCTCGCGAGTATGCGAAGTGTTCCCTATTGTGCTAGGCTTGACAGTGGTCAAGATACCTGACAAGACAGCACGGGCATGAAGATCAATCCCACACGATTGCCTGGCGTGGAAGGGCGGATGGATACCGCGGCGGAGCGGCGCCGGCGAATCATCGCCTGGATGCGAGCGCATGCCCAGCCCGTCCGGGGCGGCGAACTGGCCAAGCGTCTCCGCGTTAGCCGCCAGTGCTTGGTGCAGGATGTCGCCATTCTGCGGGCAGGCGGCGAGGAAATTTTAGCAACGCCGCGGGGTTACCGCCTTCCGGAGAAGCCTAGCCGGTCGCACCGGACCCTGCTTGCTTGCAAGCACGTTCCCGAGCGAACCGAGGAAGAGCTGCAGATCTTGGTCGACAATGGAGTCAAAATCCTGGACGTAATCGTGGAGCATCCTCTCTACGGTGAGCTTCGCGGCTCCCTGATGATCGAATCGCGCGCGGACGTGCAGGATTTCTTGGGCCGCTGCCGCTCCTCGCACGCATCTCTTCTTTCTTCGCTCACGCGTGGAGTGCATTTACACACGGTTGAGGCATCGCGGCCGGAGATGATTGCGCGCGCTAAGACGGCGCTGCGACGACGTGGTTTTCTGCTGAAGTAGCATTGCGAACATATAAATGAGGAACGCTCGACAACAACGAGTCGAAAACGCGCTATGCCGAGGCGCGAGCCTAGTAATCGACAATCCGCAATATTGCCAGGCCGTCCGCGCCCTCACTGATTTTTTGTTTCAGGCTGACCTTGGCGCTAGAGACCTGACTGCGGAAGCCGTAGGAACAAGAAGCCGCAGCGCAACGGCAACGGTGTCAGCACGCGAAGGCGGCGTAGCTGCCGGCGTGAATGAAGTTGCTCTGCTGCTGCGTTCCCATGGCCTGCATGTAGAGATCGAGAAAAAAGATGGCGAAGTGATCCGGCCGGGCGAACCATTGCTGCGCGCTGAAGGAAATCAAATCGAGATGCTTTCGCTCGAACGAGTCGGCTTGAACCTTGTGCAACGAATGAGCGGAATCGCCACCGCGGCCCACTGCCTGCAACAGCGCGTGAACGAGCGTGGCTTCACCGCGCTAGTCGTCGGCACCAGAAAAACTCACTGGGGCCTTCTCGATAAGCGAGCCTTGCATCTTGGCAATGGCGGCACGCACCGTCTGGGTCTGGGTGACGCCATTTTGATCAAGAACAATCATTTGGCGCTTTTGGCCGGCACGGAAGCGGAAGCGGCGCCTCTGGCAATTGAAAAGGCGTGGAAGTTCCGCGGCGAATCGGCCTTTATCGAAGTCGAAGTCCGCGGCGAAGATGCGGCGCGCGCCGCGGCCCAGACATTTCGCCGTCTGCGGGCCGATGCTTCGGACGATTACCCATGCCTGCTGATGTTGGACAACATGGCCCCGGACACAATCGCAACGATTCTCGATGCGCTCCGCCATGAGAATTTATGGGATGACACGCTGATCGAAGCGAGCGGTGGAATTTCAGAAGCGAACGTTGAGGCTTACGCCGCATCCGGCGTGGATGCGATATCGGTAGGCGCTTTGACGCACTCGGCCCGCGCGCTCGATGTGTGCCAGCGAATTTCGTAATAATCTTAATCCACGGAGAGCAAAAATATGGCAAGCGCAGCTACGCAGGAAATGTTTGAAGGACGCTACACTCTTCCCATCATTGAAGAGATCGGCGACACGGCGGACGAGATTCGCGCGAAACAGCAGCGCGTCCGGGCTCTTTGCGCGGAACGCAATGCCATTCTGCTGGCCCATCATTATCAACGTCCGGAAGTTCAGGAAGTTGCCGATGCAGTTGCCGATTCGCTGAAGCTTTCGCAAGCCGCCGCGAAGACCAATGCGGACGTTATCGTCTTCTGCGGAGTGCATTTCATGGCGGAGACTGCCGCAATTTTACTTCCCGATAAAACCGTCCTGCTGCCCGATCTGCGCGCAGGATGCTCGCTCGCGGCCTCGATTACTCCCCAGGAGCTTCTGAAGTGGAAAGCGAAACTGCCCGACGCCGTTGTGGTTTCCTACATCAATACTTCGGCAGCCGTGAAAGCCGAGAGCGACTATTGCTGCACCTCGGCAAATGCCGCCAAGGTCGTCCGCTCGATTCCATCCGATAAAACCATCCTATTCCTCCCCGACAAGTTTTTGGCGGAGGTGGTGGCGCGGCAGACGGGCCGCAGCAACATCGTCGCATATCCGGGTTACTGCCACGTGCACAAGACCATCCGACCCGAGCAGGTGGTGGAAATCCTGGAAGAGCATCCCGATATCGAGTTGCTGCTCCATCCCGAGTGTGGCTGCGTCAGTTCGTGCATGGCTAAGGCGGTGGACGGCACGCTGCCGCAGGACCGCACTTTTTTCCTTTCTACCGAGGGAATGCTCAAGCACATCGGCGAATCAGAGGCCACCGAATTCGCGGTGGGCACCGAGATGGGAATTTTTCATCAGCTCAATAAAAAATTCCCGCAGAAGACTTTCCACGCCGTGAATCCCAACGCCGTTTGCGCCTTCATGAAAACAATCACGCTCGACAGGGTGATTCAATCGCTCGAAACCATGACCCCTCAAATCCGCGTGCCGGAAGATATCGCGCGCAAGGCGAAGCGTGCCATCGATCGCATGCTCGCGCTGGCCTAGGCGGCGGGGCATGCTGAAAATCGGACTTCTCGGCGTGGGCGCCATCGGCAGAACCATCGCCACCGCTCTCGATCAAAAGCAAGTTGACGCCGAACTTGTCGCGCTCTCTGACCAGGATTGCGCACGAGCAAAGCAACTTTCCTCGGAGCTCTCAAATCACCCGCCGGTGTTGCCCATCGAGGAAATGATCGATCGTTGCGAACTGGCCGTTGAAGCCGCGAGCCAGGCCGCGCTTCCGGACTTCGTGCCGAAGGCGCTAGAGCGCGGTCGCGACATGCTGATCATGAGCGTAGGCGGGCTGCTGGGCCGCGAAGAATGGTTTCGCGAAGCCGGCGCGAAAGGCTGCCGAATCTACGTTCCGTCAGGCGCCATCGCGGGCCTCGACGGAATTAAATCCGCGTCGATCGGGCGAATCGAATCCGCGGAATTGACCAGCCGCAAGCCGGTGAAGGCGCTCGCCGGCTCGAAGTACGTAGTCGATCGCGGCATTCAACTCGATGGCATGAAAGAGGACACGGTTATCTTCGACGGCTCAGCCGAGGACGCCGCCCGGGCGTTTCCCGCAACTTCGAACGTGGCGGCATCGCTGCGCTTGGCGGTCGATCCGTCGGCCGCGGTGCGTGTGCGCGTGGTTGCGGTGCCTGGAGGCAGCGAGAACGTGCACGAGATTCGCGTCCAAGGGGAGTTCGGCCGCCTCTCGATGCGCGTGGAAAACGTGCCCTCGAAAACAAATCCGCGCACGTCTCAACTGGCCGCATTTTCCGCCATCGCCACGCTGAAAAACCTCACCCGAGCGTTACGCGTGGGCACGTAGCGGCACCTCGCAGCACCTGGCAAACCCACAATCGAGTATCCTGATCTCAATCGTGCACAAGGCCAGCTCAGCTTCAGTTCTTCACGAAAGCTTTCTTGTAAGCATCGTTTTGAAAGGTCTCGGCGCGCTCTCCGAGGTCATCGCGGGACTCGCCTTCCTGAAGATTTCACCGGACGCGCTCAATCGAATCGTCTTGGCTTTCATCGCCACCGAACTCCCCGAAGATCGTCACGATTTTATTGCCAGGCATCTGCGGGATTACCTCATAAGATTCGGAGCCGGCGGAAAACATTTTGCTACTTGGTATCTTC
Organism: Candidatus Acidiferrales bacterium; assembly: GCA_036520875.1. GTDB lineage: Bacteria > Acidobacteriota > Terriglobia > Acidiferrales > UBA7541 > Palsa-295. The sequence continues at coordinate 48,341 of DATDIT010000077.1, forward strand.
TGTCGCACGGCGCTGTGAAACTCATCCTGGTGATTGCGCTTTGGATGAACGAGTTGTGGGCCTACCCGGCGATGATCGTGGTGCTGGCGGGATTCATCAGCTATCAAATCTACCGTTTCGTCCTCACGCATTCGATGCCCATGATTTTTTTGTCGGTATTCGACCTGCTCGTGATAGCTCTTACCTGGAGCGAGTATCGCAGGCAAAGAGCGTCCCGGCCCCGTGCGTAACGGCCGCGAACCTACTTCTTAAAAGCGTGACGGGTAGCCGGTGTCACCGTCCTTTGTTTTCCGTGACTTACGAGCGTTTCTACTCGGCAGCTCTGTCGATTAGAAGCGACAAATTCGTCCCCAGCGAGGCGGCGCCGGGGTCACTCGAAGACGCATGTCCGGCGCACAATAAGAAAGCGACGGGAAGAAGGTCCGTCGCGGCCCGTCATCGGTATTCCATATTCAGTTGTCAAAGAGCAATCTTTCCGGCCCTCGTCTAGAGGGCGGATGGCGCATTCCGGCCCTTACCAAGTTGGCAGATGGCAAAAGGTGACGCAAGCGGTTGTTGGTGTGGACTTCGAGCCTCAGGAAAGGTCGCCCACTTTCGCCGCCCGAAACTCCGCAGCGCTGAAGATTGCGCAACGGCATTAGAATCTCAGCGGCAACGATCATCATGTTCGTCAAAACGAAAGAACGGGGTGGGCGCACGCAATTCTTTCTGTGCATTCCCGAGCGGGGCGGGAACAGCGGAAACAGTTGGAAGACTGTGGAGCATTCGGTGTCTTTAGGCGAGACGCTCGAACTCAGCAGTGCGCAATGGCAGGAAATTCTTCGAAAGTCGCCCGATTTCCGCTCCGTTCCACTGGAAAATGTTTTGGACGTGGTAGAGCGATATGTCGCGGAGCGCCGGCTTGCTTCCGAAATCTTAGATGGCCTTCGTGAAGCGGTGCGTGAGCCGACACGAAAGTCCGGCGGGCACTCGCGCAGCGAAAGGCGCTCGCAGGAAGACGAGTACACAAAAGCATTGCGGCTGCTCGGCCTTCCACCCGGTTCCTCAGACGATCAGATCGAGTCGGCATTCCGGAAGGCAGCTCGGCGGCATCATCCCGACGTGGGAGGAGACCCGGCGAAATTTCGGGAGCTTGTAGACGCGCGAAATCTTTTGTCCAGTCGCCATTGGGAGCCGGATGCGCAGGCAGCCAAGCGACGAAGTCCGTAGCTACGCGCAAAGGCGTCGTTGGCACTTCACGCAAGACCAAACTGCAGATTCCTCGAACTACGCCTCGCCCGCCGACTGCGCGAGAATGACAAAGACGCGCGGCTTCGCTCGCAATGACAACCGGCTTTGACAAAGGGGCGGCTAGGTTAGGAACGATGGCCTACTTTCAGAAAGAAGCTGCGGGCAACTTCACCGCGCTGGCAAGCAGGCTCGGAAGGTTCTTTTTGGTGTCTCGAACCTTTTTGCCCAGGCGAGCTTGAACCTGTTCCCGGGCCGTTTCAACCGTGGCTAATTCCGGCGCGGCCGAATTCTGCAGCAGATCTTGCGCGCGCAGGAAGCAGGCATAGGAGAGTTCGTCCGGCACTCCATGCCGGCGCAAGAACTGCCCATAGTTGAACCAGTCAATGGCTTCGGCACGTGGGTCACCGGCGGTGGCATCGAGGGCGAGACCGCGCTGATAGGACTGAGCGGCGGACTTGGCGTCGCCGCTTTTCTCCTGCAAATCCCCCAAGTGAGCAAAGGCGAGGCTCTGAAGCCGCGCGTCGCCGGATTGTTGGGCCAAAACAACCGCGGACTGGTATTCGGCGAGCGCTTGATCCGAATGATTGATGCGCGCCTCGTCGTCCGCAAGTTGGATTGTGAGCGATATCCGCTTTCCGATTACCGCGGTGGAATTGTCCCCGCCTGCGGACGCGAGCTCTAGATATCTCTCCCAATGTCGCGCGGCGGCCGCAGGTTCGCCCTTCCGATCGAACGCTTCGGCGAGATAGAGGTGAGCGTTTGCCTGATTTGGATCAATCTCCACAGCTTTTTGCCAAGAATCCATGGCGTCTTCCGGATAGCCGAGGCGCGCCGCGAGGAGGCCGTAATTCACCAGCGCGTCCACATCTCGCGGAAAGGATTGGAGCATTTTGTCGTAGTGATCGTAGGCCTCCTGATAACGTCCGTCGGCAATCATTGCCCGGGCGCAAGCTTCCTGCAGCGCAATGTTGTGCGGATTGATCGCCACAGCGCGCGACAGCGCCGCGATCTCTTCGTCATGGCGGCCAACTTGTTTTTCGGCGGACCCGATGCGCTCGGCGACCATACTGTCGTATGGATTCATCCGCGAGGCATGAAGCAACGCGGAGAGATTCGTCTCATCGGTGGCGAGTGTGAAGCGAATCAGATCCGTCGCGCCCCATACCAAAAGCAGCACTACGGCAGCCACGCGCAAGCTCCCCGCAGCCGTCCATCGAGGCGCCGCAGTGGCCGCTGCCGCGATCTTGCGGCTTTTCACCGGGGTTGCAGGGCGTTCACTCGCCGAAGCCTTAGCGGCCGGATCAATCAACAACGAAGCCACGCGCGAGTCCCGCAGCTTCCACACCACGCCATCGAGAATGAAATGATGGATGTTGACCAGCGCCGTGAAGATCAGGAAGCTGGTCGTGAAATCAAAGCGGAAAATATAGCTCACCAGCCACGGGCCGGGAATGAACAGGGCGATGCCTCCGGCGATGAGTGTGAGAAAGTAGCCGGCCATGCTCCACTTCGTCTGGCCAGATGCCTGCGCTTCGCGCCGCTGGTAATAGCTGGTGATCCAGAGGTATTGCGATGAATGCAGCACCGCGAGGATTCCGCTGCTGTAGCGCGTTTGCGGCACCTGGTAGGCGGCGTGCAATTCCAGCAAGGTGGGCAGCACAAACCATAGAAACTGCGTGAGAGCCAGCGTGAGCGGCGCGGCCATCGCGCGCACGCCGCTTCGGCGGACCAATCCCTTGAATCCGAGAAAGGTAAAGAGCGCGAATGCCGCTCCCAGTATCAGGCGAGCGGGCAAACTGAATTTCGCGGGCAGACCCAGTGACAGGATAAGCGGATCGGTGGAACCGCCCGTCTCGAAGCTGGCCAAAAGCATCAGGTAAGAAGCTACGAAGGCTGCGCGTATCCAGCGGCGCTCGGCCTGCGCAACGGTGGCGCCGCTGCGCCGCGCGAACATCATCAGCAGCCCGTAGTTTTGCCCGGAGTAATGCCACGGGCTCCAGCAAATGTACAGGGTGAACACCCAGGGCAGCAATCGGTAGGAAGCATGCAGCATGATGCCGGTGAGTACTACCAGCAGCGTGACGTGCAACGTGACGATTTTGTATCTCTCGAAATTTTGGCGTGTGTGATAGGCGCGGTAAATTGTCGCCATGAAATGCGGATAGTTGAAAATCATGGCGAGGAAATAGAACGCCACGGCCCAGGCGTGCGTGTGCGAAGGAGTCAGCCACGTGGCCACGATTAACAGAGGCGCCGACCACGCGCCGCATCCGGCCATTAAATCGAGCCAGGAGTGGTAAAGCCACGGTCCAGGGGGGCGTGACGCAGAGAGGGTCTCGGCCTGGGCGCTCAAAAGGAAGCCTCGGCCTGCTAGTCTACTTGGGCTGAGAATATTCGAGCGGCGTCACGCTGCGCCTATGTTGAAAGCGTAACTAACTCATCCAGTTCTGAATTTGAGGTTGCCCCGCAAATTTTAATTCCAAAAACGATGCGGCCTCAAGGATGGAGAAACGCGCTTGAACGCCAACCCACGACAAGTGGCGCGCACCAGCACGGGCCGCTCGTCCGAACAGCATCGCGATTGAGTCAAACTTAGCGGCCGAGGCTCATGGGCCAGGGTCGTGTGACGAGTAGCGTCATCAGAAGCAAGCCCAGGATCGCGATGTTCTTTTCGAAATTCACCAAGTCGTTCATTTTGGCTTGCGGATCTTGGACCGCCCAGAAGTTGTGGATCATGAACGTGGTGGGCAGCAGGAAAATCGCCACCAAGATCACGCCAATCGTTGGGTGAAAACCGAGCAGGAGGCTGAGACCGCCGAGCAGGAGCAAGATTCCGCTGGTGCCTACCGCGAGCTCCGGCGCCGGAGTGCCTTTCATCTTGGCGTATCCGGCCATCATTTTCAGGCGGGCAAAATGGTTGATGCCCGCGATGATGAAAAATCCACCGATTAAGATGCGCCCGATCAGGAACGCGATACTGTAGATTTCGCCAGTGTTCCCCACAAATCCTCCAGTGTGATGCGGCTCGCTTCCGCCAGATATGCTTGCCCCAAGGATCGCCGCAGGGACGGGCACACTTATACACCAAAGGCCTTTTCGAAAGATACTTCGGAAGAGTAGGAGAGCCGGCAGTTGAGTTTCGATCTCTTGCGAGTACAGGAACGGTGTGAAGATATCGAAACTGGGCTTCGCGCGTCGTCATTTACGCTGGCTGGACGGTGTGAACGATGCGGAGATGGTGCCGAGGGGCAGAGTTGAACTGCCTACGCCGGCCTTTTCAGGGCCGCGCTCTACCGGTGAGCTACCTCGGCACCGGAACAATTAAGGATTCTACGGAAATCCCGCGACGCTGAAAAGCGAAAACGCCCCATGGCGCCGGGCGGGATTGCCAGGAAACCGCGAGGCTTGCGCTGGTGGCGAATGCCGACGTATCGGAATACAATTCAAAAGCACCCTGAAAAGATGACCGAGAAGAAAATACGCGTGCTGATCGCGAAGCCCGGCCTCGACGGCCACGACCGCGGCGCGAAGGTGATCGCGCGGGCGCTTCGCGACGCCGGAATGGAAGTGATCTACACTGGGCTGCGTCAAACGCCGGAGATGATCGCGTCCGCCGCAGTGCAGGAAGACGTGGACGTGATCGGGCTTTCGATTCTTTCCGGCGCGCATAATACAATCTGCCCGCGCCTAATGGAGCTTTTGCGCGCCAAGGGAATGAATGACGTAACCGTATTGATCGGCGGCATCATTCCGGACGCGGACATTCCCGCGCTGAAGCAGGCGGGCATCGCCGAAGTTTTTCTCCCGGGGACCACCACGCAAGCCATCATCGATTTCATCCGCGAGCGCGTCGCGGCGAGGCAGGGAATCTAACGTGTCAACGCGGAGGGAAGTGACCGGCGAACCCGTGCCCGTTGCCGGAACTGTGATTCAAACGCGCGTGGACCCACAAGCGCCCGCGTTCCAAAAGAACAGCCGCGACATGATCGATCGCGTCGCGGAAATCAAAAACGATGAAGAGAAAATTCGCGAGGGCGGCGGCGACAAAGCGATTGAGGGTCAGCACAAAAAAAATCGACTGACTGCTCGAGAGCGAATCGCGAAGCTGATCGACCCGGGGACCCATTTTTTCGAACTCGGACTTTACGCCGCGTTCGAAATGTATGCGGAATGGGGTGGCGCGCCAGCGGCGGGAACCATCACGGGACTGGCGAAGGTTGCCGGACGCCGCGTGATGATCATTGCCAATGACGCGACGGTGAAGGCTGGCGCCTTTTTCCCGATGACTGCGAAGAAGGTGATTCGCGCGCAGAACATCGCCATTGAAAATCGCGTCCCGACAATTTATCTGGTGGATTCGGGGGGCGTTTTTCTGCCGCTGCAAGAGGATGTTTTCCCGGATACGGACGATTTTGGGCGCGTTTTCCGCAACAACGCGGTGATGAGCGCGATGGGCATTCCCCAGATTGCCGCGATCATGGGGCTATGCGTGGCGGGGGGCGCGTATCTGCCGGTGATGTGCGATCACGTTCTGATGACCGAGGGCAGCGGACTTTTTCTCGCGGGGCCCGCGCTGGTGCAAACGGCCATCGGGCAGAAAGTTTCGCTCGAGGAACTTGGCGGCGCGCGAGTGCATGCGCAAATCAGCGGCACCGCCGACTTTCGCGAACCAAACGACGAAGCATGCATCGAACGCGTGCGCGCTTTAGTCGATAAGATGGGTCACGGTCCCGGAGCACCTTTTGACCACGTACGGCCTGAGCCGCCTGCGTATCCGCCGGAGGAAATTTACGGCATTTTTTCCGCGGACCCTTCGAAGCAGTATGACACGCGCGAAATCGTCGCGCGAATCGTGGATGGAAGCAGGTTCGAGGAGTACCGCGCGGAGCGGGGACAGACTGTTTTGTGCGGTTACGGGCGCATTGGTGGCTGGGCCGTGGGAATCGTGGCGAACCAAAAGAAAAATGCAACGGTCTTGGCTCCCGGAACCGATGAAAAGCGCATCGAATTTGGCGGTGTGATCTATACGGAATCAGCGGACAAGGCGGCGCGCTTCATCCTGGATTGCAACCAGAATCTGGTGCCGCTGATTTTTCTACACGACGTAAATGGCTTTATGGTCGGCAAGGAAGCGGAGTGGACCGGAATCATTCGCGCGGGCGCGAAGATGGTCAACGCGGTTGCAAATAGCGTGGTACCGAAGATCACGGTGATCTGCGGCGGCACTTTCGGCGCCGGGCATTATGCGATGTGCGGGAAGGCGTACGATCCGCGCTTTGTTTTTGCGTGGCCGACGGCGCGTTACGCGGTGATGAGCGGCGAATCCGCCGCCGGTACGCTGGTCGAATTGAAAATCAAACAGCTTGAACGCGAAGGTAAGAAACTCAGCGCCGCAGATAAGAAGGAGTTGTACGAATCCATTCGCGCGACCTATGAGCGCCAAACCGACCCGCGCTACGCCGCGGCGCGATTGTGGGTTGATGCCATCATTGATCCGGCGCACACGCGCGAGGCGTTGATCGAGGCGCTGGAAGCGGCAGCATTGAATCCGCACGTCGCAGAATTTAAGACAGGAGTTTTGCAAACCTGATGGCCGAGGCGGTAACCATCGTCGAATGCCCGCGCGACGCGTGGCAAGGACTCGCGCAGCAGGTTCCGACAGAGGAAAAAGTAAAATATCTTACGCAGTTGGTGTCGCTGGGCTTTCGGCACATTGATGCGGTCAGCTTTGTATCGCCGAAACACGTGCCGCAGATGGCCGATAGCGAAGTCGTAATGCAAGAAGTGAGTCGAGCAAAGCTGCCATCGCGCGAAGCACCCGATATTATCGGCATCGTCGTGAACAAGCAGGGACTCGACCGCGCACTTGCTACGCCGGGTGTTACGACGGTGGGCTATCCCTATTCGATTTCGGCCTACTTCCGCCGCGCGAATGCAAATATGTCTCGGGCAGAATCGCGCTCGCTGGTGGAACAGCTTCAACGCGAGACGAAGGCTGCGGGACGGAAGCTGGTGATCTACATTTCCATGGCGTTCGGAAATCCATACGACGAGCCTTGGGGGCCTGAAATCGTCGAGGACGCGCTGGTGTGGCTTAAGGATGTGGGAGTACGAACCGTCTCGCTTGCAGACACGGTGGGGACTGCGTCTCCCTCCGATGTGGCGAGTTTGTATCGCGCCGTGAAAGACTGCGTGGCGGGCATCGATATCGGCGTGCATCTCCACAGCCGGCCGGAGCGTGCCGCTGAAAAAGTGCTGGCCGCCTACGAGGCGGGATGCAGGCGGTTTGACGGCGCGCTGACGGGGCTTGGAGGGTGTCCCTTCGCCGGCGATCAACTTGTCGGCAACATTCCGACAGAAGCTGTGCTGACCACGCTTGCGTCGCGCGGCGCGGCCACTGGGATCGACACGAAGTCGCTCGCCATCGCCTGCGCAATGACACACGAACTCCGCGAGAAATACGCGCACGAGCCTGAAACGGCGAAACCAAACTAATTTCCATCCGGTCGGCTGCTGCGGGACTCACAACCTTTGATTTTTGCCACGTTCGGTGCTTATCTGTGTCCGGTAGTGTCCGTCAAGAGAGGCCACTCATGGGGTATTCAACGCTGACTTTTCAGTGCGACGACCGCGGCGTCGCCACGATCGCACTGACGGTACCGGAGAAGCGCAACGCCATTTCGTCGCAAATGGTCGTCGATTTGATTGGTGCGTTCCAGCAGGCCGAAGAAGGAGCGGCGCGGGTCGTGATCCTAACAGGGGCGGGCAAAGCCTTCTGCGCGGGAATGGATTTGAACGAGCTGCAAGACTTGGCAAAACAAACACAACAGAAAAATCTCGAGGACGCACGGCGATTATCGAAAATGCTGTATCGCCTATACAGTTTCCCAAAGCCGGTTATCGCCGCAGTGAACGGCCCGGCGATCGCGGGGGGCTGCATGCTGGCAACGCTGACCGATTTTACGGTCGCCGTGCCGGAAGCAAAGTTCGGATATCCAGAGGTGAAGATCGGCTTCATGCCAGCGTTAGTAGTTGTTTTTCTTCGGCGCCAGGTTAGCGATCGTGCCGCGCGCGAACTGCTGCTCACGGGAAGGATCATCAATGCAATCGAGGCGCACCGGATCGGTCTGGTTACGGAAGTCGTGCCACCCGAAAGGCTAATGGACCGCGCCCATGAAATCGCATCTGAACTGTTAGCCGCCAGCCCTACCTCCATCGCGCGAACGAAGAAGTTCCTGCTGGGTTTCGAAGAGACTGCCGTGCGCACCGAGCTAGAACAGGCCATCGACGCCAATGCCGATATCCGGTCGACGCCCGATTTCAAGGAAGGCATTACCTCTTTCCTCGAAAAGCGCTCTCCGAAATGGACGGTAGAGTAAACCGGCGCTGGCGACAGCGACCCATGAACAACTATTCAGAGACCGCAGTTCGCGTGCGCTACGCCGAGACGGACCAAATGGGCGTGGTCTATCACGGGAATTATTTCACCTGGTTTGAAGTGGGACGCGTCGAATTCTGCCGACAACTCGGATTCGAATACAGGCAGATGGAACTTGAAGACGATAGTTTCATCGTGGTGGCCGAGGCGCAATGCCGTTACAAGCGCCCGGCGCGCTTCGATGAAGTGCTCGTGGTTCGCACGCAGCTCTCGAATTCTCAGCGCCGAACGATCCGCTTCAAGTACGAGATTGTGAATCAAGCGTCGGGTGAACTGGTCGCCACGGGCGAAACCACGCACGTGATCTGCGATAAGCTGGGCCGGCCGAAATCCCTGCCCGAAAAGTACCGCAAATATTTCGCGGCAGACCACACCGATGGCTCGGCGCATCCAGACGTAAAATTCAATTCTAATTTAAGAGGTGAACGTTGAGCGCTCCCGATCCGGCTAAAATTGAACGGTTCCGCGACAAACTTCGGGAAGAGTGGACAGACGAACAAACGGTTGCCGCCTGGCGGAAATGGAATGACCGAATGAGGGAGTTCACGCGCGAAGCAACCGGCGCAGTTCTTGAGGCAGCCCAATTGCGCTCTGGAATGCAAGTGCTCGATCTGGCGAGCGGCGTGGGGGATCCGGCCTTGTCGATTGCGGAAGCAGTTGGGCCATCCGGACACGTGACGGCGACCGATCTTGGCCCCGGCATGATCGCTTTTGCCGAGGAACTAGCGAAAAAGAAAGGGCTCGGTAACATCGAGTTTCGCGTCGCGGATGTCGAGGCGCTTCCCTTTCCGGATGGCTCCTTCAATGTAGTCTCGTGCCGTTTCGGAGTCATGTTTTTCCCAGAGCAGGTGAAAGCGTTTCGCGAGTGCCGCCGCGTCTTGAAGCCCGGCGGGCGAGTAGCGTTTGTTGTATGGGGCAAACGCGAGCAGCCCTTTCTGGCCATGACGATCGGCGTATTGATGAAGTACGTCGAAGCGCCGCCACCCGATCCCGATGCGCCGCATGCGTTTATGTTTGGTGAGCGCGGCCTGCTGCGGCGACGGATCGAGGAAGCGGGCTTTTCTGATGTGCGAGAGGAAGTACGGACCGTCACCGGACATTGGAAGGGGACGCCAGAAGAGTACTGGCAGCAGTTCACTGAAATAGCCGCGCCCTTTCGGCCGCTGATAGCGAAGCTCACGCCGCACGCGCGCGCGAAAGCGGAGGCTGAAATTTTTGCGGGTTTGAGGAAACTCTCGGATGGCAATGAATTATCGATGCCGCTGGAGATTGTAGTGGGCACGGGCGTGCGGACTTGACGCGGATTCCAATCGACGGCGAACATCTGACGATTGAGGACCTGCATCGTCTTGTGCTCGACGCCGAGGAAGCTGAATTATCGGCGGCGGCGCGAGAGAAGATGAAGGCATCCCGCGCCGTGATAGAAAAGCTTATCGGAGCCGGCAGCGCCGTTTACGGCGTAAACACAGGCTTTGGCAAAATGGCCGCGACGCGAATCTCGCCGGACGAAATTCGCCACCTTCAGCTCAATCTGGTCCGCAGCCATGCGTGCGGAGTCGGCGCCCCGCTGAGCGAGCCGGCCACGCGCGCCATGCTTGCTTTGCGCGCCAACGCCATCGCCAAAGGTTTTTCCGGGGTGCGCCCGGTCTTGGCGGAAACTTTGATCGCGATGCTCAATCGGCGCGTGCATCCCGTGATCCCCTCGCAAGGAAGCGCCGGAGCTTCAGGCGATCTTGCGCCGCTCGCACATCTTGCGCAGGTGGCGATTGGCGAAGGTCAAGCGGTGTTTCAAGGCCGCGCGATGCCCGGTGGCGACGCGATGCGTGCTGCCGGAATCACTCCGCTCGCGCTCGAAGCCAAGGAAGGCCTGGCGCTCCTCAACGGCACGCAGGCAATGCTTGCACTCCTGACGATCGCGTTGCGTGAAACGGAAATTGCGGTGGATACCGCGGATGTAGCAACAGCGCTTTCCTTGGACGCGTTGCGCGGCAGTCCTGCGGCGTTCGACCCGCGCGTCATGCGGGCGCGGCCGCACGCCGGCGCCGCCGTCACCGCGCGCAATATCGAGCGGCTGAATCGCGGCAGCGAAATCCGCGAGTCTCATCGTTCGCCCGACGTGGACCCTCGCGTGCAAGATCCCTATAGCCTGCGCTGTGCGCCGCAGGTGCACGGTGCCGTGCGGGACTCACTCGCGCAAGTACGCGCAATGGTCACGATCGAAATCAATAGCGCAACAGATAATCCGCTCGTTTTCGCCGAAACCGATGACGTGGTAAGCGGCGGCAATTTTCACGGCCAGCCGTTGGCGATGGCGGCCGATCAAATGGCGGTTGCTATTGCAACACTAGGCGGAATTTCCGAGCGTCGCATCGAACAGATGACCAATCCCCAGACCAGCATGCTGCCGGCATTTTTGGTGCGCGAAGCGGGACTCAATTCCGGGTTTATGATTTTGCAGGTTACGGCAGCCGCGCTGGCAAGCGAAACTCGTGCGCTTGCGGCGCCTCACTCGATTGGCTCAATTCCTACTTCCGCCAATCAGGAAGACTACGTGTCGATGGGAATGGGAGCGGCCCGCCGTCTGGCGCCCATGCTCGCGAATCTGCACAACATCCTTGCGATCGAACTCCTCGCGGCCTGCCAGGGAATTGACTTTCTCGCGCCGCTGCGTGCAGGGGTGGAAGCGCGCAAGGCCTACGATATCGTTCGGTCGCTATCGAAGCGCGTGGATTCCGACCGTTCGCTTGCGCCTGATATCGAAGCTGTCTCCGCGGCGCTCGAGACGGACAAATTTAGCGACTTGATCCGTTAGCTCCTACAAGCGAGCGCCGCAAAAATCTGCCGAAGCGATGGCCTGCGATGTAGCTGAACGGCGCGACTCCCATTGAGTAATGTCCGCACGGCAGCGACAAGCTTTCAAATGGAATTTCGTCGCCGCGTAATTTTTCCAAGAGCGCATCGGTAAATTCGGGCCAAAAAGTAGGATCGTAGCGCCCGGTAATCAGCAAAATCCTCTTCCCTGCCCCGCGCAGATTCGCAATGTATGGAAACGGGCTGATGGGCGACCAGTAATGGCGCAGCTCCTCGCGCGAGACGCCCGCGCTCAGCGATTCCCACACATTTTGCGTCGTCAGTCCGTGGCTCACCACTTCGCCGAAGTAAGTGGAAGCATGCAAAAACGCACCGGCGCGCAGTGCAGGCTCGTGGCACATCGTGATGAACCCGATCGCGGACCCGATGCTGGTACCCAGCACTCCCAGCGCGCCATATCCTTGCTGCTCGAGCCAGCGCAGCGTGCGCCGAACATCGACCACAGCTTGCCGCCCCGCCTGCATGGTGAGCCCAATGTTCGGTCCAACAAGATGATCCGCGCGCGGATGGCCGGGAATCCTGCGGCGATCGTGGTACGGCAGGCTCATCTTGATAGCCGTCATACCCAGGCGGCTCAGCCACCGGCAAACATTCTGCTGCTCTTCCCAGCGCGCATTCCATTGCGCAAGAACGATCACGGCTGGCCCGCGCCCTGAGCCATTCCCGCGGCGCGATGCCGGAAAAACCTGTGCGTGAACGCGATTGTTTTCGGCCCAAGGTGAAGCGATAGCGCTCGTGAACGTGAGTACGCCATCGGCAAGCGCGTAATCGTCGGCGGGCGGCGCGGCATACCATTCGCTGCTATTCTTCACCGCGTCTTCGACGTAATCATCGAGGAATTTTCGCGGGTTCACGCAATCCGCGATTCCGCCGATGTGTTCCACCCCCCACTCGAAGGGCAGAACGCGCCGCGCCGGCTCTTGATCGAAGCGCATCTGCTCGTAGCGCCGGACTCTTTGTGCGTACCAGGAGGCCATCAGGCGAGCATTTGAATTATTTGGCTCCGCGAACCAGGGAGAGAAATTCGTCGCGGGTCTGCTTATTTTCCCGGAAGACGCCCAGCATCGCGCTGGTCACCGCCGCCGAATGTTGTTTTTCCACGCCACGCATCACCATGCACAGATGCCGCGCCTCGATGATCACGCCCACACCCTGCGGGCTCAGCTTGTCCTCGATCGTTTTCGCAATTTGGCTGGTGAGTCGCTCCTGAATTTGCAGCCGCCGTGCGTACATATTCACTAACCGCGCGATCTTGCTCAAACCCACTACCTTTTTATTTGGAATGTAAGCCACGTGGCATTTGCCGAAAAAAGGAAGCAGGTGATGTTCGCAAAGGCTGTAGAGCTCGATATCCTTCACCACTACCATTTCGTCGTACCCCACGGTGAACATCGCGCCATTCAAAAGTTTTTCGGGATCCTGGCGGTAACCGCTCGTCAAATAGCGCAGCGCCTTTTCGAAGCGCTCGGGAGTGCGACGCAGCCCTTCGCGGCTGGGATCTTCTCCGAGTTGGACAATCATCGCCCGCACGAGTTCCGCTATTTTCCCGCTATCGTCCGCAGCGGGAATGATGATTCGCTCACCGTCGGTCACTTTTGCTTCGCTCATGGATTTAGCCTTCATGGCGCTGCGTGCAATGCGCCGGTCGAGTCCCCGTCATATTCAAAACTATTCTTGCTGGTTTCTTCGATCCGTACCCGCGCAATGCGTGCTGCCGGAAACGCTTTCAGGCGGCGGTATATTTCGCGGCAGACGTTTTCCGTAGTCGGAACGTTCGCCGCGAATTCCGCCACTTCCTCGTTCAGATATTTGTAATCGAACGGCTCGATCACCTCCCGCTCGACGAATGGATCGAGCTCTCCCAGATTCGCGATCATCCCCGTACCCGGATCGACCGAACCCGTCACGGTCACTTCGAGCACGTAGTTATGCCCGTGGCCGTGCACGTTGCTGCATTTGCCGTACAAGCGAAGGTTTTCCTCCTCGCTCAGATTCGCACGGTGCAGCCGGTGCGAGGCCGAAAAGCGGTACCGGCGCGTTAGCGAAAGTTTTAGAGGGTAGTTCACCGAGCTCCTCGCACCTCCGGAGCACCCGCGCCGTTGCGTTCCGCCGTGCAGTCCGCGAATAGATCCGGGGACTCATAAAGCCGCACGCGATCGAGTTTTCCCTTGGTGATTTTCGGCTCGATCAATCTCCAAATCACGGCGGCGATGTTTTCGCACGTGGGAATCTGCCCAGCGAGTTCCGGCACTTCATAATTCAAATGACGATGATCCATGCGCTCGGCCACTTCGCGCTGCAAAATGTCCTTCAGCTCTTTCAAATCCAGCACCATTCCCGTGTTCGGATCCGGCTCTCCCGCCACGGTCACTTCGAGCACATAGTTGTGGCCGTGACCGTGCGGATTATTACACTTACCGAAAATCCGCCGGTTCTCCTCCGCGGAAAAATTCGGATTGTGATAATAATGCGCCGCCGAGAATTCAATTTTGCGCGTGATTCGGATCATCGAGCGCCCGCCGGATACGTCCGTCCCTTCCAGACCACCCCGCCGTGCGTGCTCTTCCACCACGATTCAAGCAACGCCGCGGCATAAAGCGCCGCACCCGTGAAATAGTATTTGATGTAAGAAACGGGATAGCGATTCCGGCGAAGCGCGCCCAGGTGCAGAATATTCCTGCTGAGCAGCATTCCGGCTACAACGCCGGCCGCCGGCAACAACAGATCACTGCGAAAGCCAGCGAGGCCAAGCGCCAGGATTGCCAGCAGCACCGCCAGCTCGATCAACGGGGAAGCCTCCAGCAATTCGAACAAAAGCGACCCAAAACTTGCGCCCATCAGCGGGTAAAGATTCTTGGTCCAGCCCTGCCACATGGCGCCAAGCGACCGATACATCCGCGTGCGCACCACTTCGCTTGGAGCGGCGAAGTAGATTCCGAAGCCTCGCTGCTTCACGCGCCGCGCCAATGCAACATCTTCCAGAATTTCCGCGGCAACCGCTGCGTGGCCTCCCACCACGTCGTATGCATCGCGGCGAATCATCAGGAATTGGCCATTGGCCGCAGCGTCCGGCAGCTTCGGATCGTTGATCCGCGCAAATGAAAATCTCGCCGCCAGTCGGCAATAGACAAAAGGGATCAGCGCGCGTTCCCAGAATGTCGCCATTTCCTGTTCCGGCGAATATGAAACCAACGCGGCATTGTGGTCGACCGCATCGCAAAGCGCCTTTCTCGCCGATCCGGGCAAATGAAACGTATCGGCATCGGTGAAAAGCAGCCAATCACCAATGGCCGCCTCCGCGCCCACCGCCGCGGCATGGTTCTTGCCGACCCATCCGCGCGGAAGTTCGCCCGCCGCGATCACCTTTAGCTTCGCTATTCGCGCAGCCAGATCGCGCAAAACCGCGGCCGTCCCATCACTCGATTGATCGTCCACCACGATCACTTCTGCCACCTCCGGCTGCCCCGCGAGGGACTCCACCGCGCGCGCAATGGCGGCCTCTTCGTTTCGCGCGGGAATGATGGCGGAGATCAAGGTTTTTGCGATCCGATCCGAAGGGCTGCTAAACTGTTCGTGATCGCTGAAGATTCTTCTATTATAAGGCCTTGAATACTGGATTAAAACGCAATCTGAAGACAGGCCTCGTTCTCGCCTTCATCGCGGGCCTGCTCGTGCTATTCGCTCGTCCGGAATACCAGCAGGGAGAACCGAGCCTCCGCGGACGTCCCGAAAAAGATTTCGCTCTCACCCTGGACGGCAAATCTACTCGCCTTTCTGATTTGCGCGGGAAAGTTGTCTTGCTGAACTTCTGGGCCAGTTGGTGCCAGCCTTGCCGCGACGAAGCGCCCGCATTAAACCAGTTGCAGCGCCGAATCGCCGCATCAGGCGGCGTCGTGCTCGGGGTCAACGCGGGCGTGGATGACAATCAAGCCGGCTATGAAAATTTTCTCAAGACTTACGATATCGACTTTCCCACCTATCTCGATCCCTCAAAGCACATAGCGCTTACCTACGGGACCACTATGTTTCCCGAAACCTACGTGATTAATCGGAAGGGGCGCATCGATCGCAAGATCATCGGTCCGCAAGATTGGACCAGCCCCACGATGATGGCCTACGTGGATTCTGTGCTGAAAGAGAACTGAAACCTTCTTCTCGACTGCCGGAGAATCTGAAGTAGAATCCTCCCACTATCAGGAGGCTCGCCATGGTGGACTACGCTGTTGTTCCGGAGCGCACCGCTCTTCTGAACGTCGATTTGCAAAATTGCTTCGTGGAAAACTCTCCCATCGCCGCGCCCGACGGTTTGCTCATTCTTGAGCGGGTGAACCGTCTGGCCGCCGCGTGCCGCAAAACCGGAATTCTCGTTATCCACGCCAGTGTTGTGGTTCGGCCGGACCACTCCAATCTTGGCACCCTGGCGGAGTTCAACCCGTATGCGAAAGAGGGCATTCTCGACAAGGGATCGGAATCGGCGGCGCTGCACAGAGCGCTTGTCGTCGATCCCCGCGACATTCTGCTCGACAAGCCGCGCTTCGGCGCATTCCACGGCACCGATCTCGAACTGATCCTTCGCAACCGTGGCATCGATACCATCATCATCACCGGTGTCGCCACCAACATCTGTTGTGAAACTAGCGCCCGCGAGGCCGCCGTTCGCGATTTCCGTGTGATTTTCCTCAGCGACGGAACAGCGACGGCCCCCATGAACGGCCTTTCCGCTGCCGAGCTTCAAAAGGCCACTTGCGCTACGCTGGGCTACCTGTTCGCGCAAATCCTCACCGTTGACGAAATGATTCGCAAGGTCGAAGGCGTGGCACGCGTCGCAGCATCCCGATCGTAGCGAAACTGCTCGGGGCGCATGCTTGGCTACCTGCGTATCGTCAGCCTCAAGTAAAGGGCTATCGCATGGGGAGTGCGGGAGCGTGCTCCGTCGTTTGCCGTCCGAGTTTGCCCGGACGTGCTCCTCGCACTTGCTCGCAGCGTGATCTCGGCGTTTTACCTCTGCTGAATCGTAGATGATCTGTTCTGATGCTTCCTGCTTGACGTCATCGGACACGAATTGATCGAAGCTCCTTCCGGTGAATCAGCGGGTCGTCGTAAGCATCTGATGATTCTCCCTCCGTGCACAACTTGAGGAGGGACTGCATAATGGGGCTCATGGAACGAGATGTCGTCTGCGGAATGACGGTTCATCCGGAGCGCGCCCCGGCAAAAGCTGAACACGTCGGAAAGACCTATTACTTCTGCTGCGCTTCCTGCGCCACAAAGTTCCGCGCCGATCCTGAAAAATATCTCCAAGGGAAGCCTACCGTTCCCAACCTCGCAACGCCGCTCGTTCAATTAGGTGCGGCGAAACCGCTAGCAATTGCCAAGCCTGTCACCGCTCCGCCGCCAAAGCCCGCCGTCTACGTGTGCCCGATGGACCCGGAGGTGCGCCAGGATCACCCGGGACCGTGCCCCAAATGCGGTATGGCGCTCGAGCCGGATGTTCCATCCACGCAGGCCACTCGAATCGAATACACCTGCCCCATGCACCCGGAAATCGTTCGCGATCATCCCGGCTCTTGCCCAATCTGCGGCATGGCGCTCGAGCCGCGAACCGCTGTGGTCGAGGAACTCGAAAATCCAGAGCTTGTGTCGATGACGCGGCGATTTTGGATCAGCACTGCGCTTGCGGTCCCGGTTCTCGTGCTTGGAATGTCGGACCTGATTCCCGGTCACCCCGTGCAGCGAGTGCTATCGGCCCGCGCGATTGGATGGATTGAGCTGCTGCTCGCCACGCCGGTTGTAATTTGGGGCGGTTGGCCCTTCTTCCAGCGCGGATGGGCTTCGCTGGTAAATCGCAGCCTGAACATGTTCACGCTCATCGCGCTCGGCACGGGTACAGCCTACGTCTATAGCGTGATCGCCGTTCTCTTTCCCAGCATTTTCCCGGCTTCGTTTCGATTGGCTGGCGGTCAGGTCCCCGTCTATTTTGAAGCGGCAGCGGTGATCACCGCTCTGGTCCTCCTCGGCCAAGTACTCGAATTGCGCGCGCGCAGCCGGACGTCGGCAGCCATTCGCGCGCTGCTGAAGCTCTCGCCGAAAACCGCGCGTCTGGTTCGCGCCGACGGAACAGAGATTGACATCCCAGTAGAGCACATCGCTGTCGGTGACGTGCTTCGCGTGCGCCCCGGCGAAAAAATTCCCATCGACGGAATCGCAATCGATGGATCAAGTTCGGTTGACGAGTCGCTCGTCACCGGCGAACCGATTCCAGTTGAGAAAAGCGGCGGCAGCCGCGTAACCGGGGGAACCGTGAACGGCACGGGCACGCTTGTGATCCGCGCCGAACGCGTGGGCAACGAAACCCTTCTCGCGCAAATCGTCCGCATGGTTAGCGAGGCGCAGCGCAGCCGCGCGCCCGTTCAGCAGTTAGCGGACCGCGTGTCGGCCTATTTCGTTCCGGCAGTCGTGTTGGTCGCCGTGCTCACATTTATTCTGTGGTCCTTGTTTGGCCCGGCGCCAAAGATGGCGCATGCCCTGCTCAACGCAGTCGCCGTGCTCATCATTGCCTGCCCTTGCGCGCTTGGACTCGCCACTCCGATGGCCATCATGATCGGCACAGGTCGCGGCGCGCTCGCCGGCGTACTGATCAAAAACGCCGAAGCGCTCGAAATCATGCAAAAAGTTGACACGCTCGTCGTGGATAAGACCGGCACGCTCACGGAAGGCCGGCCGCGCGTCACCACCATCATCGCTGCAAATGGTTTTAACGAGACGCAGGTTCTTCGCGTGAGTGCCACGCTCGAACGCGCCAGCGAGCATCCACTCGCTGCCGCGATTCTTGCGGCGGCTAAAGAACGCGGCGTCGCACCGGGAAATATCTCCGATTTTCGTTCGCTCACTGGCAAGGGAGTAACCGGCATCCCAGAAGGCCAAGCCGCGGCACTCGGAAACCGGGCATTGTTGGTCGACCTCGGATTAAACCCGGGCGATCTCGACGAGCGCGCGAAATCGATGGAATACGATGGTCAAACGGTGATGTTCGTGACCATCGGCGGCAAAGTTGCTGGAATTATCGGTGTCGCCGATCCGGTGAAAGCCACAACTGCCGAAGCGATCGAACGCCTCCATCGCGAACGCATTCGAATCGTGATGGTCACCGGCGATAGCCGCGCAACCGCCGAAGCCGTAGCGCGCAAGCTGAGCATCGATCAAGTTCACGCCGGCGTGCTGCCGGATAAAAAGGGAGAAATCATCAAGCAGTTACAGACCGAGCGGCATGTTGTGGCCATGGGGGGCGATGGAGTGAATGACGCTCCAGCGCTCGCGCAAGCCGATGTCGGCATCGCCATGGGAACAGGAACGGATGTCGCCATGGAAAGCGCCGGCATCACCCTACTGCTCGGTGATTTGCGCGGCATCGCTCGGGCGCGCGTCCTCAGCCGCGCCACCATGCGAAATATCCGTCAAAACCTCTTCTTCGCGTTTTTATATAACTCGGCCGGCATTCCCATCGCCGCGGGCGTCCTCTACCCGTTTTTCGGGCTGCTGCTCAGCCCCATTCTTGCCAGCGCCGCGATGACCTTCAGTTCCGTTTCCGTAATCGTCAATGCCCTCCGCCTCCGGAAAGTACAGCTATAGCAACCAGTCGACGTGCGCGGCATCGGCGCTCTATGCGGCAATGCTATACTCATGCTTATGACATTCATGACCGTGAGCTACGAATTGCAGGAGAAGCTGAAGCCGGAGCAGTTTCGCGCCCTGGGCATGTTTGCGAATACCTACGGCTTGCAGCGATTTCGCGTGGATGAAAAATCGAATCTGTTGCATTTCGATTACGATGCATCACGGCTGCGGGAAAACGTGGTCGAGCATGTCCTGCGCGAGGCGAGAATTCCCGTGCTGCGCCGCGTTGCACAAGCCTGATTTCTATCAGCAAATGTTTGCGAAGGAAGAGGAGTTGGTGAGTTGCCGCTCTACCCATACAAGTGCGTGAAGTGCGGAAATCGCTACGATAAGATTGAGAACGTTTCGGCGCCGGAAAAACAAAAGTGCCCGAAGTGTGGGGGCCGCGCCGAGCGCCAGATCGCCGCGCCCGCTATCCAGTTCAAGGGCAGCGGATGGTACGTCACCGATTACGGCGGCAAGGGCGCTGCGCCGAAATCTGCCGGCGAAGGTTCCGGCGATGGCGCGCCAAAAACCGCCGAGAAAAGCTCGGAATCGAAAACAGATTCGAAATCAGAATCGAAGTCGGAGTCCAAGCCCGCCACATCCGATAATTCCAACCAGGGCGCAGCGAAGCGAAAAAAGTAGCGCGCGCCTGAGCGGCGGAGCGGTGTGCCTCCCGCTACAGTTTGAGATTCAACAGATACTCGCGAAAACCTTTGCCCAGCTTGGGATTTTTCAACCCGAGTTCGACGGTCGCCTGAAGAAATCCCAGTTTGTCTCCCGCATCGTGTGTCCGTCCATCGTAGATGCACGCCATGAGTCTGTTTTCGGCAGCCAGACGCCTGAGTCCATCGGTCAACTGGATTTCACCGCCCGCTCCAGGTTTCGTTTCTGCTAAATACTCGAAAATTTCAGGCGGCAGCACGTAGCGCCCCGTGATGCCCAGATTCGATGGCGCCTTCTCCGCCGTGGGCTTTTCCACAAGATCCCTGGCGCGCTGAACCTTGTCGCCCCATCGCGAGTTCTTGTCCGGAACGGCGTCCACAATCCCATAAAGATGCACGCGCTCGCGCGGCACGCGTTCCACGTGGATCGCGCCCGCACCCGTGGCCTCGTAAATTTCCTTGAGTTCGCGCGTGGCGGGCACGGCGCCTTCCATGATTACGTCGCCCAGCAGCACGGCGAACGGCTCGTCGCCAACCAACTCCGCGGCGCAAAGAACCGCATGGCCCAATCCCAGCGCTTCGCTCTGCCGCGTGTAACTGAAATGTAAGCCGCCGCTGATTTCCCGCACCATCTTCGCGTGTTCCGGTTTTCCGCGCTCTTCGAGAAAACTCTCCAGTTCCGGCGCGAGATCGAAGTGATCTTCGATCGCGCTCTTGCGCCGCCCGGTGACGAAAATCACGTGCTCGATTCCCGAAGCAATGCACTCTTCGACCGCATACTGGATCAGCGGCTTATCCACCACCGTCAACATTTCTTTGGGAATTGCTTTCGTCGCGGGCAGAAAACGCGTCCCCAGCCCGGCCACCGGCAGAACTGCTTTTCGCACTCGCTTTACTTTTTCGGCCATCATTTCGTCGGCAGTCCTCTCTGCGGCGTTCCATTCCGAACGCTGAACCGCCTCTCCTCCATGCTAACATAGCGATTTTCCAGCCACTCTCAGTTAGATTCAGCGACGACAGTCACCGTGGCCGAACATTTAATTCTGGGCATCGAATCCTCCTGTGACGAAACGGCCGCGGCCGTCGTCGCGGGCGGCCGCCGCATTCTTTCCAGCGTCGTCGCCTCGCAGAACGACATTCACCGAAAATACGGCGGCGTGGTGCCCGAACTCGCCTCGCGCGAACATCTCCGCCAAATCGTTCCCGTGGTCCGCGAAGCGCTAGAACAGGCGCAACTCACTCTGCGCGACGTCGACGCGGTGGCCGTGACCTGCGGCCCTGGCCTGATCGGGGCGCTTTTGGTCGGCGTCACCTACGGCAAAGTTCTGGCGATGGCGCTCGGTAAGCCTCTGATCGCCGTGAACCACCTCGAAGGCCACGTACACGCCGTCTTTCTCGAAGCCCACGCCGCGGGACGCGAGCCGCAACTGCCCGCCGTTTGCTTGATCGTTTCCGGCGGCCACACCATAATTTATCGCGTCACTTCCGAAAGCCAGAACGGCGCGCAGAAATTTTCCTACGCGCGAATCGGCGGCACTCGCGACGACGCCGCCGGTGAAGCCTACGACAAAGTCGCTCGAATGCTCGCGCTCGGTTATCCCGGCGGCCCGATCATCGACCGCCTCGCCGCGTTCGGAAACCCAAAAGCCATTCGTTTCGCGGAGCCGAAAACCAGCGGAAACGCCTTCGATTTCAGCTTCAGCGGAATTAAGACTGCAGTGCTGTATCACATCCGGCGGAATCCGCAACTCGAACCGGAAATTGCGTCGCGGCGTGAAGCGCTGGCGCGCGATGAACGCGGCGCCGATGCGTTGCGTGCGCTTTCGAGCGATGCGACCCTGGATTTAATCGCCAGCTTCCAGCGCTCGGTGGTCGATAATCTCGTCTCGCGCACGATCGCCGCGGCAGCACAGGAGGGCGCTCGCACCGTGCTCGTCTCCGGCGGCGTTGCAGCCAATAGCGAATTGCGGCGCGCATTCGAAGCCGAAGGCGCGCAGCGCGGCATCGAAGTCTATTTCCCCAGCCGGGCGCTCTCAACGGATAACGCCGCGATGATCGCGGCCGCCGGGCATGCCCGTTTTCTCGCCGGAGAGCGCGCAGATTCAAGCCTAAACGCCGAAGCCGGTCTTCCTCTCCGCTAACTGCCATTTCGCTTTTTTCGTTCTCCCGATTCCGTGACGGGTAGATGTGTCCGCGATGCTGTGTTTTCAACGAGTTACGCCATGTTCTACTCGGCTCGAGTGTCGAGCAGGCCGCGCTTCCCGCGATAGACTCGCCCAGCCGTTGAAGGCGTCCGGGCAGATGCAGCTCCCCGAGGACAAGCCCATCTTGCGGCCTGCAACTGTCACCTTTCCTCTTCTGGCCATCTCTCGTTTTTCTACCTTTCTTTGCTTTTCACGCCATCGCAAGCATCCGACAGCGTTCCTTCCGGACACACGCTAACATCGCGGTGGGTAAGCAAGGGAAACGGATTCCTGTGGACTTCCATGAGGTACGCGCCGAAGTCAATTTGAAGGAGGTTTTTTCATTTTTCTTACCCGGGCAGTTCTCAGGCGGTGGTCCGACCGAGTCGCGATCAAACATCCATGCGAGCACTCTAGGCTCATGATGACGACTGCGCTCTGTCCCGGCGCGAGGCCGGGACAGGCGGGCGGCCCATACATTTGTCAGGCCTGCACGGCCTCGTCCACAGGGCGGGCACGCCGCGCGTCTCGACTTCGGCGCCGGAACTCTTCGTAATCGATCTCTTCTCGCAGCAGGCGGTAGAGCCGCACCGTGCGCATGCCCACCAGACGCTCGCGATGATGCAACAGATCCAGCACTTCCCGGCTGGCCGCGCCGGGGCGATGCACCACGGGAAAATCTCCCCGCCGCAGCAGATCCAGCATTAACTCTGCGTCGCGCCCGTCATTCTTCTGCCGTCGCCGCGCGAACTGACGGATGGCATAGGCATCGCCTACCAGCAAGTAATGCCCGCGCTGTTCCACCAGGCGGTGAAACCATCCGGTGTAGCCCAAAGCTTCGATCCCCACCGTCACCGGTGCACCTCTTCGTGTTTGTGATCCAGCGTGCGCTTGTGAATCTCGCCGTCGCTCGTATCGATCCAACAGACGGTCTGACTCTTCACATGGAAATCCACTCCGACATACGCTGCCATATGCGCCTCCTAACATGCCCGTCTCGGAACATCTGGGCTGGGCCAGCGTACTACGCTTGCCCTAGGAGGCGCGGACCTCATGACATCATTCGGAGATGCCCGGAAAGCGCCTAAGCCCGAGCCTCAGCGGCTGAGTTCTTTCGCGCCATTGCATGAACTTAATCGATGTAGAATTCTCGCGCCGCCGCGCTATCGGTACCCCGGAGGCTGCGCGTGACTACACTCACAGACATGAGCCGAAAAACGTGCGTCGTCACGGGGGCGAACAGCGGAATCGGCAAAGAGACGGCACTCGGCCTTGCGAAAATGGGCGCGCGCGTCGTACTCGTATGCCGGAACGCGGAGAAAGGCCACGCAGCGCTCGAGGAGATCCGGCGCGATTCTGGCTCTTCTCAGCTTGACCTTCTCACGGCAGAAATGTCGTCGCAGGCCTCCGTGCGAGCACTCGCCGAGCAAATCAGGCAGAAATGCTCTCGCCTGGACGTGCTGATCAACAATGCGGGTGCGGCAGTGCCAAAACGGACGCTATCCGCGGACGGCATCGAAAAAACGCTGGCCGCCAATCACCTAGGGGCCGCGCTGCTGACGCTTCTCCTACTCGATCTCTTGAAGGCCAGCGCGCCCTCGCGGATCGTCAACGTCTCGTCGGAGGCTCAGCGTCGCGCCCGCGTGGATATGAGCGACCTGCAATTCGAGCGGCGCAAATACCGTGGGTTCCTTGCCTACGGCCAATCGAAAGCGCTGATGAATGCCTTTACGTTCGAGCTGGCGCGAAGGCTCGAAGGAACGGGCGTGACTGTGAACTGCTTGCATCCGGGGGTGGTCGCGACGAATATTTGGGGCACGAATCCGCCGCTTATCTTCAAGCTGATCATCGCGGTGGTGAAGCCTTTCATGCTCGATTCGAAGCGGGGCGCGCAAACGTCTTTGTATCTCGCAAGCTCTCCCGAAGTGGCGGAGGTTTCTGGAAAATACTTCATCAAGTGCAAGCCGGCGGAATCCGGTCCGCCCTCGCGCGACCCCGTGGTAGCCGCTGAAATCTGGCAATACACGCAGAAAATGATCGGTGTGAATCCGGTTCTCCCGTAGGCATGTTAACCAAGACTCGAGTTACTTGTCTGCGACGGGTAGCCCGTCTTTCAAGCCCCGCCCTCCTAAGG
>DATDIT010000078.1:0-23574 GCA_036520875.1 Candidatus Acidiferrales bacterium
TCCACCAGAATTTGGTAGGCGTTATTGGCGGTCTCGTTCACTTGAATCAGAAGCAGGATTACGCAGGAAATTCCAGCCTGCACGAGAATTGAAACCCACGGCGTCTTCCACTTGGGGTGAATTTTGCCGAAGGCGGCCGGCATGTAGTGGTCGATTCCGACCACGAAGGGAATTCTGGCGACGCCGGCAACCGTGGTTCCCACTCCGCCGGCATTACCGAAGAGCACCAGGATGGCGGCGATAACGCCGAAAAATGCGATGCCGGATGCTGTGGAGGCAGCGGTGATGGCCTGGAAGACGCCGCTTTTCGGATCGACCGAACCGGCCGGCAAAATCGCAAGCAGCGCCAAAGTGCCGGCGATATAGGCGATCGCGATCAAAACTCCGGATCCCAGGATTGCTCGAGGGAAAGTTTTATGTGGTTCGTGAACTTCCTCGCTCATTGTGGAACAAAGTTCGAGCGCGGTGAAGGCAAACGCAATCTGCGGCCAGAAATTTACTGTGCCCCAGTCCCACACAGGCCGCATGTTCGACGCGGTGAAATGTGTGGCGGAACCGTGTGCGCGCCAGACGTAGGCTCCGATGCCAATCAGCATAAGCAGAGGAATGTAGGTTCCCACGCCGCCTGCGTTTTGCAGCCATTTCCCGATGTTCAGGCCGATAATGTTGAGGAATACGGCCGCGAACAACATCAGGAAAGACCCGACCATTAGGAAAGTGCGGCTCTCGGCAAAATGCGCTGCACCGCTTCCGCCGATGTAGGCAGCCATCGCCACGCTGGCCATCAAAAGACCGGGAAAATAGAAGAAGGTGTAAATCCAATACGTCCAGCCCGCAACAAAACCGTGAAATTCACCGAAGGCTTCCTTAGACCAGACGTACAGGCCGCCCTCGTGGGGAAAGCGGGTGGAAAGTTCGACCACAACGAGCGCCGTGGGCAAGAAAAACATCGTGGCTGCGAGTGCCCAGAGGCTAATGGAGGAAGTGCCGTTGTGAGCCGCGGCGGCGATCCAGCGCGGGCCGAGCACGGCGGCAATATTGAAAAGCAGGACGTCCCAGAAACCCATCGTGCGGCGAAGCTGCTTTTTGGGATCTGCTGGAGCTGCAGCTTGATCGGTCACGCGGTCTCGTCCAGCGCGGGAATCAGTTCGTCCTGGAGAAGGAAATTGCGAAGGAAAGGATCCTGGGATGCTTCGAGTTCAGGCCAGGTGCCGAAAAACTTCACGCCGCCATCGTGCAGGAAAATCACGCGGTCGGCTAATTTTTTTCCAAGGTGCGTATCGTGCGTAACCACTACGGAGGTTTTGTGGAGAGTTTCCTTTAGTTTCACAATCAAATCGCTGATGTGGCCGGCCATCAACGGATCGACCATGGTAGTCGGCTCGTCGTACAGAATCGCCTCGGGATCTTCGGCCAACGCTCGCGCAATGGCCACGGCGCGCTTGGCTCCAGTGCTGAGATCGGAGGGAAGGCGATCCGCAAATTCCGAGACCTCGAGCATGTCGAGGAGTTCCTTTACGCGCCGGTCGATCTCCTCTTCGCTCTTGCCAGCACGGCTCACCATGGGAAAGGCCACGTTTTCCGCCACGGTGATCGAGTCGAAAAGCGCACCCGACTGAAAAACCATCGTAGTGCAGCGGCGAACTTTTTCAAATTGTTCCTCGGTGAAATCCGTGACGTCTTCACCGCCGACTATAATGCGGCCCGCATCGGGCTTGAGAAAACCGAGCAACAGTTTCAGCGAAACGGATTTGCCCACGCCGCTGCGTCCCATGATTACGGCCGTCTCGCCACGATCGACGAAAAAGCTGGCCTCTGTCAGCACCACATTGTCGTCAAAGGCCTTCGAAACGTTTTGAAATTCGAGATAATGGCCGCTCATTATTTTCCAGGCTCCGCGGGCGCGCCCAATCTGGCGACAGCTTCCTCGTAGTCTCGTGGCAGGTTCATATTCTTGAACAGCAGTCCCTCGGAATCAAAGGCTTTCCACTCGGCAAGAGGAATCGTTTCCACTCGTATGTTTTGCAGGCCATCAGTGAGCTTACGAACGCCGCTCTCGAGCGCGGCGCGAATCGCAGGCTCGCCGCGTTTATGATACATGGCGCAAAGCGGCTCGGCGCCTTTTGCGTTCAGGGGAAGCACGGCATCCGCAGCGGAGGCAACCGCGCGCGCGACGAGAAAGCGCAGCCAGTCGCTGGTGAGATACGGCAAATCGCAAGCCACCACCAGATTCCACGATGCGTTGGAGACACGCAATGCGGTGGCGATGCCCCCCAGAGGGCCGGCGCCGGGCCAATCGTCCCCAATCACCGGCAGCGCGAAGGATGCGTATGTGGCGGGATCGCCCATCACTGAGGGCGCGCCAACGACGGATTCGAGCAGCCGAGCCGTTCGCACGAGCAGAGGCGCACCGCCAATTTCCAGCAAGGCCTTGTCGCGCTTCATGCGAGAACTGGCGCCACCGGCTAATATGAAACCGCCGACCTGAACGGCCATTACGCCCCTTTGCTGAAGATTCTATCTTGGGCAGGTGCGTAACTCAATGCGGAACAAGGAGATAGATCGTAACTAGAGGATAAGTTTCCTGATATCTGTAGGTTACGAGGAGGGTTAAGTCCCGGTTAAAACTCCCCTAAAACCAGATTTTTCTGTTGCGGAGTGGGCGATATTTGCTATATTAGCACTCGCCAATGGAGAGTGCTAATCGTCTCCACACGGCAAAAACACAGCAAAAACCATCGGAGGAATTGCACAAATGGCTGTCAACATTACGCCGCTGCACGACCGCGTGTTAGTGCGGCGGCTCGAAGAGAAAGAGAGCGTGAAGGGCGGCATCATCATCCCCGACACGGCTAAAGAAAAGCCGCAAGAGGGCGAAGTGATCGCCGTAGGCGCCGGCAAAATGAACGAGGAAGGCAAGCGCATCGCGCTGGACGTGAAAGTGGGCGATCGCATCCTTTTCGGCAAATATAGCGGGAACGACATAAAGATCGACGACGAGGAATACATGATTCTGAAGGAAGATGAAATCCTCGCGAAGATCGGCGGCGCGGCGAAGGCGGCCGGCGGCGGCAAACGGTAACTTCCTCGAAAGTCCGCTGAGGCGGGCCGGGGACACACATTCTAAGATCTGAAAACGGAAAGAGGAGATAGAAGATATGGCAAAGCAAATCGTAACTGGTGAAGGTTCGCGCCAGGCGATTCTGCGCGGCGTGAATGCACTAGCGGACGCCGTGAAGATTACGCTGGGCCCCAAGGGGCGCAACGCGGTAATTGAAAAGAAGTTCGGCGCGCCGATTATCACCAAGGACGGCGTGACGGTAGCGAAGGAAATCGAGCTGCAGGACTCGCTCGAGAACATGGGCGCGCAGATGGTGCGGGAAGTTGCGTCGAAGACGTCCGATGTGGCCGGAGACGGCACGACGACGGCAACCGTGCTGGCGCAGGCCATCTTCCGCGAAGGCGTGAAGACGGTGGCGGCAGGCGCAAGCCCAACAGCCCTGAAGCGCGGCATCGAAAAGGCCGTGGAAGTGGCGGTTGAGGAAATCAAGAAGTTCCACAAGGACGTGAAGGGCGACATGATCGCGCAAGTCGGCACGATCAGCGCCAACAACGACAAGCAAATCGGCTCAATCATTGCCGAGGCGATGAAGAAGGTCGGCAAGGACGGCGTCATCACCGTTGAGGAATCGAAGACGATGGAGACGACGCTGGAAGTGGTCGAAGGAATGCAGTTCGACCGCGGCTACCTCTCTCCCTATTTTGTTACCGATCCGGAGCGGATGGAGTGCGCGCTTGAAGATGTTCGCATCCTGATCCACGAAAAGAAAATCAGCTCGATGAAGGATTTGCTTCCCTTGCTCGAGCAAATCGCGAAGATGGGCAAGCCACTGCTGATCGTCGCTGAGGATGTTGAGGGCGAAGCGCTCGCAACGCTAGTCGTCAACAAACTTCGCGGCACGCTGCAGTGCGCCGCCGTCAAGGCTCCTGGCTTTGGCGACCGACGCAAGGCAATGCTCGAGGACATCGCCACGCTTACGGGCGGCAAAGCCATCACGGAAGATCTCGGGATCAAGCTCGAGAACGTGAAGGTGGAAGACCTCGGCCGCGCGAAGAAAATCACCATCGACAAGGACAACACCACGATCGTCGAAGGCGCGGGCAAGGCCAGCGAGATCGAAGGCCGCGTCCGGCAGATTCGCACTCAGGTGGAAGACACCACGTCCGATTACGACAAGGAAAAGCTGCAAGAGCGGTTGGCGAAACTTGTCGGCGGAGTGGCGGTGATCAAGGTAGGCGCGGCAACCGAGACCGAGCTGAAGGAAAAGAAGGCTCGCGTCGAAGACGCCATGCACGCAACGCGCGCGGCTGTCGAGGAGGGGATTGTCCCCGGCGGCGGCGTAGCTCTGGTTCGCTGCATCGCGGCGCTCGAAAAGCTCAAGCTGCACGAGGATGAGGCCATTGGCGTCAACATCGTGAAGCGGGCGCTCGAAGAGCCGATGCGGCAAATCGCGCACAACGCGGGCGAAGAGGGAGCGGTGATCGTCGGCCGCATCCGCGAATCGAAGGACGACAACTTCGGCTTCAACGCCGATACCTCCGAGTATGGCGACTTGGTGAAGGCGGGCGTAATTGACCCGGCTAAGGTCACGCGTCTCGCGCTGCAGAATGCTGCTTCTATCGCCGGCTTGATGCTTACCACCGAAGCTCTGGTGGCGGACATCAAGGAAGACGACAAGAAGGGCGCTGGCGCAGGGGGCGGCGGCGGTATGCCCGGTGGCGGCGGCATGGGCGGAATGTACTAGAAGTTAGAGGCTGGAGGCTCGAAGCTAGAGGTTAGAAGTTAGGTGTGACTGGCTTCGGTCACGAACGAATGAGCAAGGGCGTCTTGGCGTGAATCGCTGGGGCGCCCTTTTCTTTCGCTAGCATACGATTGCTCGGTTATCCTGACATTTTAGGCCCCTCATCCATGATCGAAGGCGATCAGTCCTCGTGTGATCGGCATAGGGATTCCGTTGCGACATCACTTCGTTCCACGTCTCTCATCCCTACGTAAACTTCGGATTGAGCGTTTCCGATTACGCCGTCTGGTACGTGCGCACCTGCCTTGATTAGAGGGTAGTTTTTGAAGTCTAATGCATCAATCGCTAGGATCAAATTTAAGAGCATGGGCTATCGTGAAAAATGGCAACGGCACACCCGATTCGAAGATCAATCAATTGATCCATGAATTTGCCACGGCATGTCAGCCGACGGAGACCGAAGAACGGCTTCTTCACCTCTCCGACTCGAAAACGGGTGCCCATTATTGCGAGTGTCACATCAAGGGAAGCAAGCTCGTTTCTCTCGGGACTACCGCCGTACTTCTACCCGTCACAAAAACCGAAGGGAGCAATTCTGACCGGACGGCTTGACAACGCCGAGAGCGTCCATATACGGTACTGCTTTGGATTGTGGCTTCAGGAGCGGACTGCACGGGTGAGCTTCACCGACCACGCATCTGGATTCCGTAGTCAGTTTCATTAAATAGAGAGAGGAAAGCGAATGCCTCATAAGCTGCAAAATATACTTGCACGCGTTCCGAGCGACATCGACATTGCGCAGGCCGCCACGCCGATCCCGATCGATAAAATTGCCGCCGAGACTGGCATCCTGCCGGACGAATTAGAACTCTATGGAAAGAGCAAAGCCAAGGTTCATCTCTCGGTCCGAGACCGCCTAAAGAATACCGCCAACGGAAAATACGTCGTGGTTACGGCCATCACGCCCACGCCGCTCGGCGAAGGAAAGACCACCACCACCGTCGGTCTGAGCCAGGCCATCGGAGCGCACCTCGGCAAGAAGGTTTTCACCTGCATCCGTCAGCCCAGCCAGGGGCCCACGTTCGGCATCAAAGGCGGCGCGGCCGGCGGCGGATACAGCCAAATCATTCCGATGGAGGAATTCAACCTTCATCTTACCGGCGATATTCACGCAATCACCGCCGCGAACAATCTGCTGGCAGCGGCGATCGATACGCGCTGGTTCCACGAAAAATCTCAGAACGCCGAGACACTTTTCGAGCGTCTGTGTCCGCCTGCAAAGGACGGCAGCCGGCGATTTTCTCCGGTGATGCTGCGGCGCCTGCGGAAGCTTGGCATTACGAAAACGAATCCCAACGACCTCACGCCCGAAGAGCGCGCCAGATTTGCGCGGCTGGATATCGACGTCGACAGCATTACGTGGCGACGGGTGACGGACACGAACGACCGCATGTTACGCCAGATCACGATCGGCCAAGGGCCGGAAGAAAAAGGTGTGACGCGCGTCACCGGATTCGATATTTCCGTCGCCAGCGAAATCATGGCGATTTTGGCGCTGGCAACCGACCTCGCCGATATGCGCGAGCGCCTCGGACGCATGGTCATCGGCACAAATACGGCTGGCGAAGCGATCACGGCGGATGACATAGGGGTGGGCGGCGCACTGACCGTGCTTATGAAAGACACGATCATGCCCAACCTGATGCAGACGCTCGAAGGCACACCGGCGTTCGTTCACGCCGGACCATTTGGGAACATCGCCCACGGAAATTCCTCGATCGTCGCCGATCAGGTGGCGCTGAAACTGGTGGGGCCTGATGGCTACGTACTCACCGAATCTGGATTCGGCGCCGACCTGGGCATGGAAAAGTTTTTCAACATCAAATGCCGTTACAGCGGCCTCGTCCCGAATTGCGTGGTGATGGTGGCCACGATTCGCGCGCTGAAAATGCACGGCGGCGGACCGAAAGTCGTTGCCGGCCAGCCTCTGAATCCAGCGTACACAGAGGAAAATCTCGAGCTGCTCGAAAAGGGCTGCTCCAATCTCATCAAGATGATCGACAACGCGCGCAAATATGGAATTCCCGTGGTGGTTGGCGTCAATCGTTTTCAGTACGACACGCCGGCGGAAATCGATCTGGTCCGGAAGATTGCCATGAAAGCCGGCGCGGTCGATGCGGTGATGTCAAATCACTGGGCCCAAGGCGGTGCTGGAGCGGTTGAGCTTGGCAAGGCTGTGATCGCTGCGTGCGAAAAGCCGAGCAAGTTTCAATTTCTTTATCCCTTGGAAATGGGGATCAAAGAAAAGATCGAGACGATTGTGCGGGAAATGTATGGCGGAGCGGGCGTCGAATACTCGCCGGAAGCCGAGAAGAAGATTGCGCTCTATGATCGACTGGGATTCAACAAGCTGCCCATGTGCATGGCCAAAACGCACCTGAGCTTGAGCCATGACGCCAACCTGAAGGGAGCGCCCACGGGATTTACTGTGCCGGTGCGAGATATCCGTGCGAGCGTTGGAGCTGGATTCCTATACCCGCTGCTCGGGACGATGAGCACGATGCCGGGCCTATCCACCCGGCCGGGATACTACGAAATCGATATCGACATCAATACAGGGCGGATTATCGGACTTTCGTAGAAAACGACGTCTCTGTCATGCCGAAAGTCAGTCGTCTAAGGCCGCTTCATCGCTTCTTGGCGCCGGCAACCCCTTCGATAATCGTCGAAGCGTACTTCACGACGGAATCGGCCTGTTGGAAAGCGCTCGTTTCCCACTCGGTTCTGCCTGGGAGAACGTCGCGATACGCAGAAGGATCCGGGGCGAGTTGCCGGATGTTCGAATCGGCGCACAGAAGAAACACCCGCAGCGCGCCGGCGAGCAGCGAAGCGGCTGCGCCGAGATCGGCGGCTACAATCGCATGGACCGTGTCGACTGCGTCGGCGCAGAGACTGATGCCGGATACCGCCACCCGAGCCGCCGCCACGGGAGTTTCAACCGCCTTGCGAACCGAGGCGTTGACAGCGCGCTTCCGCTCCTCGCGTTCACGATCTGTGGTTTGCGGCAAGCGTGCGCTGATCATGTAATCGTTGAACGCCGCCATATCGTCCTCGGCGAGCTGCATCATGTGCTTCGACTCGGCGCGGGCGGACTCGGCCAATTTCTCGACCTTCGCAAGATCCCCGCTGAACCCTTTTTTCCTGCCGGTGACTTTCAGAACTTTGGCCAGCAGTCCAAGAGCGAAGCTCGCGGATGTGGCGGCGACGGCCACTCCGGCGGGGATCGGCTCGCTGCTTCCAGCCGCACTTCTAAATTGCTCGAGCGTCGATTCCCAAACGGGAGACGACATCATGGAAGTGCTCCTTCCGTGCGCCTGGCAAAACACACAACGGTGGTAGAGTAAGCGATTCATCGGGGGGAGACCAGAGGCGATGAGAAACGGAGCCCGCGAAGTGCACAAGGTGCTGATTCGCCGCTCCGCGATCGAAAAACGCGTGAAGGCCGTGGCGCGCCAAATCACAAGAGACTACAAAGGCCAACGAATACATTTGATCGGCGTCCTAAAGGGCGCATGTTTCTTTCTTGCGGATCTTGCGCGGGAAATCGATCTGGAGACGTCCCTTGATTTCATCTCGGTAGCAAGCTATGGAAAGAGAAGGGATTCTTCGGGACAGGTCCGCTTACTGAAGGATCTGGACAGCAGCATCGCGGGACTGAATGTGATTCTGGTCGAGGACATTCTCGATACGGGAAGGACGCTGCACTACCTGTTGCGTATTTTGCGCCAGCGCAAGCCGAAGTCGCTGCGTGTAGCGGCGCTGCTCGACAAGCCCTCCCGGCGTGTGACGCCGGTGAAGGGCGATTACATTGGCTTCAGCATTCCTAATGAGTTTGTGGTCGGCTACGGATTGGATTATGCCGAGCGCTATCGCAACCTCAAAGATGTCTGCGTCCTCAGGTCTTCTTCGGATTCGCCTCGATAGAACGGTTCCCAGCGGTCGCGGACGTCTCAATACGTCCTAATTTCGGCCTTGCGTTTTACCTCTGGTGCAGCCGAGGTCCGATTCCGCGCCTGATATAATGGCTCCATCGCGTTTGCGCCGAAGTGCTGGGGAGATGCGGGTTAATCTGGCGGTATTGTCGCCGAGTCAGGGCGCGTGCGTGTCAGCAATTCAAAATGGATTCCATCGAACTCAATTCGGTGCAGGAAGTCCCTGCCGAGACGTTGGCAGTCCTCTCGGAGATTAGCCACGAAATCAACTCGTCGCTAAATCTCGATCACGTGCTTGCCAGTGCGGCTCAGCAGGTGAAGCGGCTGATGGACTATGAGATTTTCGCCGTTCTTCTGCCCGTGGAAAACACCAACGACCTGTACGTGCGCTTTGCCATCGGTCACCGTCCCGAAGTGATCGAGCACTGGCGCATCCCCGTGGGTGACGGCATCATCGGCGCCGCCGCCAGCACCGGCCAGGCCATTCGCATCGGCGACGTAACGAAAGACCCCCGCTATCTTCCCGCAGTGGACGCGGTTCGCTCTGAACTGGCCGTGCCGCTGATCGTTCGCGGCCGCGTGATCGGCGTAATGGATATCGAGAGCCGCGAGCCGGACTATTTCACGCCGGCCCAGCAGACGATTCTGACGCTGGTCGCGAGCCGCATCGGAACCGCCGTGGAAAATGCGCGGCTTTTCGAAAATGCGCGGAAGCAGGCGGAAACGCTGCTGTTGCTCAATGAAATCGGGCGGGAAACGAGTGCAACGCTGCAAGTGGAAGAAGTGCTGCGCCGCGCGGCGCAACTGGCAAAACGCCTAATCGATTATCAGATCTTCAGCATCTTGCTTTACGACGACGCGGCCGCGGCTTTTCGCCATCGCGTAACGGTGAAATTCGGGCAGCAGGTGCAGGAAAAGTCCACAGTTCCCGCTCATGAAGGGATCGTGGGCGCCGCTGCCAAGCTGCACCGCGCGGTGGTGGTTCCTGACGTTTCACTCGATCCGCGTTACCGGATGCTCAACCCGGAAACGCGGTCGGAACTCGCGGTACCCATGATTTACAAGAACCGGGTGGTGGGCGTGATGGATCTCGAAAGCCCGCAGCTGAATTACTTCACGCCGGACCACGTGCAGGTGCTTTCGATTCTGGCGGCCCACCTCGCCGTGTCGATCGAAAACGCGCGCCTCTACGAGCAACTGGCTCGCGACGAAGGCCGCATGGAGCGCGACCTCAATGCGGCGCGCCGCATTCAGGGGGCGTTGCTCCCCGTTCTGCCCGGGCCCGAGTTCGGTTTGGATATCGCCGCACGAGTTGTGTCTTCGAGAGAATTGAGCGGAGATCTCTACGATTTTATTCGCTACGGTCCCCAGGATCTCGGCATCGCTCTGGGCGACGTCAGCGGCAAGGGCAGCGCAGCGGCCCTCTATGGCGCAGTAGCGGTCGGCACGTTGCGCAGTCTGGGCTCTCAGAAACCCCAGCCTGCGGCGATGCTGCGCGCCCTCAATGGGTTTTTAGGAGAACGATTGATCGAAGGCCGCTTCATGACCATTTGCTTCGCCACATGGAATCGCAAACAGCGCCGGCTGCGTATTGCCAATGCCGGCCAGGAACAGCCGCTGCTTTGCCACGCCGGGCGATGCGAAAAAATCCCACTAACGGGATTCCCGCTGGGGATTTTTCAAGAGGCGACGTACGACCAGCGATCCATCGTCCTCGATCACGGCGACGTGGTGGTGTTTTACTCGGATGGAATTGGCGATGTCCAAAATTCGGCTGGGGAGTTCTTCGGATACGGCCGCGTCGCCAAGATTCTTAGCGACAGCGTGAGCCTGCCGGCGGACGGAATCGCAGACAAAATCCTGGAGGCCGCGGATGCGTTTTCCGGCGGCCAGCATCCTGCGGACGATCGCACGTTGGTGGTTCTAAAAGTGCGCTGACAAAACGGCGCACCGGTTTAACGTTCGCCCCAACGAAGCTTACTTCGTAAGACTTCAAAGTAGGTCTTGCTTGGCGGGCGTATCAGCGCAACGCGGTTGGACGATTTTGTAATCGTTACGCGATCGTTGGCCTTCAATTCAAATCCTATTTGCCCGTCGAGGGTAATGTAAACAGGGTCGTCGGCGGCGGCGAAATCCAGTTCGACTCTTGCCGTGCCCGGGATCACCAGGGGCCGGTTGGTCAGCATATGAGGGCATATCGGCGTGATGATGAAGCAATCGAGATCGGGATCCACGATGGGTCCGCCGGCTGCCAGCGAATAGGCAGTCGAGCCGGTAGGCGTTGCCACGATGATTCCATCAGCGCGGTAGCGGCCGACGGCATCGCCATTCACTGATAAATCGAAGTCGAGCATCCGGGCCACGGCGCCTTTATTTGCGACTGCATCATTCAGCGCGCATTGCCGCTCGGCGGATTGCCCGTCGCGCACAACCTCCGCATCGAGCATCATGCGTTCGCTGGTGCGATGCTTTCCCGCAAGCACTCGTTCGAGCAATGGATAGAGTTCGTCAAGCGTCACGCTGGTAAGAAACCCAAGACCGCCCAGGTTAACCGCAAGGATGGGTACTCGGTGGCCACCGAGCGCCCTGGCTGCCGAAAGCAGCGTGCCGTCTCCGCCGAGAACAATCAAGATGTCAATCTTTTCGCAGAGCGCGTCGCGCGAAAGCGCGTCACTGACAACGCCCACGCAGGCTTGCGTCTCTTGATCGATGAAGACATCGATTTTATGGTCGCGCAGCCACTCCACGAGCGGGGGTACAACGGACGAAACGATGTCCTTGATGGGCTTACAGATAATGCCGGCGATGCGAATCATTGGTCGGGAAGCAGCATTCTATTCTAGAGTCCGCGTTTCGCGTGGAGAAAAAACTCCTGGTTTCCTCCAGCCCCGGTTATCCGGCTGGGCAGCACGCAGGCGACCTCCAAATCCAGACTTGTCGCTGCGCCTACCACGCGGTCGATGGCCTTCTTGTGCAACTCGGGTTCGCGAACGATTCCACCTTTGCCGATATCCCGTTTATCAAGCTCGAATTGCGGCTTGATCAGAATCAAAAAGATGGCACCGCTTGCGGCCGCTTGCACGATCGCGGGGAGAATTTTGGTCAGCGAAATGAAGGAGACATCCACGGTAATAAATTCCGCCGGTTCGGCCAGATCACCTGGGCCAAGATAGCGTGCATTTCCTTCGATGGTGGTCACTCGCGGATCGCGGCGTAGTTTCCAATCCAATTGATCGATGGTCACGTCCACGGCATAGACTTTGCGCGCTCCATTTTGCAGCAGACAATCGGTGAAGCCGCCATTGGAGCTCCCTACGTCCAGACACACTCGATCTTGCGGACTCACGCCGAAATCCGCAAGAGCGCCTTCGAGCTTTAGCCCGCCTCGGCTGGCGTAGCGAAGCTGCTCTCCTGTGGTCTGTATCTGCGCATCAACTCGCACCAGGGTGCCCGGCTTGTCCATCGGTACGCCGCTTACGCGCACGTGCCCGGCCAGCAGCAGAGCGTGTGCGCGCTGTCTGGATGCGGCGACGCCCCGCTCGACGAGTAGGAGGTCAAGGCGTTGCTTCGCCACTTTGGTGGATGACTTTCGCACTGAAACTTTGGCTGATTTCCTGGAGTTCATAGTGCCTGCAACTACGAGCGGCGCGCGACGAGGAACTGGGCAAGTTGACGCAAGCGCGATGCGCGTTCGCCGTAATTGGCGAGTTCCGCCAACGCCTTCGCTTCTAAGTCTGATGCAATTGCTCGAGATTTTTCCAGACCGTACAATGCCGGATACGTCGCTTTGTTTTGGGCCTCGTCCTTGCCAGCGGTTTTTCCGAGGGCGGCCGATGATTCCTGCACGTCGAGCAGATCGTCCACCACTTGGAACGCCCACCCAATGTTCTCACCGAATGCGGTCAGCCGCATCACGTCCGCGCGATCGGCTCCGCCGGCGATGCCGCCTGCAACAATCGAGGCGCGAATCAAGGCGGCAGTTTTCGACCTATGGATGTACTCCAAACCCGCGCCATCCACCGCTTTTCGTTCGGCCTCCAGGTCGGCTACTTGTCCCCCGATCATGCCCCGATCGGTGCCGGCGGCATGAGCAACCAGCTCCAGAATGGCGAGGCGCTTTTCGGCGTCCAGCGGCATGTTTGCCAATGTTTGAAAAGCGAGCGTAAGCAGGGCGTCACCCGCCAGGATGGCCATGGCTTCGCCAAACACCTTGTGGTTAGTGGGCTTGCCGCGGCGCAGATCGTCATTATCGAGCGCGGGTAGATCGTCGTGAATCAGGGAATAGGTGTGGATAAATTCCAACGCACAACCGGCTTGGATGGCTCCCTCGGGATTTTCGTTGAACATGCGCGCCGCTTCGAGGCAGAGAATCGGCCGAATCCTCTTTCCTCCCGCAAAAACACTGTAGCGCATGGCGCGATGAATAGACGAAGGTGGAGTATTTTCGGGAGGGATAAGGCGGCCGAGCTCGGCTTCAATTGCGGCGTGGTCCGTCTCGAAGAAATCGGGGAGTTTCATGCGGAGAATTCAATCGTAATTTTCAACGGCTCCGCTGCAATAGGAAATACTGTCCAGAGAGGGTATCACGATTCATCTTCGGGCTGGAACGGCTCTGCGGCGATCTTTCCGTCCGCCTTCTTCAGAAGAATTTCCACGCGGCCCTCCGCTTCCTCGAGCTGCTTCTGGCATTCGCGGGAAAGTTTAACGCCTTCCTCGAACAGTTTCATGGCCTCATCGAGCGAAAGGTCGGCGCTCTCCAGTCTCTTAACCACTTCCTCCAGACGCGCCAGTGACTTTTCAAAATCACCTTTGCGTAGCGGCTCGGCTGGCTTATTGGCAGGTGAACTCATCATCCCGCTCGATTGTGGCGCGATATTTGCACGTGCGTCATTCTAGCTCAGGGCACAGAACGTCAACAAGAAGTGCTTCTTGACGCGCGGCGGTGCGCGCTTGCGAAGACGCGAGCGAAAAGCGGACAATCGGCTTATGCCGCTCGAATTTACGACGTCCTACTTGGAAGATTCCATCGCAATTCTCAGTTACTACAAGAGGCTGGGGACTGAAGCCATTGCCCAGGCATCCGACGAATCGCTTTGCACAGCCTTAGACGAGGAATCGAACTCGATCGCCATCATCGTGAAACACATAGCGGGCAACATGCGTTCGCGCTGGCCGGATTTTCTTACCACCGACGGGGAGAAACCGGACCGCGACCGCGACGCTGAATTCGTCGCGCCGCCTCTCTCTCGCGCGGAAATATCCGCCCTCTGGGAGGGAGGCTGGAACTGCGTATTCGAGGCGCTCGAGCCGCTCACCGACGCCGAACTCAGCCGTGTCGTGCTGATCCGCGGCGAACGCCACTCCGTGATGCAAGCGATCACTCGCCAGATAGCGCACTACGCCTATCATGTTGGGCAGATCGTCTATCTCGCGAAGCATTTCTCGCATGGTCAGTGGAGATCGTTGAGCGTGCCGCGCGGGAAGTCGGCGGATTTCAACAGTCGAGTGATGTCCGGCCGGGCTTCTCAGCGTTAGGCGAGCTGTCCGATGAGTGCATTTAACATCCTCGGCATACTTTTGTTAGTCGGCATAAACGCATTTTTTTCCGCGACGGAATTCTCGCTCGTTGCCGTGAGGCTTTCGCGCGTGCGTCAGCTTGTGGAAAAGGGCGATCCCCGCGCCAAGATCGTCGAACATCTACTGGGCGATCTCAGCCGCGTCGTTTCCGGCGTGCAAGTCGGCATCACTATTGCGAGCCTCTCGCTTGGATATTTGGGTGAGGTCACGCTGGCGTCGGTTCTCCGGCCAATGGTGGAGAAAATGGCGCGACCGTGGGCCGCCATCCTGGCCCATGGCGCGGCGCTCGTGGTCGTGTTCGGATTGCTCACGGTCTTGCAGGTGATATTCGGCGAGCTCGTCCCCAAGAGTTTGAGCTTGGCGCGTGCCGAACGTGTCGCGCTTCTGATAGCGCGTCCGTTTAACTGGTTCCTTAACACGCTTCGCTGGGCCATCGATTTCCTTGACACCGCCGCAGAAAGAATCGTCCGCGTACTCGGAGTGCTCGCTCCCCACAGCCACACCCTGGTCAGGTCCGTGGAGGAATTACTGGTGATGGTTCAACAGGCACGGGACCGAGGCCTGATTCCGCCGGCCGAAGCCAGGTTCGTTCAAAACGCGATTGACCTTGGCCGAGTGCAAGCGCACGAAGTAATGGTTCCGCGCCCGGATGTGCATGCCCTGCCTGCGGAGGCAAGCTTCGCTGACGTGACTTCGATGTTCGCCACTACTCGTAAATCCCGGCTGCCGGTCTATGAAGGTTCGCTCGACCACATTCTCGGTTTTGTGCATATCAAGGATGTGGCCTGGAATCTCTTCGATCGTACCCACGCCGCGGCAAATCAGTCGCCTGGTTCTGTCTTTCGACTCAGGGCCGTTCTTCGCGAGGTTCTGATCGTTCCCGAAAACAAACGAGTGGGCGAGCTTCTGGTCGAATTTCGCTCACATCACACAGGGATGGCTATGGTAGTGGACGAATTCGGCAGTATTTTGGGGCTTATCACTTTGGAAGACATCCTGGAACAATTGGTGGGCGAAATTCACGACGAATTTGACGTGGTCGAACGCCCCCTCGCTGCACCTGACGGAGGAATGATCTTCGACGCGGCGACAAAAGTCCGCGATCTGCAGGCGCAATACAACATTGCGTTGCCAGACGACTCCTCATACGAAACCGTGGGGGGATTTGTGCTGAGCCGCCTTGGATTTATTCCGCACGGGGGCGAGACCTTCAACGCCGACGGTTACAATTTCACCGTAATGCAGATGGCGCGCCGGCGAGTGTCACGAGTGAAAATAAAGCCGCTTGGTCCGGAGCCAAGTTTGTCTCAGCTTGGCCTCAAGCCCGTTAGCAATACGGAGACCTCTTCGCTTGCCCGAGAACGCCCCGCGAAGTGATTCGTTACAGGTACTTCAGGCCAACTCGACGGTGACTTCGGCTCCGCGCCCCACACCCAAGGCGCGAGCCGCGCTGCCCTTATTAACCGCGATCTCGAGATATCCGCTCGACCCGATGAGTCCCACCGCTTCGCCTGCCGCGCCATTCGCGAATGTCGGCACCAACTTGGTGATGGCGGCGTTTCCGGCGCGAATCGTGAACTTGCCATCCGCCGACGCCAACGTGGGAACATCTTCGGGCGTAAAGTTCGTCACCAAATTTCCGAAATGATCAACGCGCAGCACAATCCCCTTCACCGCGTTCCCGGCAGCCTTTGGCTTCGGAATCGTGAACCGCACGAAATCCGTGATCGGCTCGCCAAATGCAGAGGTCTGCCATGACTTTGTCATCCAGGCCGCAACCGGCGCGAAAATGTCGCGCCCGTGAAAAGTCTTGCTAACGGGATTGCGGA
This sequence comes from Candidatus Acidiferrales bacterium, assembly GCA_036520875.1. GTDB lineage: Bacteria > Acidobacteriota > Terriglobia > Acidiferrales > UBA7541 > Palsa-295. The sequence continues at coordinate 16,201 of DATDIT010000078.1, forward strand.
AGTAGTGCTCGGAGACGATATTCCACGCGTAGAGCGCTTCGGATTGGTCGTAAACGGACGAGAGCACGCCATTATCGGGCGCCACGAAATAGTGCGTATCCCCGGCCACGAGAATAGGCCGACGCTCCGTTCCCACGCCCGGATCAACGACAACCACATGGACGGTCTTCGACGGAAAATATTTGTACGCTTGCCCGATCGCGAGCGCCCCGTCCAAAATGTCATGAGCTAGCACGCTATGCGTGATATCCACTATATTCACTTCCGGATTGATGCTGAGGATCACGCCCTTCATGGCGCCTACCAGGTGGTCGCTCGTACCGTAGTCCGTTGTCAGGGTAATAATGGGCCGCGCCAAGGTTAGCTCCCGGTGCCGGTTAAGCGTGCGCCGCTGAAATGTGAAATCTCGGCCTTCGGCACACCTTCGACGCTAACGGACCCTTGCGTTGGTGTCAAAGCGAACGGCTGCCACTGCCACCATTGAGTAACGCAAAGGCCATCGGAGCATTGGGGCCGACGTCCTGTGAATCACTCCTCCACGAGATCGATCTCGCCCACCCCGCCATGAACGGTGAGTTCGATCGCCTGCGGCGTCTTTCCGTAAGCATCATTCACGTACGAATCGCCCTTGTTCTTGAGCCCGTCGGCACGCACGGAACCGATCCCGCCCGACGCGATCACCCGGACACCCTCGTCCTTCGGCAGACGTATCCAGGCCGATCCCACTCCGCCTTCAATATCACCTTGCATGCTGTTCTTTCCCATTCTTGTCAGATCAAGATGGAGTTCGCCTACCCCCATATGGATCTGCAGGTGGTTCACGTTGAGTCCCGCGAGGCCCACGCGATTCTGTCCTGCGCCCATGTTCAGTTGCAGATCAATCGGCGCGTTGCCGCCCAAGTGCACGATCCAGTCATTCTCACCACTTCCGAAATGAACGTGGTCCTCTCCTTGCGTCACGTTGAGTTGGCCGTGGGTGCCCGAGACCTGGTAGTCCACCTCTGGTTTTCCCTCGAGCGAGTCGTACCGAAAATCAGCATCGAGTAAATGAGCAGACCCGCCGCTTAGATTCAGATTTCCAGCCGGCATCTGAAGATCGGCGGTCACCGATTTCGCGGCTCCCAACTCGATGGTTTGCGTGTCGTGTTGCGCGCCGCGGATGTGCCGTTCATGCCAGAAGGGCCCGTCGTCCCACGCCCGCTCACGCCATCTGCGCCCGCCGTGCCAAAACGCCAGGAAGAAAAAGGCTATCAGAATGATCCATGCAATCCCCGTACCTGAAACCCAAGGCGCCGCGGCATGCTCGCGGGCATAGTAGCTGTCCCAGATTTTACCCAAACCAACAAAAATCAAAATCAGCGGCCAATACCGCCAGATAACGGGCCACGGATCAAAACCGGGATAGAGGTTCAGCAACAAAAACAGAACGCCAAGCACAATCAGAAGAATTGGACCAACAAAAGATCGATGTCGCGGATACCTCATCTGAGGTCCTGTTTGCGCCATTGAGCACCTCTCTGCATGAGGATACGCTGAGCGGGGTCCGAAAGTTACGGCCGTTAGCTAGTCAAACTGTGTCACAACTAGCCGCTATTCCCATCTTGACGGCCAACGCGCGGGCTGATGTTTGCGTCTAAGCTGTCGAGTGTTTGCCCTTGAAAAAAAGAGACGATTCACGGGAAACTCGGCGGGCTCACCTTCGCTCGTTCTATTTCACAGCAGTCGGGAGCTCAGAATTTGCCTCCCGCTATTTCCGCAGGTATTATGGTAACTCCATGCGTTGCGCCCCTAGGCTTTGGCTGTACGGTTTTGTGCTAATTTTTCTTCTAAGCATCTGCCCCCTCCGGGCCGCGGACAATTCTGCGATTTTCCCTCTGAGTGATGTGAAGCCCGGTATGAAGGGCGAGATGTACACGATCTTCAGCGGCGATCAAATCGAAAAAACCGACTTGGAAGTAATCGGTGTCCTTCACAATGCCGTGGGACCGAAGCTGGACGTCATCCTGGTGCGGCTGCTCGGCGATAAGGTGCAGCAAACCGGAGTGGTGGCCGGAATGAGCGGTAGCCCGGTTTATTTCGACGGAAAGCTAGCGGGCGCGCTGGCGCTGAAGCTCGGTACGTTCACAAAAGAAGCCATCGGTGGTGTAACCCCTATTCAGGACATGCTTGAGGTGGAACAATCCCGCCCCGCAGTTTCGCCGACAACCAGGCCATCCGCTATGCAAGAACCTCGGGAAGCAGCGCAGACGTTTGCAGGCGTGGGAATCGGGTCGAAGCAACTCCTTGTCCCCATCGAGACGCCGCTCATTACGACCGGGTTGTACCCGGAAACTCTGGACAAATTCGGCAAGATTTTTTCCTCGTGGGGCATGACGGCGATGGCCGGAGGCACGGCTCCGCCGTCTCCTGATGATAAGGACCTTAAGCCGGGCGACATGGTTGGATTCGATCTGGTGCGCGGCGACCTCTCGATCAGTTCTGGCTGCACAGTCACGATGGTCCAGGACAACCGGATTCTGGCCTGCGGACATCCGCTCTTTGGCTTCGGGAAAGTTGAAATGCCGCTCTCCCGCGCACACGTGATGATGACCCTGGCTTCTGCGGCGGCTTCCACGAAAATTATAACCACCGGCGCTACGATTGGAACGCTGACGCAGGACCGCCCAACCGCGGTGATGGGCACCTTGGGACCTGGGCCGCCCATGATTCCGCTCGACGTTACTCTCGACACGCCTGCTGCTGAAAAGAAATATCATTTCGAAGTGATCGAAAGCCCGCAGCTGACGCCAACCTTGGTGGCTGCCGCAGCGTACAACGGAATCATCGGCAGTCCGGCCTATGGCGAAGGTTCGACCTTGCAACTGAGCGGGACCATCGAAGTGAAGGGACACACACCGGTGCTGCTGGACGACCTCTTCGCGCCCGCCGATCAAACCACTCCGGCGCCGTTCTATCTTGCCACGGAAGTTCAAGCCGACTTCGGGCGCATTTACTCGAACCCCTATGAATCGCCTGAAATCGGCCGAATCGAGCTGCACGTAAAGGCGCTGCCGGAAAGGCGCTGGGCCACAATCGATAGCGCCTGGCTGGACCGCAGCGTCGTGAACCCCGGCGACACGGTAAAAGTGAAAGTTCTGCTGCGGCCCTACCGGGGTGCCACATTTGTACAAGACATCCCGGTAACGATTCCTCCGCAGACGGCAAGCGGAACGCTGGAACTGGTCATCAGCGACGCGGAATTTCTGAACCGAAATGTGCAGTCACTGGCGGCCAGCACCCAAGGACAACTTCCCGGCCTGGAAGAGATGATCCAACTCATCAACCGCGAGCGGCACAACGACCGCCTCTACGCCACCTTGTTGCAGCCGACGCCCACCGTGCTCGTGGAAGATAAGGAAATGCCGAACATCCCAGCCTCGGCGATCAACGTGCTCAATCAGCGCCAGAATCCTGGCGGGGCCAGACTTCTATGGGAATCCACCGCGGGTGAATGGTCGGTGCAGATGCACCAAGTAATCGCCGGCCAGGACATGCTGACCATCACGGTGAAATAACGCACCGTTCCAAGGGAGATAAAATGCTATGACGACTCGGCGAATGAATCTGGTGTGCCTGCTGGCTGTCGCGTCCATGCTTGCGGGCACAGCGCGGGCCGAACATACGCGCTATTGGCGCCAGGCGGATTTCTCCGATTTTCACAAGGGCACTGCGACCGGAGTGGCAATTCGCAGCGATGGCAAAATCGGTCCCGCTCCCAAGTTCGATGCGTTCGCCGATCCGAATCTCGCCTACGTTTGGTCGCTACGCCTGGATTCGAAAGCACGGCTCTACGCAGCCGGTGGATCGGATGCAAAAGTCCTTCGTTTCGACGAAGCAGGAAAAGCCACTACTGTTTTCGAATCGAGCGAACTCGCGGCCCAGTCGATTGCGTTCGACGCCTCGGATAATCTTTATGTAGGCACCTCTCCGGATGGCAAGGTCTATAAGGTCACTCCCGACGGCGTCAAGACCACATTTTTTGAGCCAAAGACAAAATATATCTGGGCGTTGGCTGTCGACAGGCAAAATGCTGTTTTCGTAGCTACCGGCGACACTGGAAAAGTCTTTGTTGTAGCGCCCGATGGGAAGAGCCGGCTCTTTTGGCAGACCCGCGAGCGCCACGCGCGATCGCTGGCATTTGACGCGAAGGGCAACTTATTGATAGGGACGGAACCGAATGGTCTCATCGTGCGCGTGGACGTGACTCGCAAGGCGCCTGCTGACCTTCCCGCGGCCGCAACGTCATTCGTACTTTATGAAACAAACAAGGCCGAAGTAACTTCTCTCGCATTGGACAACAGCGGAAATCTCTACGCAGCATCCATCGGAGATAAGGGGCACTTACCCGAATTGCCGCGCGTTCTTCCGCCTCAAGCGCCCCAGGGGGGCACCCCCGTTATCTCCTCGCAGGGCGTTGTGGTTACACCGGCGCAACAGCCGTCGCCGCAGCCGGTCCCTTACCGCCCGTTTCCGAGTGTTTCGGCAACTGGCGGTGCGGAGGTCGTGAGGATCGCGCCCGACGGCTCGCCCGAAACGCTTTGGACATCGCGCGATGGCCTTGTCTTCGCCCTCGGATTTTCGCTCAGCGGAAAGCTTTTGCTAGGGACGGGCGATATGGGCAGTCTGACTGAGCTGGAAGGAAACGATGTGTATTCGAACGTCGCCACCACTGCGTCCGCGCAAGTGACCAGCCTGATTACTGGCGGGGGCGGCAAAGTCTTTGTCGCTACCGCCAATCCAGGAAAAATTTTCACGCTCGGACCGGGTTATGAACCCAATGGCAGTTTTGAATCGAGCACCTTTGACGCTCGAATTTTTTCCCACTGGGGCCGGATGACCTGGTGGGACGAAGGCGGTTCGGCGAAAGCCAAAGTGGAGTTTTACGTTCGCTCCGGAAACACATCCAGCCCGGCGGAGGACTGGAGTCCCTGGTCCGGGCCCTACAAAGACTCCGGAACTAGAGCCGTGGATTGCCCAGCGGCGCGCTTCGTGCAGTGGAAGGCGGTATTTTCGGACGTCAGCGAGGAGAGCGCGCCTGCCATATCATGGGTTAGTCTTGCCTACCAGCCTAAGAATGTCGCGCCCGTAATTGACGATATCGCCGTTCAAGACCCCGGCATTCGCGTCTCCGGATTTTCCTCGTCACCAAGCGGACCGGGCAGCCCGATGCCGGTCGCGCTGAGAATCCCTCAGGGCCCCGGGGGAGTCCCCTCCGGGCCGCCGGTAGATGCCGAAGCCCGAACTTCTGAATCGAATACCGAGGCGACGCCCCAAGGGTTCACCCAGAAGGGCTACCAGAGCGTGCTGTGGAGTGCTCACGACGATAATGACGACCAACTCCTCTTCGCGATCTACTACCGGGGAGAAGGCGACAGCGATTGGCGGTTGCTGAAGGACAAGATAACGGAGCGGTATTACTCCTGGGATACCACTTCGATGCCCGATGGAGCTTATTATTTGAAGATCGTCGCCTCGGATTCTCCTTCGAATCCCGCGGCCGAAGCCCTATCTAGCGAGCGTGAGAGCGACCGGTGGGAAGTCGCCAACACTGCTCCGCGCATCGAGAATCTGCGGGCCGGTTCGGGAATTCTGAATACCAAAGCGTCGTTCGATGCTGTTAGTTCCTCGGGCCCGATCGCCCGTGCGCTGTACAGTATCGATTCCGGAGAGTGGAAAATCGTCTTTCCCACAGGCGAGCTCTCGGATGCCCCGAAGGAGAGCTACTTTATGCAATTGCCGGGGCTGCCGGTCGGCGAACACACGCTGGCGGTTCAGATAGCGGACCGGCTTAACAATACAGCCACCGCGAAGACTACGTTCACTGTCGAGCCGCACTCTCAATAGCCTGCCCAGGTCCTCTGCCCCCGAATCCTCGTGCGTGGTGAGGGCCCGCGGCTAATTAGACCAATCTCGCGTGGCCGCAACTGCTTCAAAGCGGTCGACGACCGCCCCCACTCCTGCGATCCCTCCCAAATCGGAGCGATCTTCTACGTGGACCACTCGCGCACTGCACCGCACCTGTTCGGGATTTCGTCCAGTGAGCTCTCGCGGAAGTATCAAATGCATTTCCAGAGGCTCGCCGACGCTCAGTTTCATGCGCGAAGTAAAATAGACGCCGTTCTCGGACAAGTTAAGCACCTCGCCCTCGTGCGTCACAGCGTTGCGCGCCGCTTCGCGCAGGCCGAGGGTTTCGTGGCCTCCATTTGCAACGATGCGGAACCGCAGGGGTACCACACAAGGCTTTCGGGGCGAGATGCGGCGTTCTGCACCTGACATGACGTCCTCCTGAGAGCAAATCGTCCGTTTTACGAAATCGCCGGAAGGGGTTGATGCGAGCATGTCAGCGGGCGCGGGGTCAGTCAATAATTTTAATGTGAGAAAGTCGCGTATCGTGCAGTGTAGTGTGAATTCAAGGTAAGCAGTACTAATGCACGGTGTTTCTAAACTGAGCGATGCGCTGGCCGAACGCTTAAAACCCGCGGATGAATTATTAGCGCCCGCTAATCTGCGGCTACGTCCCGTCAGGACGCCAATCGGGGGACGGAAAGTCGATTTTCCAGAAGTCGGGGGCCGGGGAGTCAAACTCCAACGGCACGTGAAATCCCTCCGGCATTTTCTGGGCGGACCGCACCACTTTGCATGCTACGCGCTCCTTTGTGGCGCCATGCTCGAGCACCAGTCTGGTATCAGCTGCCAGATTGCGGTCCATCAGCACCATCGCGCCGTGCGGATTCACGCTCAGCGTGGCTACGTTGATCGTTTCCCGCTGTCCCTGCAGGGCCACGTGAATGCTGGCGCGGATCCGGAGTATCACCCGCTGGCCACGCCGTCGATCCGAAGGCGCGGGACCTGGGGTCGATGGCGCCACTCGTAGAGTCGGCTCAGGAGGGGCCGGTGTTCCGGCCTGAACCTTCACCTGCGGCTGATTCGGTAGCTTCTCGGTCATTTTCTGGGTGGCGGTCCTCAAAGATCAACCCCCCAGAAGTTAAGATCGGCCGCAATCAATTCGACTCCAATATCCCAGCCATCTGGCCGCTGCACTCCTTTCCAAACCACCAAGCCATTTGCGGTCTGCTTGGTCACAAGATTGGTGATCCGCAAACTCTCGCGCACCCGGATCTCCCGGGGGCTGGATAGCAGGCACCCGTAGGGATTCACCACGCGCGTAAAGGTCGCCTCGACGTGCAGCGGCCCCGCGGCGCCATTCCATTCAATGGTTACGGGCACACGGCAGTTCATGCGCGGCCCGCGCCGCTTGCTTCTCATTCGTATGTCGCTTGGAAGGTCTTCCCCGAAAGCCATTCTGATCGAATCTCCGCGGAATGGCGAACCGGA
>DATDIT010000079.1:0-27339 GCA_036520875.1 Candidatus Acidiferrales bacterium
CCTGCATTTTATCGCCGCGATCGTTGTAGATGATTTTTGTGATTTTCTCGCGAGCAAATCCGGTACGTTCGTGTTTTTCTGCTACGCGGCCTTCATCGTCATAAATGTAGGAGATCCGAATCAAAGATCGCTGATCTCCGAGAACCTTCAAGAACTGTGGTGAGATTCCCGAGCGGGCAAAATTGACGGTGGAAAGTGCGCGATGATAAGTTGGCAGTGTGCGCATTCTTCTTCTCAACCTGGGTGTGGAATCTAGCGAGGCGGTGAAGCAGGGCTTATCCGGCCAGGGCTATGAAGTTGCCACGGCGCAGACGCAGGCGGTTGATGAGGTCCTCGCTCTTTCCCCGGAAGTCCTGATCACGGAAGCAACTCCATCCGACCTTAGTTGCTGCGGGCTGATCAGCCAGATCAAGGCGAATCCTCATACTCTCAGGATCGTGATGATCGTTCACGGCGGGGCGCTCGAACGCGCGCGGGCGCTGGATCTAGGCGTTGACGACGTGATCTCGTTTCCGTTTGAACGGCTGGAATTCGCGGCGAGGATCCGGGCGCAGTTTCGCGAGAGACAACCGGAGGTGGAGCTCGAAGAGAAGCTGAGAGAGGCGATGCAAAGAGGGCGCTTGGCGGAGGCTGCCGCAGAAGCGTTGAGGGACGGGGCCAAGGCCAAACGGCGCTATTGGCTGATTCCAGCGATTTTTGTTTTGTGCGCGGCGGCGGTACTGGCGGGAGTTTCAACGGTGATTTCGAACCGGCACAGGCGGAAGGATACGCTGCAACTCAGGGCGGAGATTGCTCGCCTGAACGGCGGACTCTTGGAAGAGGGAGAACTCCTCGACCGAGTGGAAAAGGATCGCGCGTCGCTTGACGCGAACGCAGCGGGAGGGACGCGCGAGTCATTGAAGGCAAAGAGCGAAGCGATCCGCAAGGAGATAGCCGCCGGCGGCGAAACCGATGACCAATCCCTCGAGAAGCAGCTACAGGCGACCGAGAATCGCCTAAACCACCTGGAGAGTGAGGGCCGAATCGCGGAAACAATCGTTCGCACGTACGGACCGAGCGTCTGCTTGCTGCACGTGGTGGTGGCATTTAAGGACAAAAATTCGGGACAAGTGATTCGGATGGCAACCGATGCCAATGGCAAGCCGCAGGTGGACGACAAGGGGATGATGTCTCTCGAGACAGGGGGAACGGGACCGCCGTTGCAACTTGACGTCTTTGGGACAGGGTTTTTGGTAGGGCGCGACGGACGTTTGCTGACGAATCATCATGTGGCGGAACCCTGGTGGCACAATGAGGAGTTGAAGCAGCTGCTCGACCGGGGCGCTACGGCGTTCGCGGTGTCTTACACCGCCTACTTTCCCGACACGTCAGAAGGCATCGATGCCGAGGTCGAAGACGTTTCGCCGGACGCCGATTTGGCAACTCTGAAGCTGCAGAGTGCCGCGCCAGTCCATGCCTCAGTGTTGAGGCTGGACGATCGGAGCCAGGCGAGCGTGACGGGCGATGCGGTGGTCCTGATCGGGTATCCGACCGGAATTGATGGCATTCTGGCGCGCGCGGGAGGCGATGTGACAAAGAAATTGGCGGAAAACGCCCAGAACGTGACCCAGATCGTAACGCGATTGGCCGCGCAACACCTGATTCGTCCGACGACTACGCAGGGACACATCGGGGATGTCTTGAAGGACAAGATTGTTTACGATGCGGCGACAACTTCGGGCGGGTCCGGTGGACCGCTTTTCAATCGCGAGGGCAAAGTGATCGGGGTGAACTTCGCGATTCTGACGGATTTTGGGGGCTCGAATTTGGCGGTGCCTGTGCGGTATGCGGATGGGTTGGTGAAGTAAGCCCTCAGTTAGCACGCCCGCATTGGATGAGCCAGGAGTCTTCGCCAGTTTATGCGAGTGTCGAGGGCAGGCCGTAGGTTCCTTCGACAACTTCCACGAAGTTTCGCTCCTCGCGAAGGATGAAGCGCTTGCTTTGTGCCATGGCGAAATTATCACGCGCTTCCTGATCTGATCTCAGGCGCGCCTTGTAGGCCTCATATGCGGCGAGGCTATCGAATGAAATCAAACCCCAAGCCACATCATTTGTACCTTCATGCGGCAGAAAGTAACCGACGAGCTGGCCACCGCAGCGAGGAATGATGCGGCCCCAGTTCTCAGCGTATTTTTTGAACTCGTCGCGCTGGAACGGGTCAATCTGGTAGCGAATAAAGCAGGTAATTTTCATTATGGTGCTCCCGGAGTTCGGTATCACCCTTCGATCAATAGCCTACGGTTTGCTTTGCTAGCGTTTCTCCCGCGCTGACATCCACGAGAGATTCTTCGACTGCGTGTCCCGGCGCTTCGCGCAATACCGAAAGCACGGGACACTCCGCTCAGAATGACGTTCAGATAAGGCCACATCTAGGCGACGCGGAGGACGATCTTGCCGCGCGTGTGGCCGGAGGCGTTCGATTCTTGTGCGGCGCGAGCTTCCGCCAGCGGGAAGACCTTCTCGATGATTGGCTTTACTTTGCCGGAATCAACGAGCTTCGCGATTTCGCTCAGCTGGTCGGCGTTGGCCTGGACGAAGGTGTGAGCGCAACGTACTCCGTGCTGCGCGGCTTTTTCGGGCGACGGCGGCGTAAGAATCGAAACGTAAATGCCGCCCTTTTTCATCACCTGATACGAGCGGGCTTCGGTTTCGCCGGTGACCGTGTCAAGGACCACGTCAACATTGTGGAGCACGTCTTCAAACTTTGTGGTGTTGTAATCGATCAGTTCGTCGGCGCCGAGAGAGCGGAGAAAATCGTGATTTTTCTTCGAGGCGGTGCCGATCACGCGCGCGCCCTTGAGCTTCGCAAATTGTACGGCGAACGTGCCCACGCCGCCGGCTGCGCCATGGATCAGGACCGACTGACCGGATGTGAGTTTTGCGGCGTCAAAGAGGGATTGCCAAGCCGTCAGACTGGCTAGAGGGATGGCTGCGGCGTTAACGTGGTCGATGGATTTCGGCTTGAGCGCGACTTCGGATTCCTTGACGACGATGTATTCGGCATAGGAGCCGTCGCGGGAAATGTCTGGGCGGCTATAGACTTCGTCGCCTGGCTTGAGACGGGTGATGCCCGGAGCAACGGATTCGATCACACCGGAAACGTCCCAACCGGGAATGAAAGGCATCTTATATTTGAGGCGTTCCTTGGCGAGTCCCTGGCGAACCTTCCAGTCCACGGGGTTCACGCCGGCTGCGTGCACGCGAATCAGTACGTCGCCCGAGGCCGGCTGAGGGCGCGGAGCATCCTCATAGCGAAGGACTTCAGGCCCACCATATTCGTGAATGCGAACTGCTTTCATCATTGCCATGACCATCGCCTCCGGGTGAGTCGATTTGTTTTGTTCGCTGGATCCGTTTTCGGCGTTTGATAATAACAGGCTAGCGTTGCAGATGCGAAGCGAAGGGACCGAATTCACGCGGAGCTAGCACGGTCGTAGTTGGCGAAATAGATTTGATTGAATCGGCAAGGCGCATCGTGTTAAGTTCCGCGCAAAGCAGCGAAGAAAGGGGGAGTGGTAATGCTATTCCGCGAACACGCTATCGAACCTGAAGCAATCGCATACCACTCAAGCCATTAGAAACGGGCAGTGCAAGGTAAGGAGGGACCAAATGTTTGAAGCTCAAACGAAGGAGAAATCGGGCGGATCGGGACTGCTGATAGGCATCTGCATCGTTGTGGTGTTGGCGATCGTCGGAACGTTGGCCTATTTGAATAAAGGGTCGGCGAAGGGCTCAGAGGCGTCTGCGTCAGCCGCCGGCTCCGCGGCCACCGGCGTAAAGGGAGATCCGGTTAAGGATCTGCACATCGTGAGCTACAAAATGGAGAAGGATTACACGGGGAATTTGGCGGTGTGGTCGGTGGATATCAGGAATCAGTCCCAAGTGTACACGTACAGCAACATTGGCTACCAGACCAACTATTTTGGCAGCGACAACAGCGTTCTGGTGCAAAACAAAGGAAACATCCCGCTGAGCCTGTCCCCTGGTGACGAGCAGAGCACTCAATTTCGCGACGTGCTGTATCCTGGTAGCACCGCGTGGTACCGATTCGCCGTGGTTGGGGCCGACGCCTCGAAATAGGGAACGCGCGAGCCGCTGCGCTGGGGATTTTTCGGGTTGTCGGGGATGAGAAACGCGGACCGGAAAATTGCTAGATTGACAGAACCGATTGATCGCCGTCCGGTCGAGCCGCGACGGTCGGGCGGGCGGCTTTTTCAGCGTACAGAACCTGGTCAGCTCTTTGGAGAAGCGTTTCAAGGGTGTCGGCTACCTGGTACTGGGCGCGTCCGCGAGCGTAGGACACCAGAACTCTCCGACGATTCAGGATGACCTCGAAGGGTTCCAGACGCGAGAGGATTATGTGCACGTTCTCTCTGGGGCATTCGGGCAAAACGACGAGGAATTCATCGCCGCCAATTCGTACCGGTACATCGCAGGCCCGAATTGACCGGCGGAGACGACTGGCAAACTCCTTTAACACGATGTCGCCGGCGGCGTGCCCAAACTGGTCATTGATCTCTTTGAACCGGTCGAGATCCAAAACGATGACTGCCAGGTCGTAGTTCTGCCTCTCCGCTCGCGTGATCTCTTTCCGCAGACATTCTTCTCCATAGCGGCGGTTGTACAAGCCGGTGAGGGGGTCGAGGATAGCCAAGCCGTAAAATTTGTCTGCTCGCTGGCGCTGGGTGATTGCGGTTTGCATTTGTTCGCCGAGCCGCCGGCGAAAGTGCTTGAACTGGCGGTGCTGGTAAAGCATATAGGCATTCGAAGTCAACATCAGACCGAGCAAGCCCTGTACAACCACGGTTGTGTAGTGCCCGAACGCGTTCGGCCAAGAAAGCATCACTAGCGCCGCAAAGAGCAAGGCCAGCCCTCCGATGGTATTCCATCGGAACCAGGAAGTGCTCCGGTCCAAGCGGACCAAGCTCTGGCGGATCTCCTGAGGATCGGCGATTTCCGCTTCGGGTCGCTCTGGGTCGCTGTTCATCATTGGTAGAGTAGCGTTCATCATTGGTAGAGTAGCGTTCATCCCGGCCCAGTCAAATAGTACGCAAAGCCTAGTCGTCACTGATCTCTTGTACCATTCCAACTGTTTTCGGAACTCGCCGTAGTCTTCCCGACAGAAGGGCGCGAAGCGCTGTACACGAGCCTGGAATCACTAGAGGATAGCATCGGGGCGGCTCTCAGCACGGCATGCAGCGAAAGGGTCAATAGTCAGGCATCATGCAAATCCTCAAGCAGGCGGCGAGGAAGGGGTTCTGTGCGTCAATCGGCCGTTTGCCGCTGAGGAGAGCGTCGGCTACAATACCCGTTTTGCATAAACCGTAAAATGAACGAGATACGGCTTCACAACACATTCACGAACGCTTTGGAGGCGCTCCATCCGGTGCATCCTGGCCAGGTTCGAATCTATACGTGCGGCCCGACCGTCTATGCGTCAGCGCACATCGGAAATTTTCGGACCTTCATGTTTCAGGACATTCTCCGGCGCTTCCTGCGCGCGCGGGGTTACAGCGTCCTGCAAGTGATGAATGTAACCGACGTGGACGACCGCATCATCCAGTCGGCGGCTGCAGCCGGAGTGGGAATTCGAGAGTACACCGACAAATATATTCACGCATTCCTTGAGGATATCGATGCTTTGCACATCGAAATGCCGGAGGAACTCGTACGCGCCACGGACCATATCGAAGATATGGTGGCGCTGATCGAGAAGCTACAGCAGAAGGGCATGACCTACACGAGCGACGGATCGATCTACTTTCGCATCTCGAAGTTTCCGGCCTACGGCCAGCTTTCGAAAATCGACGTCAGCGGAATGCAAGCCGGAGCGCGCGTGGACCTGGATCAATACGAGAAGGAAAATGCGCGCGATTTCGCGTTGTGGAAGGCGCCGAAGGCCGGGGAACATTTCTGGGAGACCCGGATCGGTCCGGGAAGGCCAGGCTGGCACATCGAGTGTTCGGCGATGGCGATGAAGTACCTCGGGGATACGCTGGATATCCATACCGGGGGCGTGGATCTTGCGTTTCCGCATCACGAAAATGAAATCGCGCAAAGCGAAGCGGCTACTGGAAAGACGTTTGTGCGCACATGGCTTCACGCCGAGCACTTGATAATTGAAGGCCAGAAGATGTCGAAGTCGCTCGGCAATTTCTATACGCTGCGCGATCTTTTCGCGAAGGGGCATAAGCCTTCCGCCATCCGTTTCCTGCTCCTTTCGGTGCCGTACCGGAGGCAACTGAATTTCACCGAAGAGGGGCTGTTGCAAGCACGGAATTCGACGGAACGGCTGCGCAATTTCGTCACACGGCTGAAGGCGGAGCAGTTCCCGGCAGGTTCGAACCCGGAAGTCGAACGGCAGATCGCGACCGCGGAGAACGATTTCGAGGCCGGCTTATCGGACGACATTAACACGGCGATGGCCTTGGCAGCGGTGTTCGATCTGGTGCGCGAGGCCAACACGGCGATGGACCTGGGCGCGTTCCTTCAGCAGAATGCTCCCCGCGCGATTGCAGCGATGGAAAAATTCGATAGCGTACTAGCGCTGCTGGTGGACGACGACGAGGAGAAACTGCGTAAACTGGGGATCGGACTCGCAAGGCCGCGCATTAGTTCGGAGCAAATCGAAGGGCTAATTGAAGAGCGCACTGCAGCTAAGAAGCGGCGGGACTTCAAGAGGTCCGACGAAATCCGGCAAAAACTCGCAGATTCTGGTATTCTGATAGAAGATACGAAGGACGGCAGCGTCCGCTGGAAATATAAATGAGAATTTCCCCAAAGCACGCGAATCCCCTTCATGGCCAGCCTTCCCACGCGCGCCCTAATCTTTTCGGCGTAGATTAATTCACGCTTTTTCCCGATGATGTACCCGGCTTGTTGCGGAGGAACCAGTCCGCAGTGCCGGAGGAAATCAAACTCCGGGAGGAAGACATGCAAGTTGCCACAAAGAAGATGAATTTGCCGCACATTATTACCGCTTTGCCCGGCCCGAAGGCACGGGAGATCGTGGAGCGCGATCGGAAGGTGGTTTCGCCCTCCTATACACGCGACTATCCGCTGGTCGCGAAGACCGGAAGCGGCGCGATCATTTGCGACGCCGATGGGAATGAATTTCTCGATTTCGCAGCAGGGATTGCGGTGGTTGCAACCGGGCATTGCCATCCGGAAGTGGTGAGCGCCATACAGAAGCAGGCGGCGCAGCTGATTCACATGTCCTGCACCGATTTCTACTACGAAGGCACGGTTCAACTTGCAGAGAAACTCGCGTCGATTGCGCCAGGCAGAGGCTCGAAGCGGCTCTATTTTGGAAATTCGGGCACGGAAGCGATTGAAACGGCGATGAAGCTCGCGCGGTATCACACCAAGCGAGACAAGTTCATCGCGTTTTACGGTTGCTTCCACGGACGGACCATGGGATCGCTATCGCTGACGGCTAGCAAGGCCATCCAGCGGAAGCATTTTGGCGGGCTAGTGGCAGGCGTATTTCATGCGCCCTATCCGAATACGTATCGGGGAGCCTACGGAGTTCGCCCGGAACACGCAGCGACCGACGCGTTGGCGCAGATCGAAAACGAACTTTTCAAGAGGCTGGTGGATCCCGAAGAAGTTGCCGCAATCTTCGTTGAGCCCATCCAGGGAGAGGGCGGATACGTTCCAGCGCCCGCGGAGTTTTTGCAGGGCCTGGAACAGTTGTGCCGAAAGCACGGCATCTTGCTGGTTGCAGACGAGGTGCAGTCGGGTATGGGGCGCACCGGAAAATGGTGGGCCGTCGACCATG
The DNA here is from genome assembly GCA_036520875.1 of Candidatus Acidiferrales bacterium. Classification (GTDB taxonomy): domain Bacteria; phylum Acidobacteriota; class Terriglobia; order Acidiferrales; family UBA7541; genus Palsa-295. The sequence goes on from DATDIT010000079.1 coordinate 7,820, forward strand.
CCGGTGTCGAGCCAGATATCATCTGCGTGGCGAAAGGAATCGCGTCCGGCATGCCACTGTGCGCGGTGATCGCGAAAGCGGAGGTGATGGATTGGAAGCCAGGGGCGCACGCGTCCACGTTTGGAGGCAATCCCGTGGCAATCGCCGCTTCGCTGGCGACCATCGAAGTGCTGGAACGGGAAGCTATGGCGAACGCTGCACGAATGGGCGAGTTCATTCTTCGCAGGACCGCCGATTGGCGCGAACGACACAAGAGCGTGGGCGACATCCGCGGCAAAGGACTGATGATCGGAATCGAGTTCGTGCGCGATCAGAAAACCAAAGAAAGAGCGCCCGAGTTGCGAAACCTGGTGATTCACGCGGCGTTCCACAAAGGATTACTCGTGCTCGGAGCGGGAGAAAACTCGCTCCGGCTTGCTCCTCCGCTGATTATCGACGAGGAGCAAGCCGAATTCGCAATCAACACACTCGATGTCTGCATCAGCGAAGCGGAACGGGCAGGCTAGTTTCAAGGACTTCGCGATGATTGCGCACCTGATGTTTGCCCTGGTGAACTTTGCCGCTCGCAAAGGAATCAGCGAGGGCGGAGCTGACTCCCAGGAAAATACTCGAAAGCAGCGGGCGCGGCACACCGGAATTCGGGGTGAGACGTATGCCTATTGGTACCTGAGGCGCCAGGGATACACAATGATCGCCCGGAATTACGTCTCGACGGGAATGAAAGGTGAGATCGATCTGATCGGCTACGACAGGACAGTGCTCGCGTTCGTGGAAGTCAAAACGCGCAAGGCCTGCGACGGGGATCGTCCTACTCCCGAGGAAGCTGTGACTGGAGAAAAGCAGGGGCATCTGACGCGGATCGCGCGGCAATTTCTGCGCGCGAGACACATCGAAAACGGATCCTGGCGGTTTGACGTGCTGGCGATTGAAGGGAGCGCAGGCCAGCGTCCCGAAGTGCGGCTGCACAAGGGGGCGTTTGTTCCGCATGGGGGTTGGCATGCGTGAATGCGACGTGGATGAGGCTTGTGGCAGAATGGCCCCGCGATTGCTCCCTTTTGGGCAACCTAGCCGAACTGCGCTACAAGCGAGGAAATAAGGAGGAGGCTTGCCTGAGCTTCGCAAGGATCCCATCACAGGCCGATGGGTAATCATTTCGACGGACCGAGCCAAGCGTCCCACGGATTTCATTCGTGAGAGCGTGCAAATAAAGGGCGTGGGAACGTGCCCGTTCTGTCCGGGGAACGAAGGCAAAACCACATCGGAGATTCTTGCGTACGGAAGAAACGGAAGCGGCAGGGACACGCCGGGATGGTCGCTGCGCGTTGTAGCGAACAAATTTCCGGCACTGGGGATCGAAGGTGGCCTGGATCGCGAGGGCGAGGGGCTGTTCGATCGCATGAACGGAGTGGGAGCACACGAAGTGGTCATCGAGACGCCGGAGCACAAACTGACACTGGCATCGATGCCCGAAAAGGCGATCGAGGAAATGATGTGGGCCTATCGTGACCGCATGCTGGACCTCAAGAACGACCGCCGGTTCCGGTACATTCTAATTTTCAAGAACCATGGCGAACCGGCCGGGGCCACGCTGGAGCACACGCACTCGCAATTGATCGCCATGCCCATCGTTCCGAAGCGTGTGCGCGAGGAAGTAGATAGTTGCAAACACTACTATGACGAAAAAGAACGATGCATTTTCTGCGACATGATTCGGCAGGAAATCGAAACGGACGCGCGTGTGATCCTGAACGACGATCACTTCATCGCCCTGGCACCGTACGCGCCACGTTTCCCGTTCGAGACCTGGATTCTGCCGCGGCTGCACAGCTCAGCATTCGAAAATATGCCGACGCCCTACTACGGATATCTGGCCAAGATCCTGCGGGACTTTCTGGGGCGCCTGGACATGGCGCTCTCGTTTCCCTCATATAACTACGTGATCCATACTTCGCCCATCGGCGAAGAGATCAACGACCACTACCACTGGCACATCGAAGTGATGCCCAAGCTGACGCGAGTAGCGGGATTCGAATGGGGCACGGGCTTTTACATCAACCCCACCCCCCCAGAAGAAGCGGCGCGGTTTCTGCGCGGCGCGCGATAGCGGGTCAGGCCTGATCGAGTTTTTTGCGCGCAGAGAAAAACAAGCTTGCCGCCAGCGCCGTGAACAGCAAAACCCCGAACCATTGTGCGTCGCGCAGGTACGGCATGTGCTTTCCGCCCCAAGCCGTGAAGAGAGTCTCCGACCAGGGAAGTCGGAGCGATCGCGCAAGCCAGTGCGGCACGTGCGCCGTCAGCTCCGGGTCCTGGAGCAGATTAATCGCGATGGCCAGTAGCCCGAAGACACCACCAGCGGCGATGAGGCCACTGGCGTAGAGTGAGCCTGGGCTTACCTCGCTTTGGGCATCCTCTTTCTTCTCGATGCTCTGCTCTGCGAGGAACCGCACCAGTCCTCCGGCAAACATCGCCATGGTGGTGCCGATGGAAATGTACGAACCAACCGCAAAGGGCAACGACCGAATCCCAAGCAGTTCGACAGCAATAACCAGGAACACTCCTAGGAAAACAAGTCGCCACGGCAGCCGCCGGTTCAGAATCCCATTAATTACCGTGGCCATCAGGCGTGCTTGCGGCGCGGCTGCCCGGGCGCTTCCAATTCCTTGCTCCCATTGGACTTCAATCTCTCTTGTGGCCGGATCGTAGAGATACTTGCCGTCGGGAATCTCAGCGGAGCCGATGGCGTTCACCAGCACGTACGATTTCCCCTCGTGCGGGTAGTTGTCCTGCTGGCGCTGTACGCCTGCCGGCAGATGCCTGATGTCGAGCGGGATCTGGACCGGCTTGTATTGCGCCAGGCCGTAATTCATCAAGATCAGCGTTCCTCCAATTGCAAACGAGGAAACCAGCACCCCGATGACCAAGGCAATTTGCTGCTTGGCCGGCGTCGCCCCGACCAGGTAGCCGGTTTTCAAATCTTGAGAAGTGGCTCCGGCGATTGCAGACGCGATACAAACGACACCGCCAATCGTGAGGGCGAGCACTGCATACGAATTCGCGGTCCAATGCACGACCAGGAACACCGCACACGTGGCCATTAGAGTTGCAATAGTCATGCCGCTGATCGGATTCGAAGAATTCCCAATGAGACCGCTGATGCGGGAGGCAACGGTGACGAAGAGAAAACCGAAAACGATAACGAATAGCGCCGCGACCAGATTGGCTAATGCTCCGGTTTGCGCCCCGGGGATGGGCTTAAACCTTAGAAGCGCCCATATCATCGCGAGAATCACAAGCGAGCCGATGATCACAACTCGCATCGAAAGATCACGCTCCGTTCGCCGCGCGGCTGACAGCGCCTCCTGTTTTGCACGCACATCCTTCATTCCCGCACCCAGCGCTGCGAAAATTGTCGGCATTGTTTTGATCAGGGTGATGAGTCCCGATGCGGCGACGGCACCAGCACCTATCGGACGAATGTACGTTCCCCAAAGCTGATCCGGACTCATCTGCGGTATGGGCATCGTGCTGGGGTACAGGGCCACTCCCGGAGCGAGCGAGCCAAAGAAGCGAATGGCCGGCATCAGCACGAGCCAGGAAATCACGCCGCCGGCGAACAGCGTCCCCGCCACTCGAGGCCCGATGATGTAACCGACACCAAGGTACTCGGAGGTGATGGTGCATCGCATCGAGGCGCCCGGAAGCCATTTCGGCTGGTAATCGGGTTGAGAGGGCCACAGTCCGAAAGTGTTCATCAGGATTGTGTAAACACCGCCGAGGCCTAAACCCCAGAACACGCGACCTGCGAACGAGCCTCCGCGCTCCCCTGCGACCAGCACATCGGCGCACGCAGTGCCCTCGGGAAAAGTCAGGTTGCCATGTTCTTTCACGATCAGTTGCCGCCGCAGCGGAATCATGAAGAGCACGCCGAGAGTTCCGCCGAGCAGCGCCAGGAAAAACACTCGCCAATATTCTGTATTGAGCGAAAAACCGAGGAAGATCAATGCAGGCATGGTGAAAATTACGCCCGCAGCAGCTGATTCGCCAGCCGAACCGGTCGTCTGCACGATATTGTTTTCAAGAATCGTGGAACGCCCGAACGCGCGCAAAATGCTTATTGAGAGGACGGCGATGGGGATGGAGGCGGAAACGGTGAGGCCCGCGCGCAGGCCCACATAAACCGATACCGCACCGAAGAGAACGCCGAAGAGCGCGCCCAGCATGACCGCGCGGAAACTGAACTCCCGCACGCCTTCCGCTTCTGTATAGGGACTAAATTCAGCGACAGGTGCGGTCGAGCTCCAAAGCTTGGTCGCCACGTTGCGCCTCCGCTGGCATCTTACCCTACAGGGCTTTCGTGCCGTTCATTGTTCGCCGCAGAAGGCGCGGAAGTTAGCATCACTCGCGATTTCAAGCAAGCGTTGACCAAAGCGCGATCTTCCAACCCTAACTGGGATTTTCTTGCTGGATCGCACGTGGATGCCGAGAAATGTCGTCCTAGCCATTCTAGTCATGCTAGGAAGCGGTATCGCTGCTATCGACTCACTTAATCCGTTAGACCAATTGACAGAGACCGGCCTTCAAGGTAGCTTTGCGCACACGTCACTGCTTAGAAATCAAATTGCAGCAATAGAGGATATGCCCTCGTGGAAGGTGGTTCACATTCGAAAGCGCAGACCCCTCTAATTGGAAAGGGATTCATGACTCGAACCCGGCGAATTGTATTCGTCTCTTTCGTCTTCCTCTTAGCGTGGGCAGCTTTCCCCCGCGGGGGAAGCGCGGGCGGGGACTGGCTTCCCATACCGCCTGAAGATCTCACACTTAAGGACAATGCAAAACAACCGGGCGCGGACGCCATGGTGCTCTACCGAGAGGTCAATGTTGATGCAAAAGAAGCCTCAGTCGACAATTATCTGCGCATAAAAGTTTTCACACAGACCGGTGTCGAACAGCAGGCTGATATTGAGCTGCCCTATAACAAAGCTCAGGAATCGATCCGGGCGATTCGAGCCCGCACGATCCGTCCCGATGGAAGTGTCGTGGAATTTCAGGGCAAGCCGTTTGACAAGGAAATAGTGAAGGGCAGCGGGATTAAGTACCTCGCGAAGACATTCACAATGCCTGATGTTCAGCCCGGTTGCATCATCGAGTATAGCTATCGTGAGCAGTACGATGACAGATTCTATTGGACACTTGGATGGACCGTTCAGTACGATCTGTTTACCCGGTTGGCCCGCTTCTCGATCAAACCGGACGACTCCAGTTATTCATTGCCTCTTAGTTACCGGATCTACGCCTTGCCGACCGGCACGCCCCCAATACAGAAGCAAGGCAGTCTCTACACGCTCGAGATTCGCGACCTTTCCGGGATTGAACAGGAACAACTCATGCCCCCGCCCAGCGCGTTGCAAGCCAGGGTGGAATTCTACTACCGCAACAGAGACGAACCTGAATCCGAAACTCCCGACCAATACTGGAAGAGGATGGGAAAGACTTGGAATGGCCAGGTGGACCATTTTCTTGATAAGAAAAAGGAGTTGGCAGCTGAGGTATCGCAAGACGTGAACGGCAGCGATACACCGGAGATGAAGTTGCGCAAGCTTTATGCTCGCGCTGGAAAAATTCGTAACCTCGACATTGAAGACGAGAAGAGTCAAAAGGAGACCAAACAGGAGGACATAAAACCCAACAATAACGTGGACGATGTGCTCAAACACGGTTACGGACACGGTCTCGACATCAATTTTCTGCTGATCGGCCTCGCGCGAGCAGCGGGATTCGATGCGGCCGATTTGCGCGTCGCACCAAGAAGCGGAATGTATTTTTTCCCTCAACGGGAATCTGCCCGAGACTTGGGTGCGGAGCTTGTGTGGGTTCGCGCGGGGTCGAAGGACTACTACCTCGATCCCGCTGCGCACTATTATCCGTTTGGAGTACTGCCATGGTACGAGACAGCGGCCAACGGTCTTCGCGTAACCAAAGATGGAAGCGAGATCGTCACGACGCCCCCACCGGTGGCTGCGAACGCGACCACCGTGCGTCATGCCGACCTCAATGTTGATTCGCAGATGGAAATAACAGGCCGGCTTGAAGTTGAGTTCGGCGGCCAAGAAGCCGCCACGCGGCGGTATGACAATCGAGATGAGGACGATTCGGGTAGAAAAAAGGCACTCGGTGACGAAATCAAAGGGTGGTTACCGCTGGGGTCGACATTCGAAGTCACTGGCGTCTCAGACTGGGATGATGCTGAAAAGCCTATACGAGTTGAGGGCACCTTAAAGATCCCTTCTTTCGTCAAAAGTGCTATGCAGCGGATGCTGATGCCGCTTGAAATGTTCCAGACCTCAGAAGTTGGTTGGTTTCAGTCGCAGAAAAGAGTGAACGAGGTAGATTTCACCAACCCGTATGAGAGATCGGATGACCTGATCATTCACCTTCCACCTGGTTACAAGATTGAGGCTCTACCGGTCGCGCAAAAGTTGGCACCGGGCCCCGTATCCTACGAAATTTCAGCTACACAACAGGAAAATACTTTGGAGGTTAAACGGCATCTTCTAATCAGCAATATCCGGTTTCCCAAGGAGTCCTACTTCGGGCTTCGCTCATTCTTTAGCATCGTGAGAACAGATGACAATGCTCAAGCCATGTTTCAAATGGCTCAACAAGCGAAGAATAATTAGCGGGTCCTTTTTGGTGGCAGCCGTTGGGATCGCGCTGCTGCTGGGCTCGCCGCCGCATGCCGTGGCGGATTCAGCGCCTGATTGGCTCCGCACCACGGCCCAAGAAAAGCTTCCCACCTATGTTGACGAACCTATTGCCGTAGTGCTTCTCGATGAATTTCAGATCGCCGTTGAGGACAACGGCCAGATCGAAGTAAGGCACCGCGTCGCCTACAAACTCCTGCGTCCGGAGGCTCGCCATAAATATGGCTATGCAGCGGTGAACTTCGACAATGAAACTAAAGTGAGCAGTTTTAGGGGTTGGACGATCACACCGGATGGGCACGAGTTTGCACTCTCTGACAAAGACGTGCTGGAAACCGCCCTTTCCGGCGACGCGTTCTTCTCAGATGATCGAGCCAAAGTCCTGAAATTCCCCGAGGCTAATGTCGGCAGTATTGTGGGTTACGAGTACGTTCAAAAACAGCGGCCCTTCGTTTTGGAGGACGACTGGTCGTTTCAGAGAAGGATTCCGGTCAAGCGTGCTCGTTTCGTGCTGCAGCTTCCTCCATCATGGGAGTTTTCCGTCTCATGGTTCAATTACCCAGAACAAAAACCACGAACAGTCGGAACAAACCAGCATTCGTGGGAGCTGACTGACCTGCCCGCTGTGGAAGAAGAACCAGACATGCCTCCCGACGACACAGTCGAAGGCCATCTTGGCGTGAAATATTTTCCATCGGATGGTTCTGGAAGAATCACGGCTTCCTGGAAGAACCTCGGTCTCTGGTATTACGGACTCACGCAAGCGAGCCTCACTCCCTCGCCACAGATAAAGCAAAAAGTGGCCGCCTTGACAGCAGGAATCCCTGACCCTGTGGGAAAAATCAGAGCGTTGACAGAATACATGCAGAGACAAATCCGCTACGTGGCCATTGAAATCGGCATCGGCGGTTTTCAGCCTCACTCCGCTGCGGACGTTTTCAACAACCAATACGGCGATTGCAAAGACAAAGCCACCTTGCTGCTCTCAATGCTTCACGAAATCGGGATCGACGCCTACTACGTAATCATAGATACAGACCGGGGAATCGTGCGCCCTGATTTTCCTTCCATGCATTTCAACCACGTGATATTGGCCATTCGGCTCCCTGATAATCCCAATCCGGGGGACCTCTACGCGACTGTCAACGACCCGAACTTGGGCAAATTGCTCTTGTTTGATCCAACGAACCCTTACGTCCCGCTGGGGTATTTGCCGCCTTACCTTCAGGACAGCTACGGGCTGCTTGTTAGTCCGGCTGGTGGTGATCTCCTCCTCATGCCGCTTTTGCCTCCCTCAACCAATCGCCTTTTGCGCACTGCAAAGTTCAGCCTGAACAACGCCGGGGATCTGACCGGCGACGTTCAAGAGCTTACGTGGGGAGCGCCGGCGGAACAGTATCGTGAAATGTTTTTGCAAGCTCAACCCGCGAAGCGGGCTGAGATCGTGGAGAGTTTCCTGAGCGGTTTTCTTAACAACTTTACCTTGACTGCCGCCTCGCTTGGGAATCTTGAGAAATATGACGAAACATTTGGGCTCAATTACAAGTTTGTCTCATCTGGATATGCGAGTTCGGCTGGCGACATGCTATTCGTGCGTCCTCGTGTCCTAGGTGACAAATATACGCCGCTATTGGAGCTGTTCGCCGAAAAGAAGTCGCGGAAGTATCCGATTGAGTTCGAAGAGGCGACGCGACAGGACGATGTGTTCGATATTTCGTTGCCCGCAGGCTATGCAGTTGACGGACTGCCGAAACCCGTGCAGGCCGACTGCGATTTCGCGACGTACCACAGTGAAACAAAAGTCTCTGATGGCGTGCTGCACTATCACCGGACATTCGAAATCAAGGACGTGACCGTTCCCACTGAGAAACTGCCGGCGATTCGCGATTTCCTGCAGCAAATTGCGGCGGACCAGCAATCAGCAGCAGTGCTTCGCCGCGTGACGCCTTGAATCTCCAGAAGCAGTTACGAGTGCGATGCCCAAGACGAGAAATGTCAGGATTTCTCGGAGAGCCGCTCGCGCACACGATCACTTAGAATCTTGCCATCCACCGCCTTCCCTTCGAGCTTCGCTCGAGCGGCCTTGATCACCGCGCCCATTTGCTTTATGGAACCGGCGCTAGTTTCGGAAATGGCCTCCTCAACCGCTCGGCGAACTTCCTCATCGCTAGGCGCGGCTGGTAGATACTCTTCGATGATGGTGATTTCCTTGGCTTCCTTCTCGGCCAGATCCTTTCGCCCGCCTTGCCTGAACTGATCGATGGATTCGCGCCGCTGCTTGACAAGCGCTTGGAGGATCTGGAGGGACTCCATGTCCTCAAGCGCGCGCATCTTTTCGATTTCCTTGTTCTTCAGGGCGCTCTTTACCATGCGTAACACGCTCAGCCGCAATTCGTCCTTTCCCTTCATGGCTGCTGTAAGATCATTCTGGATGCGTTCTATATAGCTCATTCGATAGCCTCTTTTCGGCGCCACAGAATATCACATGCCCTCCGTGGCGATGGTGGCGAAGAGGGAGAGCGGGGTCTTTGCGGGACGCAGCTACCCTTCGATCCTGCATCTTAGACAGAGAGAAGCGGGGGCCGCAGACTTGTCGGCTGGAACCTTTGAATAAGCAAGCCTGGAATGGGTCTGTTACAATTTTATGACTCGATAGTTGGGCTGCTCGCGTGTGCGGTCGATTAAATGGCACAAAGCAAAAAGCGGGATAGAACGATCATCGCGGTTCTGATTGCGTGCCTGGTCGCGCTGATTGTGATCGTCCTCGGGTTACGCAGCCAGCCGCCCGTGGTTCCCGTTGTGACGGTAACGCGCGAGGATTTGAACGTGGATATCACGAGCAATGGGAAAGTGGAGCCGATTTCGCCGGCCGTGGCGCATGCGGAATTCCCGACGTTCGTGAAAAAAGTAATGGTCGCTGAAGGGCAGGCCGTCCATCGTGGCGAAGTGATCTTGACGCTCGATGCGGCTGATATTCGCTCTCAGCTGGCGCAGGCACGCGCCGATGGCCTTGCCGCGCAAACCGACCTTCGCAATGCTCGCGCCGGAGGTCCACCGGAACAGGTGGCGCAGCTTAAAGGTGACCTTCAGGCAGCACGTGTGCAAGTGAAGAATCTAGAAACTACTGATAAGGCGCTGCGGGAACTCGTCGCCAAACAGGCAGCAACGCAAGACGAGCTCGCGCAGAATGATGCTAGTTTGGCCAAGGCGCGCGCCAATCTGAGCGCGCTCGAGGCTCGAAAGCAGGACTTGCAGCAACGGTCGGCAACAAGCATTGAGGCGGCGAACCTTCGATTCAGCAAGTCTCAGGACGAGGTGCAGTCTCTTGAAGAGAAGGCGCGCTCGGCAACCGTGATCTCACCGCTCGATGGCACGCTCTATTCGTTACCCGTGCACGCCGGTGATTACGTCAAGGTGGGCGACACACTGGCTGAAATGGCGAACCTGGGGCACGTACGCGTCCGGGCCTTCGTCGATGAGCCGGACTTAGGGCTTCTCGAGCCGAGCCAGGATGTTGAAGTCACGTGGGACGCCAAACCTGGCAGCGTTTGGACGGGTCACACCGAGCAAGTACCGAAACAGGTAGTCGCGCGAGGAATGCGCAGTGTGGGCGAGGTTCTTTGCTCGGTCGACAATGACAAGCTGGAGCTGTTGCCTAACACCAACGTCGAAGTAAAGATCCTGGTCCACGAACGGCGCGGAGCCGTGGTCGTGCCGCGCGCGGCCGTGCGCGAAGACAAAAGTGGGCATTATGTCTTCGTTTTCGATGGCAACAAAGTTCGGCGGCGCGACATCTCTGTTGGTATTGCCAGCACTTCGAAATACGAAGTGATGTCCGGATTGATGGTGGGCGATCGCGTAGCGGAGCCAGTGGATCAGAACCTAAAGAACGGCATGGAAGTGCGACCAGGGGAAGCCTATTGAAAGCGCCAAATGCGGTTGTCAAGCTGATATTATCGGCCGTTCTCTTCGCACTTTGCAGTTTTTCCGCCCCACAGTCGCGCGCCGATGCGGCCAGTGCGGTAGAGGGGGCCCAGCAGCAGTTCAATGCGGGTAATTACGCAGCGGCGATTTCAACTCTGCAAGCAATCGCATCACAGAATCCTTCGAGCGCCGCGACGGCGTATTGGCTGGGGCGCAGCTACTACGAAATTTTCGACTACGATAGTGCGATCGCCCAGTTGGAAAGAGCAGTGTCTCTCGACCCGAAGAATTCCCTTTATCACCAATGGCTTGGCCGTGCCGATGGAGGCAAAGCGGATCGTGATCGCAGTTTTTCGATGGCCAAGAAGGTGAAAAAGGAGTTCGAGCAAGCCGTCACCTTTGACCCTTCCAATGTCGCCGCCCGGCGCGACCTCGAAGAGTACTGCCTCGATGCGCCCTGGATCGCCGGTGGCAGCAAATCGGAGGCGCTCGATCAGGTGAATGCCATTGCGGCACTCGATCCTATCCAAGGCTACTTGGCCCGCGCTCTTTACGACCGTGAAGGGCTCAAGAACTCTGCTGACGCGGAAAGCCAGATACGCGAGGTTCTGAGCGCTAAGCCAAAGACAGCCGATCCGTATTTTGAAGCCGCCAATTTCTTCGAAACTCAGAATAAACCGGCGGACATACAAGCCGCTATCCAATCGGCTTCCCAGGTGGCGCCCAGTGATCCGCGGCTTGCGTTCTATCGAGGCGTTGCTGATGTGCTCGCCAATGCGAATTTGCCGGCCGCAGACGAGGATTTGAAGGCCTATCTCGCAAGCACACCGGAACGCAGCAATTGGCCTTCGCACGCGTCGGCCCGGAAGTGGCTGGGCAGGCTTTATGAGGCTCAGGGCAAACCCGCCGAGGCGGCCGAACAGTATCGCGCCGCGCTCCGCCAGGATCCCAAAAATAAGGATGCGCGAGAACGGCTCGAACGACTTGAAAAGTCTTCGCCATAAATCGCCGCCTTTTTCGTGCATTCGCGTTTGCTGCGGCCGGCTCCTTGAAAATTGAATCTTCGCGTTGATTTGAATGGCCATCGCGCGCAACACGTCGGTGTTCTGGGGCGAGACGTGGAAACTCGCCATGCAGGCTCTCCGTGCCAACAGAATGCGCGCCGTCCTTACCATGCTCGGGGTGGTGATCGGAAGCGCGTCGATTGTCCTGGTGGTCACAATAGCGCTCACCGGAAAGCGATACGCCCTCGCGCAGATCGAGGGCGTGGGCGCGAATTTGGTTTACGCCAATGTGATCGATTCAGCGGAACCTGGGGGCATGAACCTAGCCGACCAAATCACACCTGCGGATTTGGAAGCCGTGAAGGAAGGCTTGTCGCAACTCGTGACCGAGGTTGCGGGGACAAACGCCCGGCAATTGACCGTGTCGATGAACGGTCAAGAGCGGCCCATCAATCTGGTGGGCATCACTCACGGTTATGAAACGATCCACAACTTGGCGATCGTTCGCGGCCGCTATTTCGATGAATCCGATATGGCGGGGCGGAGCAAAGTCTGCTTGATTACGGAAGATCTCGCGCGCCGTGTTTTCCCCTTCGAGGATCCTGACGGAAAGCAGATTAACGCGGGCGAACTCCAGTTCACCGTGATCGGAGTATTTCGAGAGCGCCTTGCCATCCTGGGCTCAACGGAAATTACCAGGGACTCGGCCATCGTCCCGTTCTCGTTGCTGCGTTATTACACGGGCGCCGCTTATTTCGCCACGCTCTATGCCAAGGCCAAGAGTCCGGACGATGTCCCGGCCGTCACTCAGCAAGTGAAGGAGATTATCCAAAGCCGCCACCGTCCGGGCGCGCAATACCGAGTGCAAAACCTCAGCGGTATCCTTGAAACCGCGGAGGCAATCGGGCTAGCCCTTACCGTCGTTCTCGTTCTGATTGCCCTGATCGCTCTTGCGATCGGGGGAATCGGGATTATGAATATTATGCTGGTAACAGTCACCGAGCGGACACGCGAAATCGGCATTCGCAAAGCCATCGGCGCTTCGCGTGACGCCATTCGCTACCAGTTCCTGATGGAAGCGATGGCCATCAGCGGGACAGGCGCGCTCGCCGGAGTACTGATCGCTATTCTCATACCTACCCTGCTTCGTTTGTTGCTGCGATTCTTTCCCGACACCCAGGGTATCAGCGTACCCATATCATGGCTGTCTGTGGTGTTTGCGTTCGTAGTATCTTGCTCTACCGGCTTGATCTTTGGCTATCTGCCGGCAAATCGGGCAGCGAGACTTCAGCCGACAGAGGCGCTACGCCATGAATAACGTCGCGAATCGCAGTGGGAATCGAATGACTAGCGCGAGAAATTTATCATTTGCGTTAGCGGCGGGCCTCGCATTGCTCATCGCAGGGCCAGCCCGTGGGCAAGATGCTTCCACATTGACCCTCCGCCAAGCGGTAACGCTGGCTCTCCAAAACAGCCGCGACGTGAAGCTCGCGCAAGTGCAGTACAACGTGGCTGTAGGCGAGGCGCGCGTAAACCGGGCCGCGTTTTTGCCTAACCTATACACGGGTTCCGGCGCCGCATATACCCACGGCTTTCCATCCTTGCCAGGAGGCCAGGCCCCTGCCGTCTTCGAGATGGACTACACGCAAAGCGTGTTTGATCCCGTGTTGAAAGCTCAACAGCACGCGGCACAAGAAAGGGCCCAAAACCAGAAGATCGAACTTGACCGTATCCGCGACGCTGTCACCGTCCGCACCGCAACCGCCTACCTGGAGCTGGCCAAAGTGCGGCATTCTCTCGATCTGATGCACTCCGAACAAGCCAGCGGCGAAAAAATCCTTCAAGTCGTCCGCGAAAGAGTCGCTGCGAATCAGGAATTACCAATGGAGGCCACGCGGAGCCAATTGGCGCTGGCTCGCATTCAGGAACGCCTCGTAAAGTTGGAAGACCGGGAAGAAATGCTCGACCAGCAGATCCGCGACCTTACGGGCATCCCAGACAGTCAGTCTCTTCAGGTTGAAGCCCAAGACCCCGCATTTACTGCGCAGCTAGCCACCGATGTGGCAGCCGTCCAGTCCGAATCGCAAATGGTTAGCCTCGCCGTGCAAAAGGACCGCACTGTCGCCGAAGCCGAACACGAACGCAAGGCGCGCGAAGACATTTTTCGGGGCGCGCGTCTAAGTTACTGGCCCAGCGTCGCCTTGGTAGGGCAATACGATATTCTGAGCAAATTCAACAACTACGCCGAGTTCTACAAAACCTTTGAGCGCAATAATGTCAACGTCGGCGTGCAAGTTACCATTCCCCTTTTCGCGGCCAAGACTTCCGCCAATGTTGCGCTGGCGAAATCCCAGCTCGCCGAGGCCCAGCTCAACCTCGGCAACAAGCGCCAGGAAGTTCGCCTCGACGTTCAGCAGAAAGTCCGCAGCGTACGCGAGCTGGACGCCACACGCGAAGTGGCCCGCCTGGACCTCCAATTGGCGCAGGAAACCGTGCAGGTCGAGCAAGCCAAGTTTGATCAGGCCCGGATAACCCTCCAGGAAATCGAGCAGGCTCGGCTGGATGAGAATGACAAATGGGTCGCTTTTCTGGATGCCGATTTCGCTCGCCAACAGGCGCAACTCACCTTGCTCGAGGCTACTGGCCAGCTCGCAAAAGTCCTTCCGTAGCAACAAAATCAGAGAAATATTGGGCATGTCGTTGAAATCGAGTAGAATTGAGTGGATTTCCTAAGCTGATTGCATTCCAGCCCTGAGGGTGGTGAAAAGATGCCGTCGGTCATGAAAACACTTTTTTTGAATCCGCCGAGCTTCGAGAAATTCGATGGTGGGGCAGGTTCTCGCTGGCCCGCCACACGGGAGATCGAGTCCTACTGGTACCCAGTGTGGCTCTCCTATCCCGCCGGCATGCTGCCCGGCAGCCGTTTGCTGGATGGACCCCCTCATCACATTACTCCGGCCGAGGTTGTGAACACCTCGAAGGATTATGAGTTCGTCGTCCTGTTCACCTCCACCGTAGGTTTCCATAGCGATCTGCGTATGGCTCGCGCCATGAAGGAACGAAAGCCCGATATCAAAATCGCCTTTGTGGGTCCGCACGTGCAGATCAAGCCGGCGGAAAGCCTGCTCTCTAGCTCCGACCTCGACTTTGTGGTCCGCGGCGAATTTGATCATGCGGTTGTGGAATTTGCGCAGGGCAAACCCGTCTCGGAGATTGGCAACGCCAGCTACGTGAAAGACGGCAAAGTCATCCACAATCCGTCGCGTCCGCTGATGCAAACCGAAGAGCTTGACGCTCTGCCATTTGCCACCGACGTGTATAAGGACAATTTGACGGTTGAGAAATACAACGTCCCGTTCCTGCTACATCCGTTCATTTCCTTCTACACGGCGCGCGGTTGTCCGGCCTTGTGTACGTTCTGTCTGTGGCCGCAAACGCTTTCAGGCCACGCCTGGCGCACGCGTTCGGTCGAGAGCGTCGCGCGCGAATTCAAGCAGGCGCACAAGATGTTCCCCCAAGCAAAGGAATTCTTCTTTGACGACGATACCTTCAATATTCGCAAGGATCGCGTCGTAGCGCTCTGCAAGGAATTCGAGCCGGTCGGCTTTCAATGGTCCTGCACTGCTCGCGTGCACGGTGACTACGACACACTGAAGGCCATGGCCAACGCTGGCTGTCGTCTCTTAATTGTCGGCTTCGAGTCCGGCGACGCCCAAATTCTGAAAAATATCAAGAAGGGCCAAACGCTCGAGATGGGCCGCAACTTCGTGAAGAACTGCAAGAAGGTCGGCATTCGCGTCCACGGAGATTTCATCATCGGCCTTCCCGGCGAAACGAAAGAAACCATCGAGAAAACCATCAATTTCGCAAAAGATCTCGACTGCGAAACAATTCAAGTTTCCATGGCCCACGCCTATCCCGGCACCGAACTGTACGATCAGGGGACTCGCGAAGGTTTTCTAGCCGGCGAAGCCATCACCGATATTGGCGGTCATCAGCTTCCTCACCTCGAATATCCCGGCCTCTCCAAGGAATACATGGTCGAGTCCGTCAACCGCTTTTACGACAGCTACTATTTCCGGCCCAAGGTCGCTTGGCGCATTGTTCGCGACGCTCTTTGGGACGGGCACGAGCGCAAGCGCCTCTATCATGAAGCCGTGGATTTCATGAAGCTCCGCGCGGACCGCATCAAAGTCTCTCGCGCCCGCAAGGGTGTCGACAAAAAGGCGCTCGTCACGGTCCCGCCCATGGACACGAGTTCCGGGGTCGGTGAGTCGCAAGGCGCATGACGTCGTCGGATGGTCTGCATCTCAAGACGATTTCCTTGATCATCTTCATGGTTTCCGTTGCCCCCCTTGGGGACACCTTTCTTGGCAAGGGCATGAAGCAAATAGGCAAGATGCCGGATTGGTCCCCGTCTAATTTCTTTGGGTTTTTTTTCCGGGCCTTCACCTCGAGCACCATCTGGACGGGCATTGGTTTGCTCCTTGCCTATTTCATCGCTTACCTTCTCGTGCTTTCGTGGGCGGACTATAGCTACGTACTCCCCGCATCGTCGATTTCGAGCTTGTTGATCGCCCTGCTCGCCTTTTTCGTCCTCCATGAGACGATAACGCCCACGCGCTGGGTCGGCGTCGCCGTGATTAGCCTCGGCGTATTCGTGGTGGGTCATACGCATCCCAGGACCACGGAGATCTAGCGGCTGTGCGCGCCTTCGTCTTGTACTTCCTGATTATTTTCCCCGGCACCGCGGGCGAAATGTGCATGTCGCGCGCGATGAAAACCATCGGCGAGGTAACTGATTTTCGTCCTCACTCGATCGCCCGCGTAATCGGCCGCGCGATGACCGTTTCGTGGTTTTGGATCGGTCTAACCCTGATGGCCACCGGCTTCTTCGCGTTGCTGGCGATGCTATCTGTCGCCAAGGTGAGCTTTGTGTTTCCGGCCACCGCGCTTAGCTACGCCGTAGGCACCCTGGGCGGCAAGTTATTTCTCGGTGAGCGCGTGACTCCGCAGCGCTGGTTCGGCGTGCTGCTGGTCTGCGTCGGCGTTGCGCTCGTAGCCATCGGCAAAGGTTAGCGGGCGAAGGATTGCGCCATGACCGCCTGGACGGCGATTCGCGATATTCTTCTTCTGCTTTCCATCGCGCCTTTCGCCTACTACCTGCTCGCCATTTTCTCTGCGCGGCAATTTTTTTTTGGCGCAGGCTCCGCTCCCGCTACCGCTTTCTCCGGCCACTCTCCGGGCGTCAGCATTCTGAAACCTATCCACGGCCTCGACCGCGACACCTATCCAAACTATGCCAGCTTTTGCCGTCAGGACTATCCGCGCTTTGAGATTCTTTTCTGTGTCGCCGACGGCACCGATCCTGCCATCCCTGTGATTGAAAAACTCATTCGCGACTTCCCCGAGTGCTCCATCCGCCTGCTCAAGGGCTCGGAACCTCTCGGCGCAAGTGACAAGATCAATAAGCTCGTGCGCATGGCCCGCGAGGCCCAGCATGAAATCCTCATCGTCAGCGATAGTGACGTTCGCGTCGAGCCGGACTTTATCCGCGCGGTCGTCGCGCCATTTATCGATCCCGGGATAGGCGGGGTCACCTGCCTCTACCGCGGCTTGGCCGACCAATGTTTTGCCGCCACTCTCGAAGCTCTCGGCAACAGCGCGGACTTCGCGCCGGGTGTCCTCGTCGCTTGGCTCTTCGGCAATCGCACGCTCGATTTCATGCTCGGCGCAGTGATGGCGACCACTAAACAGCGTCTCGCTGAAATCGGCGGCTTCGAATCGTTGGTCGATTATTTTTGCGACGATTACGAACTCGGCAATCGCCTCGCCTCCCACGGCCATCCCATCGCACTCAGTCGATTCCCCGTTTCCATCGTCTATCCTTACGAGAGCCTGGCCGCCGCTTTTCGCCATCAAGTCCGTTGGAACCTCAGCATCCGCTATTCGCGTCCCTGGGGACATCTCGGACTCGTTTTCACGCAAGGTTTGCCGTGGACTGTCCTCGCTGCCGTCTTGGCGCCTTCCGCGGCGATTGCCGCCGCATATGTCGCTGCTTACGTGGTTCTGCGCGGAACGATGGCCTGGCTCGTAGGCGCGTCGGGAATGCGCGACCTCCTCGTGCGCCGCAAATTCTGGGCCCTCCCTCTACGCGACGCCTTGGCATTCTTCGTCTGGCTCGCCAGCTTTTTCCCCCAGCGCATCCACTGGCGCGACCAGCAATTCCTTGTTCGCAAAAAACGCCTCGTCGCAGTCCCGTCCTCCCGGCGGGCCTAACCCAAAAAAATCGAAGGCGGCGTGCATCTCGCTATCGCTGCTCCTCGGCGCCTCCGAGTTTGCAGCCGCACACTTGGGTCGTACTTTTCGACGATTTATCGAGCCTGTGGCCGGTTTACCGTGGACGATTTTTCTTTACACCAACAACCACTTGCGCGATTTCGCTCTGCGGTGTAAAGATTCTCTTCGTATCCTCGGACTACGTAACCACGATCCTCTTTCCCCTCGTCATACTTGGTTGACTAAGGCATACTTCCGCGCTTAGGCTGCTACCGTTCTTCCTCATCAATGGGAGGCTTTATGGAATCGAAAGGGATTCTCACGGTTGCTCTAAGTTTGCTGGCTGCGATCGTCACATTTGGACAAAGCCAGGCTCCGCCATTGCCGCCCGCTCCCTCAAACGCCCCTCCGCCCTCGCTTCAAGCCAACGCCGATCCCGGCTATGACGCGGCTCTTGCCGCCTGCAAGAATCCGCCGCGCAAGATGCCCCCGATCCATTTCCCTGCATCCGGCCCGCCTCCACGCGAGGTTACCGTCACCGCAATTCCCGGCGTCATCGCCGCGGGCGCGCAATGGAAATTCCTCTGGCAGGACGCTGGCAACAATGGCGACGGCATCGTCGGAACCAAAGACGGCGGCCTGCTGATCGCGCAGAACGATAAAGCCGATGTCGTGAAACTCGATCGCAATGGCGATCCTTCCATTGTCTTCACGGACACGCATACCGGCGGCTCCCTTTCCATGAACGCGAAGGGCGAACTCTTTATCGTCGAGCGCGGCTTGCATCCCGCCATCTGGGAGCTTTCGCCTAAACGCCGGCTCCTCGCGGACAAATATCAAGGTGAGTCTTGGGATTGCATCGGCGGCGTTCTCAACGATCTTTCGGCTGACAAAAAAGGCGGCGCGTACTTCACCATGGGCGGGCTTTTTTACGCGAGTCCTTCTGGCGTGGTCACCAAATACGGTGAAAATCTCTTCACCAACGGTATCATCCTCAGTCCCGATGAAAAAAAGCTCTACGTAACCAACAGAAATGCCGTCGTCGTTTTCGACGTCCAGCCTGACGGTTCACTCACCAATCAGCGCGATTTCGCCAAGCTCCAGGACAAAACAGCCGGCGACGGCAGCACCACCGATTCCGAAGGACGCATCTACGTCACCACCGGCCCCGGCGTGCAGGTCATCGGCGCCGACGGCACTTGGCTCGGCCTGATTCCCACCCCGCGCGAGGTAATCAGCTTGTCCTTCGGGGGCGCCGACAGGAAAACGCTCTTCATTCTGGCCCGCGGCGCCGTCGATTCCAGCGGTAGCCAAATCGGCAACGCTGCTCAGGTCTATTCGATTCACATGATCGCGCAGGGCTACAAGGGCCGCCCCAAATAGACGCATCGGTCGCCCCACTCGCACTCCTGTTCGTGCATTGGTTATTCTTGGGGGGTCGCGCTCAGAGGAACAAATCTCGCGGGGCTGGGTCGCGAGTGCTCTACATTAAGAAACGCTCGTCTGTGATTCGCGAGTATACGTATCTTTGGCCGCTTGCGCCGCGGCAGTAATGGCGTGCTTCTGTTGGTCCATTGCTTCTCTCCCGCGGTCGGCCACTTCGTTCGCAACG